>JAQGJU010000137.1 GCA_028290465.1 Xanthobacteraceae bacterium | reverse complement strand
CGATGCAGTTAAGACGTGGATGCCCGGCACAAGGCCGGGCATGACGGAGTCATGTTTCCGCACTCATTTTCACTCCTCCGCCGTCAGCTTTCTTCGCACACCCCATCCGGCCAGGATCGTTTCGATCTCGGCCGCGACGAAATAGCGGGCGCTGTCGCGGTCATAGCCATCGGCCAATAGTGCCTCGTAGTCGGTCAGGCTGTGCCGCACATAGGCGACCAGCGACAGCCACGCGGCATTTTCCAATGTAGCAGTGCGCAGCGCCGGACTGTCCAACGCATGGTCGACCACCGCGCCGAATTCATGCGCCGGAATGCGCGGCGCGAGACGGAGCAGTGCCGCCTCGATGTCCGCGCGCGCATGCATCTTTGATCCCTCAGGCGGCGGGCGTCAGTCCGCGCACCAACAGCCGGTTCAGCCGCTTGGCAAACGCGGCCGGATCCTCGGGCACTTCGCCATCCAGGATCTGCGCCTGCTCGAACAGAAGCGCTGACAAATCCGACACGTCGTCATCCTGCGCGGCCAATTTCGCACGACCCAGCGCCTTGACCAGCGGATGACGCATGTTGAGTTCGAGGATCGGCTTGGTGCCGGCGCCGCGGCTCTGCCGCGACAGCAGACGCTCCAGCTCGCGATCCGGCCCCTGCCCTCCCGCCACCAGACAGGCCGCGCTGTCGGTCAGGCGTTGCGAGGCCCGCACGTCCGACACCCGGTCGCCGAGCGCGAGTTTGGCTATGGCCACCACATCGGCGTCGTCGACCTTCGTATCGCCATCGGTCTTGGCGTCGGCCTCGGCGGCCTTCGCATCGGCCTCGAGCAACGGCACCAGACTGAAATCGACATCGCCCTGGCTCAGCGACTTTAGTTTTTTGCCGTCGAACTCCAGCGGCGTCGCGGTCCAGAACGCGTCGACCGGATCGGTCAGCAGCAGCACTTCGATGCCGCGCGCCCGCGCCGACTCCAGCTTGGGATTGGATTTGAGCCGTTCGACGCCCTCACCGACCAGATAATAGATCTCGGTCTGGTTCGACTTCAGGTCAGCCACATATTGCTTGAGCGAGCGCGGCCCGCCGTCCACCGTCGTGGTGAAGCGCGCGAGGCCGAGCAGCGCGTCACGCCGCTCGTAGTCCTCGTAGATGCCTTCCTTGAGCACGGTGCCGAACGCATCCCACAGTTTGCCGTAGGCCTCAGTGTTCTTGTCGGCGAGGCTTTCCAGCTCGCCGACGACCCGGCCGGTCAGCGCCTTCCTGATCTGCGCGACCTGCGGATTGTTCTGCAGCATCTCGCGCGAGATGTTCAGCGGCAGATCCTCACTGTCGACCACGCCGCGCACGAAGCGCAGATAAGGCGGCAACAGCTCGGCCTCGTCGGTGATGAAGACGCGCCGCACATAGAGCTTTACCTTGCCCTTGCGGTCCGGATCGAACAGGCCGAACGGCTGGCTCGACGGAGCGAACAGCAGCACCGCATAGGACTGCCGGCCCTCGGCCTTGTAATGCAGCGTCATCGCCGGCTCGTCGAAGGCGCCGGCTATGCCCTGATACGCTTCCTTGTAGTCCTCCGGCGTCATATCGGATTTCGAGCGCTGCCACGGCGCGCTGGCGCTGTTGATCTGCCGCGGCTCGGCGTCCTTATCCTTGAGTTCGATCGGAAACAGGATGTGCTCGGAATAGGTCCGCACGATCCGCTCGATTTCGTGGGTCTGAAGATAGCGCTTGGCATCCTCCTTCAGGTGCAGCGTAATTTTCGTGCCGCGCGGCACGTCGGCGGCCTGTTCGGCGCTGGCCGGCGCGATCTCGAAACCGGCGCCGCCGGTCGAGGTCCACACGAAGGCTTCGTCGGCGCCGGCGCGGCGGCTCACCACCTCGATGCGGTCGGCCACCATGAACGCCGCATAGAAGCCGACGCCGAACTTGCCGATCAAACCAGCGCCATCCTTGGCCTCAGCAAGCTGGCTGATGAACGCCTTGGTGCCGGACCGCGCCACGGTGCCGAGATTGTCGATCAGCTCCTGGCGGTCCATGCCGATGCCGCTGTCGGCGAGGGTCAGCGTGCCGGCTTCGCTGTCGGGCGTGATCCGGATCGCGAGCGGCTGGTCGCCGATCAGGTCGGGATTGGAGATGGCGGCATAGCGCAACTTGTCGCAGGCGTCCGACGCGTTCGAGATCAACTCGCGCAGGAAGATGTCGGTCTCCGAATAGACCGCATGGACCATCAGGTTCAGAAGTTCCGCGACCTCGGCCTGAAATGGATGGGTGGCGACGTTTTCGGGCGCCACGGTGTCGGTCTCGGTGCTCATACGGCTAACTCGCTGCTGAAAATTGGGGCGGGGCAGATATAGCGCGCGACGAAGTCCCCGCAAGGGGTATGGCATTACGACAGGTTCGCGTGCGGCGCGGCATGGCTCAAAAGGTGGCGCCGCCGTTGACTTGCCGGTCCCCGGCCAAAATACTCGCTGTGCGATCGATCCTGACCCCCAGTGAGGAAGTTCGATGACCGACATTCCCCTAGGCGACCGCGCAGCCCCTGCCCCGACCATCGAACCGAGCCTGCAGCGGGTGATGGGCCCCTGGCTGCTGCTGCTGTTCATCGTCGGCGACATTTTGGGCACGGGGATCTATGCCCTCACCGGTCAGGTCGCCAAACAGGTCGGCGGCGTGGTCTGGCTCCCATTCCTGGTGGCCTTCGTGGTCGCGCTGATTACCGCGTTCAGCTATCTCGAACTGGTGACGAAATATCCGCGCGCCGCCGGCGCCGCGCTGTACACCCACAAAGCCTTCGGCATTCACTTCATCACCTTCATCGTCGCTTTCGCGGTGATGTGCTCGGGAATTACGTCCGCATCAACCGCTTCACGCGCATTCGCGGCCAACATGTCGACCGCCTTCGACCTGGGGCTTTCGGGCGGCATCGGCATTACGATGTTGGCCTTGGGATTCATGGCCGTGGTCGCCATCGTGAATTTTCGCGGCGTCGGCGAGAGCGTCAAAGCCAATGTGGTGCTGACCTGCGTCGAACTGACCGGCTTGCTGATCATCATCTTTATCGGGTTCTGGGCGATCGCCGGCGGCAAAGGCGACGTGTCGCGCGTGCTTGAATTCAAGACCGGTGTCGATGGCAGCCTGATCTGGCCGGTCATCGCGGCGACCACGCTGGCGTTCTTCGCGATGGTCGGCTTCGAGGACTCGGTCAACATGGCGGAGGAATGCCAGAACCCGGCCGGGATCTTTCCGAAGGTGTTGCTCGCCGGGCTCGGCATCACCGGATTGATCTATGTGTTGGTATCGATCTCCGCGATCACGCTGGTGGCGCCCGACAAGCTCGGCGAAGGCGAAACGCCACTGCTGCAGGTCGTACAGGCCGGCGCGCCGAACTTCCCGTTCGGCATTTTCGGCTTCATCACCATGTTCGCGGTGGCCAACAGCGCGCTGATCAACATGCTGATGGCGAGCCGCCTCGTCTACGGCATGAGCCGCGAAGGCGTGCTGCCGCTGATCCTCGGCAAGGTCCACGCGAAGCGCCACACGCCCTATATCGCGATCGGCTTCACGACGCTGCTGGCGTTCGCGCTGATCGGCTTTGTCGGCGGCGTGCCGGCGCTCGGCGGCACCACCGCGCTGCTGCTGCTGTGCGTGTTCACCGTGGTCAATATCGCGGTGCTGGTGCTGCGCCGCGACAAGGTCGGACACTCGCATTTCCGCACGCCCAGCATCGTCGCGGTACTTGGCGCGCTGTCCTGCGCGTTCCTGGCCGGACCGTGGACCGGCCGCGATCCGATTCAGTACAAGATCGCCGGCGTGCTGATCGGCGTCGGCATCGCACTGTGGCTGGTGACCGTCATGGTCAACCGCCGGATGGGTGTGGCACCGAGCGCACCGTCTGACGCGGCCGACGATCCGCTGCATGTCAGCGGACCGGTGAACTGACCACGCGCTTTAAAGCGTTGTCGCATTGTCGGACGGCGAACCGTTACCCACTTCGCCTGACAATGCGCTACGCGCCCGGCTTGCCCCGGGTCTCGCGCTTTGCATCGCTCGCCGGCCCCTTGCCGCGATGAAACGGCTTGCGCGGGCCGCTGCGCGGCTTGTCGGCGCCGGGCTTGAAGCCACCCGGCTTATAGCCGCCAGGCTTGTCGCCACGCGGCTTACCGGCAAATGGCTTGGCGCCAAACGGCTTATCCCCGCGCGGCTTGCCCGCGAACGGTTTGTCGGCAACCGGCTTTTCGTCGGCATCCGAACGCGGGGCTGCGCTGGCGCGCGGCGCACTGAACCGCGGCGCGCTGGAGCGCGAGGGTCCGCTGGAACGCGAGGCTCCGCCGAACCGCGGCTTGCCGCCACCACCCGCGGGCGCTTCCGAAGGGGTGATATTGCCCTCGCCACCGGTGCCGCGCGTTGCCTCGGCGAAGCGCTCCGCGATCGACGCGACGACTTCGAACTTGGTATCGTTGTCGGATACCTTAATGGCGCCGATGTCCTGCTTGGTGATGTTGCCGCGACGGCAGATCAGCGGCAGCAGCCAGCGCGGATCGGCATTCTTGTTGCGGCCGATGTCCAGCCGGAACCAGACCATCGGGCCGCCTTGCGCCTGACGCGCATCCGGCCCGCCCGGCTCCGGATTTATCCGCTCCGGCCGCGGCGGCCGCGCGGCGCGCGGCGGTCGTGAATCGCCCGTATCGCCGGCATCCATGTCACGCGTCGAATAATCGCGCTGCTTGCTGTAGTCGCGGGGCGCACGGGCCTCGCGCATTGGGCCGCCGCGCTCACCCGGATCGAACACATCTTCGGGCGACGGCAGCCGCGAGCGATAGACCCGCACCAGGGCGGCGGCAATTTCTTCCGCTGAGCGTTCTGCTAGTAGCGCCCGCGCCATCACCAGATCGTCCTCGTTGCCGTCTGGGGTCAGCAGCGGATCGACCAGCAGCCGTTCCTGATCGAGCTTGCGGATTTCGTCGGCGGTCGGCGGAGGTCCCCAGGTCGGCTTGATGCCGGCCGTCATCAGGATGCCTTCGGCGCGGCGGCGCTTCGACGGCGGCACCAGAAGGACGCTGACGCCCTTACGGCCCGCACGACCGGTGCGGCCGCTGCGATGCTGCAACGTTTCGGAATCGTGCGGCAGATCGGCGTGGATGACCAGGCCGAGGCTCGGCAGATCGATGCCGCGCGCCGCCACGTCGGTCGCGACGCAAACCCGCGCGCGCCCGTCGCGCAATGCCTGGAGCGCATGATTGCGCTCGCTCTGGCTCAACTCGCCGGACAACGACACCGCGTCGAAGCCGCGCTCCGACAGGATGGCGTGCAGATGGCGCACGGATTCGCGCGTATTGCAGAATACCAGCGCGCCCGGTGACTCGACGAAACGCAACACGTTGACGACGGCGTGCTCGGTCTCGTTCGGCGCGATGCGGATGGCGCGGTATTCGATGTCGGCATGGGCGCGGGTGTCGCCCTTGACCTCGATGCGCAGCGCATCGCGCTGAAAACGCTTGGCCATCATGGCGATGGTCTTGGGCAGCGTCGCCGAGAACAACAGCGTGCGGCGCTCTTCCGGCGTCGACTGCAGAATGAATTCCAGATCCTCGCGGAAACCGAGATCCAGCATCTCGTCGGCTTCGTCCAGCACCACGGCCTTAAGGGCCGTCACATCAAGACCGCGGCGCTCCAGATGATCGCGCAACCGGCCCGGCGTGCCGACCACGATGTCGGCGCCATCGGCCAGCACACGGCGCTCGCGCTGCGGGTCCATGCCGCCCACGCAAGCCACCACGCGGGCATGGGCATATTGGTACAGCCAGGCGAGTTCGCGCTGCACCTGCAAGGCGAGTTCGCGGGTCGGCGCGACGATCAAGGCAACCGGCTGCTTGCTGCGCGCCAGATGGCCGTCCTCGCCGAGCAGGGTCGCCGCGATCGCCAAGCCATAGGCGACGGTCTTGCCGGAGCCGGTCTGCGCCGACACCAGAAGGTCGCGGCCAGCCGCCTCAGTGCCCAGGACCGCGTCCTGCACCGGGGTCGGATCGTCATAATTACGCTCGGTGAGCGCCCGGCCAAGGGCCGGGTGAGTTGGGAGAAATGCCACGTTGTTCCAGTCTTTTTGACGCACATCGCGCGGCGCATCCGCCTGAAGGCGGACGCGGGCCGGCAGGCCGGTGCGGGGGATCGAACTAGGCTTTTAGGCGGTTTTGCCGGCCAAAGCCATCGGCTTTCCCGCATAGCGGCTAGCCGCATGGTAAACGGCGGCGCCCTTACGGCGATCTCGCTTCGGCGGCTTCGCCGGGAAGACTGCCGGGAAGACTTTAGGGCGCCGGGTCCTTGGTGCCCTTTGCGGCCCGGGCGATCAGATTTCCGGCGCGCTCGCGGGCCTTGGGATCGAGGAACGGGTCGTCCAGATCCTGCGCGCCCTCAGCGGCCGGGTCGTGGATCAGTACGGCCGGCGGCGACGCGGCCACGGACTTGCTCGCGATCTTCGACCACACAGCGTCGAGCAGCGAACGGGCGGAGTGGGCCATGGTGTGCCTTTGAGTATCTGCATTTCACTTGCGGCCCGGCGCCCGCGCGCCTTCTAGCAACGTGTTTGAACCGGCTTTGTTCCTAATCCGATACTCACGCGAAAATCCGCGTCGCGAAATACCTTTGCGCGCGCGTCGCATTCGCGCCCGATCACCTAATGTCAAAGGAATAACGGAAAAATGAAAAAAGAAAGGCCCGACCAAAGCGGAACGGCCATGTGCGGGAACTGTTGGTCTGCATCTAACGCGACAACAGAGAAAGGCCTTCTCATGAGCAATCCCAATCAGAACCAGAACGACCAGGACCAGAAGAAACAAGGCCAGCAGAACCAGCAGGGCGGCCAAGGTGGCCAGCAGCAGGGCGGACAGACCCCGGCGCCCGGCCAGCAGACTCAGGAGCCCGGTAAGGGCGGCCAGCAGCAGGGTGGCCAGAGCGACAAGCCAGGCCAGCAGAACCAGAAGTAGCGTTGCTGATTCGTCGGAGCATTGTCAGGTGAAGCCATCTCGGTAAAGCGAGTGCTGCTCCGCCATCCGACAACACGCAGCTCAAAAGACTGGCCCGGCTCCGGCCGGGCCGACTTTTCTATGTACTGCTTTTTATGTGCCGCTTTGCTCAGACAAGCGCCGCATCCTGGCGCAACATTCTCCTCCTAAACGCAGATCGAGAAAAGACCGCGAGACTGTTGGCCGCCAGTGTTTGGCCGCCGCGTGTTAGCGCCTGTCCCGATGAACCGGGCACCGGTTCGCCGACCGGACAGGCGTCACATGAGACAATGAGAGTCATTCGCGGATCGATGTATCCGCAGCGGCTCGGGGAAGTTGACCATGACCTTACGTTCCAAGCCTTCCGCGGTCATCAAACGGTCCATCGTCATCAGCGGCCACAAAACCAGCGTCAGCCTTGAAGATCCGTTCTGGGTGGGCCTGAAAGCCTGCGCCGCTGCCGGGCACCAGACCTTGTCGACCTATATCGGCGCGATCGATATCGACCGGAAAGTCAGCAACTTGTCGTCGACGCTGCGTCTTCATGTGCTGGCGCAGGCGACGGCCGAGCGCGACGCCTTACTTGAAACGCAGTCCAAAGGATCTCGACTCCTGCCGAGGCCAGACGAAGCCTCGTTGCACACCGGCAACGGCTTTCGGACCGCGTAATCTCGCCGGAAAATGGCTCTTGCCTTTGTCGTGACGACATCGCTCTCGCATGATACGCGCACAAGACACGAAGCATGCGGGAGCCATCGTTATGCAGCAGATATCCGTCATCACGCTCGGCGTGCGGGACCTCGCACGCTCCAAGCGTTTCTATGTCGAAGGCTTCGGCTGGAAGCCGGTGTTCGAGAACAACGAGATCGTCTTCTACCAGATGAACGGCCTGATGCTCGGCACGTGGCTCGAAGACAAGCTCAAGGCCGACGCGCGGCGGGCCGAGTTAAAACGTCCGGGCGCTTTCTCTCTCGCGCATAATGTGCCGACGCGCGAAGGCGTCGCGCCGCTGCTTGAGCGTCTCACGCAATTCGGTGGCACGCTTTTGAAGGCGCCGGAAGCGCCGCCGCATGGCGGCTTCAGCGGATATCTTGCCGACCCCGACGATCACGCCTGGGAGATCGCCTGGAATCCGGCCTGGAAGATCGACGCCGAAGGCCGCGTCCATTTCGGATTGTAGCCCAGACTAATCCGATTTGGTTGAATCGGATCAGAGTCTAGGCTCCTGTTTGAGCATGATCTTTTCCGAAAACCGGTTCCCACTTTTCGGGATCATGCTCTAGTGTCCCGATTCCGAAGCTCACCATACCTTGCGGCATCCCCAACGCGAACTTTGGAATCAAAGGGACACCAGCAAGCTAATGTTTCTAGTGTGGTTTGGATTTGAAGTTCGCCTGCGAGCCCGCAGCGATAATAGGACGAACTTCAAATCCACCACACTAGAGCGATCACAAAAATACGCGCCGGAACCGCTTCGCAAAATTCGGCTACTTATAGTAGCATAGGCCACTTCGAGCTGACGCAAATTGTCTGGTGAGCGCCGATCGGATTCAGAAACGAATGCGGGGAGGTCGCAGTGGGGGCACGTTTCCAGATTGGCCATGCCAACTTTGTCGCCTATCTGACCGCCGACCATCGCGACTTAGCGCCGCGGGCCGACGCGCAAGCGCTCTTCGAATTCCTGGCGTCGCTCACCGGTCCCGGCGCTCTCATCAGTTCGACCATGGGCACGCCGGACGACTGGACGCATCACATCGGCAGCGCCGCCGAGCGCGAGATGATGGCGATGGACCATCAGTGGGGCAGCAGCCGTGTCTTAAGCTCGGCTGAGGTCGCGCGCAGATTGGATCCGCTGCGCACATACTTCACCGGTTATGAGCTCTACGCCATGGTGCTGCCCAGTGGATCATGGCAGCAGGACACGGACAGTTTCCGATTTTTTACCGAAGCCGCGGTGAGTTCGCATTCCAAAGGGCTGGTGCTGATGCCCGACTACGCTCACTCAAGTCAGCTTACGGAGATCGTCGATCCGTTCCCTGCCCTGCAAACGCTGGCGGAAAATCCCGTAGCACCGCCCGCCGTCGTATTCTGGACGCGGCTCAAGACTTCCTGCGTGCTTCCACTGCGCGAAGCACAGCAGTTCTTTCGTCAAGATTTGCTTGTCGCGCTGGATAGCGGCCTTGGGCAAGTTGATCGCGCGTTACGCTTTGTGGCTGGTCGGCAACGCAGCAAGCGCATCCTGCACCTGAGCGATCTGCATTTCGGTGCAAAGGGTTCCGGTCGGCGACGCAGTTGGCTGAAAGAACATCTCACGAATGAACTCAAGACCGCCGACCGCGTCGTCGTAACCGGCGATCTGTTTGATAATCCAAAAGAACCCCTTCGCGAGTCATTCGATGAATTTCGGCTTGATGTCGAAAACATAACTCGGAAGGATCTGCTGGTGATCCCGGGAAACCACGACGTGCGCAGCAATGGAAACGCCATCGGCCGCTTCGGACGCAATAGCGAGTATGTCACTGATCTGCGCTGGGAGCCGGTGGTCTTCGATGACGACCTTCAGACAGCGTTCTTTTCGTTCAATTCAAGCGAAACTGGAAATTTGGCTCGGGGTGCAGTCGGCGAACGACAACGTCTGGATCGCGGCGTCTTGTACGACAGGGAGGTGCGACGACGTCCCGAAGTGGCAGAATTCATGAAAATCGCACTCGTCCATCACCACCCATACGCCTATGGCTCGGCGCCGACGGCGCTTTATGAGCGGATACTCGCCGGCTTATTCGGCGGCGAAGAACAGTTCATCGCTTTCGACGAAGCCGACGCCTTCATGGCATGGTGCGCGGCGCGCGGCGTCTCGCTCGTTTTGCACGGGCACAAACACGTCCCGCACCTGACAACGACAACAGTCGAAGCACGCGGTCTGAGACAGCACATCACTGTCGTCGGCTGTGGATCAACGACCGGCGTGGACAAAAAACCGATGTGTTACGATATCGTCACGCTGGATCCGGAGACCAAGCGCTGGAATGTTCTATTTTATCACGATGAAAAAGGCGACGGCAGCGGTTTTGGGTTGCAGAACGTCAGCATCGATCTGCGTTCTCAGCCAGCAGGACGGCATTGACCGAGCCCGCCTACAGACGGCGTCGACGATCACCTCGAATCGACGGGATCCGGCTTGATCGACGACATCCGATTTGGCGTCCGCCGTCGGAGCCTCCTTCTTCAGTGTGCGACCGGCTCTCTTACGCCTGAGCGGCTTCCTTCACGGGCAGGCCCTTTTCCTTCATCAGGCCCTGCAACTCGCCGGCCTGGAACATCTCGCGCACGATGTCGCAGCCGCCGACGAATTCGCCCTTGACGTAGAGCTGCGGGATGGTCGGCCAGTTCGAGAATACCTTGATGCCATCGCGCAGTTCGGCGGACTCCAGGACGTTCAGGCCCTTATAGGGAACGCCCAGATAATCGAGGATATGCACCACCTGGCCGGAAAAGCCGCACTGCGGAAACTGCGGGGTGCCCTTCATGAACAGCACCACGTCGTTGGACTTCACTTCATTGTCGATGAACTGCTCGATGCCCATGGATCATATTCCTTTGTGCCGGACCGGACGCCAAGGTCACTGCTCGGCCATGTGACAGACAGGTGTTGCCCATATGTAGCGTATCCGGCTCCCGATCCCAAGGGGCGCAACAGAGGGTACCCAGAGGGGCATCAGGAAGCCCAGCGGGGCTCTAGTGTGGTGGATTTGAAGTTCGCCCGGTGACAGCGGCGGGCTCGCAGGCGAACTTCAAATCCAAAACCACACTAGAAACATTAGCTTGCTAGTGTCCCTTTGATTCCGAAGTTCGCACTGGGGGTGCTGCACGGTACGGCGAACTTCGGAATCGGGACACTAGGGTCAGCTCTCGGGCGTGCCGGTCTGCAGGGCCAGCGCATGCAGCGCCCCGCCCATCTGGCCCTTGAGCGCCTGGTACACGATCTGGTGCTGCTGCACCCGCGACTTGCCGCGGAACGCGGCGGAAATCACCGTAGCCGCGTAATGGTCGCCGTCGCCGGCAAGATCGCGGATCGTCACCTGCGCGTCCGGCAGGCCGGCCTTGATCAGCCGCTCGATCTCATTGGCGTCCATCGGCATGGCGAACAGTCCTTCGATTCGTCGGCGGAGAATGCGGCGCGCGCGGGCGCCGGTCAACGCATTGTGGAACCCGGATGAGGCTAGTTTTCTCCACTGCACGGCATTGTAGCATGGCGGTACGAACGGGGATCCAATCCAGGGAGGGCTCCCATGAAAACTTGGACGTTAAAGACTTCAGTGTTCTTGATCGCGGCACTGACCGCCGTTCCCACACTGGCGCAACCGACGCCGGCACAGACCGACGCCATCAAGGCCTCCTGCCGCTCTGACTATATGAAGAGCTGCATGAGCGTGCCGCCGGGCGGCCAGGCCGCCTTCGACTGCCTGAAGCGCAACATGTCGGCGCTGTCGCCGGCCTGCCAGCAGGCCGTGAACGCCATTAAGCCGCCGGCCCCGGCGGCAACTCCTGCCATGGCCCCGGCGCCCGCTCCGGCGGCGCCCGCCTCAACACCGGCCGCCGTGACGGCCCCACCGCCGGCCGCGCCAGCCCCTA
>JAQGJU010000118.1 GCA_028290465.1 Xanthobacteraceae bacterium | reverse complement strand
AGGTGACCCATGACCCAGGCCGTTCAGCCATCCGCCCCCATCCCGGCGCCCGGAACCGTGGCAACCGGGCTCGGCGCCGTTCTGGCGCAGCGGAAGTGGCTTGGCATCGGCGCGGTCGTGCTGCTGGCGACCCTCGGCTGGATCTATCTCGGCGTGATGACGGCCGGAATGGTGACGGCCGGCGATAGCCTCGGCCGGGCGCTGATCGAGACGCTGTGCGGCACGCGCCTCGGCCCGATGGGGGGCGACTCGATCACAGTTCCGGCCACGATGCTGGTCCTGGCCATGTGGGTCGCGATGATCTTCGCGATGATGCTGCCCAGCGCCGGCCCGATGATCGTCACCTATGCGGAAATCGCCGACACCGCGGCCCGGCAGGGCAAGCGCGTCGTATCGCCGCTGACGCTGACCGCCGGCTACATCACAGTCTGGCTCGGCTTCGCGATGGCCGCGACGGCGTTGCAGACGGCCCTTACCCTTATGGCGATGCTCGATGCCTCGATGGTGGCGGCCAGCGGCCTGTTCTCGGGCGCGGTGTTCGTCGGCGCCGGGCTCTATCAGTTCTCCGCGCTCAAGCACGCCTGCGTCACGCAATGCCAGCGGCCGTTTGCGTTCTTCTTCGCCAATTGGCGCGAGACGCCGGGCGGCGTGTTCCGGCTCGGGCTGCGCCAGGGCCTGTATTGCGTCGGCTGCTGCTTTGCGATGATGTTGGTGATGTTCGCGGTCGGTGTCATGAACGTGGTGTGGATGGCGGCGCTCGGCGCCATCATGACCGTCGAGAAGGTGTCGACCACGCCGCGGTTCAGCCGCGCGGTCGGGGTCGCGCTGATCGCGATCGGCGTTGCGGTGATCGTCTTTGCGATCGTGGGCAAGGTGTGGGAGATCGGCGCGTGAGCGAAGCCTGGAAGCTGCGCGGCGAGATGGCGCTGTCATGCAGTTGCGATGTGTTCTGCCCCTGCGTGCTGTCGCTCGGTGAAACCCCGCCGACCGAGGGCCATTGCCAGACCTGGGCCGGCATCCGCATCGACGAGGGCCGTATCGGCGATGCTGACCTTTCCGGCCTCAACATCGCGCTGATGATCGAAATCCCCGGCCTGATGTCGCGTGGCAACTGGACCGCCGCGCTGTTCATCGATGACAAAGCGTCGATCTACGCGATCAAGGGTCTCACGCGCATTTTCACCGGCAAGGTCGGCGGCTCGACGCATCTGTTGTCGATCCTGGTCGGCAGTTTCCTCGGCGTCCGCGAGGTGCCGATCGTGTACCGCACCGAGGGCGACACCCGGATTGTGAAGATCGACAAGATCATCGACGGCGCGATCACGCCGGTAAAAGGCAAGAAGCCGGGCGAGAACGTCATGATCCGCAACAGCGAATACTGGATCGCGCCCGACATCACGGTCGCCAAGGCCGACAAGTCGCGTTTCCGCGCCTTCGGCCGCAACTGGAATTTCGCCGGACAGTCAGCCGAGATCTGTCAGCTCGATTGGGGTAATCAGTAGGCCATGGCGTCAGACATTCCGCCGTCCGAGCCATCGCGGCATGGTCCAGCTCCACGCGCGCAGCGTGCCAAGGCATTCTCGGTCCATATCCTGACCGCGTCCGGCGCCGCGATTGCACTGCTCGCCCTGATGGCGGCGGTGCGCGGCGAGTGGGTCTGGATGTTCGGCCTCCTTGGCCTTGCGCTGATCGTCGACGGCGTCGACGGCACCTTCGCGCGCCGCTTCAAGGTGGCCGAAACCCTGCCGAACTGGTCGGGCGATGCGCTCGACCTCGTGGTGGATTTCGGCACCTATGTGTTCGTGCCGGCCTATGCGATTGTGGCCGGCGGCCTGATGCCGCTGTGGCTCGCGGTGCCGCTGGCGGTCATCATCGTCATCACCGGGGCGATCTATTTCGCCGACCGCCGAATGAAAACCTCGGACAATTTTTTCCGGGGTTTCCCGACGCTGTGGAACGCGGTCGCGTTCTACCTGTTTGTTCTGCAGCCGCCGGCCTGGGTGACGGCGCTGGTCATTCTGGCATTGGCGGCACTGACGTTCGCGCCGATCCGCTTCGTGCATCCGGTGCGGGTGGAACGGTGGCGCGCGGTGACCATGGCGGCGTTGGTGTTGTGGGCCGTGCTGGCACTGGCGGCGCTGTATTACGATCTCAATCCCGGCCCGTGGACAGCATGGTCGCTGGTCGCGCTCGGCGTGTATTTCTTCGCCATCGGATTCAGCCGCGCCGATCCGGCTGAACGGAATGTCCCATGATCCAGCTTCTGGCCGACCCGCATGCCTGGGCCGCCCTGGTGACGCTGACCGCGATGGAGATCGTGCTCGGCATCGACAACATCGTGTTCATTTCGCTGCTGGTGGCGCGGTGCGATAAGAAGCAGGCCAAGCGCGCGCGGCAGATCGGTCTGTCGCTGGCCCTGGTGTTCCGCATCGCGATGCTGGCCACGCTGACGTGGCTGATGGGCCTGACGGCGGCGGTCATCAAAATCTACGAGCTCGATCTATCGTGGCGCGATCTCATCCTGATCGGCGGCGGAGCGTTCCTGATCGCCAAGGCGACGCATGAGATCCATGGCGAGGTCGAAGCAGCCGATAGCGAGGGCGGACCCTCCGCCGTCACGTCCAGCTTTGCGCTCATCGTGATGCAACTCGTCGTGGTCGATCTGGTGTTCTCGCTGGACTCGATCATCACGGCGATCGGCATGGCGGAGCAGATCGAAGTGATGATCGCCGCCGTCGTCATCGCCATGATCGTGATGTATATCGCGTCGGCCCCCGTAGCGGGCTTCATCGCCCGCCATCCGACCACCAAGATGCTGGCGCTGGCCTTCCTGCTGCTGATCGGCGTGGCGCTGGTGGCGGACGGCCTCGGCTTCCACATGCCGCGCGGCTACATCTATTCGGCGATGGCGTTTGCGGCGTCGGTCGAGATTTTCAATGTGTGGGCCGGCCGGAACCGCCGGAAAAAACACGCCAAGCCCGGTTGAAGCGACCGTTTTGGTCTGCTCCCTTGCGGTCTGGGCGGCGGACCCTATGATCCGCCGCGACGCTTGCGGCGACCTGATTGGATCGCCGCCAATTATTTCAATGGGAGAAAACGATGGTTGCAGCAGTTCGCGTGCATAAGGTGGGCGGCCCCGAGGTCCTGACGGTCGACGACATCGAGGTGCCGGTGCCGGGTCCGGGCCAGATCCGCATCAAGCAGCACGCCATCGGCGTCAACTACATCGACACCTATTTCCGCCAGGGCATGTATCCGTCGCCGGTCGGCATGCCGTTCGTCTCAGGCAATGAAGGCGCGGGCGAGGTCACGCAACTCGGCCCCGACGTCACCGATTTCAAGGTCGGCGATCGTGTCGCCTACGTGGTGCCGCTCGGCGGCTATTCGGCCGAGCGGCTGCTGCCGGCCGCGCGGACCGTCAAGCTGCCCGATAATATCAGCTACGAGCAGGCCGCCGCCATGATGCTCAAGGGCATGACGGCGTGCTACCTGCTGCGGCGTACGTTCAAGGTCGAAAAGGGCCACACCATCCTGGTGCACGCCGCGGCCGGCGGCGTCGGCGTGATCCTCGACCAGTGGGCCAAGCATCTCGGCGCGACCGTCATCGGCACCGCCGGATCGAAGGAAAAGGGCGACATCGCCAAGGCCAACGGCGCCGATCACATCATCTATTACCGTACCGAGGATTTCGCCGCGAAGGTGAAGGAGATCACCGGCGGCAAGCTGTGCGACGTGGTCTATGACGGCGTCGGGGCCGACACTTTCCCGGCCTCGCTGGACTGCCTGCGTCCGCTCGGCATGTTCGTGTCGTTCGGCGCGGCGTCCGGCGCGATCAAGGCGTTCGACATCAACCTGCTGCAGCACAAGGGCTCGCTGTTCGCGACCCGGCCGACGCTGAACCACTATGCGGCGAAGCGCGAGGATCTGCTGGGTCTGGCCAACGAATTGTTCGAGGTGGTCGGCAGCGGCAAGGTCAAGATCCCGGTGAACCAGAAATATGCGCTCAAGGACGCCCGTAAGGCGCACGAGGATCTGGAAAGCCGCGGCACCACGGGATCGACGATTTTGATTCCGTAAACGTTACGCTCCGGTCTGGTTCATTGATCGGACCGGAGCGCTATCCCTTCGATCGCATCCGCGATCCGTCCGAACGCCGGATGCGCGGTTTGCCCAGCCGGCAGCCGCGGCACGCCGATCACCTCGATCCGCCCGGCGAAGCGCGCGATCGCCGCGACCGTGTCGTCGAGCGGAACCCCGCTGCCTTCGGTCTCGCTGATCACCAAAGCCGCGATCGGGATATCCCAGCGCAGCAGCGCGTCCAGCGCGGTCAGCGTATGGCTGATGGTGCCGAGATAACTGCCGGCGACCAGCACCACCGGAATCTGCAACAGCATCATCCAGTCCAGCACGGTGCGCTCATCGTCGAGCGGCACCATGACGCCGCCGACGCCTTCGATCAGGGTTATGCCATCATGCGTCGCGATGTTGCTTTTGCAGAAGCTCACCAGTTTGTCGACATCGATGCGGCGGCCTTCGCGCTGCGCCGCCATATCGGGCGACAGCGGCGCCGAAAAACGCCAGGGCGAGATGCGTTCGATTTCCTGCGGCGTCACAGACTGACCGAGGGCGTCAAGCAGTACGCCTGAATCGCTTGAAGCCGCCACATCGGGATCGAACCCACTGACCACCGGTTTCAGCGCGTTGACGTTCTGCCCGGCGGCCCGCCAGTGCCGAACGAGCCCGGCCGAGACAAACGTCTTGCCGATATCGGTGCCGGTCGCGGTGACGAATACGCCGCCCATCAGCGCGACTCCGCCATCACCTGCTCGCGCACCAGCGCGGCGATGCGCTCGATCGCTTCGTCCGGATGGCCGGCCGTGAACGCAAAGCGCAATCGCGCGGTGCCGGCCGGCACCGTCGGCGGACGGATCGGCACGACCAGGAAGCCTTCGTCCTGCAGCAGCGCGGAGGCATCGAGCGCCGCCGACGCGTCGCCGACGATCACCGGCACGATCGGGCTCTGGGCGTCGGGCAGGTTAAGCGCCCGGGTAAAGGCCCGCGCCTTGGCGAGCGGCCGGGCGACCAACGCCGGATCGCCGGTGATCAGGTCGAGGGCGGCCAGTGCGGCGGCGGCCGAAGCCGGCGGCAGCGCGGTCGAATACACGAAAGTGCGGGCGCGGTTGCGCATCAGTTCGACGACCGGACGAGATGCGCACAGATAGCCGCCATAGCCGCCGACCGCCTTGGACAGCGTGCCCATCTGCAGCGGCACGTCGGCGCGGTCCCCGCCGGCAAAGCTGGAGCCACGCCCGCCGCCGATCACACCGAGGCCGTGGGCATCGTCGGTCATCAGCCACGCGTCATGGCGCCGGGCGAGATCCGCGAGTTCGGCCACCGGCGCCAGGTCGCCATCCATCGAGAACACGCCATCGGTGACGATCAGTACGCGCTTGTAATTGGCCCGATGCGCGGTGAGCAGTTCTTCGACATGCGCGACGTCGTTGTGGCGGAAAATATGACTGGCACCGCGCGTCAATTGCGTGCCGGCGAACAGGCAGGCGTGCGCGAGCTCGTCGATCAGCACCAGATCGCCGCGGCCGGCCAGCACCGGGATGATGCCGGCATTGGCGAGATAACCCGAGCCGAACACGCAGGCGGCTTCCGTGCCTTTCAGGGCGGCGAGCCGCGCCTCCAACTCGCCGAGTAGCGGATAATTGCCGGTGACCAGCCGCGAGGCGCCCGAACCCACACCGTGCTGCCGCGTGGCCGCGATGGCGGCCTCGATCACGGCCGGGTGCTGCGACAGGTTGAGATAGTCATTGCAGGAGAACGACAGCAGCCGCTTGCCGTCGCGCTCGACCCAGATGCCGCCGACCCGGGTACTGTCGACCAGCGACCGCCGCAACTGGTTGCTTTCCAGTTCCGTCAGCTTGGCAGTGGCGAATTCGTCAAGCGAGTGCATGGCGCCTTTCAGAGCGTTTTCAAGCGAAGTGGCATCCGGTTCGCGTTAAGAAAACGCGTCATCAAAATGTCTGGCCCCATTCCGGTTGAACGGATGGGCGAACATCTGCGTATAAAGGGGCCAACGCCTCAAGGCAAAACGGGAACGGAATGGCCGGTAAGGACGACAACGAGGCGCGGGGCCGGGCAGGGGCGAACCAAAGCCACCTGTGGCGGCCCTATGCGCAGATGAAGACTTCTAGCCCGCCGCTCGCCGTGGCCCGCACCGAGGGCTGCCGGATCGTGCTGGAGGACGGCCGCGAGTTGATCGACGGCATCGCCTCGTGGTGGACCGCCTGCCACGGCTACAACCATCCCCATATCCGGGCGGCGGTCGAGCGGCAACTCGCCGCGATGCCGCATGTGATGTTCGGCGGCCTGACCCATCAGCCTGCCGAGACGCTGGCCCGCCGGCTCGCCGCAATGTTGCCGGGCGATCTCGACCACGTGTTCTTTTCGGACTCCGGCTCGGTCGCGGTCGAAGTCGCGATGAAGATGGCGGTGCAGTTTGGGCTCAATCGCGGTGCGACGGGGCGCACCAAATTCGTCGCGTTCCGCGGCGCCTATCACGGCGACACCACCGGCGCGATGGCGGTGTGCGATCCGGACGACGGCATGCATGCGCGGTTCGCCGGCCTGCTGCCGCAACATCTGATTGTCGATCTTCCGCGCGACGTGGCCGGCGTCGCCGCGCTGGACGACCTATTGGCGCGGCATGCGCACGAGATCGCCGGCATCGTGGTCGAGCCGCTGGCCCAGGGCGCCGGCGGCATGTTGTTTCACGACGCGTCGGTGCTGCGCGCGCTACGCGATGCCGCCGACCGGCACGGCGTGTTGCTGATCTTCGACGAAATCTTCACCGGCTTCGGCCGCACCGGATCGATGTTCGCGTGCGAACAGGCTGAGGTCGTGCCGGACATCATCACGCTGTCCAAGGCGCTGACCGGCGGCACGCTGCCGCTGGCCGCCACCGTGGCGCGGCGCCATGTGTTCGAGGCGTTCTGGTCGGACGATCCGGGCCACGCGCTGATGCATGGGCCAACCTTCATGGCCAATGCGCTGGCCTGCGCGGCCGCGAATGCCTCGCTCGACCTGTTCGAACGCGAGCCGCGCTTGCTACAGGTCGCGGCGATCTCGGCGGCGCTGAAAGCGGGTCTGGCGCCATGCCGCGAGCTGCCGGGCGTGCGCGACGTGCGGGTGCTGGGCGCGATCGGCGTCGTCGAACTGCAGCGCATCGACAATGTTGATACATTGCGTCAGCGCTTCATCGCCGAGGGCGTGTTCGTGCGGCCGTTCGGCAATGTGGTGTATCTGGCGCCGCCGTTCACGATTGCCGAGGACGAGTTGGCGGTGCTGATGTGCGCGGTGGTGAAGGTGGTGGGTGCCAATCCGGCCTCATCCTGAGGAGCGTTCATCTTCGAGCGCGTCTCGAAGGATGTGGGCGGCCCGTTGGTGCCCACAATTCATGGTTCGAGACGCGCGGCGAAAGGGCCGCGCTCCTCACCATGAGGCAGGGACAGGCGGCTGCCCGTAGGATGGGTTGAGCGCAGAGAAACCCATCATCTCATAGGCGATGGGTTTCGCTGCGCTCAACCCATCCTACGAGTCATCACGGCTCGCGACCGACCACCTTCGTCAAAATCTCATGCGCGGCCGTCACGCGCGCGTCGTTCGGATAGTTCTTGTTGGCCAACAGCACGATGCCGAGCTTCTTGGCCGGCACGAATGCCGCATAGGCGCCGAAGCCGTCGGTCGAACCGGTCTTGTTGATCCACACGTCGTCGCGCGGCGGCGACGGCGGATCGATGCGTACCGCCGGATTGGGCTCCAGGCTCATCTTCGACGAATTGCCGGCGACAAGGTCCTTCAGGTCGACGGGGTAATTGTATTGCTCCCAGATCAGATCCTGCGTCATCTGGCCGATCCGGAAGTATCCGATGTGTGTGGCGGCGAAGGCGGTTTTAAGATCGCCCTCGACCGGCACCAGGCCCATCTGGGCCTCGACAAAACGCAGCAGGTCGCCCGCGGTCGAGCGCACGCCATAGGCTTCCGCCGCGATGACGGCGGGCATCACCCGGGCCGGCGCATCGGTCTTGGTGTAGCCCTGCGCGTAACGCGCCATCTCGGTTTTCGGCACCTGCAGATAGGTGTGCGTCAGGCCGAGCGGCTGCAGCACGTGGCGGTCCATCAGCGTGTCGAAGCGGTCGTTCAGGCTTTTCGCCGCGATCATGCCAAGGAGGCCGATGCTTGGATTGGCGTAAGTCCGTACCGTCCCGGGCGCATAGGTCGGCTTCCAGTCGTGGAAATAGCGCATCAGCTGGTCGTTGTTGTTGACGCCATCCGGCACCTGCAACGGTAGGCCGCCCGACATATGGGTGCCGAGGTCGAGCAGGCTGATCTTGTCGAAGGGGCTGCCGCGCAGCGCCGGCATGGTTTGGCTGGCCGGATCGGACAGCGACAGCTTGCCGGCGGCCGCCGCATAGGCGGTGAGTGTCGCGGTGAACGTCTTGCTCACCGAGCCGATCTCGAACAGCGTCTCATGGGTGACCGGTTTGCCGGTGGTCTTCGACATCACGCCGAACGCGTAGACGTAGCGTTGGCCGTCGACGACGATTCCGATGGCCATGCCCGGAATGCCGTGGCGCTGCATCATCGGCCGGATGGTCTGCGCGACCATGGTCTCGATGCGGTCGTCGGCGGCGCCGGCGTGCGCCGACAGCAGGACGGATGCGCACAGGCTGGCGATGAGGGTGGTGAGGGGATTCATGCGCATATTTGGCCGCCGCTTGTCGTCGATGTTAACGTTCAATCCGGCCTCGTCCTGAGGAGCGCTCATCTTGAGCGCGTCTCGAAGGACGTAGGCCGGCCCCTGGGGGCTATCAATCATGGTTCGAGACGCGCGGCCCAATGGCCGCGCTCCTCACCATGAGGCGGCAACTAATCTAGACGCTAAAACCCCACCGCGCTGCCATGCAGATCATACGCATCGGCGCGCTCGATCTTCACGGTGGCGATTTCGCCGACCCGCATTGGCCTTCGGCTCGACACATAAACGGCGCCGTCGATCTGCGGCGCGTCGCCCTTGGTGCGGCCCTTGGCGACGGTCGGGCCGACTTCGTCGATGATGACCTGCTGGCGGGTGCCGACCTTGCGCTTCAGGCGGCGCGCCGAGATCGCCTGCTGGTGTTTCATGAAGCGATGCCAGCGCTGCTCCTTGACCTCTTCGGGCACCGCGTCGCCGAGATCGTTGGCGGGCGCGCCGCGCACCGGTTCGTATTTGAAGCAACCGACACGGTCGAGCTGGGCTTCATCGAGCCAGTTCAGCAGAAACTCAAAATCTTCATCGGTCTCGCCCGGAAAGCCGACAATGAAGGTCGAGCGCAGCGTGATGTCCGGGCAGATTTCGCGCCAACGCTGGATGCGCTCCAGCTGCTTCTCCTGCGAGGCCGGGCGCTTCATGCGCTTGAGCACATTCGGTGCCGCATGCTGGAACGGGATATCGAGATACGGCAGTACGGTGCCGTCGGCCATCAGATGAATGACGTCGTCGACATGCGGGTAGGGGTAGACGTAATGCAGCCGCACCCAGGCGCCGAGGGTGCCGAGCTCGCGCGACAGGTCGAGAAACTTGGCGCGAACTTCGCGGTCCTGGAATAGGCTGGTCGCATATTTGATGTCGATGCCGTAGGCCGAGGTGTCCTGCGAAATGACCAGCAGTTCCTTCACGCCGGCCTTCACCAGCTTTTCGGCTTCGCGCAGCACGTCGCCGGCCGGCCGCGACACCAGATCGCCGCGCAGTTTCGGAATGATGCAGAACGTGCAGCGGTTGTTGCAGCCTTCGGAAATCTTCAAATAGGCATAGTGCCGCGGCGTCAGCTTGATGCCTTCCGGCGGCACCAGATCGAGGAACGGGTCGTGGCGCGGCGGCACCGCGCGGTGCACGGCGTCGAGCACGCTTTCGTATTGCTGCGGCCCGGTGATCGCCAGAACGCCCGGATATTGCGCGGTGATGTTCTCCGGCTCGGCCCCCATGCAGCCGGTGACGATCACCTTGCCGTTTTCGGCCAGCGCCGTGCCGATGGCGCCAAGCGATTCCGCCTTGGCGCTATCGAGAAAGCCGCAGGTATTGACGATTACCAGATCGGCGCCGGCATGGCCGCGCGCCAACTCGTAGCCCTCGGCCCGCAGCCGCGTGATAATCCGCTCGCTGTCGACCAGCGCCTTTGGGCAGCCGAGCGAGACGAAGCTCACTTTGGGCGCGCTGCCGGGGCTGGCCGCCGTGTCGGCGGCAATCGGTCGCGCAATAGGCTGCGTGTGCGTGTCGGTCGTCATAATATCCGCCAGGAATGAGAATTGGCTTGCGTCGGGCCGGCATATACCGCTCGTCGGCCGCATCAAAATGCGGACCGCATCGCCGCGCAGCCGGACTGGATGGCCCTGGATGTAGTCGGCTTTGCGGCGGCCGGGAAGGATTATCGGCCGGGAGGGTCAACAAGGCTTCATTCCGGGGGCTAAGATGGAACGATAAGTCATTGATTTGACTTTAGATAACGGGGCGTTTGGCGGTATTTGGCGAGAGCGACATGAAAGCAGTCCAACGGCAGATCGCACGATTCCGGGGCATCGAGACCAAGTTGCTGGTGACGGTATTGGCGATCGCGGGGCTCTTGCTGGTATTCGGCCTGATCGCCGAAGACGTGTTGGAGCAATCCACGCCGGCCTTCGACCGCAACATCATTCTCTGGTTCCGCAATCCGGCCGACCTGTCCGATCCGATCGGTCCGGTCTGGATTGAGGAGGCCGCCCGCGACATCACCGCACTCGGCAGCTTCGCGGTGCTCGGCATCCTGCTGTTCGTGGTCGTGTCATACCTGTTCCTGATCGGCCGCCATGATGCGGCCTGGGTGATGCTGGTCGCCGTCATTGGCGGTGTCGCGCTGAACAGCCTGCTCAAGCTCGGCTTCAACCGGCCGCGGCCCGATCTGGTGGCGCCGACCGCCCGCATTTTCACTCCGAGCTTTCCGAGCGGCCATGCGGCGCTGTCGGCGATCACCTATTTGACCATCGCGGCGCTGCTGGGCCGGACCACGCAGTCGCGAAGGCTGCGGCTCTATGTGATGTGTCTGGCGATCATCCTGACTTTCATGGTCGGCGTCAGTCGGGTCTATCTCGGCGTGCATTATCCGACCGACGTGCTGGCCGGCTGGTGCATCGGCGCCGCCTGGGCGCTGATCTGCTGGGTGGCAATGACCCGCCTGCAGCAGGAAGGGCAGGTCGATCCGCCGCAGGCGTCTTAGGACTAATGCCGAAACGGAACGAACGCTTCGTCCTGTCGGGCGTTAGAGCATGAGCGTTCAACTTTTGGGCCGCTAAAGCCCGCATTCGATTGCCGCCATGTTACATATCCCGCAAGCGCAGCCGGCTCCCATTCGCGAGAGGCCTTCCGTGCCAGCCCTGAGAATTGCCGTCCTGCTGAACGCTGCCGCCGGCACGGCCGCCCGGCTGGAGAACGAGAAGCTGGGCGCCGAACTCGAAGCCGCCTTTGCGCGGCACGGCATGACGGCGACATTGACGTTCTTGAGCGGCGCCGAATTGCGGGCCGGCGCCGAGCACGCGCTGCTTCAGGTCAAAGGCGGCGAACTGGACGCCATCGCGGTCGGCGGCGGCGACGGCAGCATCGGCACCGTGGCGAGTGTGCTGGCCGGCTGCGGCGTGCCGCTCGGTATCCTGCCGCTGGGTACGCTCAATCATTTCGCCAGGGATGTGGGAATTCCGCTTCTGCTCGATCAGGCCGTCGCCATCATGGCGGCCGGATATGTTCAGGCCGTCGATCTCGGCGAGGTGAACGGGCGCACCTTCATCAATAACTCCTCGGTCGGGATTTATCCGATGCTGGTGCAAGATCGCGAACGACGTCGGGTATTGCACGGCCTGCCGAAATGGCTGGCCATGATTCCGGCGACGTTCCGCGCGCTGAAGCATTTTCCGCGACGGCGGCTGCGCATCAAGGCGGCGGGCTCGACGCAGCCCTATCGCAGCCCGTTATTGTTCGTCGGCAACAACGAATATCAGATCACGCCGCGCGCGCTCGGCAAGCGCGAGCGCCTCGATGGCGGTGAGCTGTGTGTCTACGTGGCCCGGACGCAAAGCCGCCTCGGCCTGATATGGCTCGGCCTTCGGGCGATCTTCGGGCGCACCGACCAAGTACACGACCTGCGCATTTTCAAAGTAGCCAAAGCCGATGTCGATGCGCATGCCAGCCGCCTGCCGGTCGCGTGCGATGGCGAAGTCGAGGTGATGCGCACGCCGTTGCATTACCGCACGCGACCCGGTTCGCTCCGCGTGTTCGCGCCCGCGCCGCTCACTTAAGCCATGCGCACCATCGCCCAGATCTCTGACCTACATTTCGGCCGGCATAGCGACTTCCTCGCCGAAGACCTGCTGACCAGCGTCAACGAACGGGCGCCGGCACTGGTGGTGATCAGCGGCGATCTCACGCAACGCGCGCGCCATGGCGAATTCGCGCAGGCCCGCAAGTTTCTCGACCGCGTGGTGCCGCCGAAGCTGGTGGTGCCGGGCAATCATGACGTCCCGCTGTTCAATCTGTTCAATCGTTTCTGGCGGCCGCTGGCGCGCTATGACCGGCACATTCAGCCGGTCGGCGCGGTCGGCGATCTGTACCGCGACGACGAGATCGCGGTGCTCGGCCTCAATACCGCGCGCAGCTTCACCCGCAAGCACGGCCGCTTGTCGGTCGAACAGATCGCCCGCATCGGTCAAGTGTTCGCGCAGGTCGCGCCGCACGTCTTCAAGACGCTGGTCACGCATCATCCGCTCGGCATGCCGGAAGGCGAGGCGGAGCGCCGGCTGGCCGGCCGGTCGGCGCTGGCGCTGGGCGCGATCGCGGCCGCCGACATTCATCTGCTGCTGTCCGGCCATTATCATCGCGCGATGGCCGGCGACCTGCCGACCGAGATCGGCGGCCGCGGCGCGGTGCTGATCCTGCATGCCGGCACGGCGATCTCGACCCGCACGCGGGAGCTCGAAGGCAACAGCTACAACCTGATCGAGATCGACGGCGATGTCGTGACTGTGCGGGTGATGTGTTGGGGCGCCGGTCGGGGCTTTCACGAAGTCCGGGCGGCGGCGTATCGGTTTGTTGATGGAAGATGGCGGACGGCGGTTGCGGCCTGACGCTATATTCGCGGCACGTAGGGTGGGCGAAGGCGCGTCAGCGCCGCGCCCACCTTGGGATCTCCACGCTGGCTTGGTGCGACTAGTGGGCGCGCTTCGCTTCGCCCACCCTACGGGTTAAGTGCCGCCTAACTTCCGAGCAATCTCGGCAGCCAGGTCGCGATCGGCGGAAAGAACAGGATCATGAACAGCACCAGAAACGCGAACCCGACATAGGGCAGAGCCGCGATATAGATCTGGTTCATGGTAATGTGCGGCGGCGCGACGCCCTTCATGGTGAACAGCAACAGGCCGAACGGCGGATGCAGCAGGCCGAGCTGCATGCAGATCAGGAACATCACGCCGAACCAGATCGGATCGATGTTCAGCTTGGCCACCAACGGCATGAAGAACGGCAGCGTGATCAGCATCATCGACACCTGATCGACGAAGCAGCCGAGGAAGATCAGGATCACGATCATGCCGACCAGCACGGTCATCGTGCTCAGGCCCTGCTGGGCGATCAGGCCGACAATGCTGTTGACCACGCCGGAAAAGCTCAGCACCTGCGAGAACGTCGTCGCGCCCATGATGATGAACAGGATCGTGCCTGAAATCGCCACGGTGCCGATCAGCGCCTTCATCAGATTGTCGACCGTCAGGCTGCGATACAGCATCGCGGCCAATATGGTGCCGGCGGCGCCGATCGCGGCGGCCTCGGTCGGCGTCGCCCAGCCGGCCGACATCACCCAGACCACCAGGCTGAAAATCAGCAGCAGCGGCAGAACGTAAGTGAAAAACGGCCGCCAGCGTTCCCAGAATCCCGGCACCGCCTCAAGGTTTTCGACCGGCGCCAGCGCCGGATTGAGATAACAGCGCAGCAGGATGTAGCCGAGGAACATCGCGCTCATCATCAGGCCGGGCACGATGCCGCCGACCAGCAAGCCGCTGATCGAAATGCCGGCGAGACTGCCGAGCAGCACCGTGAGGGCGGACGGCGGGATCAGCATGTCGACGCCGCCGATGCCGATGATCGGCCCCATCGCCATGCTGGGATGGTAGCCGCGCGCCAGCATGGTCGGCACCATCAGGGTGCCGAGCAGCGCCGTGGTCGCGATGGTCGAGCCGGAGATCGCCGAGAACACCGTGCCGGCCACGATGGCGATGACCGACAGGCGGCCCGGCACGCGGCGGATCAACAACGCGAAGGCGTCGATCGCCTTCATGGCGACGCCGGACTGGAACAGCACTTCGCCCATCAATACGAAGAACGGAATCGGCGTCAGGGCGAACGCGGTGACGGACTGCACGGCATTGCGGGTGAACTGGATCAGGCCGGCTTCGCCGCCGAGATAGATCGCCGCGCCGACGATGTTGATCGCCAGGAAGGCGAACGCCACCGGCAAGCCGAGCGCCATGAGGGCGACGAGACCGCCGAACAGAAGAACGCTGGCTTCACCCCATCCCATGACGTCACGCGACCGAGGTCGCTTCCTCCCGGCGCTCGCGGCTCTGCATCAGGCGGTGGAAGCGGAAAATGAACTCGATGGCGAGCAATAGGAACGTCACCGGCACCGGCGCCAGCAGCCACCATTCCGGGAATACGAGGTTCTTGATGGTGATCGAGCCGAGCCGCCAGGCCTCGAATGTCATCAGCCAGCCGAGGCGGACCATCATCACGCAGACGGCGAAACCGAGAATGTCGCCGACGGCCTCGACCAGCCAGGCGGCGGTGCGGGGCAGGGTGGTCAACAGCAGGTCGACGCGGATGTGCTGGCCGCGCCGCAACAGCCACGGCGCCGTCAGCAGCGTGATCAGATAGAGCGCGTATTCGGTGACTTCGTTGCCCCACACGAAACCGAAATTGGTGGCGTTGCGCAGCACGATGTCGGCGGTGACGATGATCACCATGCCGAGCAGCGTCAGCGCCGCGACGACTGCCTGAAAATCATAGAGCCGCCCGAACGCGCCGGATATCCGCTGCACGGTGTGATGATCCTTGGGGCGCCGGGTGATCCCGGCGCCCTTGATGGTGAGCTTCAGTTTCCGGCGAGTTCGCGCAGCTTCTTGCCGGTTTCGGGCGACTTGGCGATGACCGCCTGCCAGGCGACATCGTTGGCCTTGGCCAGGAACGCCTTGGCGCTGTCCGGCGAGAACTCGATCGGCTGGATGCCGGCCTTGGTCTGGCGCTCGCGCTCCGACGCGATCACGGCTTCGTTCTCGCTGTCGAGGCCTTCCAGCCATAATGCCGCGTCGCTCAGCACCTTGCGCTGTGCGTCGTTCAGGCCTTTCCAGACATCCTGGTTGACCAGCACATTGACCTCGACGCTGTAGAACGCCGGCTCCATGCGGAACTTGGTGACCTTCTCCCAGCCGAGATCGAAGATGCCGCTGACCGGCCAGCCGTAACCGTCGGCGACGCCGCGTTCCAACGCGGTATAGACCTCGCCCGGCGGCGTGGTGATCGGCGTGCCGCCCAGCGCCTGCACCAGATCGCGATAGACCGGCGTGACGCGGATTTTCAGGCCGGTGAAGTCCGGCTTGTCGATCTTCTTGTTCAGGTAGATGTGGAACGGCACGTTGTGGAACTGCCGTGCCAGGAAATACGAATTAAGCTTCTGGTTATGCAACTCATTGATCAGCGCCCAGCTGCCGTTCTTGCGCTGCTCGGACATCGGCTTGCCCATCAGCTTGAAGGCGTCGGCCTCCGGCATCAGGTTGGTGTAGAACGCGCCGGTCACATTGGCGATATCGACCACTTTCGAGCGCACCGCATTGCCGACCTCGAACGGCGGCATCGCGCGCGGCCCGCCGATATAGTTGATCTGGACGACGCCCTTGCCGTCCTTGTTCACCTTTTCGATGAACCGCTCGAAATTCTTGGAGAACTGCGTCCCTTCCGCGAACGAAGTCACGCCCCGTAGCGTGACCTCCTGGGCGGCGGCCGGGGCCGCGAGGGCGGCCAGCGCCAGCGCGGCGATGGTTGAAACGGCTTTAAGGCTCATGTGAACTCCCCTGTGCTGAACTGGCCTAAGCTCATTATTTTAAGTATAAAAGACTTCCAAAGGCACGGAGTCAATTTGCCCTGTGCGCCGCGCCATCCTGCCGCCCCAAGAGGCTATCCGATGAAAAAACCGGCCAAGAAAAAAGAGAAATGCAAGAACTGCGAAGGCAAGGGCTTGTTGAAGAACGGCGACAAGGTTGTGCGCTGCAAGCGCTGCAACGGCACCGGATTCAAGCCCTGACCGGGCGCCGGCTTTACAGTTGGCGGGCCGTCGGGTTCATAGGCGCCAAGACGGCCGGGCTCGGAATCACATCCGGCCCTTAAAAACAATCGCACACCGTGCGCTGCTGGGAGAAATGCCGTGATTACTCGACGTCTCATAGCCGGCGCGCTGCTGCTGGCCGGCACGTTCGCCGCGCCCCATCAAGCATCGGCACAGAGCTCTACACAGATTTGGCCGACCCGGCAGCCGATCCGGTTGATCGTGCCGTTTCCGGCCGGCAGCGCCATCGACACCATCGCGCGCCCGATCTTCGAGCAGGTGTCGAAGCAGATCGGCCAGAGCTTCGTGTTCGAGAACAGGCCGGGCGCCGGCGGCACGCTGGGCATGGGCATCGCGGCCCGGGCCGACGCCGATGGCTATACGCTGCTGGTGAATTCG
Source organism: Xanthobacteraceae bacterium (assembly GCA_028290465.1). Taxonomy (GTDB): domain Bacteria; phylum Pseudomonadota; class Alphaproteobacteria; order Rhizobiales; family Xanthobacteraceae; genus FEB-22. The sequence continues at coordinate 26,905 of JAQGJU010000118.1, read as the reverse complement.
TCGGTGCACACCATTGTGCCGACGACCTACACCAAGCTGCCGTTCGACACCGTGCGCGATTTCGCCGGCATCGTGCCATTAGGCCAATTTCCCAATGTGTTGGTCGCGCCGCCCGGCCGCTTCAAGAACGTGCAGGATCTCGTCGCCAAGGCCAAGGAAAAGCCGGGCTCGCTGAATTACGGGTCCGGCGGCGTCGGCGCCGCCACGCACCTGAATGCCGAGCGTTTCCGGCTCAGCGCCGGCTTCGAGGTCACACATATTCCGTTCAAGGGCGCGCCGGAAGCACTGCGCGAAGTGCTCGGCGGCCGGTTGGATTTCTACTTTGCGCCACTGCTGACCGCGGTGCCGCTGATCCAGGCCAAGCAGCTCGACGGCCTCGCGGTCAGCAGCCTGCAACGCGACGACGCGCTGCCCGACGTGCCGACGACGCGCGAGGCCGGCTATCCGGACTCCGAATACATCTTCTGGATCGGCGCTTTCGCGCCGGTCGGTGTGCCGAAGGACATCGTCACGCGGCTGCACGACGAGATCGTCAAGGCGCTCGCCGAGCCCAGCGTCAAGGAAGTCGTCAAGAAGCTTGGCGCCAATCCGATGCCGCTGACGCCGGCCGCCTATGACGCGTTCATCAAGACCGAGATCGAATCCAACGCGAAGTTGATCAAGGCCGCCGGCATCACGCCGAATTAGAACACAGCGTTTTCAAGCGAAGTGGGAACCGGTTCGCGTGAAAAAAATGCGTCTAAGAAAATAACAGGAACTTTGAAATGACCGACGATATTCTGATCAAGCGCCAAGGCGACGTTTGCACTATCACGCTGAACCGGCCTGACACCGGCAACGCGGTGCCGGATTCGATGATCGTCGAGTTGGGCGACGCGTTCGCGAATGTCGATGCCGACGTCCGCGTGATCGTGCTGCGCGGTGCCGGCAACGACTTCTGCGTCGGCCGGGCGCCGCCGGCCACCAAGCCGGGCCCGATGGAAGCGCTGCAACTGCGCAAGGCGCACGACATCGTGTTCCGCGCCTACGGCCTGATCCGCCAGTCGCGCCAGCCGGTGATCGCGGTCGTGAAGGGGCGGGCGCTCGGCTTCGGCTTCGCCATCGCGGCGCTCGCCGACCTGACGCTGGCGGCCGATACGGCGCAGTTTCAGATCCCGGAATTCGCCCACAACATCATGCCCACCATGGTGATGTCGGCGATCATCGACCGGGTGCCGCTGAAGGCGATGATGCAGCACGTCTATGACACCGAGCCGTTTAGCCCGGAGCGCGCGCTGGCCATCGGGGCGATCAGCTCGATCGCGCCGGCCGCCAAGGTCGACGACGCGCTCGATGCGCTGGTCAAGCGCATGCTGGCCGCGCCGCCGCCGGCGCTGTTCGCCGTCAAGGAATATGCTCGCAACGCGCAGCCGATCGACATCAACAAGGCGGTCGAATACGCGAGAGCGTTCCACGCGATGATCAATACGTCGAGCGAGATGCGGAAGGCTTGATGCGGCAACCCGACAGACATCAAGCCTGCCCGACCTTAATCGTAAACCACCTCAAGCCGCTCGGAAAAGGCGCCGCGCTTGCGCAGCCGTCCCTCCGCGCCTGGGGCGCGTCGCAGTCCCGGCTGCGATGGTGCTTGTCCGTGTGGCGATGCGAGGCAGCGCCGGGGCGAGCGGATCGAAGCGCATCGCTTCAAAGACGTAACCGGCCAGGAGTTCGTTGTTGTTGTCACGCGCGGCCTGCTGCGCGTCATCAGCCGAGCCTTGAGGCCGCTGCCAGCCGGCCGTAACACGTCTTAGGCGATCGTTTTGCTCATAGCGCGGCCAGGTATTTGAGCGCGGGAATGCTGGGCAGGAAGAAGTACTCGCCGCCGGCCATTTTGATGAACGTCTCGACCTCGACGATCCGGCGGAGCGGTTGTTCGCGGATCGTGAAGTGCCCCTTGGGACCGACCAGAGGATCGGTCTCGTCGAACAGCGTTGCGAAATTGCTGTTCAGGATCCAGGTCTGTTGAACGAATTCGAACTGCCGGGCTATGTCGGTATTGAGGCACACAAATAGCAGTCCCCGTTCCTTGCCGTCGTCCTTTAGGGGATCTTCGATCGCTTTGCCGTATTTCCGGCCGCGACGCAGGATTCGGTGGTTGTTGGCAGCGTCGAGAAGGGTCTGCGCCGAGGCCTCATCTTTCGCGAGGCCATCGCGCGGATTGGCCCTGCGCACATGGGAGCCCATCGGACAACCGTGGCCATGCGGATCGGTGCGGATAAAGCCGAAGGCGTTTTGCGGTTGCTTATACTCGTCAGCCGCCAGTAATCCGCTGGGGCAGAGCAGGTGGCCATCGAGATTGCGTCCGATGATCCGGTCCGCGAGCCATTGCGGGGTAACGTGCGTGGCGCTGGGATCATGATTGCGGATCTTCTCCGCACCGTCATGGACCGACTTCCAGAACGCGGCGACATCCTGCCGGAGCTCGCGCACGACCATATAGCTGCCGTTCAGACCGAAGTTGAGGAAGCCTTCGGGCGCGCCGTCCGGTTTAAGCCGTAACGTGTCCTGGTCGTCTTTCAAGCCCCGGTCATCTCTTACGAACGGGCCGGGCGCTTTTTCGTGGTGCGCATTGGTGTGACCCAGCAGGATCTCACCGAGGGGTACGCCGTGCCAGGGGTCACGTTCAGCAGGCCGGCCATTGGTGAGAACGTTGCTGTCGCGTCTAGTGCCGTTGGCGCTCTGGTCGTCGAACGGAATCGGCTGAGACATGCCATCGGCATATCCAAAGTGTTCCCGGCTGATCATTTGTTCTTTGGGGTCGGGACGGAGTTCGAGCGGCAGTTGGTGAACGACTTTCACGTTATGGGGGGCCAGCTTGGCCTGGACGTCGTTGGCCCAGGCCTGAACCGTTTCTTCGTCCTTCTCGTATAGCATCAACAGCGCATGCACGGTTTTCGGGGTGGCGAATGGAAAAGTTACGGACGAGGGATCTGCACCGCCTGTGTCACGGACCGGGACATTGCCGCTCCATTGCGGCGCTTCGTCAATAACGGTGCACTGCCATTCGTCGTCGACCCTGTCGCCTAGGCGGCGGAGACGATCCTCCTGATACATGCCCTCCTTGAATGGCGCCGAGAAGGTCTCGAGCGCTTCCTTGGAGAGGCCGTGCTTTTCAAGCCCGGTCCAGGTGAATGCAATGATCGCAGCTCGCGGATCCGGACAGTCGGCGTCGGTAATAGGTGCGACCTCGTTGAGCGTCCGTAGCCATGAGCGTCCATCGGTATCGTTGGCCGGCCAATTGAAAAACAGAAACAATGCCTGCGAGCAGGGCAGGCCAGCAAAACCACTAACGACCAGACCTTGCGTAAGGTTGTCGGTCGGTGGACCGAGCTTCCAGTTCGGCGGCTTGCCTTTGGTTTCGTTGTTCACAGATCCTTCGCCCATGCGTCGGCCTCCTTTGGCGTCAGCGCGATTTTCCGCAAGCCATCCGCAATGCGCACGTGACGCTCGATCTGGTCGACCGTGTAATCTTTGTAGGCGGTGAACCAGAACCGGCTCACCGCCATGGAATGGCGCGCCCAGTTTTTGAACTGCCGGCCGTGACTAGCTCCATCGAGCACGAGGAAACGCGTCGGCGGAAAGCCGACGCCGCTGCCCCATGCGAGGGTCAGTCCGCCGTGGGCTTTTTCGATGAAGTCGTCGAGATAGCTGTCCCAGCTATGATCGAAGTTGCTGAAAAACATCAGGCGGCTGCCGTTGTTCACGAACGCCCAATGGGCAAAGTGAACAGTGCGCATGCTGCCGAGATACCCGTCCGTTGCGACCACCCTGAGCAGCAGGCCGAGTCCCAAGTGTCCGGCCCGAAACAGCGCCATGCGCAACACGCCTGGCTTGACCAGGACGACGCTTCCCATGTGGTTCTGGGGGGTCCTATCCTCCCGGCGCGCCATCTCGCGCAGCATGCTCTCGTTGACCGGCGGAGCGTCTTGCGACGAATCCCGGCGCTCAAGCCAGCGTAGCCATAATGCGATTGCCAGAAGCGAGAAGATGACGCTTACAAGGCCAAGTAAGACTGCCCGGACCGTCGGCCATACCACGTGAGACCAACTCACATTCGCAAGCAGCGTGGCGATGATCGAACCGATCAACGACGCAAGCACGAAGTAGATCGCGACGAAAACCACGATCCAGATCGCCAGCCCCTTCGGATTGGCCAGCGACGTGATGTTGTTTTTGGACGACAGGCTATCGGTGTCCAGTCCACCCGATCGTGCCGGGGCGCCTTTTCCGGTCAGTGGCGCCCGCATCCGCCATAACAGGAAGCTGAGCACCACGATTGCGACTGCAAACAGGATGAAGAACCGTCCGGTGGAGGTTATCGGCGCGAGCACGAAGCCCGGAATAGAAAGGCAGACCAGCGCTAGAAACACGAAGCCGAGCAGCCACCCCAGATCCGTCACCCGCTCGGCCCGAGAAATTCGCGCAGGCTCCGATGTGCCAAGCCATGGAAAAGGCGTCAGTAGTGTAGCGCGAAGATTTTGGTGAATCTGCTGCGCCGTCATGCTGCGGTAAGGATTGGGAATGTTGGGATTGGGCTGCGCCAGTTCGTACCTCGTGGCCAGGAACAGCTTGCCCTCGCGCTCAATCCGGTCCCGGTTCAGACCTCGGTTGCCCTGATGAAACACGCTGGGACGCAGTGTCCTCGCTTCGAAATAGGCCGCCAGCGGATAACGCGAGACGCCGCCTTCGAAAGCGCCTTTCGTTACGGCGTCGTACAAAGGACCGTCACTGTCGGCCGGACGCTTGCAACAGCGCAGCATCAGCCGCAAATCCGCGCCGATGGTCGCCTCCATCTGAGCCCAGAACGGACCGGGAGGACCATCGAAATTCGCTTCGATCACGAAGATCGGATCGTAATGAGGGTCGTGAAATACGGACATCGACAGGAAGTGCAGGGAAGGGACGCCTTCCTTGAGGCGGCCATAGAGTTCCCCGGACGTCGGGCTTCGCACCGCTTCCTCATCGCCCTTGAGGTTCTCGATCAGAACCGAGAGCGGGCCGGCACTCTGCGGCTCCACCTCGAGGACGACGGATAGGATCGTCTGGCTCATTCAGCCCCCCAAGCCTTTATGCAATTTTGACGGGCAATTTGCCGCCGTCAATACTTTCTCCGAGGGAGAGGCGAAGAATTTGCGGTGAAGCGTCCGTGATGCTCACGGCAATTGCATCGGGTCGGCGGAAATGGGACTTCGCCGCTTGGCGCAAGGTGCAGATTGTCACGTTGACGGCAATCGGGCAGAGTTCCGTTGTCGTTGCACCTTGCACCATCGGCGGAACGCCATGAACCGGTCGAAACAGATGATGCGGTTCGGGCGATGGATGTTGCTGTCTGCGGCCATTGTCCTCGGGGCCGTACAGCCAGCTGCTTCGCAAGGATCCGCCGCGCAAGCACCGAAAGACATCCGCCCGATCGAGATCGTGCCGGTCATCCAGCATTCGACGCTGGTCAATGCGGCGGTGCTGTCGCCCGATGGCACGCGGGTGCTGTCGGCGAGCGCGGACAGTACCCTGAAGCTTTGGGACGTTGCGACGGGGCGTCTCATTCGCACCCTCGACGGGCATCGTGACGACGTCAACGCCGTGGTGTTTCTGCGCGACGGCCTGCGCGCCATTTCGGGCGGCAGCGACAAAGTTCTGAAACTCTGGGATCTGGCGACCGGGAAGGTGTTGCGCACGTTCGACGTCGGACACACCGAAAAGATCTCGTCGCTGGCGCTGTCGCACGACGGCGCGCAGGTCATTTCAGCATCGTTCGATAAGACCATCAAGGTATGGGACATCGCCAGCGGCCGCGTGCTCCACACCTTTGTCGGCCATACCGCCTTTGTGTCGTCGATCGCGATTTCACCGGACGGACGGCGCCTGATCTCGGGCGACTGGGACGCGAACTTGCGGCTCTGGGACATCGCGAGCGGCCGGTCGCTGCGCACCTACAAGATGCCACCCAAGGCTTGGGTGATGTCGGTTGCGTTCTCGCCCGACGGAAAGCGCATTCTGTCGGGACACTATGACAACAGCGTGCGGCTTTCGGATACCGAAAGCGGACAGGTGCTGCGGAGTTTTGTCGGGCATGCCAAATCGGTGCTGGCGGTGGCGTTGTCGTCCGACGGCAAGCAGGCCATGTCGGCAGGCTTCGAGAAGGCGCTGTACCTATGGGATGCGGCCAGCGGAAAGCAGATCAGCAAATTCGACACCGAAGACTATCCGTTCTGGTCGCTCGCCTTCACGCCGGACGGCAAGGTGCTGGCGGGCGCGGGGGCACCGATGCTGGTCGATCCGAAGACCGGCAAGATCGTGCGCGAGTTCAAGGGGACGTCGTCCCGCGTCGCCGCCGTGGAATTCGTGCTGGATGGCACGCGGGCTTTGTCGAACGGCAACGACCGAACGTTGAAGCTGTGGGATTTGCGGACCGGACGGTTGCTCAGCAATACCCCGGAAGGCGATCAGGGCAGGGCACTGGCGTTGGCCCCAGATGCGACGACCGTGCTCTCGGTGACGGGAACCCGCGAAATGCGGCTCTTGGAGATCGCGACCGGAAAGGTGATCCGCACCTTCGACGTCGGCAACGAACTCGTCAATTCCGCCGTGCTGTCGCGCGATGGCAGCCGCCTGGCCTCTGGCGGCATGAACAAAACCATCAAGATCTGGGACACGGCGACGGCCCGTGTGCTGCGGACCTTCGCCGCAACGCCGCACGGCACCGGGTCGGTCGCGTTCTCGCCGGACGGCACTAAACTCGCGTCAGGCAGCTATGATATCCGCACCATTCCGAAAGGCTTCGATACAGCGTTGCGGATATGGGACGTGGCGAGCGGAAAGCAGCTTCGCACGTTGAACGGCCACACCAACCAGATTCAGTCCGTGGTGTTCTCGCGCGACGGCTCGCGCATTGTTAGCGGAAGCAGCGACCATACGGTCAAGCTGTGGGACGCGGCGACCGGCAATGTGATCCGCACCTTTACGGGCCATGCGTCCAATGTGCACGCCGTCAACATCTCGCCGGACGGCACGCGGCTGCTGTCGGCGAGCCGCGACAAAACAATCAAGCTATGGGACGTCGCCTCGGGCCGGGTGCTGCGCACCTTTGAAGGCAATGCGTCCGAGGTGTCGTCGGCGGTGTTCTCCCCGGACGGTAAACGCGTGATGTCGGCCGGCTATGACGGCACGGTGCGGGTGTGGGATCTGGAAACCGGCGGGCTGCTGGTCAGCCTGCTTGGCACTACGAGCGGCGAATGGCTGGCGATCACGCCGGAAGGCTTTTTTGCCGCCTCGGACAATGGCGCCGGCATGCTGAGCGTGGTTCGCGGGCTGGATGTCTATTCGATCGACCAGTTCTACCAGTCGCTCTATCGCCCCGACCTGGTGCGAGAGAAGCTCGCGGGTGACGCGCGAGGCCTGGTCCGTGAGGCGGCGGCGCGGCTCGATCTCGACAAGGCGCTGGCGACCGGCGGCGCGCCGGACGTGCGGCTGGTTTCGCCGGCCGACGGCACGCGCGCGACCGGACAGCAGATCACCGCCGAGATCGATCTGACGCCGCGCGACGGCGGCATTGGGCGCGTCGAGTGGCGCGTCAACGGCGTGACGGTCGGTGTGGATAATCCGCCGGCGCCGCCGCCGGCCGGTCAGCCGGCACGGCTGACCCGCGGGCTGGCGCTCGCACCCGGCAACAACGAGATCGCTGTCGTGGCCTATAATGGTGCCAATCTTGTCGCCTCGGCGCCCGCGCGCGCCACCGTGGTCGTCGCGGCACCCGCACCCACCGTGGCCGTCGCGCCCGCGCGGCTTTTCGTGCTGGCAGTCGGCATCAACGAATATGCCGATCCGAAGTTCAAATTGTCCTATGCGATCCCGGATGCCGACGCGCTCGCCAAGGCGTTTGTTCCGGCCGGCAAGGGGCTGTATGCCGACGTCAAGGTGACGATCGTCAAGGATGCCCAGGCACGCCGAGGTGCGCTCGATGGCGTGTTCGCCAAGCTCGCCGGCGAAATTCTGCCGACCGACACGTTCGTGTTTTTTCTCGCCGGTCACGGTAAGACCGTGGACGGCCGCTATTACTTCATCCCGCAGGATTTCCGCCTGGACGGCGACCGGTCCAGCCTTGCAGTCCTGAACGCCGCCGTGGTGTCGCAAGGCATCTCACAGGAGCAATGGCAGCGCTGGTTCGCCAGCATCCCGGCCAGGAAGAGCGTGATGCTGTTCGACACTTGCGAGAGCGGCACGCTGACCGGGGACAGCGGCGAGACGCAGGTGCTGGAACGCGCCGCCGGCAACGACCGATTGGCGCAGGCGACCGGACGTTCGGTGCTGACCGCGTCGGGCGGCGACGCCGAGGCGCTGGAGGGCTATCGCGACCACGGGCTGTTCACCTACACCGTCCTCGATGGCTTGGAGCGCGCGGATAGCGACGGCAACGGCACCGTCGAGGTGGCGGAACTGGCGGCCTTTGTACATGCCCAGGTGACGACGCTGAGCGAGCAGGTGTTCAAGCACAGGCAGGTGCCGCAGATGCGCATCACGTCGAACGACGCGCTGGCCAAGCCGATGCGGTCGCTGCCGGTGCTCGCCTCCGAGTTCGTGATCCAGGTCAAACCGACCCATCAGGTCTCGACCGCCTCCGAACTGCTGGTGGTGCCAACGCTGGGAGCCCAACGCGTGCGTCAGCTTGCGGCCAAGACACCGGTGACGTTGGTCAAGAGCGATGCCGGCTGGACCCTGGTGGCGCGCGAGGGCCGGCCGCTCGGTTATGTGGCGACGCAGGATCTGACGCCGATGCGGTGACCGACCGGCCGCCCTCGTGTGGTGGATTTGAAGTTCGCCCTGTTATCGCGGCGGGCTCAGACGCCGGCGGTGGACGGCGGTCTGACGCTCGCCTGATACCGGTCGTAGTTCGCCATGAACTGCGGCGCTATGCGGCGGACCTTGTCGGGCGTCATGCGGCCGGTGCGCATGAGATAGGACATCGCGAAGTCGTATGGCGCGAGGTGCATCTTGTCCGGGAAGGTCTCGTACCAATTGGCACTGGCATTGGCGGCCCCGACCAAAATATCGAGGACCGGCTTGCGCTCGGCCTCGTAACGGGCCAACGCGGAGGGGAGGTCGTTCGGCTCGGCTTTCAGCGCCCGCGTCAACGCAATGCCGTCCTCCAGCGCCAAGCGGGTGCCGGACCCGATCGAGAAATGCGCGGTGTGCAGCGCGTCGCCCAAGATCACTGTGTTGCCCCGCGACCAGCGCGCATTGTGGATCACCGGAAACTGACGCCAGATCGAGCGGTTCGACACCAGCGGATGGCCTTCCAGCGTTTCGACGAACACTTCTTCCATGGTTCGCTTGATGTCGTCCTCGGACAGGTCGCCGAGTTTGCCGTCCACGAAGGTCTTCTCGTCGCATTCAACGATGAACGTGCTCATGGTCGGCGAATAGCGATAGTGATGCGCGTTGAAGAAGCCTTGCCGGCTGTGCACGAAGGTCTGGGTCAGCGCGTCGAACCGCTGGGTGGTGCCGAACCAGGCGAAGCGGTTGCGCAAATAGTCGATCCTGGTGCCGAAAGCGGTCTCGTCGGCGCGGCGCACCAGTGAATTGATGCCGTCGGCCCCGACGATCAGGTCGGCGTCCTGTAGGTCTTCGAGCGAACCGACCGTGTGATTGTAGCGGATATCGACGCCGGCGTTGCGCGCCTCGCGTTGCAGGAGCTGCAACAAATGCAGCCGGCCGACCGCCGTGAAGCCGACGCCGTCGATGGTCAGCGTCTCGCCGCGATGCGTGACCTTGATGTTGCTCCAGCGTTCGAGATCCGGCGTGATCGCCGCATGGGTCCGCGGATCGTCGTCGCGCAGGAACTCCAGCGCGCTGTCGGAAAACACCACGCCGAAGCCGAAGGTCGAATCGGCGGCATTCTGTTCATAGACGGTGAGTGTGCCGGCAATGCCGCTGCGCTTGAGCAGGATGGACAGATACAGGCCGGCCGGACCGGCGCCCAGAATGGCGATGTTCATGAGGCCCTATATGCCTGACTTGCCGAGGTGCTTGCGCAGGAATAGCGCGAAGGTGGTACGGGCGTCATCCATCTCGCGCATGACCTTGGGGCCCGAGCCGGTTTTCCCGGCCGGACAGCTTTCCTGAAGTGGATGGTTTTCCTGGCCGCCGACCTCTGCTAACGCTCTGCGCTCTGGAAGGGTGGCCGAGTGGTTTAAGGCAGCGGTCTTGAAAACCGCCGTGGGTGCAAGCCCACCGTGGGTTCGAATCCCACCCCTTCCGCCAATTTTGACGTGCGATTTCCGGGCGCGGCGTGTGGGCGGCGGTGACCGGCCGCCAGGACGACCTGACGGGAGTGCGAGACCTATTTCAGCCTATCTCACTGATAATAAAGGCTATTAATCCTGAACTGCACCCTGTCCATCACCCGAAATACGCCTCGTGGACTTCCTTGGTCTTGCTGAGTTCGTCGGCGGTGCCCTGCATCACCACCTTGCCCTTGGACAGCACGAAGCCGTAATCGGCGATGGCCAGCGTCTGATGCACGTTCTGCTCGACCAGGAACACGGTGATGCCGCGCTCCTTGATCTGCCGGATGATGTTGAAGTTCTCCTTGACGAACAGCGGCGACAGGCCGAGTGACGGCTCGTCGATCAGCAACAGCTTGGGCGCCCGCATCAGGCCGCGCCCGATCGATACCATCGCCTGTTCGCCGCCCGACATGGTGCCGGCGAGCTGCATCCTGCGCTCGCGCAGCCGCGGAAACAGCCGATAGATTTCCGTCATACGCTCCTGCGTGACGTCTTCGGAAGGTTCCTGATAGGCGCCGAGGCGCAGGTTTTCCTCAACGCTGAGTTTGGGGAATACCTTGCGGCCTTCCGGGATGCAGGCGATGCCGGCGGCGATCACCTTGTGGGTCGGCAGCGCGGTGATGTCGGCGCCATCGAACACAATGCGGCCGGCGCGCGGCGGCGTCAGGCCGAGGATGGAGCGGATCAGCGTGGTCTTGCCGGAGCCGTTGGAGCCGAGCAGGCAGGTAATGCGGCCCGGCTCGATGGTGAGCGAAACGCCGTCGAGCACATCGGCCTTGTCGTAGGCCGTGGTGACGTTGTCGATGTCGAGCCGGCCGGTCATCACGCCACTCCGAGATAGGCTTCTTGCACCTGGCGGTCGGCGGCGACCTGGCGGTACGGGCCTTCGGCGATCTTGCGGCCGAAATTGAGCACCGCGCAACGGTCGGTGATGCGCTCGATCACGCCCATCTCGTGCTCGACGATAATGATGGTGAGGCCCTTGTTGAATTCCCGCACCTGCAGAATGTCGTCCATCAATTCCTTGGTCTCGTCATGCGTCATGCCGGCGGACGGCTCATCCAGCAGCAGCAGCTTCGGCTGGCTGATCAGCGCCCGACAAATCTCGATGCGGCGGCGGTCGATCATCGGCAGCCCGGCCACGGGCTCGAACAGGCGCTCGGCGAGCTGCGGCTCGAACACCTCGACCAGTGCGCGGGCGGCGCGGTAGTTCGCCTCAAACTCGCGCTTGAAGTCGCCGCGCCGCATCAGGTTGAACCACAGGCCCTGATTGAGCCTCTTGTGGTTGCCGATCATGATGTTGTCGAAGATCGACAGCGGCAGCGACAGCCGCGAGCGCTGGAACGTCCGCGAAATGCCGGCGTGATACACCGCGCGCGACGACGCCTTGGTGATGTCGGCGCCGTCGAAGCTGATGTGCCCTTCGTGGGCGCCATAGATGCCGGTGACCACGTTGAAGAACGTGGTTTTGCCGGAGCCGTTGGGGCCGATCAGTCCCAGAATTTCGCCCGCCACGACATCGAGGTCGAGCCGATCGAGCGCGACGACGCCGCCGAATTTTCGGGTCAGCCCGCGGGCCTGCAACAGCGCGGTCATGGCCGCCATCCGGGGAAATAGCTGCGCACCGGGCGCGGCAGCAGGCCCTCGGGCCGGAACAGCAGCACCGCGATGACCAGCACGGAATACAGGAGAAAGCGGTACTCCTGAATGGTCTGCAGCTTTTCGGGCACCACCACCACGATGAACGTCGCGACCACAAGGCCCCACGGATTGCCGATGCCGCCGAGCAGGAGGATCGACACCAGGATCAGCGAGTCGGCGAAGGTGTAGTTGTTCGGCGCGACAAAGCTGCCGACCATGCCGAATAGCGCGCCCGCGATTCCGATCAGGAAGTTGCCGATCAGAAACGCCGTGATCTTCCAGCGCGCGATGTCGAGCCCGAAGCAACTCGCGGCGGTTTCGTCCAGGCGCAGCGCATCGAGGTTAAGGCCGATCCAGGAACGCTCCAGCCGCCGCACCAGGATAAAGGCGCCGACCAGCAGCACCATGCTGACGACGAAATAGCTGAAGTAGAACGACAGCTCGACCGAACCGATGTGAATGTTGTCGTTGAACGACCAGCCGAACAGGTTCATGGGCTTGACCTGCATGCCTTGCGGTCCGCCGAGCACGTCATTGACTTCGAGAAAGGTTTTCAGCAGCAGCGCGAACGCGATGGTGACCAGCGCCGCATAATGGCCGCGCGTGCGTAACACCGGCAGCAGCAACAAAGAGCCAATCAGCGCGGCCAGCAGGCCGCCGATCAGCAGGACCAGCAAATGCGGAATGGCCGTATAGGTGTTAAGCACCGCCGATGTGTAGGCTCCGATGCCGAAGAACGAGGCGCCGGCGAAGTTCAACACGCCCGCATAGCCGAACTGGATGTTCAGGCCGAGTGTCGCCACCACATAGAGCAGCACGGTGACGAACAGCAGCAGCACGAAGTGATCTTCGCGGAAGAACACCGCGACCACGAATGCCGCGAGGATCGCAAAGCAGCCCAGCCGATCCTCACGGTCAGCAAAGCTGCGGCTGACCGGGTCGAGCCAGCCGAACCAGTTCGCTGCGAGTACGGCCGCGATGCCGAAGGCCAAGAGGCCGATGATCAGCGGCTGCTTCTCGACCGCCAGAAGGGCAATCAGATAGCCCGTCGCCAGCACCAAGGCCGCGATGCCGGGCAGCAAGGACGCGCGCGATGTTTGCCCGGCTTGCGCCATAAGTTACACCCGCTCGCTGATTTTTTCTTGGATCAAGCCCGTCGGCCGCCATGCCATGAACATGATGATGACCGTGAAGGCGAACACGTCCTTGTAGGCGCTGGCGAAGGGCAGGGCGACGGCCCCGATGGTCTGCAGCGCGGCGAACAGGAAGCCGCCTAGGATCGCTCCGTAGATGCTGCCGAGCCCGCCGATGATCGCGGCCGCAAATCCGATGACGCCGAGATACAGCCCCATGCCGAAATTGATTTCGTTATAGTACAGCCCGTTCATGATGCCGGCGAAGGCCGCTAATGCCGAGCCGATCGCAAACGTGACGAGCACGATGGCGGTGAAATTGATCCCCATGGTGCGCGCCGTCTCCTCGTCCTGCGCCACCGCCCGGATCGCAAGACCGAGCTTGGTCCGGTTGAGCAGGAACTGCAGTCCGACAATCACCAGCACGCCAGCCGCCAGCATGATGGCGTTGTCGAGCCGAAGATTGAACTGACCGATATTGATCGAGCTCGACGGCAGCAAGGCCGGGAACGGCTTCGGATTGGCGCCCTGCGGATAGAACAGCCGCACGGATTCCCGCAGCACCGTGCCGAGCATCAGGGTGATCAGCAGCGTATTGAGCGCCGGGGCCGTGCGCAGCGGCAGCACCAGATAGCGCGCGATCAGCATGCCGAGCGCCGCCATCGCGACCAGCGCGACCGTCACCATGACAAGCAGCAGCAGCGGACTCGAAACGATGCCCGCCGAGCGCAGGCTGACAAAGGTCGCCAATGCCGCAAAGGCACCGACGGTGACCACATCGCCGTGCGAAAATTTGATTATGTCGAGCACGCCGAAGAACAGCGTGAAGCCGACGGCCACCAGCGCATACATCATGCCGAGCATCAGCCCATTCATGATGTATTGGGCAAGCACCCCCAGATCCATGGCCGTAACCCCCCGTGCGCCGAATGCAAAAGGCAGACGAGACGGGGCGAGGTGCCCCGTTTCGTGTCGAGGCTATTTCTGGCCGGGCAGCTTGCGTTTGCCGGAGGCGTATTCGCTGTCTTCCCATTCGACGAACTTGCCGTCCTGGATCACGTATTTGGTGATCACCGCGACGGTGTTCTGGCCATGGTCGTCGAACGTGATCTTGCCGACGATCGAGTCGCGCTCCTTCACGTCGGCGAGATCGGCGATGATCTTTTTGCGGTCGGGCCCGACCTTCTCGATCGAATCCAGGATCAGATCCATCGCCGCATAAGAAAAGGCGCCATAGGCTTCCGGCGGGTTGTCGTATTTCTGCGCGGTGTATTTCTCCATGAAGAACTTGCCGCCCGGCAGCTTCTCGGTCGGTGCGCCTTCGCGGAATGCCAGCGAGCCTTCGGCGAGCGGGCCGAGGCCCTGGATATAGGCGTCGGACACGATGCCGGACGTGCCGTCGAACACCGCCTTGATGCCGAGCTTGTCCATCTGCGCGCGGATGCGCACGCCGATCGGCGTCAGGCCGCCGAAATAGATCACTTCGGGATTGAGCGCCTTGATCTGCGTGAGCTCGGCGGTGAAGTCCTGCTGGTCGGCCGTGACCCCGAAGGCGCCGACCACCTTGCCGCCGAGTTTGGTCAGCGCCTTGGTGAAGTACTCGTTGTGGCCCTTGCCGTAGTCGGTGGTGTCGTGGATCACCGCAACATTCTTGTAGCCGAGCTTGCTGATCAGTTCGGCATTGGCGTCGTTCTGGTTGATCATGGTGCCGTTGACGCGATGCACCTCGGCATACTTGTTGCGGTACGTGATGTCAGGCAGCACCGCGCCCCACACCACGACCGGCAGGCCGAACTTGTGGTAAACGTCGACGGTCGCAATGGCGGTCGACGAGCAGTAATGCGTCGCGGCTCCGATGATGTCCTTGTCGGCCGCCATCTTGGTGGCGACCTGGACGGCGACGTTCGGCTTGCACTCGTCGTCAAGCACGACCAGTTCGTATTCGTATTTCGCCTTGGGATCGGCGTTGCGCAGCTTCACGGCCAGATCGGCCGAGTTGCGGCCGCCGAGGCCGTTGACCGACACGCCACCGGTGAGGGGGCCGATGAAGCCCACTTTGACCTTGTCCTTGGCCAGCGCAGGATTAGCCCCGAACGCCAAACCCAGCAGACCCACGCCGGCCGTAACGGCCAGTAAAACGCCAAACTTCTTCATCCCGATCTCCTATTGCCGGCACCAAGGTCGAAGTTTCCGCCTACGACGTGAGCCGCGTGCGATCGCCACACTCGTTTGTCGTATTGCAATTTAGAGCGCGTCCCAGGGCTGTCGGCAAGCGTCAAGCTGTCGCTCACCCCGATGATCGGGAAGGATCAGCCGGAAAGTGCGTATGGTGAAAAGAGCACACGATGTCCCCGCCGTGGCCAGCGGTTTGAATTGACGGTTTTCCTGGCCGCCGGCCTCTGCGTCTCGGTTCGACGTGGAAGGGCCGCGAGTGGCTTAAGGCAGCGGTCGTGAAAACCCGCCGTGGTGCAAGCCAACCGTGGGTTCGAAGCTCACGCCTGGCACCCATCATCGCTTTGCGGCGGGCCTTATAACCCCCATAGCCCTATTCGAACTGTCAGAAAATATGGGTTTTGTCGCATTTGGCCAAGCATTCTTAAAACGTCGTTGCCACGCGGACATGCCGTACTCCGGCCCTTCCTCGGGAACGTCACGGTCAGTGCCCGCTGAACACCAGAGTCTTAAAGGGTAGCAGCAGCGCCTGGAGCCGCAGAATCAAGGCGTGTACGAGCCCAAGTGCATCCACAACGTGAAGAACCACACGCCGCGTGGCGCTGGTGTCTTTGGCGACAATCAAGTCGTGATTGCTGGAATAGGCGTTGGCGATGCAGCTGCTGCCAGGTGTTACGCCGTCGAGCCCGCCTTTGTAGAGCGGTTCGAGAAACACCAGAAGGGTGCCGGGCCGCGTGACCTGTTGCGCGTCGATCAGTTGCTCGCCACCGCGAAACTGGCCGGCGGCAATGAAGTCCTGCACATCTGTGACCACCATCGGAATAATCGTCCAAGGCTTGGATACACAGGTGACCTCGGCCGTCATTCCGACCTTCATGATCTGCGCTTCAATCTGCCCGAAGCCGGCCTGCAGGCTACGTTTGCCGGCGCCCTCAGGGATCAGAATTCCTGCCGGACGCATGACGGGATTGACGATATCGCCTACTCGAAGCGCGAACTGCTCCACTTGCCCGCTGACGCCGGCGCGAACAATCGTCTTGTCCAGTTCTACTTCTGCTTGGGCGAGGGCAGCTTCGGCACTGGCCTTTTGCGCTGGAAGAACAGCCGAAACTCGCTCCGTGGCGGATTGCTTTGCAGCGGTGGCCGATGTGATTGCGCCTAGTCGACCTTGGGCCGTAACCTCAAGCCGCTCAATCTCGCGGAGCGGAACCATGCCCGGATTGCGCTTTTGCAATTCCCGCTTGGTCTCCAGTTCGTCCAAAGCCTGCTGGTGAGAACTCTTGGCCTCCTGGATCTGGCCTTCAGACTTCAGGATATCGATCTGCGCCACCCGGAGCTCCGCGTCGACCTCCGCAATCTTGCGACGTGCGACCTCCGCGGCAGCCTCCTGCTTTGAGCTGTCCAGCTTGAAGATCGGCGCTCCCTTTGCGACCGGACCGCTGAAGCCGACATACACCTCGGCGACGCGCCCGTTTATTTCGGGGACGATGGGGATCGTCCTGAAAAACAGCGTGACGTTGGTCGTGGACGGATGGTTGTAGAAGATCACCGTGATCAAGCTCACAGCGAGAACCATACACGCGGTGATCCCCCACCGCAGCTCGTACCACACCGAGAAAATGGTTATCTCTTTGCCGATCCGTTTATTCTGGACATAACGGCGGAAGAGAAAGTCCGGGACAATCGTCAGCACGGAGCACAGAAGAATCTCAAGCATGGATGAGCCCCTTGTCGTCTGCCGGCGCGGCCTTTGGTGTTTCAGCCACGGTCTTTTGCGGCGCTTCCGCAGCGCCTTCGCCCGAACCAATACCAGTGACTTCAGCGACGCTCATTTGCGGCACGTCCACGGCGCCTTCGCCCGGTCCAATCCCGGCGAGCTTCTCCGTCGATCCCGCGATCCTGCTGAGTGAGCCGCCAAAATCGGGGATATCGATCAACGCAAGCAGCAGACCGGCTACCCAGAAAAGATGGATATGAGTGAGGAGGGCGAGAAGACCCAGGACGGCGACAATCTCGAACTGCAGCTTATGGGATTTATGCGCAATGCGCTCCGGCAAGGTGTGCAGGCGAAAGAACAAGCTGCCGAACATCAGAATAGCCAGCACCAGAATGACGCCCATGACGACCATGAGCACATCCGTTTCACCAGGTGCGGTGATGAATGACGGCAGATGGTGGGAAGCTGCGGGGTGAAGCGACTCAGTCATGCTGTCCGTCCTGTCGAGGATTCAACTTTCGTATCTTCTTCGGTGCAGAGTCTTGATCCATGTGGTTTCGCGCGTACCGCCGAAGTGGCTTGGTTAAACTCGCGATCCGATTGAACAGCGTGCTAAGCAGCCCGTCATTCGACGACTACTTTTCGATAGCGCAAGGCTTGCCAACCAAGCGGGTCTTAGTCCTGCGATCGCGCGCGCAGCCAAAGAGCGGGGAGCCAATGGTTACATCGGCAGCTCATCGTTAGATGTCTGCTTCGTACCAGGCTTCGCCGCTTCTGATGCGTTTTCCCGCAACCCGCGTCATGCTTGAGGCGGATGAGCGATATTGTACTTTGGTGACAGTCCCCACCCATCCAGTTCAAATTATCCGCCGAACGGCCACACAGTGTCAATATCCGGCGCAGCGTGGTCATGGCGCGCCGCGTCTGCTGCTGGCGTGAGGAGGGCCGGCGAGATGACGGATGTCGGCGTGCGGAAGCGCTGCGGCTATGACGCGATGTGTTCGAACTGGCCGTCGGCATCGACTCAACAACTGAATATTCCACGCGGCTTTATTCAACCTTTAAGCACGGGCGGCATCCAGTATGTTTTGCCGATCTGTCGATGCGAATTAATGTGACCACGCATCGAGCTATAAGGCCCAGGCCGAGTGACGCATGTTCGAGTATGTGCCGGTTCTAAGCCGCGCGGTTGAGTCGCTCTGGATTCAACTTTGCTTGAAAACGCCCTAGCAGGACGCGCCGCGACGGGGGGCGTGGTCGATCGCTATCCAGTTCGAAGCAGCACGACAAAGTGTACGAGACGGATCGAGATGAGCAGGTACAACGCCGCCAAGGCCGTTCTTAGAATCAAGGGGCTCCCCAGTCTGGTCAACTTGTAAAAGCCATCGAGAAAATTCAGCCCGACGAGGATCGCTCCGACTGCCTCCACGCCATATCCGGCAAGATCAGGACTCAAGATCCCAAACAGATTGACTTCCTCTGGCCGCCTGGTGACGTAAGAGCCGGCTGCAATAACGACGGTCGCCAGGAGAAGGTTTCTGAGGTGGGAGAATATCTCCTCGATGCCACCTTCATCCAGCAGCTCCGTCTTCAGCGAACGGAGTGCGTCGGGCATGTTCATTCAGATCGTTTCTATTTCCTGGATTAGGTACTAGACTCCTGGAGCCTAGCTCGCCGCGATTTTGAAGCAAGGGGTTGCGATGTTCGTGTCTCTTTTTAGTCGTTACGCGATATTCATTGGTTGCATTCTGTTCACGCTAGCCACGCTACCGCTGTTAAGCCACTGGCATTGGTTCTGGCTGTGGCCGTTCACGCTTACCGGAGCGGCCCTTTCGCTGCTCGGCTATTCTGACCTTTGGCAAAAGTCTCATGCGGTGTTGCGGAACTATCCGGTCATCGGCCACATCCGTTATCTGGTTGAGGCCATCCGTCCGGAGATTCGCCAATATCTTTTGGAAGCGGACAACGAGAAGCTGCCGTTTTCGCGCAGCCAAAGGACACTGGTGTATGCGCGTGCCAAAGACGAGGTCGGCGATCGCCCCTTTGGTACGCTGATGGATGTCTATGGTGACGGCTTCGAATTCATCAGTCATTCGATTCGGCCCGCGCCACGCACCGATCCGAGCAAATTCCGCATCGAGATCGGCGGCCCGGAGTGCCGGAAACCGTATTCATCGTCGGTGCTGAACATTTCCGCGATGAGCTTCGGTTCGCTAAGCGGCAACGCCATTGAGGCTCTGAATCGCGGCGCTCAGCTTGGAGCCTTCGCCCACGACACCGGCGAGGGCAGTATCAGCCCGTATCACCGAAAGCACGGCGGCGATCTGATCTGGGAACTGGGCAGCGGGTATTTCGGCTGCCGGGACGACAATGGCCATTTCGATCCGCGGCGGTTTGCGGCGCAGGCCAGTACCGACCAGGTGAAGATGATCGAGATCAAGCTCAGTCAGGGAGCCAAGCCCGGTCACGGCGGCATTCTTCCAGCACACAAGGTCAGCCAGGAGATCGCGGAGACACGCGGCGTGCCGCAGGGCAGGGAATGCGTTTCGCCGTCCTGTCACAGCGCGTTTGCGACGCCGCGCGAGATGATGACTTTCATCGCTCAACTGCGAGAACTGTCCGGTGGCAAGCCGATCGGATTCAAGCTTTGCCTTGGACACCCGTGGGAATTCATGGCCCTGGTGAAGGCCATGCTGGAAACCGGAATCCTGCCGGATTTCATCGTGGTCGACGGTAAGGAAGGCGGCACGGGGGCCGCTCCGGTCGAGTTCACCGACCATCTCGGCGTGCCGCTGCGCGAAGGCTTGCTGTTCATTCACAACACGCTGGTCGGTGTGAACCTGCGCGACAAGATTCGCTTGGGTGCCAGCGGCAAGATCATCAGCGCCTTCGACATCGCCAGTATTCTGGCCATCGGCGCCGATTGGGTGAACTGCGCCAGGGGTTTTATGTTTGCGATCGGGTGCATTCAGTCGCAGAGCTGCCACACCAATCGCTGTCCGACAGGGGTAGCGACGCAAGACAAGCTCCGCCAACGCGCGCTCGTCGTTCCCGACAAGGCCCAAAGAGTTCATAATTTTCATCGCAACACGCTCAAGGCGCTCGCGGAAATGTTGGCGGCGGCCGGACTGAGGGAGCCAAGTGAACTCGGTCCGCATCATCTCGCTCGCCGCGTGAGCGCGACGGAGGTGAAACTATTCTCCAAAATACACCTCTTTTTGGAGCCCGGAAGTCTGCTCATCGGCGGCGGCGACGGATTCTACGAATCGTGTTGGGCTATGGCGCAGGCGGAGAGTTTCGATGCCGTCCCGGCCAGCCCGAGCAAGCAAGCGGTCTTGGTCTAAGGGACCATCGCCAGCCAATAGTTCGCAGAGGCGTGCGGGGAAATTCGCCGCTACTAATTCACCGTGGTGCCCAGGCCGCGCTCCAACGCCCAGGCCCGAAAGGCCTCGCCGGCTTCCGCAATTTCATCGGAGGAGGTGGCGTCCTTTAAAATCCGTACCAGACGAATGCTGGACAGATCACCGGTTTCGATGGCGTGCGCGCGCACGACCGCGACCGCATCCGTCAGACGACAAATCACGGCTCGGCCCGGGCGGTTCAGTTTCAGCGCCGGTACGAGAGCAAGATTGTCCATACGGACCAACAGCAGACAAACTGTAAGGTTCCAGACATAGCGAAAAGCAACCCGAAATAGCGGGGCTAATACGCCGTTTACCACGTTGGAGCGGCCCTACTTGCCGGCCTGCCGTAGCGCGCTATGGTCTCCGGGACGGGAGTCGGCTGCGCCTGGGGAGTTTGGCGTAACGGCTTACCGCAGCCCCGGTTTTTAGAGCCTGTGCTCGATAGAACTTGGGCGACTGGTTGCGGGGAGTTGCAGGCATTTTAAACCTTCGGCCGCATCGAAGTGTGGCGTTCGGCTGGATTACACGCGCGGGAGCGCTGTGCGCCGGCGCGATGCTGCTTGCCAATTGCAACGGCATCGCCAGCAAGGTCGATCCGAAATACGGCGTATCGGCCAGTCCGCGCGTCGTCGCATTCGGCGAGACGGTGCCGAAGGGCGGCGGCACCTATCGGGTCGGCAAGCCTTATGTGGTAGCCGGCCGTACCTACGTACCGCAGGAAGATCCGAACTACAGCGAGCAGGGCTTGGCGTCGTGGTATGGCGACGAATTCCACGGCCGCCGCACCGCCAATGGCGAAATCTTCGACATGGAATCGATCACGGCCGCGCATCCGACGCTGCCGATCCCGAGCTATGTCCGTGTGACCAACATCGCCAACCGCCGGTCGCTGATCGTGCGCATCAACGACCGTGGGCCGTATCACGGCAACCGCGTCATCGATTTGTCCGTTCGCGCCGCCAAGCTGCTGAACTTCCATGCCAACGGCATCGCTAAGGTCCAGGTTCAATATGTCGGCCGTGCGCCGCTGGAAGGCACCGACGATCGCATGCTGGCCGCGACATTGCGCGAAGGCGAGGCGGCTCCGGCTCCGAATACGATGATGGCCTCGGCCGGCCCGCTCCATTCGGCCACCGCTATGACTCGGGCGCGCGGCCCGGTGCCGGTCCCGGGCGGCCGGCCCTATACGCTCGGCGAACCGCAAGCCGAAATGCCGGACGATACGACGGAGCCGGCGCCGCGGCGTCAGTTGGCGGCTGCACCGTCGCGTACGATGAATTCGCAGATCGAAACCGCCGAATTGCCGCCGACGCCGGCGGCCACGCGCACCGTCGGCCCGCGTTATGAAATGGCCTCCGCCAAACCGGCGGCTAAGCCCTATGCGGTACGGCCGAACGCTCAGACGTCCGTTGAAGTTGCCGCTGCGGCGGCTCCAACCGGCTTCGACGCCCGCTGGCAGCAATCGGTGCCGGCCTCCGGCTCGCTGGCGTCGCCGACCGCGACCTTCGCGCCGGCCGGGAATTCCGCGCCCAGCCCGGTTTCCGCCTATGCGCCGCGCCAGGATGGTGCCTATATGAGTGGCCGGGGCCTTTACTAGGGTCTAGCGGTCGCTCCGCGCGGTCGCGCGGGCTCATTTGAAACCTCTGGCGGAACACGCATGCGCTCGGCGTTCGCATCGGTATCAAGACGCGTGGGGCGAACCGGCGCGCGCGCGGTATTGGCCGCGCTGATCGCGACCGGGCTCATCATCGGCCCCGCGGGCGCGCAACAGCCCAAGGACAAGCCCGACAGCGGCGGCTTCCAGACCTCGGCCGAGAGCGCCATCCTGATCGAGGCGGAGAGCGGCTCGGTGCTGTACGAGAAGAACGCTGACCACCAGTTCTTTCCGGCCAGCCTGTCCAAGCTGATGACCGCCGAAGTGGTGTTCAACGAGCTGCGCGAAGGCAACGTGAAGATGGACGACGAGTTCATCATCAGCGAGCACGCCTGGCGCAAGGGCGGCGCGCCGGCCGGTGGCTCGGCGATGTTCGCCGCGATCCACAGCCGGGTGAAGGTCAGCGACCTCATTCAAGGCGTCATCGTGCAGTCCGGCAACGACGCCTGCATCGCGATTGCCGAAGGCATCGCCCAGAACGAAGAGCAGTTCGCCCGGCTGATGAACGGCCGCGCGCACGAAATCGGCATGACCAAGTCGTCGTTCACCAACCCGACCGGCCTGCACGACCCCGGTCACAAGACCACGGCCCGCGACCTCGGCATCCTGGCGCGGCATATCATCCGCACCTATCCGGAGCATTATCACTATTACGGCCAGCGCGAGTTCATGTGGAACAAGATCCGGCAGCAGAACCGCAACCCGCTGCTGGCGATGAATATCGGCGTCGACGGCATGAAGACCGGTTTCACCAAGGAGTCCGGTTATGGCCTGGTCGCATCCGCAGTACAGAACGGAATGCGGCTCATCGCCGTGGTCAGCGGTCTGAAGAATGCCAAGGACCGCGCCGACGAGGGCAAGAAACTGCTGGAGTGGGGCTATCGCACCTTCGAGTCCAAGCTGATCTTCGCCGAAGGCCAGAACATCGCCGACGCCAAGGTGTTCGGAGGCGCCAAAGGCAGCGTGCCGCTGACCGCCAAGCGCGAAGTCCGCGTGATGGTGCCAAAGAACAGCACCGAAAAGCTGATCGCCCGCATCGTCTACAAGGGTCCGGTGCCGGCGCCGGTCAAGGACGGCCAGCCGGTCGGCACCCTCAAAGTCTGGCGCAACGACCATCTGGCCTTGGAGATGCCGCTCCAGGCCGCCGACAGCGTCGAGCCCGGCAGCACCCCGCAACGGGCGATGGACGCCGCCGTCGAACTGGTCATCACCCTGTTCCGGGCCGGGGTCCAGGGGCTATAATCCGTTTGAGTTGGTTCCCGACTCATACTTCGTCAAGAATAGGCCATTCGGGAAGCTCACAGGTCTGAGCGAGACCCGGCCTCAATTCATGTCAGGGCTACTGGATCGTCCGCCGTCCATGACGGCAAATAGGATGCAGCTTTGCGCGGCAAGTTCATCACCTTCGAAGGCGGCGAGGGCAGCGGCAAGTCGACCCACGCGGCGACTCTGGCGCATCGCCTGAAGTCGTACGGCATCGGCGTCGAACTGACCCGCGAACCCGGCGGCTCGCCCGGCGCCGAGATCATCCGTCATGTGCTGCTGTCCGGCGCCGCGCAAGCGTTCGGCCCGGACGCCGAGGCAATCCTGTTCGCAGCGGCGCGGGCCGACCATGTCGACACAAGGATCGAGCCGGCACTGGCGGCCGGCCGCTGGGTGATCTGCGACCGATTCACCGACTCCACGCGCGTCTATCAGGGCGCGCTCGGCCGCGTCGACGGAAGGCTGATCAACGGTTTGCAGCGCCTGACCATCGGCAACCTGATGCCGGACCTGACCTTCGTATTGGATGTGCCCGCCGAGACCGGCTTGGCCCGCGCAGCGGAGCGGCGCGGCAAGGCCGTTGCCGATCGTTTCGAAAGCGAGACGGGGGAATTTCACGAGAGCTTGCGCGCGGCATTCCGGGCGCTGGCGGCCAGCGATCCGGCACGCTGCGTGCTGATCGATGGCAGCGGCACCCGCGAGGAGGTGTCGGCCCGCATCTGGTCGATCGTCAATTCGCGGCTGCATCCGGTGACCGCGCCGATATCGCTGGAGGACGCGGCGTCATGAGCGCCGACGACACCAGCGACCTGCCGCTGCCGCGCGACACCACCGCGCTGTTCGGCCACGCGGTGGCGGAGCGCGCGCTGCTCGACGGCTATCGGGGCCCGCGCCCGCCGCATGCCTGGCTGATAGGCGGCCCGCCCGGAATCGGCAAGGCGACATTGGCCTACCGCATGGCGCGCTTCGTGCTGGCGCATCCGGATCCGAAGGCGCCAGACGTGCAGCGCGCGACCTCGTTGGCGCTGGCGGACGATCATTCTGTGACACGCAAGATCGCCGCGCAGGCCCACAGCGACCTGATGGTGCTGGAGCGCACGCTCGGCGATACCGGCAAGCTGCGCCAGGACATCCGCGTCGAGGACGTGCGGCGCTCGGTCGGCTTCTTCGGTTCGACGGCGGGCGAGGGCGGCTGGCGGGTCGCCATCGTGGATGCGGTCGACGATTTGAACACCGCTGGCGCCAATGCGCTGCTCAAGGCGCTGGAGGAGCCGCCACCGCGCGCGATGTTTCTGCTGGTCAGCCACGCGCCGGGCCGGGTGCTGGCCACCATCCGGTCGCGGTCCCGCGCGCTGGCGCTGCGGCCGCTCGATCTTGTTGACGTCGCCAAGGCGGTTACCGCCGTCAGTGGACGCGATGCGGGCGATCCGGCGCTGCTGGCTGCCGCGCAGGCCGCCGAGGGCAGCGTGACGCGGGCGCTGGCGTTGCTGGACGGTGCGGCTCTGGCGGTGCGCCAGCGCGTCACGAACTTGCTCGAGGCGCTGCCGCAGGTCGACGCGCGGGCGCTGCATCTGCTCGGCGAAGAACTCGGCGGCACGGACTTGCGCGCCTTCACGGCCTTCGTCGATGCCGTCAATGCGTGGCTGTCGGGCCGGCTGACGATGGGCGCGCCGGACACCGCGCGGCTCGCCAAGGTGGCCGAGACCTTCGACACGGTGAACCGTGAGGCCCGCACGGTCGAGGCATTCAATCTCGACCGCAAGCCGTTTGTGTTCGCGACGTTCGGGCTGCTGGCGGAAAGCGCGCGGCGGTAGTGAGGTCCTGTCGGCTTGCCGACGCGGCACCGGATTGATACCTACGGTCCCTGTTCATTCGCGTTTCAGGGCGATCCAGGCGTAGAGCGCCACGGTCACGCCTTATCCAAGCACCAGCATCCTGCATTGGATTCTCAAGCTCATTTTTGAAAGTGCCCGTCATGGCGAAACGTACGAAAACGAAGGCCAAAAAGAGCAAGAAGACGGCGCCGGCGAAGAAGAAAAAGGTCGCCAAGAAGGCTGCCGCGCGCAAACCGGCCGCCCGCAAGACCAAGCGCAAGGTCGCGAAATCGGGATCTGCCAAGTCCAAGAGCGCCAAGACTAAGGCTGCGCCCAAGAAGGCCAAGTCGAAGGCCAAGCCGAAGGCGGCGCCAAAAGCCAAGACCAAATCCAAGACGAAAGCGGCATCGAAGCCGAAGACCAAATCCAAGGCGGCGGTCACGCCCAAGGCAAAGGTCGCGCCGGCGCCCAAGGTTGAAACCAAGTCGCCGACGGTTGCGCCCCAGAAGGCGCCCCTGAAGCCGAAGGCTGCCGCCAAACCGAAGGTCGCGACGAAGCCGGCGGCAAGCTTTGCGCCGCTGGGCGATTCTAAGCCGCGCTATTACATCACGACCGCGATTTCGTATCCGAACGGCCCACCGCATATCGGCCACGCCTATGAGGTGATCGCCACGGACGCGATCGCGCGCTTCAAGCGGCTCGACGGCTACGACGTGCTGTTTCTCACCGGCACCGACGAGCACGGCCAGAAGATCCAGCAGACCGCCGCCAAGGAAGGCCTGACGGCGAAGGAATTGCTCGATCGCAACGTGCCGCGGTTTCGGGCGATGGTCGAGCGCATGAACTGCTCGAACGATGATTTCATCCGTACCACGGAAGAGCGTCACCACCGCTCGTCCGCCGCGATCTGGCAGAAGATGGAAGCCAATGGCGACATCTATCTCGACCGTTATGCCGGCTGGTATTCGGTGCGCGACGAACGCTATTACGCCGAAGACGAGACCCACACCAATGAGCACAAGGTTCGCCTCGCGACCGAGACCGGCACGCCGGTCGAGTGGGTCGAGGAGGAGAGCTATTTCTTCCGCCTGTCGGCCTATCAGCAGAAGCTGCTGGACCTCTACGAGCGCGACCCGACCTACGTGCTGCCTAAGGAGCGGCTGAACGAGGTCGCCAGCTTCGTGCGGGGAGGGCTGCAGGATCTGTCGATCTCCCGCACTACCTTCGACTGGGGCATTCCGGTGCCCGGTAATCCGAAGCACATCATGTATGTGTGGGTCGACGCGCTGACCAATTACATCACCGCCGCCGGCTTCCCGGACGCCGACGGCGACAAATTCAAGCGCTACTGGCCGGCCGACCTGCATGTGATCGGCAAGGACATCGTGCGCTTCCACGCGGTGTATTGGCCGGCGTTCCTGATGTCGGCCGGTGTCGCGGTGCCGCGCCGCATTTTCTCGCACGGGTTTTTGTTCAACCGCGGTGAGAAGATGTCGAAGTCGGTCGGCAACGTGGTCGATCCGTTCACGATGAGCGACACCTACGGCGTCGATCCGCTGCGCTATTTCTTCCTGCGCGAGGTGCCGTTCGGCCAGGACGGCAATTGCAGCCACGAGGCCATCGTCAACCGCATCAACGCCGACCTCGCCAACGATCTCGGCATTCTGGCGCAGCGCGTTCTGAGCATGATCAACAAGAATTGCGCTGCCGAGGTACCGCAGCCCGGTCCGTACACCGATGCCGACCGGCAGCTGCTCGACCGCGCTGGCGCGCTGCTCGGCATCG
>JAQGJU010000104.1 GCA_028290465.1 Xanthobacteraceae bacterium | reverse complement strand
CAAGATCGCCGGCCTCGCGCTGGCGCTGCTGGCCACATGGCTGCTGCTGGGCGGCGGCGCCGTCGGCGCCGCACCGAGCGAAACGCGGCGCCGTTCGTTCGTGCAGGTTGGTGTCGCGACGCTGGCCTTCGGCACCTCGACATTCTGCCACACCGTCGGACTGCGCCACGGCGCGGTGCCGGAAACGCTCGGCGTCGCGCAGGCCGCGCTGTTCCTGCCGCTCGCGACCACCGTGGTCCTGGTGACCGACCGCAAGCTGAGCGTGCCGCCGGTAACGTTCCGCTATGGCGGCAGCGCTGCCATCCTGCTGCTTATCGCGACGATCTCCCTGCTGCACGGCATCGCGGCCGGCCAAGCCAGCGTTCTGGTGCCGATCGCCCAGATGGGCTTCATCGTGGCGGCGCTGCTTGGCATCTTCGTGCTGCGCGAACGCGTCACGGTCCGCAAGGCGGTGGGTCTCGCGTGCGCGCTGGGTGCGTTGGCCGTGCTGGCGGCGAGTTGAGGTCAACGTCATGACCGAGCGATAAATTGGGATGAATTGCGAGACGGCCAAAGGCGCGCGACTGTGCCGGCCGCCCGAGCGCGTGCTCGACCTGTAGCCGGACGCCGACACCAGGGCTCCTTGCGGCGATCCGGTTCCACACATTGGCTGTTGTATTTGGGTCACACATCCCGAAGAACTCGCCAGATGCTGCCTACAGGCGCCTCCACGACCTGCGCGAACAGCACCGACAGCATCGCATGACGCTCGTCGCGCGGCGCCGTGGGGCGTTGTAGCGGACCATCCAGGCTCTGGCGCGCGCGGCGTCGGCCGCGAGCTCGGAGCCGCCGGCCATATAGAGTTCGCCGGCCAGCATTTTGTCTTTTTCACTTCTCATATGTGGCTGTTCCGAACTTCCAATTCTTCTCGGCAACTTTACCAGAACCGTAACCTGCCATCCGACCTTCGGCCGGCGCAATACGCTTTCGGGCCGCGAAAATCCGGCCTTTGGGGCGAAATCCTGTGGGCGGCGTGTAAATTCCTTGTCACGACGCTTGCCCGCATCGAGCGTCCTTGCCCATGCTGGCTTTCCTCGCCGGCATTCGCGCCCGCATGTTTCCATGGAAAATGTCATGAATATCGGGTTCGCCGTCACCGCCGGCATCGCCACGCTGATTGCCCTGATCTGCCTCTGGTTCTGGAAAAAGCTCCGCGACGAAACCGCCGTGATGGCCGCGACGCCGACCAGCCGCGCGGCGGACGTCGCCGCGATGGCGCCCGGCACGCTGGTCGAGGTCAAGGGAATGATCCGTTGCGACGCCCCATTCCTCGGCGAGTTCTCGCAGCAGACCTGCATTTATGCCAAATCGATCATCGAACGGCGCGAGACGCGGTGGCGCGACGGCAAGAGCGAGACCCATACGACCATTGAGCGCAGCACCGAACGCCACGCGCCGTTCTATGTCGAGGACGACAGTGGTCGCGTGCTAGTGCGTGGCGAAGGCGCCGATGTCGATTCCATCCTGGTATTCGACCAGAGCGGAAACGATACCACCTCCAACCTAATCTCGCTCGCCACGGGCCTGCTCGGCGGCGGCAATTTCGACCGCCGTTTCAAGGAATACACGCTCGGGTCGGATATCCCGGTTTATGTGCTCGGCTCTGTGAACCAGGGCGGCAGCATCGGGGCGGCGCCGTCGAACGCCAAGCAGAAGCAGTTCATCATCACCCACAAGAGCGAAGAAGCCCGTGCGAGCTCCTCCAACACCACGTCGATCGTACTGCTGGTGATCGCCATCATTCTGGCCATCGTGACGGTCGGCGCGCTCTATGCGGCGGTCAAATACAAGTAAGGCAGGAGCAGCCTGCCTCCAGCCCCTGTAAGTCGGGCGACGCACCAACGAGCCTTATGCTAGGTTGCCGTCCACGATTGGTGGGGCATGCATCATGACTGCAAGAATTCCGCGCACAGGACGTCGCGGCGTAACATGGGCAGCACTGTGCGTATTCGGAACGGCGCTCGGTCTGGTCATCGAGCCAGCGGCCGCCGAGACAGGGAGCTCAAGCGGTTACGCCATCGACGACACGGTCTGCGGAACGGCGCCGCACGCCTATCCGAAGCTTCGCATCGGCCTGCGCGAAGGCTATTGCGCGGGCCTTGTCGCCAGCCAGGCGGATGGGCTGCTGTTTCCAAGATCGATCGTTCAGATCCCCGGACACGACCTGTTCGTCATTTCCGACATGGGCGGCTGGGGCGTAGCGCGTGGCCGGCTGCTGCTGCTCGATCCGTCGCTGCCGCCGGGCAAGCGTATCAAGGAGTTGATCACGCGGCTCGATTATCCATTCGGCGTGGCGCTCGGCCCCGACAACAAGATCTACGCCTCGAGCGACACAACGATCTTCCGGTTCGATCCGCTGACCGGCAACCCGCGCGCCACGATGGAGACGGTGCTGCAGGGACTGCCGGGCCGGCGCTTCACGCTGCCGGGCGACACCAAAGTCACGGAAAGCCTCCACCCCCTGAAGCAATTCGTATTCGACAAGACCGGCCGCATCTTCGTCAATATCGGCGCGCCGAGCGATAGCTGTTCAGGCAAATCGCCCGTCAACAAGGCGTGCGCGGCCGGTGAAGGCGCGGCGCCGCTCGCAGCGATCTGGGCGTTCACGCCGCCGGGTGGCGTGTTTGCAACGTTGAAGCCGGGCGAGCCCAATCCGCCGCGCGAGATTTTCGCGCGCGGCCTGCGTAACTCGATGGCGCTGGCCGTCCATCCCGAATTTCCCGGTGAGGGCTTTGCATTCTTGCAGGGCGAGAATGCGCGCGACCTGCCGGACCCGATGAAGCCGAACGAAGAGCTGAATGCCATCGAACAGGGCAAGCATTACGGCTGGCCCTATTGCTACGACATCTCGACCGTAAGTCCGGAATTCAAAGCATTCCTGGAAACCAGCTCGCCGTACAAAAACCTCTGCAACAACAAGGCGACCTATCGGGCGCCCTACTCGCTGCTGCCACCGCATGCCGCGCCTTTGAACATGTTCTACTATCGCGGCACGAAATTTCCCGAACTGGACGGTCGGCTGGTCGTCGGCCTGCACGGCTACCGCCCGACCGGCAATCGGGTAATCTTCTATGATGTCGATGCCAAAGGCTTCCCGGCGATCAGCCCAGCCCCGGTGAACTACAGCGTGAGCTGCGAGGTCGAACGGGCGAAGGCGTTTCAGTCCGAAGGCCGCCAAGTGCCGGCCGCGGCCTTCACCGAACTGATTTCCGAATGGCACAGGGTGGACGGCGTGCGCCCGCTCGGTGCGCCGGTCGGAATGACGGTGGCGTCTGATGGCGCGATCTGGCTGGTGGAAGACAAGAATAAGACGGTAATCCGGATCGACACAGCGCCGAAGCAGCCGGACGAGCCGCTGCCGTGCAATGCGCGCTCCGAGCAGCAGATCGTCGCACTGATGAAGGCGGTCGAGAACGACCCCGCCAACCGCGCACGCCTGACCAAGATCCGAACCGAGCTCGTCGCCAAACACTGCATGGGATGCCACGCGGATTTCGGCCTGGCGCCGAGCCAGACCGACAAGCAGAAGGACGCCGCCGTGCTGCGTTTTATGCTGTCGCAGGATAGCTGGATTGAACCCGGCAAACCGGACGCAGGCCGGCTGCATATACGGATGTGGGGCATCGGCGCCGAGAAGATCATGCCGGCGAGCGGCAAGGAACTGATCGCCAGCGAACCGGGTTATCGGCAATTGCTGACCGCGCTCGATCAGTTCGTCGCCAAAATGCCGGCCGCGCAGCGCACCAGCCCTCGGGCGCGTTGAACAGCCGTCGCAGCAAATGCCGGAATTCAGTCGCATTTGTCGTCCAGCGAATACGTATGATCTTGGCGACCTCATCGAACTGGCCGACATTTTACCGCCGTGGCGTTGCCAGCCTGTATGGCGTCGCGCTCGCCACGACGCTGTCCAGCGCCGTGATGGCTGAGCCCGTGCTGTTTCAAAGCCGGCAATTGACGCCTAGCGGTGAATATACAACCGGCATCGAAGGCCCGGCGGTCGATGCCGCCGGACATCTCTATGTGGTCAATTTTCAAAAACAGGGCGCGATTGGAAAGCTCGTGCCGGGCGATCCGGCCTCGCTATCGTTTGGATCGCTGCCGGAAGGCAGCGTCGGCGTTTCGATCCGTTTCGACCGCGACGGCCGCATGTTCGTCGCCGACTACAAGAAGCACAACATCTACGTGGTCGAGCCGGGCGGCACCGAATTCAAAGTCTATTTTCATTCCGAGGATTTCAACCAGCCAAACGACATGACGATCGCCAGCGACGGTACGATCTACGCCAGCGATCCGCACTGGAAACGCCGTGACGGCGCGATCTGGCGAATTTCCCGCGCTCCGGATGGCAGCGGCGTCGGCGTGAAGATGACCAGCGACCGGCCGATGAGCACGACCAACGGCATCGACCTCAGCCCGGACGGCAAGACACTGTATGTCGGTGAATCCGAGACCCGCGAGATTTGGGCCTATCAGATTCAAGGCGAACGGCTTGCATCGCCGAAGCTGGTGAAGAAGTTCGACGACTTCAGCATCGACGGATTGCGCACCGACGTGGACGGCCGGCTTTATGTGGCACGCATCCTCAAGGGCACCATCGCGGTGCTGAGCCCGGCGGGGAAAATCCAGCGCGAACTTGCACTGACCGCGAAGGAGCCGACCAATCTTGCGTTTGGCGGCCCCGACGGCCGGACGGTCTACGTGACCCAGCGCAAGGGTGGCTATATCGAGTCCTTCGTGACGGATCGCCCAGGGCGAGAATTTTGTCTTCAGGTGCCCGCCTGCCTTTCGGGCCTGTCGTCGTCCGCCAAGCGGCCACCCGAGCGCCCGCGCTAGCTACGGAACGATCGCGGCCAGCACGACGATCATGATCTGCGGCGCCGCATTGGCAAAGCCATGCACGATCATCGGCGCGGTGCTGCCGCCGCTCTGCCAGCGCAGCCAGCCGAAGATCGAACTGAACACCAGATACTGGATGACCGAACCTGGATCGACGACGCCATCGCGCGCCCAATAGCCGTAATGCATCGCGGCGAACAGCAGCGTGGTCGCGGAGAATGCCGCCAAAGTACCGAATCGGAACTGGACGCCGCGCCACAGGAAGCCGCGAAAGAAGCTCTCCTCGACGAATGGCGCGAGCACGATCGCCGGCCACCATTGCAGCACGAACCACACCGGCGACGTGCCGGCCGCGATCGCGGCGCGATATTGCAGCGCCGCGACGGCGGCGCCATCGCCAGCCAGCAGCAACGCGCCGATCAAGCCATAGATCGCCGCGAATGCCAAGACGCCGAGCACGACGGGCAGGATCGGCGGCCGGCGCCAGCCGAGATAATCGCGCACCGCGAGATTTGTCAGCCGCACCGCCAGCACGATGAGCGCCAGTTGCACGCCCCACGCGACGGTGACATTCGCGGCGTTCGCCAGTCGGATTCGCTCGATCAACGGCAGCAGACCGGCGGCCGCGACCAGCCATTCGTGCAGCCGGGCATGGATTTCAAAGATCAAGACGTACCAGGCGAGCGAAGCCAGGATGCCCCAGGGGCGCGGCGCGCCTGCATCAACAATGGGCAAGGTTGGTGCGGGCTTGCTTACAGTCGTTTCCGGCACGGCGTTCATACGACCCACTTCACGCCGACGGCTTGTGCCACCGACTTCAGGCGAAGCCTTTACGCCGAAGCCTTGCGGCCCGCCAGTCCGAATATCAGCATGAAAAGGCCAATCGCACCGACGACGCCGGAGACCTGCCCGACGATCTGCATCAATGCGACGGCGTCATTGGATTTCGGCGTCATGGCGCCCATGCCGAGAAAGAATCCGACGGCGGCCACGATCAGCACCGCACCGACGACAACGAGACGCAAATTCTTCTGCCGCATATTGGGCTCCAGACACACGTGCATGCCCGGCGAGCCGAAGGGCTCTCCGATCAGAGCATGCGTGAGATGAGTGAGTCCGGGAGCCTTCCGGGTTCAACCGGAAGCGCCGAAAGCGTATTTTCTGAGAGAACGTGAAATCCGGCTGAGCCGGATATCGCGATGCCGAGCATCCGGCAAACACGAGCGAGGCCCCGCTGGTCCGTCACACCGACGGCATGACGGACCAGTGCGCGCGGCCGCCAATAACGCGGCGGCCTGTCTTGTAATCTTAGACGGCGTCCTTGGCGGCCTTGACCGGGCGCGCGCGAACGATCTTGCGGGCCGGCTTGGCCTTGAAGGTCATCGCTTCGCCGGTGAACGGGTTGGTGCCCTTGCGCGCCTTGGTGGCGGGCTTCTTCACGACGACGAACTTGGCGAAGCCCGGCACCAGAAATACGCCGTTCTTCTTCAGTTCTTTGTAGCCGATGTCGGTCAGCGTCTCGAGGACGCCCTTCACGTTGCTCTTGGTCAATTCATTCGCGGTCGCAATCTTCTCAATCAACTGCGACTTGGTCATCTGCGCTGCTGCCATTTTTGGCTCCTGTTCTGTGATTCGCGGCTCGACAGTAGTTCGAAACGCCGTGAAAAGCGACAGGCCCTAGCCGGCAAGACGATTCGTGCGATTCACCCGTTCGCGCGCCTGTCCTCTTGGGCGCCGGATGTCCATACCCCTATGCGCGAAATATGCTGAATTAGGCCGGTTTGACGCGTGAAACAGCATAAAAATAGGCTTATTTGCGCAGTCCGCGCCGAAGTGGGCATCGTGGCCACCATCCGGCTCGCCGCCGCGAGCCTTTATTTTATGTGGATTCGGCCGATGCCGAACCGCGAATGCGCCGCACAAACACACCGCCGAGGGCCGCATTCGCTCCCATTTGCGGCGATTCGAACCCGAGGAGTCGCCGCGGCCTGTAAAATAAGGCACCTGAGGCCATGATCCATTTCAAAGGTTGGATCGTATCTAAACGCGCTCGATGGTTAAGCCTCGCCTACGAGGCTGTCGTCGAAGAAGGCGTTGATGCGTCGCTGATCGCTCGCAACAATGCCAGCAGCGCGCGATTGAGCGGCGTCGCAATGCCGTGCCGTTCGCCGGCCGCCACGATCGCACCCGTCAACGCTTCGGCCTCGATGGGCCGGCCAGCAAGGCGGTCGAAATACATCGATGTCCCGGCCTCCGGCGGATAGGTCAGCAGCGTCATCATGACTCGCGCCGCCTCGTCGTCGGCCAGACGCGCGCCGTCGGCTTTCGCCACCGCCACCGCCTCGTCCAGGATCGCAACACAAAGCGCCTGAATGTCATCGCGCCGCAGCACCGCCTGACGCTGCAAGGTGAGCGCCGTGATCGGATTAGCGGTGGCGTTGACCAGCAGCTTACGCCACGCCAGCGTATGAAAATCCGCGCTCAGAAACACACGGATCGGCGTGCCGGCGAAAAGCGCCGCAAAGGCCTGCCCGTCCGCATCGTCCCGCGCCTGGATATCGTGGTCCGAGACGGGGCGGAGGCGGACGTGATCCGGGGCCAGCCGTTCGCCGTTGAAGTAGACGATGGTCGGCACAATGACCGCGTCTCCGGCGAATGGGCCGACGCGGCGGGCGTGCTCGATGCCATTCTGCAGCACGGCCACCCTGGTGTGCGGGCCGCAGAGCTTGGCGAGCCACGGCGCGCAGGACGGCGTCTGATGCGCCTTGGTGCAGAGGAACACCCAATCGACCGGGCGCGCGGCGGCGGGCTCGGTCAGAGACGTCATCGAAACCTCGACCGTCCTGCCGGGACGTTCGAGAATAAGGCGAGGCAGCGGCGTCCTCGTGCAAGCGATCACGTCGTGCCGGTCGGCATCGCGCAGACATCCGGCGATCACGCCGCCGATGCTGCCGAGACCGATCACGGCGACCGTTAAACGCGTGTCATTCGGCGGCGCGTTGCTGACCACGTCCACGAATCCAATTATCGCTTCTTTTTCTTCGCGAAAATCGCGTTCCAGTTATCCTTGTATTCCTGCGTCACCGCTTTCTGGCCCTCGCCCCGGCTGTAATTCGAAGGCTTGTCCGTGGCCTTCTCGCCGCCCTCGACCTTGGTCGGTTCCGCGCCCGCGGTGCTGTCCTTCGGTTCGGCCTTGGTCTCCGGGGTCGCCGAGGTCTCCTTTTTGACAGCCGCCTCTTTTTTCACGGAGGGCTCGGCCTTCGGCAAGGGGCTGGCTTTGGTCTTCTTATCGCTGGCCATCGGGTTTCCTGACGCTGAACGGTCTAAACAAGGGGAGCTGCCACTGGAGGTCCATCCAATGGCGTGCGCACGGTGAGGTGATACGCCTTGCAGCGGCGGAAGCAACAGGCAGCGCTACGACAAGATGAAGTGAGGGGCAGCTTGTTTATCCCTCCCCCGTTTGCGGGGGAGGGATAGAAACCACGTCACACGCCAATCACCCGCCGTCTCTTTCCACGATCAGCGCTACTGGGCCGCCGCCGCTCGGGCCCTGATGCTCGGCGCCGCCGGACACGAACAGTTCGGCGTGGCCGATGATGCCGCCGAGCGCGCCGCAGACAAAGGCGCGGGCATGGCGGGTCGAAGAAATATCCGAATCGTCCAACATGGTATGTCGCGCGCCGCGCAGCATCCCGTCATAACTGGCTTCGGCTTTCGAGAGCAGCGCCCGAAAACGATCGCGTTGCGCAGGCGTGAGCTGGCCGGCACCGCCAAGACCGAGCCGCGCCAGCGCGGCGCGCACCGGCTCAATGTCGATG
Organism: Xanthobacteraceae bacterium; assembly: GCA_028290465.1. GTDB lineage: Bacteria > Pseudomonadota > Alphaproteobacteria > Rhizobiales > Xanthobacteraceae > FEB-22. Next base: position 30,526 of record JAQGJU010000104.1, on the reverse strand, counting down.
CCGTCCGCCATCACAGCATGATCGATCGCCAGCGGCCCCGACCAATTCGACGACATGCCCAGCACCACCACTTCGTGGTTGGTCAGTTCAATGCCGGCCGAACAACTGGCGCGGCCGGACCACAGCGCCACATCGGACCCGATGGCGGCATAGCTCAGCGTCGCCGGGTCAATCTCGCGCAGCGCCACGCCGACGCCGAGCGCGCTCGCGGCCCGGGACAGGCCCATCGATTTCAGCGTGTCGCGCGTCGACACGGTCTGGCCGCGCGCCACCGCGTCTCCGACCCGCTGCGCGGTCAGCAGCGGGCATTTGACCTGCACGAAATGTACGTCGTCGATATTGGCGATGCCGGCATCCTGCATCGCGGCGCGCACCGCTTCGGCCACCATGTCGACCTGCGCCAAACGCCCGAGCGCTTCGGGCGGCATCGCGGGCGTGTGTGCACGGCCGATGGCCAGCGCCGGACCGGGGACGCCGTTCTCGCCTGCTGTCGACGAGCGCTCCAGCACCAGCCAGTGCGGCGCCAGCCCGCCCTCGGTGCCACCAGACATCACCAGACAGACCTGGTGCGCCTGTTCGGCCGGCAGATGGCGTTCGAGCAACACGGTCAGCGCCAGCACCGCGAAACCCCGGCTGAAATCATTGACGAGGCCGTTGCCCTCGGTCTTGCCGAAGATAGCAACGATCCCGGCCGGATCGATGCGTCCGTCGGCGATGCGGGTCGCGATGCCCGACACATCGTCGGGACCGTTAGCCGAAATGCGGTGAACCTTGGCGACAGGCATTGCAGAACTCCGTTTAAGTTAAAGCCTTAACAGCACGGACAGTCCGGCTCGAAATGCGCGCCCATCAGGCGGTCCAGCGCGCCGATCGCGTCCGCAAGATCGGCATTGCCGGCCGTGCCGGCCCGCATGCGCGCGATCACTTCGTCCTGGGCGGCCGGGAAATCGACGCCGGTCACCGCGCCTTGTTTCACCACCGTGTGGCCGCCGACAATCAATTCGCTGACATGCGCGGCCGTGGCCCGTGCCAGCATCAGGTCGACCGGATCGATATCATCGCGCAGCCGGTCATTGTCGATCGCCGCCCAGTCAAGCAGCAACAGATCGGCCGGCGCGCCCGGCACGACCGCGCCGCCATCATCGACATTGGTCACCGCGAAGCGTCCATTCGCAAACGCCATGCCGAGCATCGCGTCGCGGCTCACCGCCACCTTGAAGCCGGTGCCGGCATGCAGCAGATGCGCGAGGCGCAGCTCGCGCAGCGCATCATCGTCGCCGTCCAGCGCATTGCCGTCGATGCCAAGCGCGACCCGGCAGCCGGCGTCCAGCATCGCTTTCACCGGCGCGAGGCCGGAGCGCAGATGCAGATTGGAACTGTTGTTGACCGAAATGGTGACGCCGCGCTCGGCGAGCAGTTCCAACTCATCCGGCCGAGCCCAGACGCAATGCGCCAGGGTCAGACGCGGCGACAGGAAGCCCATGGCATCGAGATGCTTCAATACGCCGTCTGGATACGCGGCATCTACATACTCGCGCTGATAGCGCGACTCCAGAAAATGCATGTGAATACGCCGGCCGGTGCGCTGCGAGGCCTCGGCGACGGCTTCGAGCAGCGCATCGCTGCACCATTGCACGGCGTTGGGGCCATACTGCACATCGAAGCCCGGACCGGCGGCGGCGTCCGCCACCGCGTCGGCGAGTTCGACATAGGCCTTGGGCGTCATCGGTGGGCGCAGGAACGTCGATGTAATTTTCGCCCGCGCGGCCTCGGGCAGCGCCGCCAGGATCGGCTCGGACGGGCCATAGACCAGCGGATTGCGGTCCTTCATCGACACCGCGAAGCCGACCCGCACCCCAACATCGCGCGCTGCGCGCGCCACTTCGGTGGCCTCGCTCGGCAGATCGCTGAAACCTTGCGCCCGCGTATAATGCATCATCACGGTGCCGACACCGCCAAGCGCGCTACGTGACAGGGCGACCACTGCGGCCAGATACGGATCGACTGACGGAAACAGCGCGAGATAATACAACCAGGCTTCCAGCGGCTTGCCGCCGGCCCCGACCGAACTGGATCGGACCGCGCGGCCGTGGTCGTGCGCGTTGACCAGCGCCGGCATTGCGAACAGCGGCGCATCCGTGCCGCGCGGTGCCGGCTTCACCGATGCGATGTGGGCGCCATCGATCTCAATGGCTTGCGACGACAGGACGGGGGTATTGGCGCCGGCAATCAGATGCGCGCAGTGGATGGTTCGCATGAATGGGTCCGGGTGCTTCTTATCCCTCCCCCGCTTGCGGGGGAGGGTGGTCGGCGAAGCCGACCGGGTGGGGGCATGGCGCAATGTACCGCAGTTGACCCCACCCCGCCCGCTCTCGCGGGCGACCCTCCCCTTTCAGGGGAGGGATGGAGTTTGCGGCAGCGCCCAACCGATCGACGAGCGCTTACAACGCCGGCTTCGGCAGCGTGCGCTCCGCCTTGGCGGGCAGGAACGAGCGGTCGAACACCTCATTGGTCGCCGGCATGCGCGGCAGTTCGTAGGATTCGCCGATGGTGGCAATCGCCGCCGTCATGCGGGCATCGCCGACATCGCCGATGCCGAGGCTCTGCGCCTCCGCGGTGTCGATCAGGCTCTTGTACACATAGACGAGGCGGCGCTTCTCGATCTCCTTGTTGATCAGCGGCTCATGCGCGGCGAGCAGCGCGATCGCGGCATCCGGATCGGCGATCGCCTCCTTCAGCGCGCGGTTGATGGCGCGCACCAGCCCCTTGACCGCCTCCGGCTTCTCCTTGGCCAGCTTGGGCGACACCATGACGCCGTTGGAATACAAATCCAGCCCGAAATCCGCGTAATAGATCCAACGGAAATCCTTGTCCGGATCGAGCTTGAGCGCGACGAGGTTCATGTAGCTGGTCGCCGTGAACACGGCCGAGACATCGACCTGGCCCTGGATCAGCAGTTGCTCCTGGAGGTTTGGCGCGACCTGCGTCACCTCGACCTTGGCGGCATCGAGATTGTTCTTCTTCGCCAGCAGCGGCAGCAGCTTGAGCGCGGCACCGCCCGCCGGCGACCCGAGCTTGCGGCCTTCCATGTCCTTGATGGTCTTGATCGGGCTTGCGGTCTTGGTCAGCAGCGCGAATGGCGCCCTGCTGTAGATCATGTAGACCATCATCGGCGTCTGGCCGGGCTTGGTCGCGGCGTTCTGGATGATGGCGTTCATGTCGCCGAAGCCGGCATCGTAAGTACCGGACATGATGCGGGTCACGGTCGCGGCCGAGCCCTCGCCCTGGTCGATCGTGACGTCGAGGCCCTCGGCCTTGAAGTAGCCCTTGTCTTGCGCCCAGTAATACCAGGCATGGATGCCCTGGATTTTCCAGTCGAGCGTGAAGCGGATCTTGGTCGGCTCTTGCGCCAGCGCAGTGCCGGACAATGCCAGCGTCAGACCGACGGCGAGTGCGGAAATGCAGCGTAACATGCGAGGCTCCTGTTGGTGGGTGGGCGGCTTTGGCCCGCTATTGTTAAGGATGAGCACTTAGCCCATGGCGAATTCGGTCTTGCGGTGCGCCCACCCGGTGACGCGCGCCTCGACCAGCGAGAAGATGGCGTAGAGAGCGATGCCGAGCCCGGCCAGGACGAACAGGCCGGCATAGACCAGCGGCACGTCGAACGACGCGCTGGCAATCATCATCAGGTTGCCGATGCCGCGATTGGACGCGACGGTCTCGGCGATCACCGAACCGACGAACGACAGCGTGACCGCAACCTTGAGCGAGGCGAAGAAATACGGCATCGCGCGCGGCAGTCCGACATTCCACAGAATGTCGAAGCGCGAGGCGCGCAGCGTCTTCATCACGTCTTCAAGCTCGGGCTCGGTGGTGGCGAGACCGGTGGCGACGTTCACGACCACCGGGAAGATGCACATCACCAGCGCGGTCAGCACCGCCGGCACAGTGCCGGCACCGAAATACAGCACGAAGATCGGCACCACGGCGACCTTGGGGATCGACGAGAACCCGACCAGCATCGGATAGGCCACGTCATAAGCGAGCTTCGACCAGCCGATGAACACGCCGATCACCACGCCGATCGATACGCCGAGCACGAAACCCAGCAGCGTCGTGTAGACGGTCTGAAAGATGTGCGGCCACATCGCCGGAAAGCGGACGATGAGCGTGTAGATCACTTGGCTCGGCCGCGGCAGCACCACGTCGCTGACGTGGAACGCGAGACATAGCAGCTCCCACAGCACGAAGAAGCCGAAAATCAGGAACGCGGAAGCGATCTTGCGACGTACGTTCGAGTTCATGGCGTCGCCTCCGGGATGGCAGACGCGGCGGGCGCACCGCGGGCCTCGACGATCAGTTCGCGCAGGCGCTGGTTGAGGGCGACGAATTCCGGCTCATAGGTCATCGCCATGGTGCGCGGACGGGGGAATTCGATCTGGCTGTCGTCGATGATCTGGCCCGGCCGCGCCCGCATCACGCAGATGCGGTTGGCGAGATAACCAGCCTCGCGAAGATCATGCGTGACCAGCAGCACGGTCGGCTTACGCGTCATCCACAGTTCCTGCATGATCGCCCACAGTTCCTCGCGGGTGAACTGATCGAGCGCGCCGAACGGCTCGTCGAGCAGCAGCAGTTGTGGGTCATGGATCAGCGCGCGGCACAGCGAAGCTCGCTGCAGCATGCCGCCGGACAATTGCCAGGGATATTTGTCGCCAAATCCGTCGAGCCCGACCTGCTTTAACAGCGCGTCACAGCGGTCGCGGAATTCGGTCTTGCGCTTGGTGCGGTATTCGCCACGAAACGGCGGCACGATCTTGAGCGGCAGCATCACGTTGTCGCGGATCTTCAGCCAAGGCAAAAGCGTCGGATTCTGGAACGCCATGCCGATGCGCACCGGTTCGGCTCCGACCTCACGGCCGGCGACGTACACATAACCACTCGAGGCGCCGATCAGATGGCCGACCAGCTTCAGGATGGTCGACTTGCCGCAGCCGCTCGGGCCGACCAATGCGACGAAGTCGCCGGCCTTGACCCGCAGCGTGGTGGTGTCGAGCGCCCGCACCACGTTCTTGCCGCGGCCATAGGTGACGGTGACGTCTTCCAACTCGACGAAGGAATCGGCGTGGCTTATCTGCGGCTGCTCGGGATCGGAGCCCGTATCGGCCGGGGACGGATTGGCGAATTTCACCACGGTGCTCATGCGGCATCCTCGCTTCCGGCCGGGGTGCGGCCGATCGCCAGCATGGTGTCGCCTTGATGACGCGGCTCAGCCTTCGGCATCTGCTGGATGGTGTGGACCGAGCGGCCCCAGCCGCGCGCGTCCTCGCACAGCACACCGTCGCGCATCGCGAAGCGGCCGCGCACAATGGTATGAATTGGTACGCCATGGAGCTTACGTCCGTGCCATGGCGTGATCTTGGCGCGCGACTGCAGCTTGGCATCATCGACCGCGGAATGGCGGGCGAGATCGACGATGGCGATGTCGGCATCGGCGCCGGGCTGAATCACGCCCTTGCGCGGATACAGGCCCCAGATCTTGGCCGGATTGGCGGCGCTCCAGCGCACATAATCCGTGATCGCCATGCGACCTTTGTTGACCTCGGTCAGCATCAGCGGCATCTGCGTTTCGACGCCCGGAAACCCGCAATCCGCAGTCCAGATGTCGTTGCGGATTTTCTCTTCCGGTACGTGCGGCGCATGGTCGGTCGCGATCATGTCGACGGTGCCGTCGGCGAGCGCGGCCCACAGCGGCTCCTGGTTGCGCTCTTCGCGCACCGGCGGGTTCACTCGAATCACACTACCGACCCGCGCGTAATCCTTGGCACCGAGCAGCAGATATTGCGGACAGGTCTCGCCGGTGATGTCGACGCCGCGCGCCTTGGCTTCGCGCAGCGGGCGCAGCTCCTCGGCCGACGAAATGTGTAGGATATGAATGCGCGCGCCGGTCCATTCGGCCAGGATCGCGGCGCGGCTGACCGCTTCGATGGCGACCAGCGCCGGACGGGCCGCAATGTGCGCCAGCGGATCGATGCGCCCCTGTTCGCGCATATGGGCTTCGCGCCGCGCCATGATCGAGGCGGTCTCGGCGTGCAGCGAAATCCGCTTGCCGGTCGGCGCGACGACTTCGAAGGCTTCCAGCATGCCACCGGTCGAGGGCGACGGCGTGTTGCCGAAGGTGTTGCCCATATAGAGCTTGAAGCCGATCACGCCGCCTTCGATCAGGTCCGGCACGTTGGCGATGGTGTCCTCGCCCAGCAGGCCATACAGCCCGAAATCGACATAGGCCTTTTCGGCCGCCAGTTTGTGCTTGAGCGCCAGCGCTTCCTTGGTGCCGGTCGGCGGGATGACGTTGGGCATCTCGAACACGGTGGTGACGCCGCCGCAGGCAGCGGCCGCGGTGCCGGTGCCGAAGTCTTCCTTGTGGGTGTAGCCGGGCTCGCGGAAGTGCACATGCACGTCGATGGCGCCGGGCAGAACATGCAGGCCGGTGGCGTCCAGCCGCTCGCGCGCCGGCGGCATCGCATCGGCGGCACCGACCGCAAGGATCTTGCCGTCCTTGATGGCGACGCTGGCGATGAACGTGGCGCTGTCGGTGACAACCGTACCGTTGTCGATGATCAGATCTGCGGTCAGTTCGGTCATGGCGCTTTCCTTTCTCACAGCATCGCCCAGCCGCCATCGACCGGCAGGTCGACTCCGGTGATCTGGCGGGACACGTCGCTCGCCAGGAACAGGCAGGCATTGGCGATGTCGGCATCGACCGAGATGCGCTTCAGCGCATAGTCGGCGGCGTGACGCTCGGCCGCCTCCTCGATCGTGATGTTGAGTTTCTTCGCCATGTTGGCGCACACCTTGTCGCGAAAGCGCGGCCCATCGACCATGCCGGGCGCGACATTATTGACGTTGATGTTGTAGGGGCCGGCTTCCAGCGCGAAACTCTTGGTGATGCCGCGCAGACCCCACTTGGACGCCGAATAAGCCAGACGCCCGGCCCGGCCGCGCAGCCCGAAAGTGCCGCCGACATTGATGATCTTGCCGTCGCGTTGCTCCATCATGGTGGGCAGCACCGCCCGGATGGTGTTGAAGCAGCCGCCCATATTGAGCTGAATGATCTGATCGAATTCCGCCGGCGTAGTCTCGGCCCCCGTTTTGCCGATCGGCCCGGAGCCGCCCGCGACATTGACCAGGATGTCGATCCGCCCGCCGAACGCGGCCTTCGCCTTATCGACGGCGACGGCGCATTGCGCTGCATCGGTCACGTCGCACGGCACCACGATGGCCTCGCCGCCGCTGCGTTTGACGGTCTCGGCGACCGGCGCGATCGCGCCGACGTCCCGGCCGAGCAGCACCAGTCGGCAGCCTTCGCCCGCGAAGGCCAGCGTCACGGCTTCACCCATGCCTTTGGCCGGGCCGGTGACCAGTGCGACTTTGCCTGTCAGATCCAGATTCATCGAGATTCTCACTTCTACTTGGTCATGGTGTTCGACGACGGCTCGACATTTAACCCGTCATCCTGAGGTGCCCGGCGCAGCCGGGCCTCGAAGGATAGACGGCCAAAGCGTCGCAACAGGCGGCCGTCGCCCTTCGAGGCTCGCTTCGCTCGCACCTCAGGGTGACGGTGCGAGCGAGTCGTTTGTGAATGCTTTCGCCTAGAACAACTTGGTCGGGCGTTCGGTCTTCGGCGGCAGGAAGTCGCGGCTGAACACCTCGGACACCGCCGGGGTGCGTGGCAGCGCGCTGGCCTCGACCAGAATGTCGATGGAGGTCTTGAGCCGCGCATCGTCGATGTCGCCGATGCCGATCTTGGCGATCTCGGGGTGGCTCATCTCTTCCTTGACGGTGGCGTCGAAGCGCTCCAGCTCGACATCGCTTTTGATCAGCGGCTCGCGCTTGGCGACGGCCGCCACCGCCGCCTTCGGGTCCTTCAGCGCATCGACGAGGCCCTTGTTGATCGCCCGCACGAAGCCTTTAACCGCCGCCGGGTTTTCCTTGATTAACTTCTTCGACACGATGATGGCGTTGGAATAGAGATCCATCCCGTAGTCGCCGTAGTTGATCCAGCGCAGATCCTTGTCCGGGTCGACGCCGATGCCTTTGGCGCTGAACCGGATGGTGTTGACGTAGCCGAACACGCCCTCGACCTGGCCGCGCATCAGCATCTGCTCGCGCAGGTTCGGCGCCATGTTGGTGATGTTGACCTTGGCGCAGTCGATCTTGGTGATCTTGCACAGCGCCGGGAACAGCTTGAGCGCGCCGTCATTGGCGGCGCCGCCGAGCGTGCGGCCCTCGAAATCCTTCGGCGTCTTGATCGGGCTGTCGGCCTTGACGGCCACCGTGAAGGGCGGCCGGTTGTACATCATGTAGACCGCGACCGGCGCCTCGTCGGGCTTCTTCGACGCGAAGTCGATCAGCGCGTTGATGTCGCCGAAGCCGATATCGTAGGTGCCGCTCGCGACTTTCGGGATCGGCGTCGCCGAACCGTCGCCCTGGTCGATGGTGACGTCGAGGCCTTCGGCTTTGAAATAGCCCTTGTCCTCGGCCAGGAAGAACCAGCCCTGCGGACCCTGATATTTCCAGTTCAGCACGAATTTGAGCTTGGTGTCGGCCTGCGCGGCATTTGGCAGCACGAGGCCGGCCGTCAGCGCGGTTGCGAGCGTCAGGCCCAAAAGGCCAAGGCGGCGTGTGGTCGAGCGTGGTCGCGTGATCATGGCATGCTCCAGTCGGCGGGTACCCGTTCGCTGACGCTAGACCAGTTGAGTGTTGCCATCTGCTGCTGATTTACTGTTAGAGTGGTGCTGAAAACGCATCACTGATTTCTGGCCAATACCGGCTAAATGATATCAAGCTCATGAAATACTTGAGGATTTTCAAATATGTGGACGAGGTGGCGCGGGCCGGATCGATCCGCAAGGCAGCCGAGCGGCTCAATGCCACCGCGTCGGCCGTCAACAGGCGGATCATGGACCTGGAGGCCGAAATCGGCGCGCCGCTGTTCGAGCGCAAGCCGCGCGGCGTCCGTCTGACGGCGGCCGGCGAGTTGTTTGCGCGCTATGTGCGCGAACAGGACGCCGACGTCGAACGGCTCAAGTCTCAGATCGAGGATCTGAAGGGTCTACGCCGCGGCACGGTGCGGATCGCCTGCAGCCAGGCCCTGGCGCATGAATTCCTGCCGGCGGAGATTTCGCAATTCCGCGCCCGGCATACGCTGGTGCGATTCGACGTCACGGTCGCCGATCATGAGCGCGCGATTCAGGCACTGGCCGATTACGAAGTCGACTTGGTGCTGGTATTCCGCCCGCCATTTCTCGCAACATTCCAACCGCTGATGCGGCTGGAGCAGCGGCTGTTTGCCCTGATGGCGACCGACCATCCGCTGGCCGAGCGCAAAACCATTCGTCTGCGTGATTGTGCCGCCTATCCGGTGGCGTTGCCGGAGCGCAGCATCGGCGGACGGCAATTGCTCGACGCGGTGTCGGCGCAGGCCGGGCTGAAATTCAATATTGTGGCCGAGTCGAATTCGTTCGAATTCCTGCGCGGCATGGTGCGGCGTGAACGCGCGATCTCGTTTCAGATCGAAATCGGCATGCCAATGACCGACGGCGAGGCGCATGGCCTGGTCGCGCGCAACGTCGACGACCGCGACATGCCGCGCGCCGACCTGGTGCTCGGGCAGTTGCGCGGGCGCAACCTGCCGGTGGCCGCGGCCGTGTTTGCGCAACAGTTGGTGGCACGGCTCGAAGCAATGCGCACGCCGGCGTCGTGACCGACCGATCTGGCGCGAAACTTGCTGGCATTGCCGGACGATCCATCCATCCAAACGGAGCTACACCATGAGCAACCTCACATGAGCCGCCATTTCGATGTGACGGCCGAGCCCGGCAACGTGCAGTGGGGCCATTTCGACGCATCCGTGCCGCCGGTGGCGACCATCCAGTCCGGCGACACCGTGACCATGAACACGCTGTCAGCCACGCCCGACAACCTGCCGGATCCGGCGTCGGGCTTTACCCTCCTGCCGTTCCATCTCGACGTGTTGAGCGCCACGAAGCCCGGCCCCGGCCCGCATCTCCTCACCGGCCCGGTCGCGGTCGAGGGCGCCGAAATCGGCGACTCGCTGTGCGTCGAGATTCTCGACATCAAGCTGCGGCAGGACTGGGGCTACAATCTGATCCGGCCGCTCAGCGGCACCCTGCCCGAGGATTTCCCGACCGCGCGCCTGATGCATATCGGCATCGATATCTCGCGCGGCGTCGTCCACATGCCCTGGGGATTGGACGTACCGGCCGCGCCGTTCTTCGGCTGCATGGGCACCGCACCGCCCGCCGCCTGGGGCCGGCAGACCTCCGTGATGCCGCGCGCCTTCGGCGGCAATATCGACTGCAAGGATCTGGTGGCCGGCGCAACTCTGCATCTGCCGGTATGGTGTCCGGGCGGGCTTTTTTCGGTCGGCGACGGCCACGCCGCGCAGGGCCATGGCGAAGTCTGCCTGACGGCGATCGAGACCTCGCTGCGCGGCACCTTTCGGATCACGCTGGAGAAGCAGACCAAACTATTGGGCCCGTGGGCTGAGACGCCGACCCATATCATCACCATGGGCTTCGACGAGGATCTGGACGACGCCGCCAAGAAGGCGCTGCGCGCAATGATCCGGCATATCGTAGCGGTCACGAAGCTCAGCGACGAAGACGCCTATTCGCTGTGCAGCGTCGCGGCAGATCTGCACGTCACGCAGTTGGTGAACGGCCAGAAGGGCATCCACGCGATGTTGCCGCGCTGGGCGCTGGAGCGAAAGTAGGCTCAGCCTCTCAATAGTTCTGAAGCCGAAAAGGCGAGCGCTCTTAACCCTCCCCCTCGCGGGGAGGGTGGCGCGCGTAGCGCGCCGGGTGGGGGGTATCTATCGCATCATGCCGACTATTCACCCCACCCCGCCGTCCGTCGCTTCGCGACGGCCGTCGACCCTCCCCGCAAGGGGGAAGGAAAGAAAGAGCCTACTTCCACAAATCCCGAAACTGCGTCGCGACGACGCGCTCGTACGGCACGTCCCCCTTCAGGATCCCGATGTCGCGCGAGAAGCGGTTCATGCCGGCGACGAAGTCCGGCGAGATCGACGCGTCGTAATACGGCAGGTCGCGCTCGATCAGGGTCGCGATCAGCGCGGTCTCGCTGGCCGGGAACAGCTTCGCGGCCGCCTTGGTGGCCAGCGACGGGTCCCTCTTCAGCGCGGTATGCGTCGCCACGATGGCCCGCACCGCCGCCGCCGCGGTCTCGGGCGACTTCTCGATCAGCGCTTCGGTCGTCGCGATCGACGCCATGGTATAATTGAAGCAGCCCTTCGGCCCGTCGCCGCGTCGGATGTCCAGCACCACGGTGCCGACGCCGTTGCGCACCGCCACCTCGGTGCCCATGCCGTTGGCCCAGAAACCGTCGATCTTGCCGTCCGCCAGCGCCTGCGCGGCCGTGACGCCGAAATTGACGCCGGCGCCGAGCGCGCCCGGCACCGGCGCGATCTTGATGTCGTCGCGCGCCAGATCGAAGCCGGCATCGATCAGCAATTGCCGCAGGCCCATCTCGACCCACGGCGCTGCGCCGATGCGCTTGCCCTTGAGCGCGCTGAGGTCGCCACGCGCGATGTTGAGATCCTTGCGCATCACCAGGAACCAGTACATGCCCTGCCCCTGCGCGCAGATCAGCTTGGCGCCCTGCCATTCCGGAAACGCCGCGAGCGCCGAATGCGCCGAACCGCCGACGAAATCCACCGCGCCGTCGCGCATCGCGGCGTAGGCCTTATCGACCGGAAAGATCATTTCCAGTTCGACATCGAGGCCTTCCTGTTTGAAGAAGCCGAGTTCGATGGCCGCGATGGCGGGAAAGTATGAATTCGAGATCATGTCCGGCACGGCGAGCTTCATTCTCTAACTCCATATTCAGCCAATAGACGCATCGACCAATGACTCGCCATACCCGTCACCCTGAGGTGCGAACGAAGTGAGCCTCGAAGGGCGACGGCCTGGACGTTACAGCACCGGACCGTTCATCCTTCGAGGCCCGGCTTCGCCGGGCACCTCAGGATGACGGGTCAAACTCTCGTCTGTCGAAACTCAATCCCGCGACGCAATCTCGACCTGCCACGGCGCGACCTTGCGCTCGATCACGCCGACCAGCGAATTGAGCAAGGTGGCCAGCACCATCAGCACCACGATGGGCACGAACATGCGCGCGGTGTCGAAATTATTCGCCGCGTTGATGATGATACCGCCGAGACCGGAGATTGCCGTGAAGAACTCGGCAATGACCATCGCCACGACGCCGCGACCGACCGCCAGCCGCAGGCCCGCCATGATGTACGGCAACGTCGCCGGCAGCACGATGCGGCGCAGAATAACGTGGTCCGGCGCCACGAAAGCGCGGCCGACCTCGATCAGCGTCTTCGGCACCACCTTGACGCCGAGCCAGGTGTTGATCGCGATCGGGAACACGCACATCAGGAAGATCACCGCGACCTTGACCCAGAAGCCGAGACCGAGCCACAGCACCAGCAGCGGCACCAGCGCGACCAGCGGCATTGCGTAACCACCGGTAATGAAGATACCCAATGCGGCCTCCATCACCCGGAACCGGCCGAGCACCAGCCCGAGCGGCACGCCGACCAGAATGGAGATCAGATACCCAACCACGAACGGCCGAAGGCTCTCCAGCATCGCGGAGCCGAGCTGACCGCTGAGCGCCAGTTCCCAGCCGGCGACCGCGATGGCGCTCGGATACGACCCAAATATCGGATTGACGTCGCGGCCGAAGAATTCCCACAGCCCAATAAAGAACACGACCGTTCCCACGGTGATGAGCCATGACGGCATCGGAGCGCGCGGCGCCCGCTCCGATGCCGCTCCTGCCATATTGCCATCGTTCATCGACATATCCTGCCTCACCAACTCGACCATGATGTACTCGCCAGTGCTGCGTTAGTGGACCGCGCCGGGGGCCTGATGCAGGGCCTGCCAGATGCGGTAACGGGTCTCCGCGAACTCGGCCATGCCACGCACGACCCCGAGATCGCCGCGCGGACGCGGCAGCGGCACGTCGATGATTTCCTGCACCGCGCCGTCCCGCATGACGATGACGCGATCGGCCAACAGCACCGCCTCATCAAGATCGTGGGTCACGAACACGATGGTCTTGCCGGTCGTCGTATGGATGTCGAGCAGTTCGGCCTGCAGCGATTCACGGGTCTGCGCATCGAGCGCACCGAACGGCTCATCCATCAGCAGCACTTCGGGATCGATGGCCAGCGCGCGGGCGATGCCGACGCGCTGTTTCATGCCGCCGGACAATTGATGCGGACGGCGGTTCGCCGAGTCCTTCAGCCCGACAAGGTCGAGATAGCGCATCGCAGTGTCGCGCAACGCGCTGCCGCGCATGCCCTTCATTTCCAGCCCGAACATCACGTTCTGCAGCGCACTGAGCCAGGGCAGCAATTCGGCGTGCTGGAACACCATGCCGCGGTCATGGCCGCAGCCATGCACCTGGCGGCCGTCGACCCGCACTTGGCCGCGCGACGCAGTCTCCAGTCCCATCGCGACGCGTAGTGCAGTGGTCTTGCCACAGCCGCTCGGCCCGATCAGTACCGCGATCTCGCCATCGCGGATGGTGAAATTGACATTGCGAAGCGCGTGCACGGTGTGCAGGCCGGTATCGATCCGCAGCGTGAACTGCTTCGATACATCGACCAGGCTGACATCACCCATCGTTTAACTCCTCGGCGTCCGCGATGACGCGGACGCCCTATTAGATAAGCAGTTTACATTAGATACGCAGTTTACTTCCCGCCGAAGTTACTTTCCGACAATGGCCAGCGCCTTGGCGCGCGGGCCTTCGTCTACCAGCGACTTCAGATCGACGGCCTTCGGCAGATTGCCGGTCTTGATCAGCAGTTCCTGCATCCAGGCCAGCTTTTCCATCGGGATCGGCATCGTCGGATCGATCGCCGAATACTTCTTCACTTCGTCGAAGATGTAGCCTGGCCGCACGTCGTCCGGCTTGCTGCCGGTAATCTCGTTGGTCAGCGCGACTACCTTGTCGCGGTTTTCCAGCGCGTAGCGCCACGCGGTCATCTCGGCGGCCAGGAACTTGGCAAGATCGTCGCCGCGCGTCGCGATGGTCTTGGCGCTGGTCATGGTGCAGAAGCGCAGATAGTTCGGCACAACATCATGCGCGTGCGCCAGCAGCTTGACGCCCATTTTCTCGGCGACGGGCACGAATTCGGTCGAGGCGCCGGCCGCATCGACGATGCCGGCCGTCACTGCCTTGAAGCGGTCGCTGTCGCTGCCCATGGCGCTGAACTTCACCTCGGACGCCGGGATATTGTATTTTTCCAGCACGGCGCGGGCGAGCAGATCCGGCAACGCGCCGGGCGACGAAATCGCCAGCGACTTGCCCCTGAGGTCCGCCGCGCTCTTTATGTCGAGCTTGGAATAGATGCCGTAGGTCAGGCCCGGCCAGTAGCAGCCGGTGATCTTGATGTCGCCGCCGCGTGTACCGGCCAGCAGCGGGCCGCCAGGGCTGCCTTCGTAGCTATCGAGCTCGCCGGCCAGCAGCGCGCGCAACGCCAGCGCGTCGCCCTTGAACTGCATCATCTCGATCTTCAGGCCCTGCTTTTCGGCGAACCCGCCCTTAGCCGCCATGAAGACGAATCCGGCATCGCTCTTGGCCTCGACGACGCCGTGGCGCCACGGCTTGAGTTCCTGCGCGTTCGCCGAGTTCATCGCCACCACCGCGACGGCGGCCAGCAACATCGCGACCCGAATACCAGAGCGGCGAAGCCGCGCGTTCATCGTTACCGTCATGACTCTCTCCTGCACTGGTGGCGTGCGACGGTGTCGCACTGCCGCATGTTCAACTATCTGGATGTCGCTAACCGCCTTCACGCTCAAGCGGCTGATTCATCTCGACATCGGCCCGCCGCTGACCTGCAATCTCCGTGCCGATCATGAAGTAATCGCCATCGGTCGCCATCTTGGCTTGTTTCTCCAGATGCGGTGGCCAGTAACCAAGATCGTAACCGTGCCACGGCGATTCAGGCTTCAGCGCCGGCAGTCCGAGACGTTCCCAGATCGCTTTCGCGTTCTCCATGAATTCCCGCTTCGGCAAAGCCACTGGCGCGAAAGTGCCCTTCAGGGTCGCGTTGATGAGCACCGCCGCGCTTTCGCCGTTATCTCGCGGCCCGCGCGGACCGTGGCCCGGATCCTTGTGATCCAGTACCTTCATGTCGTACTGCGGTTGGCAACGATAAGACATGGCCCAAAATAACGCATCGGCGTTTTCCGGGTCGATGTCTTCGTCGATCGCGATGATCCATTTACCGGCGAAGCGATGCAGGCTCGAGGCGCCATACAGCGCGCGCCAGATCTCGGTCTCGATCATGCCGCGCTCGACCTGAATGGCGATCACCGCATAGAGGCTGGTCAGCGGTTCGTGCATCGACACGCGCTTGACGCCCTTGATGCCGAGCGCGTTGCGCAGATGGTTAAAGAACACCGGCTCCATCGCGACCTTGCGGATCACGCTCGACTCGCTCGGCGTCACCTGGCTGATGAACGAGGTCAGGATCGGATGCTTGCGGCGGGTGATCGCCGTCACGTCCATGAACGCGTTATATTCCTGCAGGTTCACATAGCCGTGCGACTCGCCGAACGGCGCTTCCGGCTCCAGTGTCTCGGTGTTGATGAAACCCTCGATGACGATTTCGGACTCCGCCGGCACCACCAGATCGACGGTCTTGCAGCGCACCACGTTGATCGGGCCGCCGGCCAGCGCACCCGCAACCGCGACTTCGTCGAGATGTTCCGGCATCTTTTGCACGGCGGCGTAAGACACTGCCGGCGGACAGCCAATCACGACGGCGCACGGCATCGGTCTGCCGAGCGCCTTGTATTTGAGCCAATGCGCATAGATGCCAGCACGCAACTCGACCGACGGATTCATGCCGAGCCGGCGCGGTGCTTTCAGCTGGCCGCGATAATTGCCGACGTTCTGCACGCCGGTGTCCGGATCTTTGGTGATGTAGTGGCCGGCCGATAGATACGGTCCGTTGTCCCAGCCCGGCGTCGAGATCGGCACTGGCAATCCGTCCAGCGAATTGCCGTCCTGGTCGAGTTCGTCGCCGACGATTACCACGTCATGGCACGGCGCATTTTCGACCAGCGTCGGCGTGATCGGCTTGGCGATGGCTTCGACCCAGATGCGGCCGATGTCTTCCAGCGGCTTGCCGAAGCCGGTCTGATAGACCGCGCGGTTGGCCGCCAGCCCGGCCACCAGCACGCTGATGTCGAACTTGCGCCCCTTGGAATCGGTCGGCTGGGTGAACAGAAACGCCTTGCGTTCCGGCTCGGGGATGCCGCCGCGATACTGCCAGCGCACCAGCGGGTGCATCTCGGTGTCTTTGTTGATCGGTTCGTCGACGACAACCAGTAGATTCTCACGCGCCAGCGCCAGCACGTGCTCGTGCAGGTCCGGGTAGTTGCGCGGATTGGCGGGCGCGCCGTCCTTGAAGCGCGCCAGCGCGGCCGACATGTCCTTCGGTTCGGCCATATTACTTGTCCAGTTTCTGTATCAGCCACGCGGCCAACGCGAAGAGGTCGGCATCACGACCTTCAAATCCCGTGACCTGCAGGCCGAGCGGCAGATTCTGTTCGCGCAGCAGCGGCAGCGACAGCGCCGGCACGCCAAGCAGCGAGAACGGCACCACGAAGGACGGATCGCCGGTCGAGCCGAGACCGACCGGTGCCGCTCCGGGCGCCGCCAGCACGATGCAGCCGTCGAACTGCGCGGACAGCTCCGCATAGATGCCGCGCACCCGCATGCGCTCGGCCAGCAGCACGCGATATTCGGCCGCCGTCATCTTCTCGGCTTGAGCCAAACGGCCCAGCGCCGACTGGCTGAGCTTGCTGGCATCGCGGTCGCGATAGGTGTTCAGCGGCCAGCGCCCTTCGAACGCATTGATATCCATCGACAGTTGACGCGCGCTGACGATCGCATCCTCGAGGGCTTGGATGTCCGCGCTCTCGCGACGGTCGAGGATCTCGACACCGGCCTTCTGCAAGCGCACGCGCACGTCCAGCAGCGCATCCTTCGCGGCTTGCGAGGCGACGCTCCAACCGGCGGTTTCCAGCAGGGCCAACCGGCGCGGCTGCTTGGCGGCCGGCGGCTGGGCCGGGCCGATCAGCGGTGAAAAGCCCGGATCGCCACCGACCCGCAAGGCGATCTCATACGCCACCTGCCAGGTGTCGGACACGCTGGCGCCGAGCACACCGGTGCAGCTTTGGCTGAAACCGTCATAGCTGCCGCCGCGATTGATCGCGCCGACACTCGGCTTGAAGCCGACGCAACCGCAGAAGCTCGCCGGCCGCAAGATGGACCCGATCACCTGCGTGCCCAATCCGGCACTCAGCATGCCGGAGCCGACCGCCGCGGCCGAACCGCTGCTGGAGCCGCCCGGCGTGCGCGTGATGTCCCACGGATTCTTGGTGCCGCGCGGCTCGCTGGCAGCGAATTCCGTGGTCACGGTCTTGCCGACCAGCACCGCGCCGGCTTCGCGCAGCGCCGAAACCGAGGCCGCATCGCGCGCCGTTCGATAGCCGACGAACAGCGGCGAGCCCTGTTCGGTCGGCATGTCCTGCGTCTCGATGATGTCCTTGATGCCGACCGGCATGCCGTCGATCGGCGACAGCGGCTTGCCGGCTTTCCAACGCGCATCGGAAAGCTTGGCCGACGCGCGGGCGCCATCCAGGTCGTAATGCACGAAGGCGCCGACATTCTTCTCGTACTTCGCGAACGTCACCAGGCAACGCTCCAGAAAAGCGGACGGCGTATCCTTGCCGCTGGCAAACTGCTTCGACGCTTCGAGAAACGGGGCCGGTGTCAGATCCTGCGAAGATGTTGTCATGTGCGTCGCTTACCTGTGCTGGTCAGTCCAAAATGGCGATGCCCGACACAAGGTCGGGCATCGTAGGGTCTTAAACTTTTGCCGTGATCGGCGCCTGCTTGCGGACGCTTTCGAGCAGCGAGGTGCGCATCAGGAAGGCACGATGCGCCTTCGGGTCCGCCGCCGTCTTGCGCAAGAAGTCGAAATTCGCCTCGCGCGCGGCGTTATCTTTCTCTTCGAGACGCTTTTTGTTGGCGATGGTCTGCTGCTGGACATATTCGATGTTAATCGGCCGGCGACGTTCGTCGTAGCGCGCGAGCGTTGTCTCAGGCAGGTCGCCCTTGGCGACAGCACCGAGCAGCGCCGCAAGTTCGACCGCGTCATGAATGCCGCAGTTCAGGCCGAGGCCGCCAATCGGATTGTTCACATGCGCCGAGTCGCCGGCGAGGAACACCCGGCCTTCGCGGAACTTGGCCGCCACGCGCTGGTGCACATTGTAGATGTTGCGATGCGTGACGGTGTACGGATCCGCCTTAGGGAAGAACTTGTTCAGCCGGCGCTGCACGGCTTCATCGCTGAGCACCTGCTCGTCGGTATCGCCCGGCACCGCCGGGAATACCGAGCGCCACAGCCCACTGCCGTCCTCGCCCGCCACCTTGAACAGGTTTGCCCATTCGTCCGGATCGGAGAAATAGCTGCGGAAGCCGGCGCCGAATTCGGAATTGAAATCGACCGGCGTGGTCAGCACCAGAAAGCGTTCCGGAAACGTGTAGCCCTCGAAATCGATGCCGAGCGCCTTGCGCACCGTGGAACGGCCGCCGTCGGCGCCGACCAGATAACTGCCGGTCACGGTCTGGCGGCCCTGCGGGGTCTCCAGGGTCAGTTCCACGCGGTCATCGAACTGCTTGACGTCTTCGGCCTTGGCCGAAAACGTCACCTGCGCGTTCGGCATCGCGCTCAGCCGCGCGATGGCCATTTTAGCGATCTTGTGCTGTTCGCATTGCACGACGAACGGATACGGCGTGTCGTCCTTCAGGATCTCGTGATCGAACTCGGCCACCATGCGGCCGGTCGGCCGATCCCAAAACTGAAAGGTACGAGCCACAAGCCCGCGCTTCACCACTTCGTCCAGCAGATCGAGACCGGCCAGCATTTCGAGCGTTGCCGGATGCGTGGTCGAAGCGCGCGGCGATTCGTTCACCGCGTCCATCGCCTCGTATACGCGAACTTCCAGGCCCTGCCGGGCCAACGCCAGCGCCGTGATGACGCCAACGGGTCCGCCGCCGGCAATCAGGATCGGATGCTTCAACGTCATCTGCTCCGGTCCTTACTGCTGCTTCACGCCGGCGACTTCGACTGCCTCGGCCCACAGCACAACGTCGTCCGCGATCATCTTGGCGAACTCCTGCGGCGTGTTGCCCTGCGCATCAGCACCAAAGCCCGCCAGCCGCTCGATGAACTTCGGGTCTTTCGCTGCCTTGGCCATTTCCTGCGCGACCTTGTCGATCACGTCCTGCGGCGTGCCCTTGCGGGCCAGCAGGCCGTTCCAGGTCTGGGTCTTGAACTTCGGATAGCCGGACTCCGCGACGGTCGGCACGTCCGGCGCCTGCGACACCCGTTTCTCGCTCGACACCGCGAGCAACCGCAGCTTGCCGGTGCTCATCTGCGGCAGCACGTCCGCGAGATTGGAGAACATCGCCGGCACATGGCCGGCAATCACGTCGGCCAGCGCCGGCGCATTGCCCCGATAGCCGACATGGATCATCTCGATGTCGGCCTGCTTCAGGAACAGCGCCATCGACAGATGCGTCAGCGAGCCGGTGCCGGCCGACGCATAGGACAGCTTGCCGTTCTGGCTTTTGACGTGCGCGATGAATTCCGCCAGCGTCTTGGCCGGGAACGCCTCATTCACGACCAGCACGAACGGGTTGGTGGCAATGTTGCTGATCGGCGCGAAATCCTTGATCGGATCGTATTTCACTTTGTTCATCGCCGGCACGATCGCCATCACGGGCAAGGCCGCGACGAACAGCGTGTAGCCGTCGGCGTCGGCGCGCAGAATCTGTTCCGCCGCGATGGCGCCCGAAGCGCCGCCGCGATTTTCGACGATGAACTGCTTGCCGAACGTATCGGTCAGCCGTTGTGCGGCGAGCCGCGCGATGCCGTCGGTGTTGCCGCCCGGCGCGAACGGCACGACAATGGTCACCGGCTTTTGCGGCCAGCTCTGCGCAAAGGCCGGCGAAAAGTGCGGCGCGATCAGAGTGACGAAGCCGGCCGCGAGCACGGCCGTCGAGGTGATGAAGTTTCGGCGGGTCGACATGACATTACTCCTGTTACTACGGCGCGGCTTCGGCCCTGGCGGGCCGAAGTCTTATTTTCCGTCGAAGGGTTTGGTCTCATCGTAGGTATGGATTTCGTACAGCATGCAGCCGGTGTCGGACTTGAACGGTCCGTGATAGGCGCCCGGCGGCCGGCAGGCATAGGTCGGCGCCATGAACTTTTCGCCGCCATTGCCCTGCGCGTCATTACCGACGATTAGGTCGCCCGACATCAGGTAAACCTCTTCCCAATGGTCGTGGACGAAAGGCTGCGTCGTGTAGGCGCCCGGCGCGAAGCGCAGCAGGCGGGTACGGCCGCCCATCTTGCGCACTTCGTCGAGATCGCTGGCCAGAATCTTCTGCTGGATGCCGGGCGGATAGCCGGGCGGGGACGCCCAGCCTTCGTTCATATCGACCCGCAGGAACTCGATATGCGGCTTGTTCATCGGCATGAGAAAGTTCTCCCGTTATCGGTCAGAGATAGCGCGCAACGTTGCGCCGAAACGATTCGATATGATCGCGTATCGCCGCTTCCGCCATGTCGGCGTCGCGCCGCCGAATAGCATTGAGAATGGCGTCGTGTTCCGCCAACACCTCTTGATGGTGATCGGGCGCGGTCAGCGAGATGAACCAGAAGCGCAGGGAGCGCTCCTGCAACCGCCGCAGGATTTCGGCCAGCACCGTGTTGCGGGTGGCGCGCGCCATCACCGAATGAAACTCGCGGTCGAGCAGCATCATTTCCTTGACGTTGCGCACCGCCGTCCATTCGCGGGCCCGGCCGAGAATGTCGGACAGCATCGCGATGTCGGTATCGTCGGCGCGCTCGGCCGTCAGGCGCACGCCATACGGCTCGTTGATCAGCCTCACCTCGATGATCTGCATGACCTCTTCGAGGCTGACCGGCTTGACGATCACGCCCTTGCGTGGAATGACCTCGACCATATCTTCCAGCATCAGACGGTCGAGCGCCTGATGGACCGGCGTGCGACCGATGCCGAGTTTAGCTGAGACATAGGCTTCGTTCAGATATTCACCCGGCTTGAACGCGCAGGTGATAATTTGATGCTTGATCGCGTCATATGCCACGTCGCGCAGCGACGTGCCGCCCTGCTCGCCCGCGCCGACCGATGACTGGGCCGGCGCTTTGGTCCGCCGCGCCGGGGCAGCGCGCGTGCCGGATTTAGCGGCCGGCTTCGCACCCGGCTTGGCGCTGATCTTGATGCCCGGCCTGGCGCTTGCCTTGGCCTTGGTCCGCGGAGTGCTCTTGACGCGCAATTCGCTCACCCGTTGCTCAGCCCAGAATGGGAAGCTTCTCGACCCGATAGCTATGCGTGATCTTGCGCGACAGCACCGGATCTTCGATCTCGAATTCGAACTCGTCCGTCGCCCGAATACCGCCGATTGCCGCCAGCGTGCCGCAGAACATCAGCGAATTGTCCGGAAGCTTGCCGCCTTCGACATAGCGCGCGATCAGCGCCATCGGGTCCATCATCTTGGTGATCGGACCTTCCTGATACAGCGCACGATCCGCGCCTATGCCGACGTAAGAGCGCAGCAGCAGCTTGTCCCAGTGCGGCGAGACATCGTCATAGGCCCAGAACAGCGGCGAGATCGGCTTTTCGCAGAGCTGCTTGGAAACCGTCACCCCATAGGCTTCGACCTCACGGTCGGTGTGGTCCGAACCGGCGCCGACCCACCATTTACCGCCGTGGCGCAGCATCAGGAATTCGACTTCGCCGCCGGACGTGTCGCCGATCGCCTCGATGGTCGGGTCCGTGGTCAACCGCGCATTCGACACCCGGTAGAAAATCGGCGTCGTGGCCGGGCGCTTCACGCCGAGCAGCTCCAACTCCTTGATATGCTTTTCGACCGCCACCGGATCGCGGCCGGTCCAACCCGCCACAATGGTCCGCTCAATCGTCACATCGCACCGGATCTCGGTCGAGCCATTCTGAAAGCGGAAGGCGAAAGTACGGTTCACGTCGACTCCTTGGCGGCAAGCAGACTAAGAAAAGCGAAGGCTAACCTTGCCTCAGCGTATGATGACTGTGATATTTCACTGATGTGCCTCACCTGTCAATAGTTTCAACTGCTACTTTTGTGGTCTACTTGTGAAATTTCTGTACGCTGATACTGTGCGGCCTCGTAATCAATCGGATAGCGTATGCAGACCCTTGCTCAAGTCCTGAAACGTTTAAACATTGGCGAATCCAGCCGCAGCCTTGTCGAGGGATGCCTTGCACGCATTGCCGATCCGGCCGGCGAAGGCAGCCGCGCCTTCATAAACGTCTCGACCGAGGCGGCGCTTGCGGCCGCCGACCGGCATGACGCGCAGCGCCGCGCGCGCGCGCCGTCGGCACCGTTCGCCGGCATTCCGCTCAGCATCAAGGACCTGTTCGACGTCGCCGGCGAAGTCACCACAGCCGGCTCCATCGTGCTGCGCGACGCTCCGCCCGCCACTGCCGATGCGCCGAGCGTCGCACGGATGCGGGCCGCCGGCTTCGTTCCGGTCGGGCGCACCAACATGACCGAGTTCGCCTATTCGGGCCTCGGCGTGAATCCGCATTACGGCACGCCGCGCAATATCTATGACCGCGAGAATGGCCGCATTCCGGGCGGCTCGTCGTCCGGCGCCGCGGTATCGATCACCGACGGGATGGCCTATGCGGCGCTCGGCACCGACACCGGCGGCTCGTGCCGCATTCCGGCGGCGCTGTGCGGCACAGTCGGCTTCAAGCCTACGGCGCGGCGCGTGCCGCTCGAAGGCGTCTTCCCGCTGTCGCATTCCCTCGACTCGATCGGCTCATTGGCGGCGTCCGTGTCGTGCGTCGCTGCGATCGACGCGGTGCTGACCGGCGAAGCCGTCACGCCGCTGCCTGCCCTGGCCGTGAACAGTCTGCGGTTCGCGGTGCCGCAGACCTATGTGCTCGACGGCATGGACGACATCGTGGCCCGCACCTTCGAGGCCGCGTTGTCAAAGCTCCGCGCGGCCGGTGCAACCCTTATCGATATTCCGCTGCGCGAACTCGGCGAACTGCCCGGCATCAATGCCAAGGGCGGTTTCCCGGCCGCCGAGGCCTATGCGCTTCATAAGGACCTGATGGCACAGAAGGGCGGCGGCTACGATCCGCGCGTGCTGGTCCGCATCATGCGCGGCATTGAGCAGAATGAGGCCGACTATCGCGCGCTCCGGGCCGCCCGCGCCGACCTGATCGAACGTGCGCGCAAGCTCACGGCCGAATACGACGCGGTCCTGATGCCGACAGTGCCGGTCGTCGCGCCGCTGTTATCGGAAGTGGAATCCGACGAGGCCTATGGCCGGTTCAACCTGCTGATGCTGCGCAATCCGACGGTGGCGAACTTCCTCGATCGCTGCGCGGTGTCGGTGCCGTGCCACCGCGCCGGCGATGCGCCGGTCGGTCTCGGCCTGATGGGCGAACACGGAACGGACCGCTGGCTGCTGGCCATCGCGGCGGCGGTCGAAAGCGTGGTGTCGCCCACGAGTCCTTAAGTTAGAGCCCGCTGCGAGACGCCTCCCCTGCCGTCATCGTGGCGTGGCTCCCCTCCCGCCGTGCGCAATTCGCACGGCGGGAGGGCAAGATCATTCTCGTTTATCTGTGACAGCAGATAGGTCTGCAAGGCGACCGCCTGTCGCCGCTTTCGATCAGGCGCCGCGGATCACGGCGAAATCCAATTACGCCGCTTCGATCGGCGGCTGGTTCGCTTCGGCCCGGACGGCCGGCCCGACATTGTCGTGGAGCACCCGCTCCAGCGCGTCGCGACTGACCGGCTTCTGCAAAACCGGAATGCCGGCGAATTTCGGATCGATCGATTCCGGATCGTAACCGGTCACGAAAATGAACGGCACGCCGCGGTCGCGCAACAGATCGGCGACCGGAAACACCATTTCGCCGGCCAGATTGATGTCGAGTACCGCGCCGTCGATCCCGTCCGCGACCGCCGCGATCCGCGCATCGGCGAGCGAGCCGACCGGCCCGGTGACATCGAAGCCGATATCGTCCAGCGCGTCGCGCATCATCATGCCGACCAGCGCTTCGTCTTCAACCAGCAGCAGGCGGCGTACCGACGCAACGCCATTGGTGCCGGCATGGTGCTTGTCGGAGGACGTTTGACCGGGCGATGCTCCTTGTCGGCCATTCTGGCCTGATACCTGACCGGGCGTTTCTTCCTTTGCAGTCGCTTGGTTTGACTTTGCCTCGGCGGGCAAGGCTTGGGAAGAAGCCGCCTCCCGCATGCCGGCCGGAAACGTCAGCCTGCAGCGCAGGCCCAGCGGATTCCAATCCAGCGATACTGTACCGCCGGCCTGATGCTGGATGCTGGAATTGACGATGCGCGTACCGAACCCTTTGGAAGTCGGCATCGCGACGGGCGGCCCGCCGCTCTCGGTCCATTGCAAAGTCAGGCTGCCCTGCTGCACTTCCCAATCGACATGCACCTCGCCGGCCAATGTTGAGAGCGCACCGTATTTGGCGGCATTGGTCGCAAGTTCATGCAGCACCAGCGCCAATGTCTGCGCCTTTTCGGGCGCCAACAGCGCGCGCGGCCCGGACATTTTTACCTTGCGGGAATCGCCAACCCGATACGGCGCCAGTTCTTCGGCGACCAACCGCTCCACGTCGGCGCCCTGCCAGCGCGATTCCGACAGCAGGGTATGGACCTGCGATAGTGCCTTGATCCGGCCCTCGACGGCGCCGACATAAGTCTCGATGCTGCTCGCCTTGGTCAGGCGCACGATAGCCTGCACCAACGCCAGCGCGTTGCGGGCGCGATGATCGACCTCGCGGGCCAGCAGCATCTGATGCTCCTCGGCCTGCTTACGCTCGGAAATATCGACCGTCACGCCGCTGATCCGTGCGATGACGCCGCTGGCGTCGAATGTGCAAGCGCCAGCGCCGAAACAGAAGCGGGTCGAGCCATCCGGCCGCTGCACGCGGAACTCGGTCTGGAACGTCGACTCCATTGACGACGCACGACCATAGGCGTCTTCCAGCGCCGGCAAATCACCCGGGTGGATCAACGCGCGCAGACTGGCCGGTGTCGGCACGAACGTGGCCGGATCAACGCCGAAGATCCCATGCTGGCCCTCGTCCCAGTGAAAACTGGCGGAAGCCACATCCCATTCCCACGAGCCCATGCGACCGGCCGCGAGTGCCAGACTACGCCGGCGCTCGCTCTCGGTCAGACGCGCGGTAGACGCCTCAAGTTCGGCGGTGCGCGCGGCGACGCGCTGCTCCAGTTCGCGATTGAGCTGTTCGAGCTCCCGGCCCTTACGGTACAGTTCGGCGAACACCTTCACCTTGGCGCGCAGCAGCTCCGGCACCACGGGCACCGGCACATAATCCACCGCGCCCATCTCATAGCCGCGCAGGTGATCGGTCTCGGTCAGGTGGATGGCCGAAATGAAGATAATCGCGGTGTTCTGAAAGCGGGGATGGCCGCGGATCATCGCGGCCAGTTCGAAGCCGTCGAGATCCGGCATGCACACGTCCATCAGGACGAGCGCCACATCGGTCTTCAACAGATGCTGGAACGCCTCTGTGGCGGAATTCGCCTGAATCAGGTTCTCGCCGAGCTCCTTCAGGATGACCTGATAGCTCAAAAGCTTGGCCGGCTGATCGTCGACCAGGAGAATATTGACTTTATCGTGCTCGGCCATCCCGCGATCCTACCGGTGCAGCCACATGCGAAGCGCCGACAATAGCTGCTCCGTATTCACCGGCTTGGCAAGATAGTCCGAAGCGCCGGCCTCCAGGCATTTTTCGCGGTCGCCCTTCATGGCCTTGGCCGTCAGCGCGATGATCGGCAGGCGGGCGAACACCGGATTGGCCCGGATCGTCTCCATGGTCTGATAGCCATCCATCTCCGGCATCATGATGTCCATCAGCACGATGGCCAGTTCCGGCGTCGAGTCGATGATCTGGATCGCCTCGCGGCCGGTCGTGGCCGTCAGCACCTTCATGCCGCGCCGCTCAAGCACGCTGCTCAGCGCGAAGATGTTGCGGGCGTCGTCGTCGACCAGCAGCACCGTCCGGTTGATCAGATCCTCGTCGGAGATCGTCAACCGCTCCAGCATGCGCTGCTTTTCGGGCGGTAGTTCGGCGACCACACGGTGCAGGAACAGCGCGGTCTCGTCGAACAGCCGTTCCGGCGACTCCACTCCCTTCACCACGATACTGCGCGCCATTGTGTGCAGTCGCGCGTCCTCCTCTGGCGTCAACTCGCGGCCCGTGAACACAATCACCGGCACATCGGCCAAACCCGCGTCGGCGCGCAACGCCTCCAGTACCTCGAAGCCCGACATGTCGGGCAGCCGGAGATCCAGCACCACGCAGTCGGCGCTGTCCTTGCGCAACGCGGAGAGCGCGGCGCGGCCGGTTTCAGCCGTCGTAATCTCGATGTCGTCATGCGCCAGCAGCGCCGCGATGCTCATCTGCTCGGCGGGATTATCCTCCACCACCAGCAGACGCTTGCGCCGCGGCTTGGCGTATTCCTTGATGCGGCTCAGCGCCTCCTCGACGCCCTCGGCCGTGGTCGGCTTGGTGATGAACGAGAACGCACCGCGGGCCAGGCCATGCTGGCGATCTTCGTCCAGCGTGACGATCTGCACCGGAATGTGCCGGGTCAGCGCGTTCTGTTTCAACTGGCTGAGCACGCTCCAGCCCAGCATGTCGGGCAGGAATACGTCCAATGAGACCGCCGTCGGCTGATATTGCTTGGCAAGCTCAATGGCGTCGGCGCCGCGCGTCGCAACCAGACTCTTGAAGCCTTTCTCGCGCGCGGCGTCATACAGGATGCGGGCGTAATGCGGATCGTCCTCGACGATCAGCAGGATCGAATCGCCGGGCTCAATGGCATGGCGGTCATCCGGCACCAGATCGACGGCCATCGGGGTGCTTGGCGCCGACAACATGGAACTGGTCAGCGCATCGGCCCGCGACGGCGCCGGCCGGGTGACGGCGGATGAACCAACGTAACGCAGCGGCAGATACAGCACGAAGGTGCTACCGACGCCGGGCGTGCTGCGCAGTTGGATTTCGCCGCCGAGCAGGCTGGACAGCTCGCGACTGATCGCGAGGCCCAGACCCGTGCCACCATATTTGCGGCTGGTGCCGGCGTCGGCCTGCTGGAACGCTTCGAAGATGATCTTCTGCTTTTCCGGCGGAATACCGATGCCGGTATCGCTGACCTCGAAGGCGACGACCGACGGCGCGCGGCTCAGTACCGGATGGTCGGCCGCGAAGCCGTTGTCCACCGAGATAACCCTGAGATTGACGGCGCCCGTCTCGGTGAACTTGAAGGCATTTGACAACAAATTCTTGAGCACCTGTTGCAATCGCTTGGAGTCCGTCGTGATGCTGCGGCCAAGCTCCGCATCGATCGTGACGTTGAAATCGAGGTGGCGGTTTTCGGCCTCGTGACGGAACGGCCGCGCGATGGCTTCGACCAAATTAGCGAAGAAGATTTCCTCAGCATCCACCGTGACCGTGCCGGACTCGATCTTGGACAGATCGAGAATGTCGCTGATCAGGTTTAGAAGATCGGTGCCGGCGCCGTGAATGGTACGCGCGAACTCGACCTGCTTCGGGCTGAGATTGGTATCCGGATTCTCGGCGAGCTGCTGGCCGAGAATGAGAATGCTGTTCAGCGGCGTGCGCAGCTCGTGCGACATATTGGCCAGGAATTCGGACTTGTACTTCGAGGTGAGCGCGAGTTCGGTGGCCTTTTCTTCCACCGCGCGCCGCGCCTGCTCGATTTCCTGGTTCTTACGTTCGACTTCGACGTTCCGTTCGGCGAGCTGCTGCGCTTTCTGTTCCAACTGTTCGTTGGTCTGCTGCAATTCGCGCTGCTGGGTCTGCAATTCGGCGGCAAGCTGCTGCGACTGCTTCAGCAGACCTTCGGTCTGCATCGTCGCCTCGATGCTGTTCAGCACGATGCCGATGCTGGCCGTGAGCTGCTCGAGGAACGCGATCTGCAGCGGCGTGAAGGTGGTTACCGAGGCAAGTTCGATCACGGCTTTCGCCTGGCTCTCGAACAGCACCGGCAGCACCACTACATTGCGCGGCGAGGCCTTGAACAGCGCCGAGCCGATCGGCACGACATCATCCGGCATTTCGGTGATCAGCAGGCGGCGGCGGTCCGCTGCGCATTGACCGACAAGTCCCTCGCCGAGCGAGATGGTCGTCGGATGGCCGTCGGTCCCGCTGTCGGCGTAGGACGACAGCAGCGTCAGCCGCGAGGCCTCGTCGCCCTCCATCTGGTAGATCACGCCCTGTTGGGCGTTGACCAGCGGCGTCAATTCGCTCAGCAGCAGCCGACCCACCGCGGTGAGGTCGCGCTGGCCCTGCAGCATGTTGGTGAACTTCGCGAGGTTAGTCTTGAGCCAGTCCTGCTCGGTGTTGCGGTCGGTGGTCAGCCGCAGATTGTCGATCATCGTATTGATGTTGTCTTTGAGCTCGGCCACTTCGCCGCGCGCTTCGACCTGAATGGACCGCGTCAAGTCGCCCTTGGTCACGGCGGTCGCCACCTCGGCGATGGCGCGGACCTGCGTCGTGAGGTTCGCGGCCAGCAGGTTCACGTTGCCGGTCAAATCCTTCCAGGTGCCGGCGGCGCCCGGCACGTTGGCCTGACCGCCAAGCCGGCCTTCGACGCCGACCTCGCGCGCCACGGACGTGACCTGATCGGCGAAAATCGCCAGCGTGTCGGTCATATTGTTGATGGTCTCGGCCAGCGCCGCGACCTCGCCCTTCGACTTCACGGTCAGATTCTGCTTGAGGTCGCCGTCGGCGACCGCGGTCACGACCTTCACGATGCCGCGGACCTGCTCGGTCAGGTTGGCGGCCATCACGTTGACGGTGTCGGTCAGATCCTTCCACGTACCGGCGACGCCCGGCACCTGGGCTTGACCGCCGAGCTTGCCTTCGGTGCCGACTTCGCGCGCGACGCGCGTCACTTCGGACGCGAAGGCATTCAGCTGATCGACCATCGTGTTGATGGTGTTCTTCAGCTCCAGAATTTCGCCCTTCACGTCCACGGTGATCTTGCGCGACAAGTCGCCGCGCGCCACGGCGGTGGTCACTTCGGCGATGTTGCGGACCTGCGTGGTCAGGTTGGCGGCCAGCAGGTTGACGTTGTCGGTCAGGTCCTTCCAGGTGCCGCCGACGCCCGGCACCACGGCCTGTCCGCCGAGACGTCCGTCGGTGCCGACTTCGCGCGCGACGCGCGTCACTTCGGCCGCGAACGAGCGCAACTGCTCGACCATGGTGTTCAGGGTGTCTTTCAACAGCAGGATTTCGCCGCGTACGTCCACGGTGATCTTCTTGGACAGATCGCCGCCCGCGATCGCGGTCGCGACTTCGGCGATGTTGCGCACCTGCGCGGTCAGATTGGATGCCATGAAGTTGACGTTGTCGGTCAAGTCCTTCCAGGTGCCGGCGACTTCCGGCACCTGCGCCTGGCCGCCGAGTTTGCCTTCGGTACCGACCTCGCGCGCGACGCGCGTCACTTCCGACGCGAAGGCGTTGAGCTGATCGACCATCGTGTTGATGGTGTTCTTCAGCTCTAGAATTTCGCCCTTCACGTCCACGGTGATCTTGCGCGACAAGTCGCCGCGCGCGACGGCGGTGGTCACCTCGGCGATGTTACGGACCTGGGCGGTCAGGTTGCCGGCCATCGAGTTCACCGAGTCGGTCAAATCCTTCCAGGTGCCGGCGACGCCCGGCACGTTGGCCTGCCCGCCAAGCCGGCCTTCGGTTCCGACCTCGCGCGCGACGCGCGTCACCTCACCGGCGAACCGGTTGAGCTGATCGACCATGGTATTCAGCGTTTCCTTGAGCTGAAGGATCTCGCCGCGCACGTCCACGGTGATCTTGCGCGACAAGTCGCCGCCCGCGATGGCGGTCGCGACGTCGGCGATATTGCGGACCTGGGCCGTCAGGTTGCCGGCAATCGAGTTCACGCTATCGGTCAAATCCTTCCACGTACCGGCGACGCCCGGCACCACGGCCTGGCCGCCGAGCTTGCCTTCGGTGCCGACTTCGCGCGCGACGCGCGTCACTTCGCCCGCGAACGCGTTGAGCTGATCGACCATGGTGTTCAGCGTTTCCTTCAACTGAAGGATCTCGCCGCGCACGTCCACGGTGATCTTGCGCGACAAATCGCCGCCGGCGATGGCGGTCGCGACTTCGGCGATCGCGCGGACTTGCGATGTCAGGTTGGCCGCAAGCAGGTTCACGTTGCCGGTCAAGTCTTTCCATGTTCCGGCCGCACC
>JAQGJU010000023.1 GCA_028290465.1 Xanthobacteraceae bacterium | reverse complement strand
GCCGGAAAAGCCGCGCTCCAGGCCGTCCACAATCGCAATAGCGACCGGCGCCGGTAAGCGCGGATCGGCCAGGATTACCTGGAACGTGGCGGCGTCGGGGAACGCGTTCATGGTGGGGGATTCGCCTAAAGCGTTTTCGCGTGAAGTGAAACCACTTCACGTTAAGAAAACGCGTCTGTTTAAACATTTAGAGCGCGTCCGGACGCAAAACCGGTATCCACTTTTGCTGGACGCGCTCTAGGCGGCGGGACGTCTCCTGTAGCAGGTCGACTGGGCCAGCGCCTATCCGGTGATCAGTCCTTGAGCATGGCCAGAAACGCCCGGCTGACGTCGCTATTCGGGTCGGTCAGCACTCCGGGCACCTCGAAATGATTGGCTTGCGGCAACTCGAAGCGGGCCTGCAACCGGCCCATGCCGGCCAGCGCGGTGGCGAATTCGCCGGACTGGCGCTTGAATTCCGGGCTTTCCCGATCGCCCCAGGCGACGATCACCGGGCAGGCGATATGGTTGAGATGCCGCATCGCGCTCAGCGCGCCAAGTTCCTCGGGGCTGATCGTCACATAGGAGCTGCGCGCCGACAGCATGACCGGATGCAGTTCGTACATGCCGCTCATCGACAGGCCGGCCTTCAACAGGTTGGCCGGAGCCCCATAGGCGGTCCAGTCGGTGGTCAGCATCACACCGCACAGATGCCCGCCGGACGAATGTCCTGAGACCGCGATGCGGTTCGGGTCGCCGCCGAAGCTTGCGGCATTCTGGTGCAGCCAGACCAGTGCCCGGCGGCATTGGTCGGCCATGTCGGGCAGCCGCACCTTCGGAATGCAGGCGAAGTTGAGCGCGACGTAAATCACGCCGTTCTCGACGAAGGTCGGGGCGGGGGCGGAAACGTCGTCCTTGGTCTGCAGGCGCCAGGAGCCGCCATGGATGTAGGCGACGACCGGCAGGCCGCTGGCGCTGGCCGGCGCGAAGATGTCCAGCGTTTCGTCCTCGGTCGGGCCGTATTGTTCGGTGCGAGGCGGGTATTTCTGCCGTACCGCGGCGCTGTTGGCCGTGTAGCGCTTGAGGATGTCGGCGGCATTCGGCACCCAGAACCGCTGGTCGTAGGCTTGGTCGAGTTCTTCCTGGGTGTAGTGGAGGAACGGCTTGACGGGAACGGTCACGGGGCTGGTTACCTGAGCAAATTATTTTAAGCTTGGAACAATAACGGTCTGCGGCACCGATACACAGAACATCGTCCGCGCGAAAGCGTCATTTTGCGTCACCTAGGCGGACGTATCGCGGGGGGCTATCAACAGAACGACATGCAGCGCCCGATTCGCATTCTCGGCATCGACCCTGGACTCCGCCGCACCGGCTGGGGCCTGATCGTGATCGACGGCAACAAACTCGGCTATGTGGCCTGCGGTTTGGTGGAAACCGACGACAAGGCCGATCTGGCGACGCGGCTGGTGACGATTCACAATGGCCTGCAGCGCATCATCGCCGAATATGCGCCCGAGGAGGCCGCCGTCGAGGCGACTTTCGTCAACAAGGACGCCAATGCGACGCTCAAGCTCGGACAGGCGCGCGGCATCGCCATGCTGGTGCCGGCGCTGGCCGGACTGCCGGTCGGCGAATACGCCCCCAACCTGATCAAGAAAACCGTCGTCGGCGCCGGCCATGCCGACAAGGCGCAGATCCGCATGATGATCGGGGTGCTGCTGCCCAAGGCCGATCCGAAATCGCACGACGCCGCGGATGCGCTCGCCATCGCGATCTGCCACGCGCATCATCGCCAGCGCGCCCGGTTGGAACTGAAGGTGGCGGCCAGATGATCGGCAAGCTCAAAGGCATCGTCGATTCCTACGGCGACGACCATATCATCCTCGACGTGCAAGGCGTCGGCTATCTGGTGCATTGCTCGTCGCGCACCTTGCAGGCGCTGCCGTCGCCCGGGGAACCCGCCGTGCTGTCGATCGACACGTATGTGCGCGAGGATCTGATCCGGCTCTATGGCTTCGAGAGCGAACTCGAGCGCGAATGGTTCCGCCTGCTGCAGAGCGTGCAGGGCGTCGGGGCTAAAGTGGCGCTGGCGGTGCTGAGCACCCTCAAGCCGTCCGAACTCGCGTCCGCCATCGCGCTGCGCGACAAGGCCACGGTGGCGCGCACGCCGGGCGTCGGCCCGAAAGTCGCCGAGCGCATTGTCACCGAGTTGAAAGACAAGGCGCCGGCCTATGCGGATATCGATCCGGCGGCGGTCCACCTTTCCGGCACGCTGGACAGCAAGCGCGCGCCGCGGCCGGTCGCGGATGCGGTCTCGGCGCTGGTCAATCTCGGCTATGGTCAGCCGCAGGCCACTGCCGCCATCGCGGCGGCGGCGCGGGAAGCCGGCGACGACGCCGAAACCGCCAAGCTGATCCGGTTGGGCTTGAGGGAACTCAGCAAGTGACCCTGCCATCGACCGATCTTCATGCGAGCCCGCGATCAACACGGGTATTTGCGACGATTTGGTCGATCCTTGGTATGCCGGTCGCAACGCTGGTTGTGGTGTCCGTCTATTGTTCCGTGGTGATGGCGGGGGACTACGTCCAGACGCCGACGCGGCAATTTTACGAAATTGCCGTGATGGTGCCACTTGTTTCAATTGTCAGCTTCATCATGGCGTCGATCGCACAGGTCTTCGCATATGTAACCGCCATCCTGTGTGTGATGTTCATGTTCCGATATACCGGCCGTGCGTCGTTACTGGTGCTGCTCGGTATCACGCCGCTGCTCGGTTTGATGACCTGGTTCGGTTATGATCGTCTGCTGCCCGACTTTCGCTGGTACACCGATGACAGCCCGCCCTACGAACACGGGCTGACAGTCGAACGTTTTCTAAAAGCGTGGGGGTTCGAGATGCTGGTCGTGCTGCTCTATTGGTGGCCGATGCGGAATTATCGAATTCCATCTGATGCGGTCGCGAGGGTATTGGCGAAGTGACGAAACTGACCGACAAGGACCAAGAGTTGATCGCTGCCGCCTCCGAAGCGATCAAGCGGCGCTACCGCAACGACTGGCAAGAAGTCGGCGCGTCGCTGCGCACCCGCAATGGCAAGTGCTATGTCGGCGTCAATCTCGATGCGTATCTCGGCCGCATGGCGGTGTGCGCCGAAGCCGTCGCGCTCGGCCAGGTCATCACCGAACTGGGCGAGGCCGGCATCGACACCATCGTGGCGGTGCGCCATCCGAAGCCCGACGAGGCGGACCGCGAAGTGCGCGTGGTGTCGCCGTGCGGTGCCTGCCGCGAATTGATTTACGATTATGACCGCAATGCTCGCGTCATCGTGCCCAGTCCGAACGGACCGGAGGTCGTGCAGATCACGGATTTGCTGCCGAACAAATATAGCCGGGAGCGCAGTTAGGTGAGCACCCCGCCGCGCCGACTGGTGACTGCTGAACGCCGCGAGGAAGACGTGGCCGAAAGCTCGCTGCGCCCGCAGCGGCTGTCGGAGTTCATCGGACAGGAACAGGCCCGCGCCAATCTATCGGTGTTCATCGGCGCCGCACGCGCGCGCCAGGAAGCGCTCGACCATGTGCTGTTCGTCGGCCCGCCCGGCCTCGGCAAGACCACGCTGGCGCAGATCATGGCGCGCGAGATGGGCGTCGGCTTCCGGGCGACGTCCGGGCCGGTCATCGCCAAAGCGGGCGACCTCGCGGCGCTGCTGACCAATCTCGAAGAGCGCGACGTTCTGTTCATCGATGAAATCCACCGGCTGTCGCCGGCCGTCGAGGAAATTCTCTATCCGGCGATGGAGGATTTTCAGCTCGACCTGATCATCGGCGAGGGACCTGCGGCGCGTTCGGTGAAGATCGACCTGTCGAAGTTCACGCTGGTCGGCGCGACGACCCGTGCGGGCCTTTTGACCAATCCGCTGCGTGATCGCTTCGGCATTCCGGTGCGGCTGAATTTCTACACCGTGCCGGAGTTGGAGCTGATCGTCGCGCGCGGCGCGCGGGTGCTCAATGTCGGCATCACGCCGGACGGCACCAACGAGATCGCCCGCCGGGCGCGCGGCACGCCGCGCATCGCCGGGCGGCTGCTGCGCCGGGTGCGCGATTTTGCTTCCGTTGCCGACGGTCAGATCGATCGCAAGCTGGCCGACACCGCGCTTGCCGCGCTGGAAGTCGACAATGCCGGGCTGGACGCGATGGACCGGCGTTATCTCACCACGATTGCGATGAACTATGGCGGTGGCCCGGTCGGCGTCGAGACCATGGCGGCGGCGCTGTCGGAGCCGCGCGACGCCATCGAGGACATCATCGAGCCGTTCCTGATCCAGTGCGGATTCCTGCAGCGCACGCCGCGCGGCCGGTTGCTCACCGGCCATGCGTTCCGCCACCTCGGCCTCGCCGAGCCGGCGCGCGATGCGTCGCAGTTCGGATTGTTCGGGCAGGGCGGCAGCGACGAATGAAGGACCGCATCATTCCGGTGGTGGCAGCCCTCATTCGAGACGACGCCGGCCGCGTGCTGCTGGTGCGCAAGCGCGGCACCGCCGCCTTCATGCAGCCGGGCGGCAAGCGCGAAGTCGGAGAAACCGATGTCGCCGCCTTGGTACGCGAGATCGACGAAGAACTCGGCTGCCGGGCATTGGCGGATAGCGCGCAGGCGCTCGGCGTATTCGATTGCCCGGCCGCGAACGAACCGGCCTTTTCAGTGCGCGCGGCCGTCTATGCGATTGACATCATCGGTGCCGTGACGCCGAAGGCCGAGATCGACGAAATGGTGTGGGTTGACCCGGCCGCCTTGCCCGATCTGCCTTTCGCGCCGCTGACGCGTGACCATGTTTTGCCACTGGCGACGGAGCATGGGCGCTGAGCCCTCCCGCCAATGATCCGCGGACGCCTGACCTAACCACAATCCTGCTTCATTGATCTTATCTGCTGTTGGTCTCGTGAGCGTCCGCTCAGGCCATGTCATCACTCCATGATTTCACGCCGACAGTTCGTTCAATTGCTCGGCGGAATCGGCGCCAGCGCGGCCGCAGCCGCGCTTTATGCGACCTTTGTCGAGCCGTGGCTGCGCCTCGTAGTCACGCGCTATCATGTCAGGCCGCAAACTGGCCGAAGGATTTGCGGCTGACGATCGCCGCTGTCGCCGACCTGCATGCCTGCCGGCCGTGGATGTCTCCTGAGCGTATTCGGTCCGTGGTCGAGACCACTAACGCGCTCAACGCCGCTCTGATTGTTTTGCTCGGTGATTATGTGGCCGGCCATCGATACGTGACGTCGAACGTGGACTCGTCCGAATGGGCCGCGGCGCTGTCCGGCCTCAAGGCGCCGCTGGGCGTCCATGCGATCCTCGGAAACCACGACTGGTGGCAAGACCGGACGGTTCAGCGCAGCGGAATCGGGCCGACCGATGCGCGGCGTTCCCTTGAGGCTGTCGGGATCCCGGTCTACGAGAATGACGCGGTGCGGATCGTCAAGGACGGCCGCGCCTTCTGGCTTGCCGGCCTCGGCGATCAATTGGCGTTCGTGCCGTCGCGCCGAAAATACCCCGGTCGCCGCCTGGGCGCTGACGACCTCACGGCCACGATGGCAAAGGTCACGGGCGACGGCCCGGTGATCCTGCTGGCCCATGAGCCCGACATCGTCGCGAAAGTGCCGCCGCGCGTGGCGCTGACCTTGAGCGGTCATACCCATGGCGGTCAGGTGCGGCTGTTCGGTTGGTCGCCGGTGGTGCCGTCCCACTACGGCAATCGATTTGCCTATGGTCACATCAAAGACCGGTGCGATCTCGTCGTATCGGGCGGCCTCGGGTGCAGCATCTTTCCGGTTCGGATCGGCGTCGCGCCGGAAGTGGTCGTCGTTACGTTAGGAGAAGCGTAAGGGGCTTACGACGACATATGCTTATGGCAGACATGAACTCTCATCTCGACGGGCAGATCCGCGACGGCCGGCACCACATGCAGGTGCGGGTCTATTACGAGGACACCGATTTCACCGGCATCGTCTATCACGCCAACTATCTGCGCTTCCTGGAGCGCGGCCGGACCAATCATCTGCGGCTGCTCGGCGCCGACCACCGCGCGCTGTTCGAACAGACCGAGCAGGAAACGCCGGGCTTTGCCTTCGTGGTGCGCAAGATGACGTTGGATTTCCGCAAACCGGCCCGCATGGACGACATCCTGGACGTGATCACGTCGGCCGACGAGGTCAAAGGCGCCTCGATCACGCTGAAGCAGACCATCCGGCGCGGCGAGGAAACGCTCATGGACGCGCTGGTGCAGGTCGCGTTCGTGTCGGGCGGCCGGGCCCGGCCGATCCCGAAGCCGCTGCGGCTCGCGATGCAGGCGGACAGCGGCGGTTCTCCGACCTGATCGGCGAACGCCGAATGCGTCGGATCGACGCTGCCGTTCAACTCATGTAAGAGCCGTTCACATGAGCTGGTCCCGAGACGGCGGCAAAGGTCCGCGCGGCTATCATCACGGCAACCTGCGCGAGGCGCTGGTCCGGGCCGCGCTGGCGTTGATCGCCGAAAAGGGCCCGGCGGGATTTACCTTCGCCGAGGCGGCGCGTTCCGCTGGCGTCAGTCCGGCGGCGCCGTACCGGCACTTCCGCGACCGCGACGAATTGCTGGCCGACGTGGCGCGGCGCGGCTTCGTGCTGTTCGAAGAGGCCCTAAAGGCAGCCTGGAACGACGGCAAACCGGAGCCTTTCGTGGCGTTCGAGCGGGTCGGCAAGGCCTATTTGGCCTTTGCCCGGGAGCAGCACGCCTATTACTCGGCGATGTTCGAGGCCGGGGTGCCGCTCGATGCCGACCCGGAATTACAGCAGGCCGGCGACCGCGCCTTCGCAGTGCTGCGGCAGGGCGCCGAGACGCTAATCGCCCGCCTGCCTGCCGGCCAGCGGCCGCCGGCCCTGATGGTGGCGCTGCATGTCTGGTCGCTGTCGCACGGCATCGCTTCACTATTTGGGCGCGGCGACGCGGCCCGGCGCAAGCTGCCGATGTCGGCCGAAGAACTGCTGGAGGCCGGGGTGCTGGTCTATCTGCAAGGGCTCGGCCTGCGGGGCGATGCGACCAAATAGCCACCATCGCCGATCCAATTTTTAGCGGGCCGCCCTTGACAGTCGGCCTACCTCCGAATACGTATGTAAATGTTATTTACATTCACACGCGAGGCCGTCATGTCCTATGCAGCTAATGCTGAGATACCCCGGCAGGCCGATTGGGGTGGCCGTCCCCACCACAACGGCTTTCCCCGGTTTCACCCAGGCTGGATCGTGTTGATGGTCCTTGGGTTCGTGTTCTGGTGGCCGGTCGGCCTCGGCGTCCTGGCTTTCATTCTTTGGAGGAAGAACATGGGTTGCTGGTCTCATGGCAGCGCGGAGCGCTGGCAGCACAAGATGGAGCGGATGCGCTCGCGGATGGAGGGCGGCCCGTGGGGTCACCAGCGGTCCAGCGGTAATTACGCGTTCGACGAGTACCGCACTGAGACGCTGCGCCGGCTCGAAGACGAGCAGCGCGAGTTCCGCGAGTTCCTGGAGCGGCTGCGCTTCGCCAAGGACAAGACCGAGTTCGATCAGTTCATGGCTGAGCGGCGCAACCGGCCCCCGGCCGCGCCGTCGGAGTCCCCTCAGCCGCAAGCCTGATCTTTCAGGCGCCTGATCCCCACAGGTCCGTGGCTGCGTAGAGCGCGCCCAACAAAAGTGGACACCGGTTTTGTGAGAAGCAATCAAGCCTGCGCAGATTGCGTAAACTGATCTGCGGGGCGCGCTCTAACTTTTAAAAAAGGCCGTCCGCCTCCTCCGAGGCGGGCGGCCTTTTGCTGTCGAGGCTGGCGGCCGAGCTACCCCGGATTTCCGCCGCAGTAACCTGACATTAACCATAGGGAGGGCTGTGTAGAGCCGGAATGACCGGTCGGACGCCCTAGTTTGGCCAAGTTTGACGCTGAATCCGTGGTTCTCCGGTGGATAGCCCGGATTTTACGCAGGTTTGCGGTGTGAGGGCGGTGCGCCAATGCGGAGCCGCTCGAAGACCCGTTGATGCCTTGCTTCGCGTCCCCGGTCGCATTCCTGGCGCATGATCCCGAAAAGTGGGAACCGGTTTTCGGAAAAGATCATGCGCAAACAAGGACACGATCCCGAATGGGACTCGATTTCGGCAAGAGCCCAGGGACAGCGGTCATGTTCGATGAAGTTAGGGTTTTGACAGGCGAAAGGACGATTTCATGAATCCTGCCGACGTGGCGCAGTCGGCTTTGCCGCTGACTTCATCGGATTTGTCGCTGTTCGGGCTTTTCTGGCAGGCGCACTGGATCGTCAAAGGAGTCATGCTCGGGCTGCTGGTCGCATCGGTCTGGGTCTGGGCGATCGTGATCGACAAGTTTTTTCTATTCACCCGCTCGAACCGGGCGATGAACCGCTTCGAGCAGGCGTTCTGGTCCGGCCAGTCGCTGGAGGAACTGTATCGCTCGCTGTCGTCAAAGCCGACCCACTCGATGGCGGCGCTGTTCGTCGCCGCGATGCGCGAGTGGAAGCGCAGCTTCGAGGGTCAGAGCCGTTCCTTCGCCGGGCTGCAGATGCGCATCGAGAAAGTGATGGACGTCACCATCGCGCGCGAGATCGAACGGCTGGAGCGCCGGCTGCTGGTACTGGCGACGGTTGGTTCGGCCGGGCCGTTCATCGGCCTGTTCGGCACGGTCTGGGGCATTATGACCAGCTTCCAGTCGATCGCCGCCTCGAAGAACACTTCGTTAGCGGTTGTGGCGCCCGGCATCGCCGAAGCGCTGTTTGCGACCGCAATCGGCCTCGTTGCTGCCATTCCGGCGACGATTTTCTACAACAAGTTCGTTTCCGACGTGAACAAGCAGGCCCAGCGCCTGGAGGGGTTCGCCGACGAGTTCTCCGCGATCCTGTCGCGGCAGATCGACGAGCGGGCGCCGTGAGCGCATTGGGGCTGTGAGGGACACCAGATGGCGATGAACGGGGCAGGGGCTTCGGTTGGCGGCAAGCGGCGGCATCGACGCCGGGCCGTGATGGCGGAAATCAACGTCACCCCCATGGTCGACGTCATGCTGGTGCTGCTGATCATCTTTATGGTGTCGGCGCCCTTGTTGACGGTCGGCGTACCGATCGACCTGCCGCAGACCCAGGCCAAGAGTCTCGGCCAGGACAAGGAGCCGCTGGCGGTGTCGGTCGACACCAAGGGCAAGGTGTTCCTGCAGAACACTGAAATTTCGATGGACGAACTGGTGCCGAAGCTCAAGGCGATCACCGCGGCGCGCGGCGGCAACAATGCCGAAGAACGCATCTATGTGCGCGGCGACCGCAAGGTAGACTACGGCACCGTGATGAAGGTGATGGGACGGCTGTCGGCGGCGGGATTCGCCCGCGTCGCGCTGGTCACCGAGGTCGAGCAGGGGTCGTGACGCAGCCGGCATGAAGAGCGGTCTCACCATATCGGCGGTCGGCCATGCGCTGTTTTTCGCGTGGGGCATCATCTCGTTTTCGGTGACCCCACTGAAAACGGAACCGACCGAGTCGGTGCCGGTGGACATCATTTCGGCAACGGATTTTTCGGCCATGACGGCCGGCATGAAGACCGCGCCCAAGTCTGAAAATCAGAAGCCGCTGGTCGAGAAGATCGCGCCGAAGAACGAGGTCAAGGACCCGACGCCGAAGGTCGCGGAGAAGAAGCCCGAGATCGACGCCTCGGCGGAAGCCCCGCCACCGCCTTCGATTCCCGAGCCGAAACCCAAGCCGAAAGTCGCCGAAGCGAAGCCGCCGGAGCCCAAGGCGGAAAAGCTCGAGAAGAAGCCGGACCCGATCGCGGAGGCAATCAAGCAGGAAAAGCCGGACGACAAGCCGAAGCCGGAAA
Organism: Xanthobacteraceae bacterium; assembly: GCA_028290465.1. GTDB lineage: Bacteria > Pseudomonadota > Alphaproteobacteria > Rhizobiales > Xanthobacteraceae > FEB-22. The sequence continues at coordinate 66,154 of JAQGJU010000023.1, read as the reverse complement.
AGGATGAGGCTGCCCAGAAGCAGGCGCAGGAAGTCCCGACTCCGCAGAAGCGTCCGCCCCGCCCGGAAGCGAAGCCCGAGCCGAAATTCGATGCCAGCAAGGTGGCGGCGCTGCTGGATAAACGCGCGCCGCAGCGCCAGGCCGCGACCGGCGACGTGCTCAACAACAAGCCGGCGCTCGGCACCGCGACCGGCACCGCCGCGGCTCTGTCTCAAAGTGAGCTGGATGCGCTGCGCGCGCAGATTCAGCAATGCTGGAATCCGCCGGCCGGCGCCGCCGACGCCAAGGATTTGATCGTCGTGGTCAAGCTCGAACTCAACCAGGACGGAACGCTGACGGGGCAACCCTCGTTAGCCAACCGCAGTTCGCATCCGTTTTTCCAAGTAGCAGCCGAAAGCGCGCTTCGCGCCATTCGCCGATGCCAACCCTACAAACTGCCGATCGCCAAATACGAAACGTGGCGTTCGATCGAAGTTGGCTTCGATCCTAAAGAATTGTTCCGCGGTTGATGGCCCTCAGATGCATTTTGAGAAACCGATGATCCCGATGATTGGAAGAGCGAAGATTGAAAGTGTGGCCCTGGCGGCACCGCGGCTTGATCGCCGGCGCCTGCTGCAGCTCGGCGGCGGCGTTGCGGCCGGCGCCTTGATCGGTCTTGGCCCGCGTCCGGCCGGTGCGGTGCTGCGCCTCACCCTTGATCAGGCCAACTTCCAACCGGTGCCGGTGGCGATTCCGGACTTCATCGGCGGTTCGCCGGCCGATGCCGAGAATGCGCGCAATGTCAGCGGCGTCATCACGGCCAATCTCAAACGCAGCGGCTTGTTCGCGCCGATCGACCAGAAGGCCTTTATCGAAAAGGTCGTCAATCTCGACGCGGTGCCGCGTTTTCCGGACTGGAGCGCGATCAACGCGCAGGGGCTGGTCACCGGCCGGCTGACCCGGCAGCCCGACGGACGGCTCAAGGTCGAGTTCCGGCTGTGGGACGTGTTCGCCGGCCAGCAGCTCACCGGTCAGCAATATTTCACCCAGCCCGACAACTGGCGGCGCATCGCCCACATCATCTCGGACGCGATCTACGAGCGCCTGACCGGTGAGAAGGGCTATTTCGACACCCGTGTGGTGTTCGTCGACGAGACCGGACCGAAAGAGCGCCGCATCAAGCGCCTCGCTATCATGGATCAGGACGGCGCCAATACGCGCTACCTGACGCGCGGCGACGATCTGGTGCTCACGCCCCGGTTCTCGCCGTCGAGCCAGGACATCACCTACATGTCCTATGCGGGCGGCGGCGATCCGCGCGTGTTCCTGCTCAATATCGAAACCGGCCAGCGCGAAGTGGTCGGCAATTTCCCCGGCATGTCGTTCGCGCCGCGGTTCTCGCCGGACGGCCAGCGCGTGATCATGAGCCTGCAGCAGGGCTCGAACTCGAATCTCTATGTGATGGATCTGCGCTCCAAGGCGACGACGCGCCTGACCGATACGGCCGCGATCGACACCTCGCCGTCCTATGCGCCGGACGGCACCAAGATCGTGTTCGAGTCCGATCGTGGCGGCAAGCAGCAGATCTACGTGATGGGCGCGCAGGGTGGCGCCGCGCAGCGCATCAGCTTCGGCGAAGGTTCCTATTCGACCCCGGTATGGTCGCCGCGCGGCGACTTCATCGCCTTCACCAAGCAGGGCGGCGGCCAGTTCTCGATCGGCATCATGAGGCCGGACGGCAAGGACGAACGCCTGCTCACCTCCGGCTACCACAATGAGGGTCCGACTTTCGCGCCGAACGGCCGGGTGCTGATGTTCTTCCGCGATCCGGGCGGCGAGGGCGGGCCGTCGCTATTCTCGATCGACGTCACCGGCCGCAACGAACAGAAGGTGCAGACGCCGAGCTACGCGTCCGATCCGGCTTGGTCGCCGCTGCTGTCGTAAAGCCTGATACCGAAAAGCCTTGTCGAACTCGATCCGGGTGGAACCCATTTCGGAAAATGGCATGCTCAAAGCGCAGCCGCACTTCGCCTCGATCCTGCCGCGTTCACGACCCATTAACCATTCCAAATGCTTTCCGCGCCTCGATGGCATTGGAGTGCCGTCATCAACGCCTCATCAAGGTTGACGGAACGTTCGTTTAACGAACGCCCTGTTAGATCGGGGCAATGTTATTGACCCGAAAAATGGAGGCACCGGAATGAGCACCTTCCCTAATCTCATCCGTGGCGCACAGTTTGCAGCCCTGTTGTTTGCGGCCCTGACGGTCGGCGCTTGCACCAACAAACCGAACGGCGCGGACCAGGCCGGTCTGACGGCCGGCGCCGCGACGCCCGGCAGTCCGCAGGAATTCGTCGTCAACGTTGGCGACCGCGTGTTCTTCGAGACCGATTCCTCGGAGCTGACGCCGACCGCGACGTCGACCCTCGACAAGCAGGCGCAGTGGCTGCAGCAGTACAACCGCTACTCCTTCACGATCGAAGGCCATTCGGACGAGCGCGGCACCCGCGAATACAATATCGCGCTCAGCGCGCGTCGCGGCCAGGCGGTGCGGGACTTCTTGGTCGCCCGCGGCATTCCGGCCTCGCGCATGCGCACGGTCGCCTACGGCAAGGAGCGCCCGGTCGCGGTGTGTAACGACATCTCGTGCTGGTCGCAGAACCGCCGCGCGGTCACGGTGCTGAACGGCGGCGGCCAATCTTAAGTCCGGCTGATATCTGCGAATTCCAAGGCCGGCGTCCGCAAGGGCGCCGGTTTTGTTTTGCGACTGCGTCGCGCGTCTACGCGACCGGTTTCCACTTCGCTTGAAAGCGCTCTAACCTTTACCATCAGGGACCGGGCGTGCTGCTCTAAAGGCATACGTCCTAAAGCCACATTTTGGTCGTACGGCATTCGGTATGTTATCGCGTGCTGTGCTAAGCTGTCGCCACACCCCAAACCTATGGTCGCCGATGACCCGAATGTCACTCCGCGCGCTGTTTCCGGCGCTGACTCTGTTGGTTCTGGCTGGTGGGAGCGTCGCGTCCGCCCAGCAGAATAACGGCCTGCTGGATCGCATCTTCGGCAACGAGGACGCCCAGCAGCAACCGGCCCAATCCGGCCGGACGGCGCAGGCCGATCCGGCCAACCTGAACCAACGGCTGGACCGGCTGGAAGGACAACTCCGCCAGCTCACCGGGGCCGTCGAACAACTGACCTTCCGCAACCAGCAGCTCGAGCAGCAGTTGCAGCGCCAGCAGCAAGACACCGAGTTCCGCTTCGAGGAGCTGGGTGGCAAGGGCAAGCCGCGGACCGCGCAGCCGGGCGCGCCTGCGCCGACCGTGCGTCAGCCGACGGCAGGCACGCCGCCCGTCGCCGCCCCAGGATTGGCGCCCGGACCGGCGCCGCTCGCTCCGCCGGCTCAGCCCGGCCGGCGCTCCGACATATTCGACCCGAACCAGCGGCCGGACGCGCCCGGCGCGCCCCGTACCCTCGGATCTCCGGATTCGCGGCCGTCCGCGCCCATGGTCGCGCAAGGAAATCCGCAAGGGGACATCGGTCAGATCATCGACGATTCCGAACCGATGGTCGGCGCGCCCGGCGGCCGGGCGCCCGGCTCGCCGCTTGACCTGTCGACGATGTCGCGCCGTCCGGGCAGCGATCCGACGATGACCGCATCGGCCGAGCCGCTACAGGCCGACGGCCAGTTACCGGCGCCGCCGCCTCGCAATCCGAATGCGACCGGTGGCCGGATGGCGGCCGTGGCGCCGGCCGGAAATACCCCGAAAGATCAATACGACCTCGCCTACGGCTATGTGCTGCGCAAGGACTACGCGCTGGCCGAGCAGGGCTTCCGCGATTTCATGAAATCCAACCCCGGCGACCGGCTGGCGCCCGAGGCGCAGTACTGGCTGGGCGAAAGCATGTTCCAGCGCCAGCGTTACCGCGATGCCGCCGAAGCTTTCCTGACGGTGTCGACCAAATTCGAGACCACCGCCAAGGCGCCCGACGCCCTGCTGCGCCTCGGCCAGTCGCTCGCCGCGCTCGGCGAGAAGGAAGCGGCCTGCGCGTCGCTCGGCGAGGTCAAGCGCAAGTTTCCCAAAGCTTCAGCCGGCGTGAAAAAGAGCGTCGAGCAGGAGCAGAAGCGTGTCGCCTGCTGAGACCGCCGCACCGGTCTCCTCGGCGCTCGCGCATGAGCTGTTTGACGATCTTTCCGATATTCCCTGTCTTCTGATCGCGGTTTCCGGCGGACCGGATTCGACCGCCCTGCTGTGGCTGGCGGCGCGCTGGCGCGGCCGCCGCAAGGCCGGGCCGAAGCTGGTCGCGGTGACGGTCGATCACGGCCTGCGGCCCGAAGGCGCCCTTGAGGCCAAGGCGGTCAAACGCTTCGCGACCGAACTCGGCATCGAGCATCGCACGCTGCGCTGGACCGGCGACAAACCAAAAACGGGCCTGCAGGAAGCCGCGCGCGACGCCCGTTATCTGTTGCTGGCGCGGGCCGCACGGCGCGCCGGGGCGCGGCACGTCCTGACCGCCCATACGCTCGACGATCAGGCCGAGACCGTGTTGTTTCGTCTGGCGCGCGGCAGCGGCATCGCCGGCCTGTCCGGCATGGCCCGCGTGGTCGCGCTGGGTGACCTGTTGCTGGTGCGGCCGTTATTGGCGCTGCCGAAGGTGCGGTTGCTGGCCACTTTGAAGACAGCCGGTGTGACATTTGCCGAAGATCCGTCCAACCGCGATCCACGCTTTACCCGCACACGGCTGCGCAACGTGCTTCCGGAGCTTGCCGGCGAGGGGCTCGATGCGGCGCGGTTCGCCACCTTCGCGCGGCGCGCCGCACGGGCCAACCGGGCGATCGAAATGGTGACGGCGGTGGCGGCGGAGCGGCTGATTGCCGCGCCGGCGCCGTCGCCGGGCCGCATAGTCATCGATGCCGAAGGCTTTGAAACGCTGCCCGAGGAGATCGCGTTGCGCCTGCTCGGACGCGTGATCGATAGCGTCGGCGACGAAGGTCCGGCGGAACTCGGCAAGCTCGAATCACTGCTCGACGCCATTACCGAAAGCCTGAGGCCCGGCGGCAAGATGCTGCGCCGCACCCTGGCCGGTGCCCTGGTGACAGCCGGTAAAGGCCGCTTTTGCGTCGAACGCGCCCCGCCACGGGGCGGAATTCCCCGTAATCGTGGAGGCTTAACCACACGCCGAGATGGCAAACCGGCGTCGGCAAAAGGTCGGTAGAATGACGATCTGTGGCCGCTTCCCTTGGCACGGCAGGGGGTAGCGCTTACATTGGACCGGTGCGGACCTGTAGCCAGCCTAAATCAATAGCCTTTGCACGGGCAATGCCGAGCCGGCCGGATTTTCGGACGGCGTTTTCAAGGACTTGGGATGAACGCCAATCTGAGAAATTTCGCCCTCTGGGTGATCATCGTTCTGCTGCTGCTGGCATTGTTTACGCTGTTTCAGAACCCGGGTCAGCCGAGCAAGTCGCTGGATATCTCCTTCTCGAATCTGCTCAACGAAGTTGAGCAGGGTCGTGTGAAGGACGTGGTGATCCAGGGGCCGGAAATTCATGGCACCTTCAACAACGGCACCAGCTTCCAGACCTATGCGCCGAACGACCCAAACCTGGTGTCGCGGCTGTATGGCAAGGGCGTGCAGATCACCGCGCGCCCGCAACAGGACAATGTGCCCTGGTTCGTGTCGCTGCTGGTGTCCTGGCTGCCGTTCATCGCGCTGATCGGCGTGTGGATATTCCTGTCCCGCCAGATGCAGGGCGGCGCCGGCAAGGCAATGGGCTTCGGCAAATCGCGCGCCAAGCTTCTGACCGAGGCGCATGGCCGCGTGACCTTTGAGGACGTCGCCGGTGTCGATGAAGCCAAGTCTGACTTGCAGGAGATCGTCGAATTCCTGCGCGATCCCGGCAAATTCCAGCGGCTTGGCGGCAAGATTCCGCGCGGCGTGCTGCTGGTCGGCCCGCCCGGTACCGGTAAGACGCTGATCGCGCGCGCCGTCGCGGGCGAAGCCAATGTACCGTTCTTCACCATTTCGGGTTCGGACTTCGTCGAAATGTTCGTCGGCGTCGGCGCCAGCCGCGTGCGCGACATGTTCGAGCAGGCCAAGAAGAACGCGCCCTGCATCATCTTCATCGACGAAATCGACGCGGTCGGCCGTCATCGCGGCGCCGGCCTCGGCGGCGGCAATGACGAGCGCGAACAGACGCTCAACCAGTTGCTGGTCGAGATGGACGGCTTTGAAGCCAATGAAGGCATCATTCTGATCGCGGCCACCAACCGTCCCGACGTGCTCGATCCCGCTTTGCTGCGTCCCGGCCGCTTCGACCGTCAGGTGGTGGTGCCGAATCCGGACGTGGTCGGCCGCGAGCAGATCCTGAAGGTCCATGTTCGCAAGGTGCCGCTGGCGCCGGACGTGAACCTGAAGACCGTCGCGCGCGGCACCCCGGGCTTCTCCGGCGCCGATCTCGCCAACCTGATCAACGAAGCGGCCCTGATGGCGGCCCGGCGCAACAGGCGCATGGTCACGCAGGCCGAATTCGAGGACGCCAAGGACAAGGTGATGATGGGCGCCGAGCGCAAGTCGCTGGTGATGACCGAAGAGGAAAAGCTCCTCACGGCCTATCACGAAGGCGGCCACGCGCTGGTCGCGCTCAACGTCAAGGCTACCGACCCGGTGCACAAGGCCACCATCATTCCGCGTGGCCGTGCGCTCGGCATGGTCATGCAGCTTCCGGAGCGCGACAAGCTGTCGATGTCGCTGGAGCAGATGACGTCGCGCCTCGCCATCATCATGGGCGGCCGCGTCGCCGAGGATCTGGTGTTCGGCAAGGAGAAGGTCACTTCCGGTGCCTCGTCCGACATTGAGCAGGGCACCAAGCTGGCCCGGCTGATGGTGACGCGCTGGGGCTTCTCCGATCTCCTCGGTCCGGTCGCCTATGGCGACAATCAGGACGAGGTGTTCCTCGGCTATCAGGTGTCGCGCCAGCAGAACATCTCGGAATCGACCGCGCAGACGATCGACGCCGAAGTGCGGCGGCTGGTCGAGGCCGGCCTCGATGAGGCCAAACGCATCCTGACCGACAAGCGCGGCGACCTCGAAATCCTGGCCAAGGGCCTGCTGGAGTTCGAGACCCTGTCCGGCGACGAGATCAAGGATCTGCTCAACGGCAAGCGCCCGGTGCGCGAGTCGGTGATCGAGCCGAGCGGTCCGCGTTCGTCCGCGGTGCCGACCGCCGGCAAGGGCCGTCCGCGTCCCGAGCCCGGCCCGATGGAGCCGCAGCCGCAGGCGTAACTCCAACGCCATATCGCTCAACGGCAGCGCCCGCCCATCGGCGGGCGTTTGCATATTTGCCATCCCATTTTTAGAATCCGCGCGTCCATCATGACCGATGCTCCAACGGATAGCGGCGCGACGCCGCGCTGGACCCTCGACGGTTTCCGGCTCGGCGCCGTCGGCATGTTGCCGCTGCTGCCGGGGCTGGTCGCTTTCGGCATCGCCTACGGTACGGTCGCGGCCCGGAAGGGCTTCACGCTTGCCGACGCGATGCTGATGAGCGCCACGGTGTTCGCCGGCGTCGTGCAATTGGTGGCGGTGGAAGTGTGGCCGGACCAACTGACGGTCGCCAGCATCCTGACGCTGGCCGTGGTGACCGGCACGGTGAATCTGCGGTTCCTGCTGATCAGCGCGTCGCTGCGGCCCTGGCTTGGCACGCTGCCGGGTGCAAAAATCTATCCGAGCCTGTTTCTGTTGACCGACACCAATTGGCTGCTGGCGATGCGCTATCGCGCGCAGGGCGGCAATGATGCCGCGATGCTGCTCGGCAGCGGCGTCACGACCTGGGTGGTGTGGGTGCTGTCGTGCATTCCGGGCTTTCTCCTCGGCAGCGCGATCGGCGACCCGCATCGCTTCGCGCTCGATCTGGTGATGCCGGTGTTCTTCGCCGCGATGCTGGTGCCGCTATGGCGGGGCGCGCGCCGCGCCGTCGGCTGGATCGTCGCGGGCGGCGTCGCGCTCGCGGTCGATCATTTTGTCGGCGGCTGGTGGTTCATTCTGGCCGGCGCGATCGCCGGCAGTGTCGCCGGAGGCTGGCTCGATGATCGCGAATGAACCGTTCGCCTTCATGGCAGCGCTGCTCGCGATGAGCGCCGCGACCTATCTGATGCGGGCCGGCGGCTTCTGGCTGATGGGCCGGGTGCCGATCGGCCCGCGCGTCAAGCGCATGCTGGAAGCGCTACCGGGATCGGTCGTCGCCGCAACGGTGCTGCCCATCGTGATCAAGAGCGGGCCTTCGGCGCTGGTCGCGGTCGTTGCGTCGCTTGCCGCGATGCTGGTCACGCGCAACGATTTCTGCGCGGTGCTGGCCGGCATCGGGGCCGCGGCGCTGATGCGCGCCGGAGGTTTCTAAAGAGGCCTTATCGGCGCGCCTCGAGCAGCATCTCCGCATGAATTTCCCCTGCACGCCCAAGCCTTTAACGTTCGTCGCAAAAGCGTTGAACTCTATTAACGCTAGCCGCGACATAACTACGGGACCTGCGTAAGTGTGATTCGCGCCGCGTCCGGTTCAATCTCAAGGGTCGGTCGAGCCTGCGCATGCAGGTCCGCCGGCTCCAAGGTCGTTTCGTCAGGTGGAGGCCCCATGCGAATGGTAATGCGAACTGCTCCCGTCGCCGTCCTGTTCAGCGCGCTGATTATGGCGCCGGCCTTCGGACAGGGAGCCGCGGCGCCTGCGCCCGCGCCCGTTCCCAAGCCTTCTCCGGTCCGTTCCGAAATGGCGGGCGTTTCCAAATCGCCGATCCCGACCTTCGACGCCGGCACCTATGGGCGCATCGGCGAGACGCTGCTGTCGTATTCGGCGATCGAAGTGCGCGGCGGCTGGCCGACCGTGCCGGGCGGCGTTGACCTCGCGCCGGGCGCGCAGGGACCGGCGGTTGCCGTGCTGCGTCAGCGCCTCGCCATCACCGACGATCTCGATCCGGCGAAAATCGCCGGTGACGTCTATGACGACGACCTGACGGCAGCGGTGCGCAAGTTCCAGGCGCGCCATGGCTTGGCCGAAACCGGTTCGGTCGGCAAGCAGACCCTGGCCGCGCTCAACATACCGGTGAAGATGCGACTCAAGCAGCTCGCGGCGTCGCTCGACCGCCTGGGCGGTATGAGCTTCACGTTTGCGCAGCGCTATGTCGTGGTCAACATTCCGGCGGCGTTCGCCGAAGCGGTCGAAGGCGACAAGGTCGCGCGCCGCTATGTGGTGGTGGTCGGCAAGCCGGACCGCGCCTCGCCGACGCTGACGACGCATATCACGGCGGTCAATCTCAATCCGACCTGGACGGTGCCGCTCTCGATCGTGAAGAAAGACATCATGACCAAGATGCGTAAGGACCCGACCTATGTGTCGCGCATGCACATGAAGCTGCTGGATGCGCAGGGCGGCGAGATCAATCCGTCCACCGTCGACTGGAAGTCCGACCGCTCGCCGAACTTCACCATCCGGCAGGACTCCGGCAACCAAAACGCGCTCGGCAATGTTCGCATCGACATGCCGAACCCGCATTCGGTCTATATGCACGATACCAATCACCGCAATCTGTTCAGCTCCGACTATCGCTTCCATTCGTCGGGCTGCGCGCGCGTCGCCGATGTGCGCAATCTCGCGGCGTGGCTGTTGCAGGACAATCCGGGCTGGCGCCGTCCGGAAATCGACGCCGCCATCGCCAAGGGCGCACGTACCGACGTGCGGCTGCCGCGCGGCGTGCCGGTGGCGTGGCTGTATCTGACCGGCTGGGCGACGCGCGACGGCACCGTGCATTTCCGCCCGGACATCTATGAGCATGACGACGACCCGAAGCGGCCGCTCGAAGTCTCAACCAGCCAGCAGCCGGTTGCGGTCGTGGCGGCGCGGGCCTCTGGCTTCGTGTTGCAGTCGGCCACCAAAAAGCCGGTGACCTTCGAACACAACGCTTATCTCGACAACCGGTGAAGACGCCGCCGTGAAGACGCCGCGCCGCGCGCCGCTGCCGAACCGCGTCGATCCGTTCGCAGCGCTCACCTCGGTGCAGGCGCGCGGGCTATTGATGGGCAATCGCGGCGGGCGAATCCATCGCGACGATCGCACGCTGGGCGCGCGGCGCTGGGCGTCCAAAGCCTGGATCTGCTGCCGGCTTAGCTTTAGTGGCCGGCACCGCACGGTGTGGGGCAATAGCTACACCGAACTGTTCTTCCTCGACGAGCCGACGTCTCTGGCGGCGGGCCATCGGCCCTGCTTCGAATGCCGCCGCGCCGACGCGCAGGCCTTCGCCGATGCCTGGGCCGGCGCGCATGGCCTGTCGGCATCGCCGCTCGCCCCCGAGATGGACGCGGTGCTGCACGTCGAACGCATTGATGGTCGCGCCCAGCGCACCCATGCGCGGCCGATAGCGACCTTGCCGGACGGCGCCTTCATCGTGCTGCCCGGCGAACCCGATGTCGCGTTCGCAGTACGGGGCACCAAACTGCTGCGCTGGTCGCATGACGGCTATCGCGATGCGCGTCCGCGTCTGGATACCGGAGACGTCACGGTGCTGACGCCGCCGCGTATTCTCGCTGTGCTGGCGGCCGGTTATAGTCCGATGTGGCACGACAGCGCGAAGGCTTAAGGAGGATCCCATGCATCTCAATCGCTTTGGACTGATGTTGTTCGCAGGCGCGCTGACGGCTTCAACGGCCCACGCCAACGACTCGACCGCGCAACTGGCGACCGGCGGACTGATCTTCGTGCAGAATGAAGACATCGAGATGCGGTCGGAGGATCTTTTCATCTCCACGCAGCAGGTTCGGGTGCGCTATCGCTTCTATAACAAGGCGGCGAAGCCCCTGACCTTCCTGGTCGCGTTTCCGATGCCGGAAATCCGCATCGAACATCAGGACCAGAACATCTCGGTGCCGACCGAGGATCCGGAAAACATTCTCGGCTTCGAGACCAAGGCCGACGGCAAGCCGGTTGCCACCAAGGTCGAGCAGCGCGTGTTCGCGACCGGCCTCGACCGCACGCAATATCTCAAGGGCCTCGGCATTCCGCTGGCCCCGCATCTGGCCTCGACCAACCAGGCGCTGGACAAGCTGCCGCGCGACAAATGGGACGACCTCATTCGCATCGGCCTCGCCGAGATCGAGGAATACGGCACCACCGAAAAAATGGAAAAACATCTGTCGGCGCGCTGGGGTCTGCAGACCACGTATTATTGGGACCAGACATTTCCGGCGCAGGCCGAGATCGTCGTCGAGCATCAATACACGCCGAGCGTCGGCGGCTCGGTCGGCACCATGTTGGGCGCGCCCGGGCAGGAAAAGGAACCGTGGTTCGCGGCCTACAAGACCAAATACTGTATCGATAAGGACCTGCTGTCTTCGATCGACCGCGCCAAGAAAGCCGCCAAGACGGAGTCGACGCCGTTCTCCGAGGAGCGTGTCGACTACATTCTGCGCACTGGCGCCAACTGGTCCGGTCCGATCAAGGAATTCCGTCTGGTCGTCGACAAGGGCAGCCCGGACAGCCTGATCAGTTTCTGCGGCGACGGCGTGAAGAAGATCGGCCCGACCCAGTTCGAAATGCGCAAGACCGACTTCTCGCCGGACGGCAACCTGTCGGTGCTGATCCTGAAGCGGATGCCGAAGTCGTAGAGAAATTGGCCTATCAGGCGGCCGGCGCCGGCGCGCGTTCCCACAGCAGCGTGACCACAAGGCCCATGAGCACCAGCATGGCGACCACCAGCGCGACGCAGGCACTCCAGCCAGCGGCCTCGTAGGCGAGGCCCGGGATAAACGCACCCAAGCTGCCGCCGACATAGAACGAGGTCACGTACAGGCCGACCGCCGAGGACCGCGCCTCGCGCGCCGTGATGGTCACATAGCCGGTCGATACCGCCTGGCACAGCAGGCCGCAGCCGGCGCAGATCGCCAGCCCGGCGATGATGACCGGCAGCGATGGCGCCAGTGTGAGCAATACGCCGCCGATCCACAGCGCGATGACGCCGATGACAAAATGACGGCGGCCGAACCGCGCCACCACGCGTCCGACCCATGGGGTCAGGAACACGCCGGTCAGGTAGGTGACGAAGATAGCGCCGAGCAGCGTCGCCGACAGGCTGTAGGGCGGGGCCGCCAGCAGGAACGTGATGTAGGTGAAAGTCGCGATGAAATTGAACAGCACGCCGAAGCCAATCGCATAGGTAGCGAGAAGTTGCGGATTGCGCATATGCTGCAACATCTGCCGCATCGAGGTCGCGATATTCTCCGAGCGCACAAAGCCACGCTCGCGTGGCAGCAGTAGCGCGACCGTGATCGCGCACAATAGGGTGATGGCGGCGAGCGCCCAGAATGCGCCGCGCCAGCCGACCAGATCGGTCATCAGACCGGTGATGAAGCGCCCGCTGAATCCGCCGAGACTGGCGCCCGACGTATACAGTCCGGCGACACCGGTCGCCTCGGAGGCCGGCCATTCCTCGCCGATATACGCGATGGTGACGGCGAAAATCGGCGGCAGCATCAGGCCCTGCACGAAGCGGCCGGCGATCAGCCATTCGACGCTCGGCGCCAGCGACAGCATTACGGTTGGCACGATCAGGGCCAGCATAGCGCAGACAATGACGCGCTTGCGGCCGAGCGTGTCGGCCACGACGCCGGTGAACGGCGCAATCAGCGCCACCGCCAGCGTGCTCGCCGTCATGGTCATGCTGATGCCGGTCGCGCCGACATTGAATTCCTGCGCCAGCGACGGCAGCAGCGCCTGCGGCGAATACAGATTGAGGAAGGCGCAGAAGCCGGCAAGTCCGACGGCGAGGCGGCGCGCCACTTGGTTCATCACGGGGGTAGGGTGATCCTGGCCAAGGAGAATGGGCGAAACCTATGCACGCCCAAGGTGCTTTCGGCCAGACCGCGAGCCGGATGGCTGGCCGTCCGGTCGCGCATGGCGTGCAATCAGCCGATTTTCAGCGCTATTTTGGCGCGCGCCAAGGTTTCGGCCGGGGTTCCCGAGGCGTCGACCACGGTCCAGTCCATGGTGCCGCGATCGTAGCTTTCCTGTTGCCGGGCGACGTCCGGACCGGCGTCGGAAGCATCGCCCCTGCGGGCGCCGACGCGGACGATGCGGGTTTCGAGGTCGGCTTCGAGGAACAGTCCATGAAACTTGACACCAAGCCTCAAAGCCATGTCGGCGAGCGCGGCGCGCTCATCCGGATGGGCGAACACTGCGTCAATCAGCGCCGAATGCCCGGCTATCAGCACGCGCGCGGCCTTGTCGGTGAGAGTCCCATAGACCTGCCGCTTGACTTCGAGCGTGTAGGCCGAAGGCGGCAACCGGTCGGTTTCGCCGACGCCCGATAGTATTTTGCGTTCGACATCGGAGCGCAGCCAAACCGCGCCCGGCGCGGGCCAGATGTGCGGCGCCAGCGCCCGCGCCAGCACCGATTTTCCGGTGCCCGACAGGCCGCCGACCGCGACCAACATCGGCGGCGGCGGTGCGATCAGCCGGCACGCCAACTCGAAATACTTTTTCGCGTTGTCGGCGATTGTCGCGCGCTCATCCGCCTTCGCCTGCGCGAGTCGAGCGGCCGTGACCTTGGCTCGGATCGCGGCGCGCAACGACAGATAGAACGGCAGCGCCGGCAGAGCATCTAAATCTTCCAGCCGGCGGGTCTCGGCCAGATAGCGGTTGAACACCGTGTTTGCGGCATCGGGAAGTTCACGTTCGATCAGATCCATCAGCAGGAAGCCGAGATCGTACAATACGTCGCCAGCCGCGATCAGTTCGTCGAACTCGATCGCATCGAACAGCACCGGCGCGCCGTCGATCAGCGCGATGTTGCCAAGATGCAGGTCGCCATGGCCGCGCCGGATCAGGCCGCGTTCACCGCGCGCGCGTATGAGCGGCGTGATGCGTTGCAGCGCGGCGCGGCTTTTCTGTGTGAGTGTTTCGGCCTCGGGTGGTGGAAAAAGTTTGGCGAATTCGCGAAACGCCTCTTCGTTCTGGTCAAGGAAGTCACCAACGGCTTTGATCCACTTATCGGCCTCGATCTTCGGCGCCTTGGCATGTCCGTCCGCGATCTTGCGCCCGAGCGCGTCCGCAAGGTCGCGGTCGATGCCGGGGGAGTCCGCCAAATGGTCGAGCGTCTGGTTCTCGTCGAACCGGCGCATCTTGACCGCCCATTCGACCGGCTCGCCATCACCGCCAATTTTGAGCGTGCCTTCGGCGCCGCGCGAAATCGCCACGACGCCCAGATAAATCGCCGGCGCGAACGGCCGGTTGACTTCGATCTCGGCTTCGCACGCCGCCTTGCGGCGCTCGAGCGTCGAATAATCGAGGAACGGAAAGCGCACCGCGCGCTTGACTTTGTAGACGTGCTCGCCGGCCAGGAACACCGAGGCCGCATGGGTGTCGAGGCGGCGCACTTTCGCGCCACCATGGGTCGCCGGATCGCCCAGAAACCGAAATATCGCCTCCTGGGAACTATTCATGAGCAATTCTGACTCGATATCATGTCGCAGGTCAGGCAGATTTGATGCGCGTCAAGAAGTTACCGGAAAAAGTTGTCATGTGGGCGATCCCGTCCCAGCCATCCAGGGAGTCATTGCATGACCAAACTGCCACATGAGCTTAAGCGCATCCGTCTTGAACTTGCCCGTTCCAAGGATTTCCCGAACGGGTCGCCTGAGCATGGCTATGAATTTGTTGCGCCGCTCGACACCAAGGCGCATATCGACGCGGATTTGTGGCGGAAGCACCGCGAGCATTGCGGCGTCAGGCGGTTCTGGAAAGGCGATGAAGACCAGATCGGCAAGCTGGTGCACAAACCGGGTGGTGCCGAAAATGCGCGCTGGGTATTCGATTACGACAACACCGCTGAGGATGACGACGAAGCCGGCTACCGGTTCGGCGCGCATAAGTTCGCACCCGGCGAATACGTTTCGATCAAGGACGAAGACGGCGAGATGCACACATTCGTGGTGGTTTCTGTCGAACCGGCAACTTGATTCGTTGTTGCGATATCGAAGCGAGGGGCTTCTGAGAATGGGAATTCTAAGGCGTGCGCTGACCATGGTCGCCGTGAGTGCGTCCATGGGCGCGATCGTGGCCACATCGCCGGCAGCGGCGGAGCCGAGAGTTACCGAGACGGTGGAACATTACGACGTCTCCGGGACTTCGCCGCTGGAGTTACGCAAGGCGCTCAATCAGGTCGGCCCGGTCGACAAGACCGAGGGCCGGCGGTTCGACGCGGTGACAAATTGGTTCGTGAACTGGCGCTACACTTACCAAAATACCGGGCAGGGCTGCGCGATCGCCAGCGCCACGACCGACGTCAAGGTCAACATCACCATACCGCGCCTGAAGGCGGACGGCGCCACGCCGCCTGCGATGCGTCAAGCATTCGACACTTATACGAGCAATCTGCTGGTGCACGAAAAAGGCCATGGCAAGATCGGCATCGACATTGCTCGGCGTATCGAAGATGGCATTGCCAAGCTGCCGGCGGAGCCGAATTGTGACCGCATGGGGCAAGTCGCCAATCAGTTGGGCCAAGCGCTGATCAAGGAAGCCAACAAGCAGGACATCGAGTACGACGCCAAAACCGACCATGGCGCGACGCAAGGCGCGCGCTATCCGTAATGTGCCGCTTGTGCCATAGGCACCACGCAACAGAGCAATCGCAGGGACCGAAACAGCACGGCGCCTGTACGGCCGCGCGATCTGACTCATCGGAGACCCACCCATGAAGACCGGAATCGTGGCCGCGCTGCTCGCGCTTGTTCTCGGCGCGGCGCCAGCCGGCGCACAGGACTGGCCGGCCAAGCCCGTCAAGATCATCGTGCCGTTCGCGCCCGGCTCGACGCCCGACATGGTCGCCCGGGTGATCGCCAATCAGTTGCAGCAGGCCAATGCCGGCAGCACCTTCATCGTCGAGAACAAGCCGGGCGCCAGCGGCAATCTGGGCACCGGCGCGGTCGCAAGCGCCGCGCCCGACGGCTATACGATCGGCGTCAGCATCGGCGGACCGCTGGCCATCAACACGCTGCTGTTCAGCAAGCTGCCTTACGATCCGGCGCAAGACATTGCGCCGATCACGCAATTGATCACGCAGCCGAGCGCGCTCGCGGTGCCGAGCAGTCTTAAAGTGAACTCCGTCGCGGAACTGTTCGCGCTGCTCAAGGCGGCGCCGGAAAAATACTCCTATGCGTCGATCGGCGTCGGTTCGCTGTCGCATCTGGCGATGGAGGCCATCGCGATCAAGACCGGCGCCCGGCCGGTGCATATTCCGTATACCGGATCGGGCCAGGCCGTGACGGCGCTGCTGCGCGGCGATGTGCAGGTTGGCTGCCTGCCGGCGATCTCGGTGACGCCGCATGCGGCTTCGGGTGAGGTCAAGATCCTGGCGGTGTCGACCGCGAAGCGCTCGCCCTATCTGCCAGACGTGCCGACGTTGAAAGAAAGCGGCATCAATGTCGAAGCCGATGCCTGGAATGGCTTGATCGCGCCGGCCGGCACGCCGCCGGCGATCATCGAGCAGATCAACAAGCAGGTCGTCGAGGCTCTGAAGGCCCCGACGGTTCGCGAGCGGCTCGCCACGCAATTGATGGAGCCGGTCGGCTCATCGCCGGCGGAATTCCGCGCCTTGATCGATCGCGAGATCGCGCGCTGGGCGCCGGTGATCAAGGCGGCCGACATCAAGGTGAATTGAGCCTGCCGCATCGCGAAAGCCGGTGCGTCGCAAACATGCAGTGGAAGGAAAGCCGCTGAAGCGCTAGAAAGAGCTCATCGCAGATATCTCGTTCCCTCGCCCGTCGGGCGGAGGATGGCCAACAAGAATATTTGAGCGGAATCCTGACATGCGCGGCAAAGACAATCTGCGGACCGGTGGCGAAGTCCTGGTCGATCAACTGATCGCGCATGGCACGCGCGAGATATTCTGCGTGCCCGGCGAGAGCTATCTCGCGGTGCTGGACGCCTTTCCCGAGCGCGACCTTCAGGTGACGGTATGCCGCCAGGAAGGCGGCGCCGCCATGATGGCGGAAGCGGTCGGCAAGGCGACCGGCCGGCCCGGCATCTGCTTCGTCACGCGCGGACCGGGCGCCACCAACGCGTCCGCCGGGTTGCATATCGCGCGGCAGGATTCGACGCCGATGATCCTGTTCGTCGGGCAGGTGGCGCGCGACATGCGCGAGCGCGAAGCGTTCCAGGAACTGGACTATCGCGCGGTGTTCGGCTCGGTCGCCAAATGGGTCACCGAGATCGACGATCCGGCGCGGATTCCCGAACTGGTGTCGCGCGCGTTTTACACCGCGACCAGCGGCCGGCCCGGCCCGGTCGTGATCGCTTTGCCCGAGGACATGCTGGTCGAGCGCGTGTCGGTGCCGGATGCGCCGGCGTTCGAGCCGGTTGAAAGCTGGCCGGGCCTGTCCGACATGGCCAAGCTGCAGAAGCTGATCTGGGCGGCGGAGCGCCCGATGGTGATCCTCGGCGGCAGCCGCTGGTCGCAGGCCGCATGCGACGCGGTGCAGCGCTTTGCCGAGCGTTTCGCATTGCCGGTCTGCACGACGTTTCGCCGCGCCCATCTGTTCGATCCGATGCATGCCTGCTACGCGGGCGATCTCGGCATCGGGCCGAATCCGAAACTGCTGGAGCGCATCAAGGCGGCCGATCTGGTGCTGATGATCGGCGCGCGGCTCGGCGAATTGCCGTCGCAGAGCTACACGCTGTTCGACATTCCGACGCCGCAGATGAAGCTGGTGCATGTGCATCCGGGTGCCGAAGAACTCGGCCGGGTCTACCGGCCGCTGCTGCCGATCCAGGCCTCGCCGACCGCGTTCGCGGCCTCGCTCGAGGGCCTGCAGCCACCCAACACGATCTCCTGGAGCGCCGGCACCGCGACCGCGCATGCCGATTATCTGGCGTGGTCCGACAAGGCGACGCCGGTGCCGGGCGCGGTCAATCTCGGCGAGGTGATCGTCTGGCTGCGCGAGAACCTGCCCGAGGATGCCGTCATCGCCAACGGAGCCGGCAATTTCGCTGCCTGGATTCACCGCTTCTATCGCTTCCGGCGGTTCGGTACCCAGGTCGCGCCGACCTCCGGCTCGATGGGCTATGGCGTGCCGGCGGCGATCGGCATCAAGCGCCATTCGCCGGAGACGACGGTGGTGTGCATCGCCGGCGATGGCGACTTTCTGATGCACGGCCAGGAATTCGCGACGGCCGTGCAATACAATGTGCCGATCATCATCGTGGTGGCCGACAACGGCATGTACGGCACCATCCGCATGCATCAGGAGCGCGAATATCCGGGACGGGTTTCGGCGACGCAATTGCAGAACCCGGACTTCGTCGCCTACGCGCACGCCTTCGGCGGCTACGGCGCGCTGGTGCGCAAGACCGAGGATTTTCCGGCCGCGTTTGCGACCGCGCAGCAGATCGGCAAGCCGGCGATCCTGCATCTGAAGATCGACCCCGAGGCGATCACGCCGACCACCACGCTGGAGGCGATTCGCAAGAAGGCATCGGCGAGCCAAGGCGGCTGACTCTTTGAAGAAGCTTGCCAAATTCGAGTGAATCATACTTCACTCTTTCATGGCTTACCGCCGCACCGATAATGTCGTCCGTCGCCTCGCGGCGCGGCGCGAGGCTATTCTCGCGGCCGGCGAGGCGCTGGCCGCCGAGGGCGGCATGGCGGCGGTGCAGATCGCGCCGGTTGCCGAGCGGGCGATGATCGCGGCCGGCACGGTCTATCGTTATTTTCCGTCCAAGACCGATCTCGTGGCGGCGCTGGTGACGGCGGTCGCAGCCCGTGAGCTCGCCGCGCTGCGCAAGGCGGCCGGCGCCGCGCCGGGGCCTGTCTCGGCGCTAGCCGCTGCAATCACGACCTTTGCGGCCCGCGCGCTGGCGCAGCGTAAATTGGCCTGGGCGGTGCTGGCCGAACCGATCGATGCCGAGGCCAACGCGGCGCGGCTCAGCTATCGCGAAGCGCTGGTCAATGAGATTGCGACGCGCATCGCGGCCGCCAAGGCTGGCGGCCATCTGCCGGACCAGGATCCGGCGCTGTCGGCGCCGGCCCTGGTCGGGGCGCTGCTGGAAGGCCTGATCGGCCCGCTGGCGCCAGCGAGCGCGGCCGATCCCGGCAAGGTCCGCGCCACCGTGCAGGCTCTGACGCTGTTCGCGTTGCGCGGGCTCGGGGTGATCGACGCCCGCGCGCGCGGACTGGTGGTGCAGACTCTAGTGCCTGCATTTGAGGTGCCGGCAATAGAGCCGGGCTAACCCGTCGGGTTAGCCCGATAGATCAATTCGCCGAACGAATGTGTCGCTTACTTCTTCGTACCGTCCGGCCCGAACTGCTTGAGATAGGCCCATAGATTGTTGGCCTCAGTCTCGTTCTTGATGCCGGCGAACACCATCTTGGTGCCGGGGATCTTGGCGCGCGGATCCTTGATGTATTCCTTGAAGGTGGCTTCGTCCCAGGTCAGGCCGGAATTCTTGTTGGCCTCGGAATAGGTGTAGCCCTCGACCGTGCCGGCCTTGCGGCCTTCGAGGCCGTTTTGCTCCGGGCCGACCTTGTTCTTGGCGCCTTCGCCGATCGCGTGGCAGGGCGCGCACTTCTTGAACGAGGTCTCGCCGGCGGCCAGATCCTGAGCCAACGTCACTCCGGTCGACACCATGAACGCAAGGGCAGCACACACCAGACGTTTGATCATTCCCAACTCCTCATCGGCTGACGCCCGACCGCCGGGCTGAACGATAGTCGGCCTCGATCCGGGGTCCGGGCGGCCGTTCTTGCAACCGTTCGAATGACGTTCCTGGCGTTCCCTGTCAACCGTCGGAATGCCCGGCCGTTCCTTTGGCATTGCGACATCGTCCGCGTTTCAAGATAGCTTTCGCGATATAAAGAAATCCGCGCAACCGCGAGGAGGGGAAGATGTCGGTGATCATGCCGCCGGCCGACCAGGGCGTGCTGGCGCGTCGCGAACGCATCGTCGCGGCCTTGCGGGCGTTCGTGCCAGGCGAGGGGGTGATCGCGACCGAACGCGAGATGAAGCCGTTCGAATCCGACGGCCTGACCGCCTACCGGCAGATGCCGATGGTCGTGGTGCTGCCGGAGACCACCGAACAGGTCTCCCGCGTGCTGGCCTATTGCCACGCCGAGGGCATCAAGGTGGTGCCGCGCGGCGCCGGCACCTCGCTGTCGGGCGGCGCGCTGCCGCTGGTCGATGGCGTGCTGCTCGGCATGGCCAAATTCAGCCGGATTCGTGAGATCGACTTCGCCAACCGGGTCGCGGTGGTCGAGCCCGGTGTTACCAACTTGGCCGTCACCCGGGCCGTTGAGCACGAGGGCTTCTATTACGCGCCCGATCCGTCGTCGCAGATCGCCTGCACCATCGGCGGCAATATCGCGGAAAACTCCGGCGGCGTGCATTGCCTGAAATACGGCATGACGACCAACAATGTGCTCGGCTGCGAGATCGTGCTGATCACCGGCGAGGTGTTGCGCATCGGCGGCAAGCATCTCGACAGCGGCGGCTATGACCTGCTCGGCATCATCACCGGGTCCGAGGGGCTGCTTGGTGTGGTCACCGAGATCACGGTGCGGCTGCTGAAAAAGCCCGAGACCGCGCGCGCCGTGCTGGTCGGCTTTCCGTCGTCCGAGGATGCCGGGGCCTGCGTCAGTCAGGTAATCGGCGCCGGCATCATTCCAGGCGGCATGGAGATGATGGACCGGCCGGCGATCCACGCCGTCGAGGAGTTCGTCCATGCGGGCTATCCGCTGGACGTCGAGGCATTGCTTATCGTCGAACTGGATGGGCCGCAGGCCGAAGTCGATCATCTGATCGCGCGCGTGTCGGAGATCGCAGGAGGCTGCCATGCCTCGACCATCCGGGTCTCTACCTCTGAGGAAGAACGTCTGCTGTTCTGGGCCGGCCGCAAGGCGGCGTTCCCGGCGGTCGGGCGGATTTCGCCGGACTATTACTGCATGGACGGCACCATCCCGCGCGCCCGGCTGCCGCAGGTGCTGCATCGTATGAAGGAGCTGTCGGCCAAATACGGGCTCGGCGTCGCCAACGTATTTCATGCCGGCGACGGCAATCTGCATCCGCTGATTCTGTACGATGCCAACAAGCCCGGCGAATTGCAGCGCGCCGAGGATTTCGGCAGCGACATCCTGCGGCTCTGCGTCGAGGTGGGCGGTGTGCTGACCGGTGAGCACGGCGTCGGCGTCGAAAAGCGCGACCTGATGCCGGCGATGTTTTCCGAGATCGACCTGAAGCAGCAGCAGCGGCTCAAATGCGCGTTCGACGACCAGGGCCTGCTCAATCCCGGCAAGGTGTTTCCGGCGCTGCACCGCTGCGCTGAATTGGGCCGGGTGCACATTTCCGGCGGCCAATTGCCGTTCCCGGACATTCCGAGATTTTGATGACCGATCTTCTGAAAGTCCGCGACGCCCGAGACGTCGAGACCGCCGTGCAATGGGCGCTCGGCGCCGGCAAGGCATTGGAGATTGTCGGCGGCGGCTCGAAGCGCGCGCTCGGCCGGCCAAGCCAGACCGACCTGACGCTGGATCTCTCGGGCCTTGCCGGCGTCACGCTATACGAGCCCGACGAGCTGGTACTGTCGGCCAAAGCCGGCACCAAGCTCACCGAGATCGAAACGCTGGTCGCGGCGTCCGATCAGGAACTCGCGTTCGAGCCGATGGATTTTGGTTCGCTGCTCGGCACGGCGCCGGGGACGGCCACCATCGGCGGCGTGCTCTCCGTCAACGCGTCCGGCCCACGACGAATCAAGGCCGGTGCCGCGCGCGATCATTTTCTCGGCTTCTCGGCGGTGTCCGGCCGGGGCGAGACTTTTAAATCCGGCGGCCGGGTGGTGAAGAACGTCACTGGGTACGATCTGTGCAAGCTGATGGCCGGCGCGTTCGGCACGCTCGGCGCGATGACGGATGTGACCATAAAAGTCCTTCCCCGCGCCGAGACTGAGCAGACGCTGTTGGTGCCGGGGCTCGGGGCGGCAAGGGCCGCGGAAGCCATGATGCAGGCGATGGCGTCGTCCTGCGAGGTGTCGGGCGCGGCGCATCTGCCGGCCAGCATCGTCGCGCGCTTGCCGGGCATGCCGGGCGGACAAGCCTTCACCGCACTACGCTTGGAAGGTGTCGCGCCGTCGGTGGCCCATCGCAAGACATTGCTCGAAAGCCTGATGCGCTCCTACGGTCAGCCGGAGACACTGGACACCGAGGCATCGCGCACGCTGTGGCGCGCGGTCCGCGATGTGGTGCCGTTCGCGGTCGATGGTCCGGCTGGC
The DNA here is from genome assembly GCA_028290465.1 of Xanthobacteraceae bacterium. Classification (GTDB taxonomy): domain Bacteria; phylum Pseudomonadota; class Alphaproteobacteria; order Rhizobiales; family Xanthobacteraceae; genus FEB-22. The sequence continues at coordinate 43,878 of JAQGJU010000023.1, read as the reverse complement.
GCGCGTCATGTGTGGCGGCTGTCGACCGCGCCCAGTCAAGGCGCCGCGCTCGGTGCGGCGCTCGCCGCGGAAGCGGACGCGGAATTGATCTACGACTGGGCGGGCGGGTTGATCTGGGCGGCGCTGGCGCCATCCGACGATGCCGGCGCCGGTCTGGTGCGCCGCGCGGTCGCGAACGCGGGCGGGCAGGCGACATTGATCCGCGCGCCGGCCGCGATCCGCGCGGCGATCGACGTGTTCACGCCGGACGGCCCCGGCATCGCGGCGCTCAGCCAACGGATCAAGGACGGCTTCGATCCGAAAGGCGTGCTCAATCCGGGCCGGATGTGGGCGGGCATTTAGCACTCGCACCGTTGCGCCACGCGAGCCGTCGAACTACCATCGCGTCATCTCAACGGGGTGCTCTTAAACGAGCTGAGAGGCGGTGCGCCGCCAACCCGTAGAACCTGATCCGGGTCGTGCCGGCGGAGGGATTTGAGGCGGTGGCGTTGCATTTTGTACGCCGCTCTTCGGCTCATCGCCACGGCCCCTAACGGAGGCCGCGATGACCGAAATCACCATCGAGACCATCTTCCAGGCTTTGCAGGTGCTGCGCACGCGCCACCCGCTGGTGCACAACATCACCAATTATGTGGCGATGAGCGTCTCGGCCAATGTGCTGCTGGCGCTTGGCGCCTCGCCGGCGATGGTTCATGCCGCCGAGGAGGTCGAGGACTTCGTCGGCATTTCGGACGCGCTGGTGGTCAATATCGGCACGCTGTCGCCGCCCTGGGTCGCCGCGATGCATCGGGCGGTGGCCAAGGCGACGCTGCTCGGCAAGCCGTTCGTGCTGGATCCGGTCGGCTGCGGTGCAACGCCGTACCGGACGGAAGTGTCGGCGGCGCTGGCAGCCATGCGTCCCGCCATCGTGCGCGGCAATGCCAGCGAAATTCTCAGCCTGTCGGGCGCGGCCGGCGGCGCGCTTGCGCGCACCAAGGGCGTCGATTCGACCGCGCGTTCCGACGACGCGGTCGCGGCGGCCGGCGCGCTGGCACGAGCGACGGGTGCCGTCGTCGCGGTAACGGGCGCCACCGACTACGTCACCGACGGCACGCGGCTGGTCGCTATCGAGGCCGGTGATGCCCTGATGCCGTTGTCGACCGCGCTCGGCTGTTCGCTCAGCGCCGTCACCGGCGCCTTCGCCACGGTGGCGAAGCCGTTCGAGGCTGCGGTCGCCGCGCTGGCGGTGTTCGGCGCCGCCGGTTCCGAAGCGGCCGGGCGCTGCCGCGGCCCCGGCCATCTGCCGGCCGAGATCTGCGATGCGCTGCATCACATGGACGCGGCCATGCTCGCAAGGCGCGTCCGGCTCGACAAACGTCCGCCGCTGCGGCATTGACGAAGGACAAGCTAGAAGCGGCCAAGCCGCCAGCCAGCGCATCGGATCATGCAGACCAGCTTCACGCTCGCGCAGCTCGCCGATCCGGACATCGCGGAAGCCGATAAGATCCTCCGCGCCTGCGTGCATTGCGGGTTCTGCACCGCGACCTGTCCGACCTATGTGCTGCTCGGCGACGAACTCGATAGCCCGCGCGGGCGGATCTACCTGATCAAGGACATGCTGGAGAATGCCCGGCCGGCGACGGTCGAGGTGGTCAAGCACATCGACCGCTGCCTGTCGTGCCTTGCCTGCATGACGACCTGCCCGTCCGGGGTGCACTACATGCACCTCGTCGATCATGCCCGCGTCCATGTCGAACAGACCTACCGGCGCCCGCCGCTCGACCGGGCGCTGCGCGCGCTGCTGGCCCGGGTATTGCCCAATCCGAAGCTGTTCCGGCTGTCGTTGTACGCGGCCCTGATCGCCAAGCCGCTGGCGCCGTTGTTCGCGGCGATCGGCCTGAAGCCGCTGGCCGCGATGCTGCGGCTGGCTCCGGTGCAGCCGCCGGCCCCGCTGGCGCCGGCCGGCCGGCGGGTGTTCGCCGCGCAGGGCACCCGGCGCGGCCGGGTCGCGATCCTGTCCGGTTGCGCCAGCGACGTGCTGGCGCCATCGATCAATCAGGCGGCGATCCGGGTGCTGACCCGGCACGGCATCGAGGTCGTGCTGCCGGACGGCGAGGGCTGCTGCGGCGCCCTGGTGCATCACATGGGGCGCGAGGCCGAGGCGCTCGCCAGCGCGCGGCGCAACGTCGATGCCTGGATGCGGGAGATCGAGCGCGACGGGCTCGACGCCGTTCTGATCACGGCGTCCGGATGCGGCACCACCGTGAAGGATTACGGCTTCATGCTGCGCGGTGATTCGGCCTATGCGGACAAGGCCGCGCGGGTCTCAGGCCTCGCCAAGGACATCAGCGAGTATCTCGACGGCCTTGCGCTGATAAAACGCGATAACGCGAAAACGCTTGTTGTAGCGTATCATTCGGCATGTTCGCTGCAGCACGGACAGAAAATCACGCGCCAACCGAAAGAACTACTTTCCAAGATGGGCTTCGTAGTCAAAGATGTACCGGAAAGTCATCTGTGTTGCGGTTCGGCTGGGACGTACAACATGCTTCAGCCCGAGCTTGCGACCCGGCTTCGCGATCGCAAGGTTGCGAACATCGCGAGGGTGAAACCGGATCTGATCGCAGCCGGCAATATCGGCTGCATGACGCAAATCGCCTCCGGGTGCGACATACCGGTCGTCCATACGGTCGAACTCATCGACTGGGCGAGCGGAGGGCCGACACCGGCGGCGCTGGAAGGACAATCGTCGATGGCCGGTCTGGCGCCGGCGCCCGCTTGAGGGAGCCGCCACGGGCCGGTCGCGATTTTGAATCTCGCCGCGCGTTCCCGCGCACGAGTGTTTCCCGCAACGGGCCGTTCCGGCAGCAATCTGGAGGATGACGATCATGGCGAAGAAGGCGAAAAAAGCGAAGACCAAGGCGAAAAAGGGCAAGAAGGCCACCAAGGCCGCCGTAACGAAAAAGAAGAAGTCCGCCAAGAAGTCGACCAAGAAGTCGACCAAGAAGTCTGCGAAGAAATCCACGAAGAAATCGGCCAAGAAAGGCGCGGCAAAGAAGACCAAGAAGTCCGCTCCGAAGGCCAAAAAAACCAAGGCGAAAGCAAAGTCCGCCGTAAAGGCGAAGGCTGCGCCCGCCAAGAAGGCCAAGAAGCGCAAGGCGGCGAAGAAGCCGGGTCTGATCGAACGTACGATGAGCCTGCTGCCGGAATCGCTGGGCGGCGCGCCGAAGACGGAAACTCCGGCGCCGGCCACATATACTGGGCCTGCGTCGTATAAGGGGACAGGGGATGGCGGCAGTTAAGTCCAAGAAGAAAGCGGCAAAGCTTAACAAAGCCGCCACGTCCGCGTCGTCCAAGACGGTTACTGCCAAGAAGAAGTCGGCCAAATCGACTTCGAAAAAAGCCAAGGCCGCATCGACTTCGAAAAAAGTCAAAGCGGCCGTGGCTCGGCGCAAGGTGACGAAGCGTAAGCTGACCAAGCGCAAGGCGGCCAAACGCGCTGCGCCGAAGTCGCGCAAAGCCAAGGCAAAGGCGAATTCCCGCGCGGTAAAAGCCCGTGCGGGGCGCCCGACCAAGGCCCGTAGCAGCTCTAGCGCCCAAACGCGTCGTGGCTCGGCCACGGCGCGTTCGCGCGGTATGGTGCCGGCCGGCAAAGCCGCGGCGCCTAAATCAATTCGCAAACCGATCGCCAAACGTCCGGCGATCAAGCGTCCGTTCATCGCGGCGTCTTTGGTTCCCGGCGTCGTGGTCAATGGCGGCCTCGGGCCGCGCTATACCGAAATCCTCACCGCGCCCGCGCTCGGCTTTCTGGCCAGGCTGCACCGCATGTTTAACGACACGCGCTTGACGCTGCTGGCCGCCCGCAGGATCAAGCAGCGACAGTTCGATGGCGGCATGCTGCCCAACTTCCTGGCCGACACCGCGGCGGTCCGCGCGGCCGACTGGCGGGTGGCGCCGATCCCGGCCGATCTGCAGGATCGACGTGTCGAGATCACGGGGCCGGTCGACCGCCGGATGGTCGTGAACGCGCTGAACTCCGGTGCCAACGTTTATATGGCCGATTTCGAGGATGCGAATTCGCCGACCTTCGCGAACAACATCGAAGGCCAGCTCAATCTCAAGGATCGCTGGCAGGGCCGGATCGACTTCACCGACAAGGCGCGCGGCAAGTCCTACGCGGTCGGCGCCAATCCGGCCGTGCTGGTGGTGCGGCCACGTGGCTGGCATCTGCCGGAAGTCCATCTCACCGTCGACGGCCAGCCGATTTCCGGCGCGCTGTTCGATTTCGGCCTGTATTTCTTTCACAACGCGGTGATGCAGATCGCGAAGGGAACGTACCCCTATTTCTATCTGCCCAAGCTGGAGAGCCATCGCGAGGCACGGCTGTGGAACCAGGTGTTCGAATTCGCCCAGCGTGAACTCGGCATTCCGGTCGGCACCATCAAGGCGACCGTGCTGATCGAGACCCTGCCGGCCGCGTTCGAGATGGACGAAATCCTGTACGAGTTGCGCGATCATATCGCCGGGCTCAATGCCGGGCGCTGGGACTACATCTTCTCGTTCATCAAGTGTTTCGCCAAGAACCCGAACTACGTGCTGCCCGACCGCTCGCAGGTGGTGATGGGCCAGGCCTTCCTCGGCGCCTATGCAGCGCTGTTGGTCAAGACCTGCCATCGTCGCGGCGCATTCGCGATGGGCGGTATGGCGGCGCAGATCCCGGTGAAGAACGATCCGGCCGCCAACGAGGCGGCGTTCGCCAAGGTGCGGGCCGACAAGGAACGCGAAGTACGCGAGGGCCATGATGGCACCTGGGTGGCGCATCCCGACCTCGTGCCGGTCGCCAAGGAAGTGTTCGACCGGCTGATGCCGCAGCCGAACCAGCTCGATCGCTGGGACGACAACCTGACGGTCAACCGCGACCAGCTCCTGCAGGTTCACGAAGGCACCAAGACCGAAGCCGGATTCCGCGAGAACATCCGGGTCGGCGTGCAGTACATTGAGGCTTGGCTTGGCGGGCGCGGCGCGGTGCCGATCTATAACCTGATGGAAGATGCCGCCACGGCGGAAATCTCCCGCGCGCAGATCTGGCAATGGCTGAAATACGGGGCGGTGCTGGAAAACGGTGTGAAAGTAACGCCGGGACTGTTCGCGCGCGCCCTCAAGGAAGAGATGGAGCGCGTCAAGCAGGAGCTTGGCGCTAAGCGCTTCGCCAGCGGCCATTTCCCAGCGGCGATCAAGCTGTTCCGCAATCTCGCTTTGGCGGATGAGTTTCTCGAATTTCTGACCATCCCGGCCTATGAGCTGATCGCCTAAAGCGCGTCCAGCAAAAGTGGACACTAGTTTTGCGTCCGGACGCGCTATAACTTATTAAGCGGACGCGTTTTCTTCACGCGAAGTGGTTTCCACTTCGCTTGAAAACGCTCTAGGGCAATGATCCCGAAAAGTGGGCACCGGTTTTCGGGAAAGATCATGCCCATACAAGAATCTATCTAATAGGGCCGCAAATATGCCCGTCGCAACGCAGCACAAAAAGCCCTGTCGGATATCCGGCAGGGCTTTTTCATGGGGACCAACGAGGCGCGTGTCCGGCGCTTCTCCCGTTCACGGCCGATCAATTGCGACAGCCGCGGCATGCCGCGCGTTATGACCCTGTGCATTCCCGGTATCTGGAAGGGGCTTTAAATGTGTCTGCTTTGCAACACCTTGTAGTTTTTAAATGGACAACCCCTGCGTTCGCCTAAAAAGGCGGCAATTGCTGTTGCTTTTTGCTTGCCGACAAAGGGCCTCTCGGATGTTTAATTGCATACCAAATACGGGTTGATCGATGTCGTCGACGGCCTAGCGAGCGAATTCAACCGAACGCCTTACAAAATTGGCGTCGATCCTGGTGGCAGAGATGAAGGGGCAGAAGATGAATAAGGTTCTGGTTACCACAGCGGTGTTGCTCGGCCTGTCGGCGGCTCCGTCGCTCGCCGCCGATCTGAAGATGTACACCAAGGCCGCCCCGGCGGTTGTCGTCAGCCCGTGGGACATCGCCTTCGGCGGCGCCATCATGAGCGACTACAATTTCCGCGGTATCAGCCAGTCGGATCGCGGTCCGACCGCCAGCGCGTATTTCGAGCCGCGCTACAACGTCAACCCGAACCTGCAGCTGTACGCCGGCATCGCCGGCGCAGGCGTCGACCTTCCGCAGTCGCCGTCGGCTGAAATCGACCTTTATGCCGGCTTCCGCCCGACCTTCGGCGCGTTCGCGTTCGACTTCGGCGGCATTTACTACTGGTACCCGAAGGGCGATCTGATCCTCTACCCGAATGGCAACGTTTCGCTGGCCGATCAGAGCTACTGGGAGGTCTATGCGAAGGTGGCCTACACCTTCAATCCGACCCTCACCGTCGGCGCCAACCTGTATTATTTCGACAGCTGGCTGAACACCGGCGCGTCCGGCTACTACCTGTCCGTTACCGCCAAGGTGACCCTGCCGAGCGTTCTGCCGAACGGCATCGGCTGGTACGCTTCGGGTGAGTTCGGTCATATGGCGCTCGGCACCACGGACATCTCGCTGCCGGTTTACGCAACTCCGATCTCGCTCCCGGATTACAACACCTGGAACCTCGGTGTCGGCTTCACCTACAAGGTGTTCACCCTCGATCTGCGCTACTACGACAGCGATCTGACCAAGGGCGAATGCAACGTGCTGACCGGCGACCCCAAGGCGGTGTTCGACGCGACGGACGCGACTGTCGGCAACAACGGCAATGTGTCGAAGTGGTGCAACCCCTCCTTCGTCGCCAAGCTGTCCTTCGACATGACGCTGGACAGCCTCAAGTAAGCTGATCGTTTCGTCTTCTCCTCTGCCGCGGGCGGCAGCTTCCGAGTGAAGCTGCCGCCCGCGTGCGTTTTAAGGGCCTGTCCGTCGTCGCGAATCGCTTGCCGCGTTGTCTGGCGCATGAATTGCCGCGCGTGCCTGATGCGACATGCTGCCTGCCAGGCATGTGACGATGATGGAGCGGCGGCGCTCGCCGTTGGTTTGGCGATGTTGGCCACGTATGCCACCGATACCTTGCGCCTACCGGCCGACATCAACCCGATCATCGTGGTGCTGAACGATCAGTCCTGGGGCTTCCTGCTGGTCCCGATGGCGTTGGGCGGCGTGCTGCTCGCGCTGTGCGGCCTGCTCTGGCAATACGGCCTGCGCTGGACCTGAATGCCCAGGCTTTGGCGGAAACGGCTCCACCGCACGGCGAACGCGCCGAATCACCCGGCGAGTGAAGCGGCGGCGATGCGTTCCTCTCACATGGCGGCTTCGGCCGGCTTCTCCTCCAGGCGGAAGGTGGCGCCGTCCCGCACCAGCCGCAACTGCCGCCGATGCAGCGGCACCAGCGTCGAGCGGTGACCGATCGAGACGATTGTGGTGCCGGCCAACGTCTCCTGCAGCAGCCGATACAGATCGGCCTCGGACGCCTCGTCGAGCGACGCGGTCGCCTCGTCCAGGAACAGGTAGTCGGGGGCGTGCAGGATGGCGCGCGCGATGGCGAGGCGTTGCTGCTCGCCGAGCGACAGCATGCGATTCCAATGCGCCTCCTCGCCGAGCCGCGGCACCAACGCGCCGAGCCCGACCGCTGTCAGCGCCCGCGCCATCATGTCGGCATCGAACGTTCCCGACTCCGCCGGATAGGTCACCGCAGCCGCTAAGCTGTCGACCGGAAAGTACGGGCGCTGCGGCAGCGTCATCAATTTGGCGCCGATCGGCACATGGACGGTGCCGGCGCCGAACGGCCAAACGCCGGCAAGCGCCCGAAACAAGGTCGACTTGCCGGACCCGGAAGGACCGGTCAGCAGCACCCGCTCACCGGGCCGCACCGCCAGCTTCTGCGCGGTCACCAGCGGAACGCCGGCCGGCAGCCGGACCGCGAGCCCATCGACCGTGATGCCGGGCTCGTCGGCACGCGCCAGTACCTCGATCACCGGCGGCGTCACGGCGTCGGCGCGGCCCTTGGCAATCGCGGCCTCGAAGCCGGCTAGGCGGCTGATCACAGACTGCCACTCGGCCAATTGCCGATACGCATTGATGAAGAACGACAGCGCGGTCTGCACGCTGCTGAACGCGGAGGCGGTCTGCATCAGGGCGCCGAGCTGAACGGCGCCGGAGAAATAGGCCGGGCTCACGACGACATACGGAAATATGGTCGAGACTTGCGAATAGCCGGCCGTGAAGAAGGTCAGCTTCTTGGTCCGGCTCATGATGGCCAGCCAATTTTCGACGACTCGCCTGAACCGTATGTTGAGTCGCTCGCGTTCGGCCGTCTCGCCGGCGCTGAGCGCGATCTGCTCGGAGTTTTCCCGCACCCGCACCAAGTTGAAGCGGAAATCGGCTTCATAGCGCTGCTGTTGGAAATTCAGATCGGCCAGCCGCCAGCCGATCAGATGGGAAAACACCGTTCCGACGATCGCATAAACCAGCGCCGCCCACACCAGATAGCCGGGGATGTTGTAGTTTACGCCGAACAGATGCAGCGGCGCCGCCGCCGACAATCCCCATAGGATCACCACGAATGAAGCGAGGGTGACGCAGGCGCTGAGCAGGCCGATACCGATCGACAGCGTAAACTCGATGAATTTCTGGATGTCTTCAGCGATGCGCTGGTCCGGGTTGTCGGCGGCGTCGCCAACGAGCTGCATGCGATAGTGGTTGGCGGCCGACAGCCAATCGTGCAGATAGCGGTCGGTCATCCAGCGCCGCCAGCGGATCTGCAGCCATTGGTTCAAATACAGTTTGTAGACCGCCAGCGCGATAGAGGCGGCCGCCAGCCCGGTAAAGATCCAGAGTTGATAGACGAACTTGTCCCAGTCGCGATCCTGCAGCGCATTGTAGAATTCATTGTTCCACTTATTGAGCAGCACATCGATAGCGACCAGCGACAGCTCGAGCACGATGACGGAGGCCAGCAGCGCCCGGCCGGCCCAACGGTCCTCGGATCGAAAATACGGTGCGGCGAGCCGCCCGATGGTGGCGAGCGTCGTAAAAAGACGTTGCACGGAAAAACTCCTGAAGCTGAGATTAAGTGACGCGAAACCTGGCCGGCACAGGCTTGGCAATACGAAGCGTGGCTACCATAAGGCTTTGCAATGTCCGCGCCACCCCTTGTCCGGCTGCCGGGAATAGCTTCCAGGGCGCGGTCAAGCCGATCCCGCTCCGGCCTTTGGTCTATGTGGCGAGCGATGCGTTCGCTGGCGAACCGCTTCGGATGCGCGTCCGGCACTTGCACTAAAGTCGCATGGATTATCGCGCCGAGCCGTCTGGCCTTGGGATGCGGCTACGCGCTATGGGTCAAAGCGTGTTGAAGTCGTTCCGCAAAGTGTTGTGCGATGCAAAATGCAGAAGGTTGGACTGCCAACCGCTCACTTTGCGAGAACACCTTGGATGCGCGTATCAGCGCTTGTAGGAAAGCGCCAACTCGGCCAAACTATGACGGGATCGCTGGAATAATAACAAAAGCCGGCGGTTTTACGAACTAACCAAACGACACCGCCAACGGTGATCGAACTTGTGCCTAGGGAGGGCATCCATGAGCAACGAGAAAACCAAGACCAGTCGTCGTAAGTTTTTGACCACCGCGGTCGCGACCACGGCAGGGGCGGCGGCACTTGGCGCGCCGGCAGTGGTTCATGGTCAGGCCGTGACCAGCATGCGCTGGCAGAGCACTTGGCCGTCGAAGGATATCTTCCACGAATACGCGCTCGATTATGCCAAGAAGGTCAATGACATGACCGGCGGCGAGCTGAAGATCGAGGTGCTGCCCGCGGGCGCCGTGGTGCCGGCTTTCGGCCTGCTCGACGCGGTGTCCAAGGGGACGCTCGATGGCGGCCACGGCGTGCTGGTATATCACTACGGCAAGCAGACCGCGCTGGCGCTGTGGGGCTCGGGGCCGGCCTACGGCATGGACGCCAACATGCTGCTCGCCTGGCATAAATACGGCGGCGGCAAGGATCTGCTGGCCAAGCTGTACGCCTCGATCGGCGCCAACGTCGTGTCGTTCCCGTATGGCCCGATGCCGACCCAGCCGCTCGGCTGGTTCAAGAAGCCGATCACCAAGGTCGAAGACTTCCAGGGCGTCAAATACCGCACCGTCGGCATTTCGATCGACGTGTTCACCGGAATGGGCGCCGCCGTTAACGCGCTGCCCGGCGGCGAAATCGTATCGGCGATGGATCGCGGCCTGCTCGACGCGGCGGAATTCAACAACGCTTCGTCGGATCGCGTTCTCGGCTTCCCGGACGTGTCCAAGGTCTGCATGCTGCAGAGCTACCATCAGAACGCCGAGCAGTTCGAGATCATGTTCAACAAGACCAAATACGACGCGCTGCCGGAGAAGATGAAGGCCATCATCGCGAACGCGGTCGATGCGGCCGGCCAGGATATGTCATGGAAGGCGATCGATCGCTATTCCCAAGACTACGAAGAGATGCAGACCAAGGATAAGGTCAAGTTCTACAAGACCCCGGATTCGATCCTGCAGAAGCAGCTCGAAATCTACGATCAGGTCGTGCAGAAGAAGGCGGCGGAAAATCCGTTGTTCAAGGAAATCGTCGAGTCGCAACTCGCCTTCGCCAAACGCGCGACGGGCTGGGAAAACGACACCGTGGTGAGCCGCCGCATGGCGTACAATCACTACTGGGGTCCGAACGCGCCCGCGAAGAAGATCTGACGACCTATCGGTGACGGTGGAGCACCATCCCGGAAGATTCCCGGATGGTGCTTCGCTTTCAGATCCTCCTCGCACCATAGCGATCCAACATGAGCGTCCAACGCTTTCTGTATACCATTGACGGGATCAGCACCTGGGCCGGGAAGGCTGCGGCCTGGCTGATCCTGGGGCTGACCGGTCTCGTCTGCGTCGAGGTCTTCAAGCGCTACATTATGAACATGCCGACGGCATGGATCTTCGATGCCGACAATATGCTGTACGGCTCGCTGTTCATGCTCGGCGGCGCCTATACGCTGGCGCAGAACGCGCATGTGCGCGGCGACTTCCTATACAGCTCGATGAAGCCGCGCACGCAGGCCTCGCTCGATATTGTGCTCTACGTCGTATTCTTCATCCCGGGCATCGCCGCGCTGATCTATGCCGGCTACGATTATGCGGGCGACTCCTGGCGCATCGGTGAGCACTCCAACGTCACGGCGAACGGTCCGCCGGTCTACCATTTCAAATCGGTCATCCCGATCGCGGGCGCGCTGGTGATGCTGCAGGGCGTTGCCGAAATCGTGCGCTGCATCGTCTGCCTCAAGACCGGGGAATGGCCAAGCCGGTTGAAGGACGTCGCTGAGATCGACGTCATCGAAGAGCAATTGGCAAACAGCGAATATGTCGACGCGGATTCGCGGAAGATGGCTATCGAAGGCGCCCACAAAATCGATGAGAGCGCGCGCCAGCGTGGAATGGGCGGAGAGTTGAACTCATGAGTGATCCCGCACTCGGGCTCCTGATGCTGGGGCTGATCGTCGTCGTCATCATGATGGGCTTTCCGACGGCCTTTACGTTGATGGGCCTCGGCATGTTTTTCGGATACATCGCGTTCTACAATCCGATGGAGTTGTGGAGCGAGAACCGTGTCTTCGACCTGATGGTCCAGCGCACCTACGGGGCGATGACCAACGACGTGTTGGTCTCGATTCCGCTATTTGTGCTGATGGGCTACGTGATGGAACGTGGCGCGCTGGTGGACAAGATGTTCTACAGCGTGCAGCTCGCGTTCCGCCGCGTCCCGGCGTCGCTCGCGGTAGCGACGCTGATCATCTGCACGTTCTGGGGCATTGCCAGCGGCCTGGTCGGCGCCGTCGTGGTGTTGATGGGCGTCATCGCCTTCAATCCGATGCTCAAGGCGGGCTACGATGTCCGGCTGGCGTCCGGCGTCATCACGGCTGGCGGCACGCTTGGCATTCTGATTCCGCCTTCGGTGATGATCATCGTCTATGCGGCCGTCGCCGGCCAATCGGTCGTGAAGCTGTATGCCGCCGCGATGTTCCCGGGCTTCTTCCTGTCGTTCCTGTATCTCGTCTACATTATCGGCTGGGCGCTGATCGATCCGAAGATCGCGCCAAAGCTTCCCGAGAGCGAAACCCGCGTTCCGGTGCGGCCGTGGATCGCGCAGTTGCAGCAGGTTTATTCGAATAGGATGCTGCCGGCGCTGGTCGGGGCACTCGCGACGCCCGGGCGAGCGCTGCAGATCGATGCCGAGGGCATGCGCGTCAGCTACCGCATGCTGCTGCAGAATTTCGGCTACGCGCTGGTGCCGCTGATCCTGGCGGCGGCCACCATGGGAATGACGTGGTGGTACGTCGTCATCCATCAGCAGCCCGATATCGTTTCTCCCACGGCGCAGGCCGCGACCGAACGGATGAAGGCTGGGCCGAGCGCGCCGGCCCCGGCGGCGGCGCCACCTGAGGAAACGCTACAAGAACTCGGCTCGGGCGCCCGCCGGCCCGCGCCCGCCGTCGAAGAGCAGCCGCAGGAACTTGGTCGTGCCGCGACAACGACCAACAAGCCGGCCGCAGCCGAGCCCGAAGTCCTGCAGCAGATGGGCAACCGGGATCTCTTGAAGGACATCAAGGCCGCGCCGGCCGAATTGGGGCCGCCGACCGCCTTCTATGTCTACTTTTGGATCATCTGCGCGTTGCTCGCGCTGCTTCTCGTCTATTACTACTGGACGATGGAGGCCGAGCAGTTCGAAGTATTGCGACTGCTGGTCTCCTCGGTGATGCCGCTCGGTCTTCTGACCTTCGTCGTGCTGGCCGTGATCCTGTTCGGCATTACAACCGCGACGGAATCCGCCGCCGTCGGCGCGGCCGGCGCGTTCCTGCTGGCATTTCATGCGAGAACGCTCGACTGGAAGCGCACCAAGGAGGCGGTGTTCCTGACGGCGAAGACCACGTCAATGGTGTGCTGGCTGTTCGTCGGCTCGGCATTGTTCTCGGCGGTGTTCGCCATTCTCGGCGGTCAGGCACTGCTGGAGCGGTGGGTGCTGTCGCTCGACATGTCGCCCATTCAGTTCATGCTGCTGTCGCAGGCGATCATCTTCGTGCTGGGCTGGCCGCTGGAATGGACCGAGATCATCGTGATCTTCGTGCCGATCTTCCTGCCGATGCTGAAGCATTTCGCCATCGACCCGATCCTCTGGGGCACGCTGGTGTTCGTCAATCTGCAGGCGGCCTTCCTGTCGCCGCCGGTGGCGATGTCGGCGTTCTATCTCAAGGGCGTTTCGCCGCCGCATGTCACGCTCAACCAGATCTTCGCCGGCATGATGCCGTACATGGTGATCGTCATTATCTGCATGGTCTTCATGTACATCTGGCCCGGACTGACGCTGTGGCTGCCGAATTATCTGTATGGCGGCTGAGAGCGGACTGACATCGGACGAGGCGCGCCGAGGAACGGTTTGATCGGCGTGCCTTTTTCATAGGAAACCTGCAACCAGCCGGTCCGACATGATTGCTTTGACGGCAACCGAGGCTGCGGCCCAAATCTCCCACGGCGCGATATCGGCCGAGGAATATACCGGCGCCTGTCTCGAACGGATCGCCGCCGTCGAAGGTGATGTTCAGGCCTTTATCCATCTCGACGCCGCTCATGCGTTGACGCAGGCGCGCGCTCTCGACCAGCACAGAGCCCAGGGCAGACCGATCGGGCCGTTGCACGGCGTCCCGATCGCGATCAAGGACATCTTCGATACCGAGGACTTTCCCACCGAATGCGGCTCGCCGCTGTTCGCAGGCCGTCGGCCGCGGGCCGACGCGAGCGTCGTCGGCAGGCTGCGCGCGGCCGGGGCGGTGATCATCGGCAAGACGGTGACCACCGAGTTCGCCTATTTTCACCCGGGCAAGACGCGAAATCCGCGTGACTTGACGCGAACGCCGGGTGGTTCATCTTCCGGCTCGGCGGCGGCGGTGGCCGCCGGCATGGTGCCGCTGGCAATCGGATCGCAGACCAACGGTTCGGTGATTCGGCCGGCCGCGTATTGCGGGGTGTTCGGCATCAAGCCGAGCCATGGCCTGGTCTCGCGCGCCGGCGTGCTGCCGCTTTCGCGCGCGCTTGACCATGTCGGCGCCTTCGCCCTGTCGATTGAGGATCTGGCGCTGATCATGGATGTCATCGCCGGTCAGGATCCGGCGGACCCCGATACACGCCCCTACGCATCGCCGCACTTTCGCGTCAGCGCGGCCGAAGCGCCGCCATTGCCACCGAGCTTCGCCTTCGTGCGCACGCCGATCTGGGACAAGGCCGATGTCGAGGTGCGCGAGGCGCTTGAAGAACTTGCCACGGCGGTCGGCGCGCGCGAGGTCGAACTGCCGGTCGGTTATCGTGCGGCCTGGGATGCGCACCGCACGATCATGGCCGCCGATATGGCCGCCAATCTCGGTGCCATCGTGGACAGTGGCGGCGAGGCGAGCCAGATGCTCCGGGATCTGATCGCCGAAGGTCGCAAGGTTTCGGCGGTCGCGTACCTGGGCGCGGTGCGCGACGCGCGCCGTTATGCCGATGGCCTCGTGGAAATCTTCGAGCAATTCGCTGACGCGATCATTACGCCATCGACCACGGGCGTTGCCCCGAACAGCCTTGCCGCCACCGGTGATCCGGCTTTTTGCACGTTCTGGACGTTGACCGGATTGCCGACGCTGAACTTGCCGATCCTCGAAAGCGCCGGCGGCCTTCCGATCGGCGTTCAACTCGTGGGCTCGGGCGGTCACGACGAACGCCTGCTTCGGACCGCGCGGGTGATGCTCGATGTATTGGCCGAAGCGGAATGATCGGCCTTGGAAGCAGCATTACCGTGGCGTGGCGCCGTTCGTGCCGATGTAGCTTTTTGAGTTGACGCTGGTATTCTTTTTCCCGACGTTTGCGATCTGGCTGCCAAAAGCGATCGGCTGGTCGTCGGCCGCTGAGAAGGCCTTGCTAGCGACCAACTACGCGAAGGGGCAAGGCCCGAACGGCCCTCGGACGCTCGACCATCGCTGCTTTCTAAAACGGTAACTGGCGTGACCTTTGCTAGGGATGAAGCCTGGTTTCATATTCAAGGGGGGATTGCCATGAAACGTCGTGATGTACTCACCGCCGGTCTGGCGCTGACCGGTGGCGCCGCCGCGCTCGCCACGCCTGCCATCGCGCAATCGGCGCCGACGATCCGCTGGCGGCTGACCTCCAGCTTTCCGAAAAGCCTTGAGACGATCTATGGCGGCGGCGAATTCTTCGCCGAGCGCGTCAGCAAGCTGACCGACGGCAAGTTCACCATCCGGGTGTTCGCGGCCGGCGATATCGTGCCCGCTTTCCAGGCACTCGATGCCGTTCAGCAAGGCACCGTCGAAATCTGCCACACCGCGACCTACTATTACGTCGGCAAGGATTTCACGATGGGCTTCGGCACCGCGCTGCCGTTCGGCCTGACCACGCGTCAGCAGAACGCCTGGATGTATCACGGCGGCGGCATCGACATCATGAACGACTTCCTCAAGGAATACGGCGTGATCGGCTTCCCGGCCGGCAACACCGGCGCCCAGATGGGCGGCTGGTTTCGCAACGAAGTCAAAACGATGGACGACTTCAAGGGCCTGAAGATGCGCATTCCCGGGCTCGGCGGGCAGGTGATGGCGCGCATCGGCGCGGTACCGCAGGCGCTGCCGGGCGGCGACATCTATCCGGCGCTGGAGCGCGGCGCGATCGACGCGACCGAGTGGGTCGGCCCGCATGACGACGAGCGGCTCGGCTTCTACAAGATCGCCAAGCACTACTACTACCCGGGCTGGTGGGAGCCATGCTCGATGTATCATGTGCTGATCAATCAGGCGAAATGGGACGGGCTGCCCAAGCAGTACCAAGAGGCGATCATCAGCGCCGCGCGCGAAGCCAATCTCGACATGGTCGCCGAGTATGACGCCAAGAACCGCCTGGCGCTGATCCGCCTCAAGGCGGCGGGTGTGCAACTGCACAAGTTCTCCGACAATATCATGGAGGGCAGCTACAAGGCGGCAAGCGAGCTGTACGACGAGCAGGCCGCCAAGAACGCCAAGTTCAAGAAGATCTACGACGAGTGGAAGAAATTCCGGGCCGAAGAGGCGCAGTGGTTCGCGCTGGCGGAATCGTCGATGGATAATTTCTTCGCGACCAAGCTGTAAGCAGCCATACGTGCAGACCGGGATCATGCACCGTCTTTTGGCGGCCACGGAAGCGATCGACTGGCTGACCGAACAGGTCGGCCAGTGGCTGAAATGGCTCGTGCTGTTCTCCAGCCTGATCAGCGCCGGCAACGCGCTGGTGCGCTATACGCTGCACACCAGCTCGAACGCCTGGCTTGAAATCCAGTGGTACATGTTCGGCGCCATGTTCCTGCTCGGCGCGGGCTACGCGCTCAAATACGAAGAGCACGTGCGCGTCGACGCGTTTTTCAGCCGGATGTCGCCGCGCACGCAGGCCTGGGTCGATGTCGTCGGCGGCATCCTATTTCTGATGCCGACGGCGCTCATCATCGGCTGGCTGGCGATCCCGATGGTGCGTAATTCCTTCCACATCAATGAGATGTCGTCCGATGCCGGTGGCCTGCTGCGCTGGCCGATCAAGTTGATGATTCCGCTGGGCTTCGGGTTGCTGGCGCTGCAAGGCGTCGCCGAGATCATCAAAAAGCTGGCGGTGGCGCGGGGGCTGCGCGAGCCCGGCAAGGCGTATGAGCGGCCGGTGCAATGACGATTCCCTTCCATGTCATGGCGCCGATGATGTTCGGCGGCCTCATCGTCTTCCTGCTGATCGGCTATCCGGTCGCGTTCTCACTGTCGGCGGTGGGGCTCGCCTTCGGGTTCTTCGCCATCCAGCTCGGGCATTTCGATTTCGTGCTGCTGCAGGCGCTGCCGGACCGCATCTTCGGCATCGCGTCCAACCAGCTTCTGCTGTCGATTCCGTTCTTCACCTTCATGGGCGCGGTGCTTGAGCGCTGCCGGCTCGCCGAAGACCTGCTCGATACCATGGGGCAATTGTTCGGGCCGATCCGCGGCGGGCTGGCCTATGCGGTCATCCTGGTCGGCGCGCTGCTCGGCGCGATCACCGGCACGGTCGCGGCCTCGGTCATCGCGATGGGCTTGATCTCGCTGCCCGTGATGGCGCGCTACGGCTACGATCCGAAGGTCGCGACCGGCGTGATCGCGGCGTCCGGCACCATCACGCAGATCATTCCGCCCTCATTGGTTCTGGTGGTGCTGGCCGACGCGATGGGCAAGTCGGTCGGCGATATGTATGCCGGCGCCTTCATTCCGAGCTTCATCCTGGTCGGTCTGTTCTGCGCCTGGATCTTCATTGTCAGCATCGTCTGGCCGGAGAAAGTCCCGGCGCTGCCCAAGTCGGTGCGCTCCGCCAGCCTCAGCGTGCTGTTCGTGCGCTGCATGGTGTCGATGGTGCCGTCGCTGGTGCTGATCTTCATGGTGCTCGGCACCATCCTGGTCGGCCTCGCGACACCGACCGAAGGCGGCGCGATGGGAGCGGTCGGCGCGCTGGCGCTGGCGCTGATGAACCGCCGTCTGACTTGGCCGCTGCTCAAGGAGGCGATGGACATCACGCTGAAGCTGACCACGATGGTGATGTTTATCCTGGTCGGATCGACGGTGTTCAGCCTAGTGTTTCGCGGCGTCGACGGCGATCTCTGGGTCGAAGGCATGCTGAGCAATATGCCGGGCGGCGTCACCGGCTTTTTGATCTTCGTTAACGTCTTCGTGTTCTTCCTGGCGTTCTTCCTCGACTATTTCGAGATCGCCTTCATCATCATTCCGCTGCTGGCGCCGGTCGCCGAGAAGATGGGCATCGACCTGATCTGGTTCGGCGTGCTGATCGGCGTGAACATGCAGACCTCGTTCATGCATCCGCCGTTCGGCTTCGCGCTGTTCTATCTTCGCTCCGTCGCGCCGCCATCGATCAAGAGTTCGGACATTCTGCTGGGATCGATCCCGTGGGTCGTCATCATGCTGCTGATGGTGATCCTGGTGATCGCCTTTCCGGGCATGGTGTCGCTCAGCGTGCAGATCTTCGGGCGGTTTTAAGCGCGGCGATCAAGTGAGCGGTACGATTGAAAAAGGGGCCGTCTGTGCGGCCCCTTTTCGCTGACGAGAGTTGTGATCAGGTCAATTCCTGCTTGAAGAATGACACCGTGCGGCTCCAGGCCAGATCGGCCGCGGGCTTGTCGTAGCGATTGCCGGTCTCGTTGTTGAAGGCGTGATTGGCGCCTTCGTACATCTGCATCGTGTAACGTTTGCCATTGGCCTTGAGGGCCGCCTCGTAATCGGCGATGCCGGCATTCACCCGTTCGTCATGCTGGGCATAATGCAGCAGCAGCGGCGCGCGGATCGCCGGCACCTGGGCGGCCGGAATCTGCACGCCGTAATAGGCGACGCCGGCTTTCAGGTCCGGGTTGGCGGCCGCGAGCCGGTTGACCATGCCGCCGCCCCAGCAGAAGCCGATCGCGCCGACCTTGCCGTTGGACTCTGCATGCGCGGCCAGGAACGGCACCGCGCCGACCAACTGCTTGGTGGTGTCGTCGAGCTTGAGCGTGCCGAACATATCGCGCGCCTTGTCCTCGTCGGCCGGGGTGCCGCCCTGCGCCGACAGCATGTCGACGGAAAGCGCCAGGAAACCTTCCAGCGTGAGGCGCCGGGCGACGTCCTGGATATGCGGATTGAGGCCACGATTTTCATGGATGACGATCACCGCCTGGCGCTTCGTTTTGTCTTTCAGGCGCACGAGATAGCCGGAGATTTTCGTGCCGGCGGCGTCATACGATACGGTGTCGGCAGCAAGGCGCGGATCGTTCGGCTCCACCACGGCGGCCTGCGCATAGTCGTTCTGCAGCAGCGGCAGCAGTGCCATCGCGGCGGCGCTGGAGCCCGCGGTCTCGGTCAGGCGGTCCAGGAAGGCCCGGCGGCTCATGCCGCCATGGGTGAAACGGTCGTACAGATCGATGATGGCCTGATCGACGTGTTGGCGCATGGGAGGCTCCTGTTCCGGGAGGCGCAAAATAGCAGGAGCGGCGGAGTTCCGCCGATAAATTTGCCGAGAGGGGTGTGCGGCTTCGCCGGTTGCTCCCCATGGGTGCTTGCAGGCGGGCGGCGACGGCGATACCGAAGGCCCTCGTTCGTGGCTTGGAGAATTGCATGCAACTGCCTCTAGCAATGACAGGTCTTCGTTTGGCGCTGATCCTGGTGATCGGCCTTCTGGTTGGCGCCGCCGGACCGGCGGTTGCCGCCGAATTCCCGTTCGACAAGGAACTGCTGCTCGATGTTCGCGCGATGCCGGGCTCGAAGCGGGTGCCGTCGCTGGAGGTCGAGCAGGGCGGGGCGGCGACGCTCGACCTGTGGTGCAACAGCCTGAAAGCGCAGGTCACGGTTGCCAACGGCACCGTCAGTTTTGTGCTCGGCGACAAGACCGACCGGCAATGTACGCCGGACCGCGTCGGCGCCGACGATGAGATGCTGGCGATCCTGACGAATGTCACGGCCTGGCATCGGGCCGGCGATCTGCTGGTGCTCGAAGGCGGCGGCAAGCCGCTGCGGTTTCGGTCCAGCACCAACTAATCTTGCTCCACCTGCGCCTCGCAGGCGACCTGTGGTTCACAGGTAACCGTGGCCGATTGGCATCAGGCGGGGAAAAACCGCCGGAGTGCGCTCTGGTCCTAGCCGCGTGCGCGTGGAGACAAGACACTATTCCGCACCCCTCCTAGTCTACCCACACGAGGTACGGAGGCGACGGCACAATGAAGAAAATTATTCTCGGCGCGATGGCAGTTTGCATGGCGGGGCCGGCCTTGGCGGCCGATCTGCCGCGCGCTTATCCGGTCAAGGCGGCACCCGTCGCCGCATTGCCGAGTTGGGCCGGATTCTACATCGGCGTTCACGGTGGCTATGGCCGCGATCCGATCAGCGCCAACGTCACGCCCTCCGGGCTGCTCACCCCGCTCGGGCTGGACAATAATGGTGGCTCCGGACCGTTCGGGCTGACGGCGGAGCCCGATGGCGGCTTCGGCGGTTTCCAGATCGGCTACAACTGGCAGTTCGGCCGTTGGGTGCTGGGCCTTGAAGCCGACGCTTCGTTCGGCAGCATCAAGGACAGCGCCAGCGGCAGCTTTTTCCAACTGACCGACGATGTGATTGGCGCTGGCGGCGATGCGGTGCGCATCGACGGCACCGCCACCCTGGAGCGCAAGATCGAAGCGTTCGGCACGGTGCGCGGCCGCATCGGTTTCGCGATGACGGATTCGATGCTGTTGTACGGCACCGGCGGTCTGGCCTGGGCCAACGTCAAAAGCTCGCTAGCGATCGGCAATATCGCGCTGAGCGGCGGCGGCGCCATCAACTTCACGCCCGGGCAATTCACCCATAGCGCGTCCGAAAGCAGCACCGAGATCGGCTACGCGATCGGCGGCGGCCTCGACTGGGCGTTGACGTCCAATCTCTGGCTGCGCGGCGAGTATATGTTCCTGGGCTTCGGCGAGGCCGGAAATCAGCTGACTATTCCAGGCGCGGCCACCACCGACCGCTCGCTGTCGATGCACGTCGCACGCGTCGGACTGAATTATCGCTTCGCGGGTCCGTGACGCGCAGCTCTTAGAGCCGACAAGGATCACCATAAAAAAGGGGCCGCTTGCGCGGCCCCTTTGCATTTCCAGGCTGGTCGAATGGGTCGGACTTAGAAGTCCATGCCGCCCATTCCGCCCATGCCACCCATTCCGCCGCCGCCCATCGGCGGCATCGCCGACTTGTCCTTCGGCAGTTCGGCGATCATGGCTTCGGTGGTCACCAAGAGGCCCGCGACCGAAGCCGCGTCCTGCAGGGCGGTGCGAACCACCTTGGCCGGATCGATGATGCCGGCCTGGATCATGTCGACATACTCTTCCTTCTGGGCATCGAAGCCGAAGGTCTCCGACTTGTTTTCCAGGATCTTGCCGACCACGATCGAGCCTTCGACGCCGGAGTTTTCCGCGATCTGACGGATCGGGGCTTCCAGCGCCTTGAGCACGATGTTGATGCCGGCCTGGACGTCCGGGTTGTCGTTGACGATTTTGCCGACCGCCTTCTTGGCGCGCAGCAGCGCGGTGCCGCCGCCCGTCACGATGCCTTCTTCAACCGCGGCGCGGGTGGCGTTGAGCGCGTCCTCGACGCGGTCCTTCTTTTCCTTCACCTCGATTTCGGTCGAGCCGCCGACGCGGATCACCGCGACGCCGCCCGCGAGCTTGGCGAGACGTTCCTGCAGCTTCTCCTTGTCGTAGTCCGAGGTGGTCTCTTCGATCTGCGCCTTGATCTGGCCGACGCGGGCCTCGATCTCTTTCTTCTTGCCGGCGCCGTCGATGATCGTGGTCTTTTCCTTCTCGATCACGACCTTCTTGGCGCGGCCGAGCATCGCCGTGGTGACGTTCTCAAGCTTGATGCCGAGATCTTCCGAGATCAGCTGACCGCCGGTCAGGATCGCGATGTCTTCCAGCATCGCCTTGCGGCGATCGCCGAAGCCCGGCGCCTTGACGGCCGCGACCTTGAGGCCGCCGCGCAGCTTGTTGACCACCAGGGTGGCGAGCGCTTCGCCCTCGACGTCCTCGGCGATGATCACGAGCGGCTTGCCGGACTGCACGATGGCTTCCAGCACCGGCAGCATGGCCTGCAGGCCCGAAAGCTTCTTTTCGTGCAGCAGCACGTAAGCGTCTTCGAGCTCGGCGACCATCTTTTCGGCATTGGTGATGAAGTACGGCGACAGGTAGCCGCGATCGAACTGCATGCCTTCGACGATCTCGACATCGGTGTCGAGCGACTTAGCTTCCTCGACGGTGATGACGCCCTCGTTGCCGACTTTTTGCATCGCCTTGGCGATCATATTGCCGATGGTGGCATCGCCGTTCGCCGAGATGGTGCCGACCTGGGCAACCTCCGCCGACGAACCAACCTTGCGGGCGCGCTTCTCGATGTCCTTGACCACGGCAGTTACCGCGATGTCGATGCCGCGCTTGAGATCCATCGGGTTCATGCCGGCGGCGACGGACTTGGCGCCTTCGCGCACGATCGCCTGGGCCAGCACAGTGGCCGTGGTGGTGCCGTCGCCGGCGCGGTCGTTGGTCTTCGAGGCGACTTCGCGGACCATCTGGGCGCCCATGTTCTCGAACTTGTCTTCGAGTTCGATTTCCTTGGCGACGGTGACGCCGTCCTTGGTGATGCGCGGCGCGCCGAACGACTTGTCGAGCACGACGTTGCGGCCCTTCGGGCCGAGCGTCACCTTGACGGCGTTGGCCAGGATGTCGACGCCGCGCAGCATCTTGTCGCGCGCGTCGGTGGAAAAGCGGACTTCTTTGGCGGACATGTGGATTCTCCGTTGGGTTCTGGACTGCGAACCCCTCCTGCGGAGCGGCTGGCGCCGCGTCTCGAATGAGGGGACCGGTGAATGGGTCGCTCTCGTCCCTCAGGACGAGGGCATCATCAGGCGATCACGCCCATGATGTCGCTTTCCTTCATGATCAGCAGATCCTGGCCGTCGAGCTTGACCTCGGTGCCGGACCACTTGCCGAACAGGATGCGGTCGCCGGCCTTGACGTCGAGCGGGGTCAGCTTGCCGGCTTCGTCGCGGGCGCCCGGGCCGACGGCGAGGATTTCGCCTTCCTGCGGCTTTTCCTTCACAGAATCCGGAATGATGATGCCGCCCTTGGTCTTCTCGTCGGCTTCGATGCGGCGGACGACCACGCGGTCGTGCAGGGGGCGGAACTTGATCTTGGCCATGTGTTTCCTCGTCGGCGCAAAACGCGCGGTCTGTGACCGAAAAACGTCGATCTGAGCGGCTTGGAAGCCCTCGTGATAGCGGCTCAATTAGCACTCTTAGGAAACGAGTGCCAAGCGGCTGCGCGGAAATATGGCTTGACGGTAGGCCTGTCAAGCCGGACCGGCCGGTCTCGGTTAACCGTCCGGAAGGCCACAAGCGGTAATAAGCTGCCGCCGGCTAGGGCGTTGACCCCGAAGTGAAGCCCCCGGGGGCGGGTTGGCGGTCGCGATTGCCGGGCGGACCCGATATGTGGCTTGCGCGTTGCGCTACACACCCGCAGAGTCGCGCCAAACGCCGAGGAGATTTTTCATGACATGTATTCGCCTGCGTCTGTCGCCAAAGGCGATGGTGGTGCTGTCTGGCTTGGTGCTGACTGGGTTGGCGCTCGGCGGCTGCGCCGGCACCGGGACCCCCGGCATGGTCGATACCCCGGCCGCGCCGCCGGTCATCCAGGCGATGCCGGCCAGCATCCGGGCCGATGAGATCGTCGGGCGCTGGGGCTATGCGTCATATCATAAGGACGCCGACCGGGTCCGGACCGAGACGGCCGCGCGCGGCCAGTGCGGCCATCCCTTTGTGATCGGCAAGGGGCCGAGCGGCGGCGTGATGATGCTGATGCATGACAGTCCGAAGCCGCAGGAACTGACCCTCAAGGGGGGGCCCGGCGGCAAGAATTATATCGGCCCGCCCGGCGAGGCCGGTCAGCCCAATGACCGTGAGGTCGTGTCGTTCGACGGCCGCGTGCTGCAATTGCGCTGGATCGATCCCGAAGTATTGGGTCGCTATGGCACCGCGGTGTTCGTGCGCTGCGGTCCGCGCGCCTAGAGCATGGTGCCGAAAAGCGGTGGCCGGTTTTCGGAAAAGATCATGCCCCAACGAAATCTATGAAGGACGCTGGCTTGCAAGACCCCGCCACCCAACTGGTCGCCTTTCCGCTCGCCGAATGGGAGCGCGGCGGCCTTGTGGCCACGCTTCACCGGGCCGGATTGTCGACCAAGGACATCGGGGCCGTACATGCACATTACTGGCGCTTCATCCTTCAGGATGACATGCCGGTCGGCTTCGGCGGTCTTGAAAATCATGGCGGCGACGCGCTGATGCGCTCGGTGGTGACGCTGCCGCCAGTGCGCGGTCGCGGCTATGCGCGCGCCATCGTAGCCGCACTGGAGTCCGAGGCCGGCCTGTTCAAGTGCGACACCATCTGGCTGCTGACCGAGAACGCGAGCGGGTTTTTCGCCAAGCTTGGTTATAAAGCCTGTCCGCGTGAAGACATGCCGGAATCGATCCGCGACACCTTGCAGTTCTCGCTCACGCCCGCGAGCGCCATCGCCATGACCAAACGGATCGGGTAGTTTTCGCGTCCGCTTCCCCGCCAGCCCGATATCCTAATGCCCGCATTGCGCGACGTCCTCCTCGGTCCCTGGCGCGCGGTGCTCGTGCTTGGCGTCACCGAGATTCTGGCCTGGGGCGCGCTGTTCTATCCGCCGGTGCTGACATTGCCGCTGATCGCGGCCGACCGCGGCTGGTCGATGTCGTTTGCGATGGGCGGGTTCTCGCTCGGGCTGCTGTTCGGCGGCGCGGTCGCGCGGCATGTCGGCGTGTATGTCGATCGCTTCGGCGGCCATGTGGTGATGCCGGTCGGTTCGCTGCTCGGCGCGCTGGGTCTTGTCGCGCTGGTGCATGCCGAACATTGGGTGGCGTATCTCGGCGTCTGGATGGTGCTGGGCGTCGCGATGGCGGCCTCGCTGTACGATCCGGCCTTTGCGACGCTTGGCCGGCTGTTCGGAGCCGGCGCGCGGGCGCCGATCACCGCGCTGACGCTGGCCGGTGGCTTTGCGTCGACCGTGAGCTGGCCGCTGACCCATGTGCTGATCGAGGCGCTCGGCTGGCGCGGCACCTATCTGGTCTATGCGGCCGTGCTGGCGCTGGTCGCGGCGCCGCTGCACGCCTTCGCGCTGCCCCGGACGATCGCCGATCCGAATGTCCGTCTGTCGGGGTCGGCGTCGACGCCGCCCGCGGTGCTGCCGTCGTCCGGGGTGGCGTTCCTGCTGGTCGCGGCGGCGTTCGCGGCCTACGCCTTCGTGCCCTCAGGCCTGTCGGCGCATCTGCTGGCGATATTCGGCCGCGCCGGCATTGATCCGGCGACCGTGGTCGCCATCGGTGCATTATTTGGGCCGGCCCAGGTCGCAGCGCGGGTCTGCGAATTCGCCTTCGGACGCGGCCTGCATCCGCTATGGGTGGCGCGGGCTGCTTTGATTTTGCTGGTGCTGGCGTTCGCCCTGATCGTGTTGGCCGGCGTCACCGTGGTGACGGCCGCCGCCTTCGCCATCATGTTCGGAGCCGCCAACGGACTTCTGACCATCGCGCGGGGCACGGTGCCGCTGGCATTGTTCGGCGCCGCCGGCTACGGCCGGCTGGTCGGCCGCATCGCGGCGCCGTATCTGGTGATGCAGTCGGTCGCGCCGCTGGTGATCGCGTTCGTGGTCGAGCGCGCCGCCGACAGGGTCGCGCTGCTGTGCGCGGCCGCGTTCGCGCTGGTCGCGCTCGGCTGCTTCGCTACAATCCGCAGGCCGTAGTGTGGCCGTACGCGAGACGATAGCGAGACGACTATTCCGGCCCTTGCTCTAATGGCACTTGAAGCCCTTTGGCACGATCTCGTAGAGTCCCAGGGCGTCGATCGTTTCCAACGTCAACCCTTTTTTCGCGAGATTTGCGCTCTCCTGGAATGACGCCAGCGCGATGGATGTCCGAACAAGGTCCTTGCCGTCGATACGGCCCGTGAAAAATTTGCGTTGCGCCAGCACAGACTGGAGCTTTGCTACCCCCGGCTCACCCACAAATTTCAATACGTCGTGGCTGGTTAGGCTTGCGCGTGCCGAAAGATTTCCAAGCGCGCGGGCCTGTGCGATAAATTTAATGCCTTCTTCAATCTTCGGACTGGGCAGGCCGCAACCCGCAAGATGGGCGATTCCGAGAGAATTGATCGCAGGCGCGTACCCCATATCGGCGGCAGTCTGGTAATGTACTAGCGCCTCGCTTAATCGTTCCATCTTTTCGTATGCGCGAGCGAGGTTATTATGAAGTCGCGCGCTGTTTGGAAACTTCTTAAGCGCGTCTTCACAGGCCGGTATCGATTTCTTTGGATCTACGTCGTCGAAGGGAACACCCGCAAGCCCGAGAAAATTCTGTCCCTCGATCGCCAACCGGTCGCAGTCTGTGATGTAGGGTGTTCTCAGAAACAGCGCGCGACTCGTTTGTACGAGGTACTCAGGTTTCTGCACGCCTTTGGTCTCGCGCTGGACGTCCGCTGCCGCCTGGCGAAATATCTCGCCGACTTCGATGCCCTGTTGCGGCAGGAAGCGCAGCAGGCTTTGCGTGTAGGGGCTGTGTCGGCCGGCGCCGTCTGACGCGACTTCGCCGGGTGCGGTGGAAAAAGCGACGATCCGGAAATAGCCGGCACCGAGGTTCGATTGCTGTCCGCTTTCGGCCAATTTGGTTGGGCCGATAGGTGCAAAGCCCTGCTTCTTCTCGCCCGTCTGCCCTGCGGAAATAGCAGCCCATGGATTGTCGCGGCAGGCGTCGAGCAAGATGATCTTAGCCGCTGTCGGCGGCACCGCTGCTTCCAGCCGCTCTAGCAATCGCGATACTGACACAAATTCGCTGTCGAAATCGATATTCGCGTCGACTTTGGCGTCGACCGGAACGATGTAGTTCGCGGCACGATTTTGTACGCCGTGGCCTGCGTAATAGATAAAAACAATCTCCGCTCGTTGAAGCTTGCCCAAGAAATTATCAACCGCTTTCTCAATGCTGTTACGCGATCCGTCGATGACGGACACGACGTCGAATCCCAAATCGCGCAAAGTGCTGGCCATGGCAATGGCATCGTTTCGCGGGTTTTCTAACGTCGGGGCGTTGACATAGGCGGCCTCGCCAATCACCAGCGCCATTGATCGAAAAGCATCATGGGTTCCTGTTTGTGCCGATGCTGAGCCGAACAAGAACGCGGACAGAAAAACTGTCGCTGCTATCGAGATAGTTTTGCGCCACATTGCGGCACCCCCTCTCTGTTCAATGTCGTCATGAGTTCGACTTGGTCATCATCGCCGAGCGAACTCCCATTGCCGGACGGACTCCCTGGCACAACACAACAGCGGCGGCGCGGAAGGCTCCGCTGTGTCAGGGCGGGGCAGGCCTCGGCGCGGGCGCCCTGCGTTGCGGACCGCTTGTCGGGGGCAATTTCTGCAGTTCCTGGCGAGCGCCTTCGTGCTTATTGTCCGCCGCACTGGCGATCCATTTGCGAGCTTCCGCGGAATTTTTCGGTACGCCGATGCCCTCATGATACATCATTCCGAGCGCAAACATCGCATCCGCATTTCCTTGCTTTGCGGCCCGTTCATACCAGAATCTTGCTTTGACGAAGTCTGGCGCGCCAAACTCACCGGCGGACAGCAACTTGCCGAGAATGTACCCTGATTCAATCAGCTCTTGCTCTCCAGCGGAGGCGACCTTTTCAAGAAGTTTGCGTCCCTCGACAAGATCCCTCGGGCCACCAATTCCATTCAGCATTGCGGATGCTAGCTGGAAGGTCGCTTGGTTCCGGAATAGATCGCCCTCTTTTCTCAGTGGGCCCTTTTCTGCCGCGATAATCCTTTCCCACCATTTGCGGGCTTCGGAATATTTTTGCTCGTTGCGATAAGTCTCCGCGATATCATACATTTGCGCGATATCGCCTTTCTCCGCTCCCTTCTCGAGCCATTCTCGTGCGCGCGCAATATCTTTTGATCCACCCTCACCCGTTCGGTGCATGTTTCCGACGAGGCGAATCGAGCCGACATGTCCCAGGCTCGCGGCTTTCTCGAACCACTTGCGCGCTTCCGCATCATCCCGGTGTGGGCCATCGATCGAAAACGAGTTTCCAAGTCTTACGATTGCACGCACATCGCTCTGCGCGGCGGCCTTTTCGTAGTAGCTTCGCGCCTTCCTTACATTCGTTTCAGTGTTCCCAGGCTGAAAAGCATAAAAATCACCGAGATGGCGAAGCGCCGCGACGTCGTTCAGGCGCGCAGCCTCGTCCAGATCAATCGCTTTAATCGCGACTGTCGTTGATTTTCCGTCGCGCTGGTAGAGGACGTTCATCGGTTTACCGACGGGGGCTTCCGTCATATGCAGCCGGAGGTACATCGCATCATCGACGGCGCGTCCGCCAATTCGAAGTATAAAATCGCCGCGCTGGATTCCGGCCTGTGCTGCCGCGCCATTGGGGGCAACGTAGATCACGGGCGCGCGTGGCAGGGTTGTCTTGGGTGCGTGCAAATCCTCAATCCGGCCGAGTTCCATGCCAAGCCAGCTGTCCGGCAGGTCATTGAATGACACACGCGGCGAACCGGGTGGAACGTCAGCGCCTCCATTGGGCACGGGTTCGCTTTTACGCTGCAGCGCTTTGGCTTCGTTCGTGTCGAGCACCTCCACCGCCCCTGGCAATGCCTGTCCATCGCGGAGTTCGTCGTTCCCGCGCCATTGCCCGGCCCGGACAACGGCTTTGCAAGCGGGTGCCGGTGTGACCGCTGGTACAACAAGGACAACAGCGGAAGCTGGCGTCGCGACGCGCTGTGCCAAACCCGTGACGTTGAACTTCCCTGCTTCTGCGTTTGCGTCGAACCTGAGCTTAGTGGCGGTTGCCGCCGGACCTGCATCAAAGACCGCGATATCTCCGCCGTTGGGTCCGTAGAGACATGCAACGCCTTTATAGAATTCATGCTCGGCGCCAAATGTAGCGCCATAGTTTCGGCCTTCGGCGAGCAGCCCGGAAAATTTGGCCTTTACCCTAGCGAAGCCTCGGCGACAGATTGCGATGTAGTCGCGCTGCAGATTGCATCCGTACTCCGGTGCAAAGCGAATTTGACATGTGGTCAAGTTGATGTCGCTCAAACATTGAGGAATACGATTCGCAAATGCGACAGCGTCAGAAGTGGTGACGAGCATCGGTGATTTTGGCAGGATTTTCGCGCCGGTCTCAAAGTCATACCGAAATGCGTCCCAGTCCCGCGCAATGAAATAGGCAGTCTTCTGCTCAAAGCCACGATCAGTCAAAATCTGCTGAACAATTCGAGATATAAGGGCCTTCTGATAAATCCATTTCAAGCAAACTGCATCGTGGCCGATGCATCGACGCTGATCCTCCATTGTCAGGAACGGCGGGCGAACTTCGGCGGCTTTTGCCGACATAATGCTGAAGAACGTCAAGATTCCCAGCAGTGCAATCCAAAATGATTTTGATGCCACTTGTTTGCTCCACCCCGGCGATTTGATCTCGGTTAGAGCATGATTAAGTCCGAAGCGGTTTTCGAACGACATCATGTTCTAGAGCGATGCTCTTGAGTGTTTTCAAGAGAGCGTTTTCAAGCGAAGTGGGTGTCGGGTCGGCGTGAAGAAAATGCTCTCTTATAAATATTTTGAGTGCGTTCGGACGCAAAACCGGCCCCCACTTTTGCTGAACGCACTCTAACGTATATGAATCGATCATGTTTGTGATTTTGGATCGGTTCGATCCAAAATCTTCGTGATCTAGCTATGAGCTTTCAATAGGTTGTCCATCCGGTCCCGACCGAGGAAGCTGGAGTTGTCGAGACTTCACGCCTCCCGGAGGGACCGGATGAACATCCATAAGAATGCCCGTTTGACGCCAAATGGTCGAGAACGGATTGTTCGGCAGGTGTTGAGCGGGCGGACGCCGAAGGCCGTCAGCCAACGCAGGCGTCTGCCCGCGGACCATCGACAAATGGGTCGAGCGGTATCGCGGCGAAGGCCTGGCGGGGTGCAGGACCGCTCGTCCCGGGCCTATCGCCTGTATCGGCCGACCCCGGATCACATCGCCGATCAGGTCGGAGCATTGCGGCGCCAGCGCTACACCGGCAAGCAGATCGCCGCCGAACTGGCGCAGGCTGGCGTCTGGAAGTAAATTATCGAAACGCGGCCGCCTTCATGATGCGGCGCTACAGATGATCGATACGTCTTTCGTGCGCGTGCATTGGCGCATGAAGCTTGCATCTATTCGGATTTGGCTGTGCGTTTACGCGCCCAAGCCTTAGCCGAACATCGAATCGATGTCGTCCTGCGAAGCGTGGCCGGCGTCGTCGTCGAGCTTCGGTCCGTTGAGAAGTTTGGCATCGCCTTCGCGTTCGGCGATGGCGGCCGGCTCGAACTCTTCGAACGCGCCCATGCCGCCCCAGATGTCGATCATCCGCATCACATGCGATTCGATGAATTTGAGCGAAGCGACGACCTTGTTGATGCGCTGGCCGGTCAGATCCTGAAAGTTACAGGCCTCGAAGATCGACAGCACGCGTTCCTGAATGTCCGCCGCAAGAGCTTGTTCGTGCTCCTGGCGCAGCGAGGCAACCAGCGCGCTGGCGTTTTCGTCGATTTCCTCGGCGGCCGACAGGATCGTCTGGGTGGCGGTCTCGGTGCCGCCGATCACGGCGTCGAGCTCGTCGGTCACCCGCTGCATTTGCGGGCCCTTGAACCCGGTGACGTGCAGCGTGGCGATCTCCTGCTTGGTGCGCTTGATCGCTTCGTAAATCAGATGCAGCTCGTTCTTGAGCGCGCGGCCCTCGTCGATCGCCTTGCGGTCGAAATCCGAAATCGGCATCGGCGCGACGGGCTCAGCCATCTGCGCGGCTTCGGCAGGCGCGGCTCCGGTGCGGCCTTCCATCAGCGCGCGCAGCGACTGAAGTTCGCGCACGATCGCGTCATAAGCGGCCGGCGAAGCGGCGTCGTGGGGCGTAGGCGTGGCGTTGACCGGCCGCCGCATCGGAGCACTGTGGTGCATCGCCTCGATGCGAAAAACTTTACGACCCTGCAACGACATTACCGACTCCCCAAGTGTCTGGTGTCGTTGTATTGCGCTGCGATTAACACCCGGTTCACGGGCGAAAGGTGGCCCGTCACCGCATCGATGGTGTTTAAGAGAGGAAGGCGTGGGCGCGTACGAATCCGGTCGCCGCGTCGCGGTTTTCAACCGGCCTTTAACCATGAGGGCTTGCGCTTCACCCAAAATAAACCCTAACGGAATGAACACGTCGGCAAATCGCCTGCATTGGCCGCTCGGGCGAATTCATTTACCAAACAGTTGAGGTTTCGATCTGTAGTGATGCGGACCGGCGGCGTTCGCGCCGGTCGATGTCAGTCCGTAGCGTACAGCGTACCGAGTACACCGATGCAGCGTCTTGTTGTCTGCGCGCTCCTGGCGAGCGCCTTCGCGGCCGTTCCGGCTTACGCCGAGCCGGTATCGCTCCGTTCCGATCCTCAAGGCATGCCGTCCGCCCGGATGACGGTGCCGGTTTACGCCGAACCGGTCGGCGACGAGCCGGCCGCCGAGGCCGTGCCGGCAGTGCGCCTCGCTTATGCGGAGCAGCGGCCTGCGATGGGCGGCGGCTTCATCGAATTCCTGTTCGGCGATCTGGCTGGCCGGCCGGGCGCCGCGCCGCGTCAGGTGCCGCAGCGAATGGCGCGCGGCGAACCGGTGGAGCAAAGCACGGCCGCGCATCCGCCGATCGAT
This sequence comes from Xanthobacteraceae bacterium, assembly GCA_028290465.1. Classification (GTDB taxonomy): domain Bacteria; phylum Pseudomonadota; class Alphaproteobacteria; order Rhizobiales; family Xanthobacteraceae; genus FEB-22. The sequence goes on along the minus strand of JAQGJU010000023.1, from coordinate 12,519 downwards.
CCGCGCTACGAGAAACAGACGGTGCCGTATACTGGTCCGCACAAGCCCGGCACGGTCGTCATCGATACCCGCGAGCGCTTTCTGTACCTGGTGCAGGATGGCGGCACCGCGATGCGTTACGGCATCGGCGTCGGCCGCCCCGGCTTCGCCTGGGCCGGCATGAAGGAAATCACCGCCAAGCGCGAATGGCCGGACTGGCGTCCGCCGGACGAGATGCTGCAGCGGCGGCCGGACCTGCCGCGCTTCATGCCGGGCGGCCCGGACAATCCGCTCGGCGCGCGGGCGATGTATCTCGGCTCGTCGCTGTACCGCATTCACGGCTCGAACGAGCCCTGGACCATCGGGCAGGCGGTGTCGTCGGGCTGCATCCGCATGCGCAACGAGGACGTCGTCGATCTGTACGAACGCGTCCGCGTCGGCACCAAGGTGCTGGTCATTTAGGGCATGATCCCGAAAAGCATGCCCTCGGACTTGATCCGTGGGTGGGCACCGGTTTTCGGACCAGATCATGCCCAAACGAATTTGAGTTTATCCGGCGCGTCGGCAACGTTCCCCGTCGCCGCGTCATCGCAGGAAGGCCGCCCCCGCAGGGCGGCCTTTTTGTTTTGCGACCCGCGCGCATGGTCCCGAAAAGCATGCCCTCGGACTTGATCCGGGGGTGGGTACCGGTTTTCGGAAAAGATCATGCGCCAACGCTACAAGGTTCAGCCCACGTCGGTGTCGCCGCCGATATCGAAGTCGCCACCCAGATCGTCGACATTGCCGTCGTCGTTGCTGGCGGTGTCGAACAGTCCGGCGCTGCGGGTATCGCCGCCGGCATCGGCGCTGCTGCTGCGGCCGATATCGTTGAGGCCGGCATCGCGCGCCAGATCGCTGTTGGCGTTGCCGCCGTCCCAGGGCGAACGCGAGCCGCTGTCCAGCCCGGCTGCGCTCGCGGCGCCGGAATTGTGATGGCCGAACATTCCGCCCAGGCTGTTCATCAGCAGCGAGCCGCCGACCATGCCGGCCGCGGCTGCCGCCGCGGTGCCCAGAAACGAACCGCCGCCACCAGCTTGGGGCTGGGCCGCCTGCGGGGGCGCGCCCTGCGGACTCATATCGGCCCTGTAACCGGGCGGCACGCCGAACGGGGAACCGCCCGGCCGCACGTTCGGCACCGAGCCTCGCCGTTCGTCGCTACGGCCGAGGAACGTGTCGCGCATGTTGTCGAGAAAACTGCCGCCGCCTTGGCTGGGTGCTTGCTGGCTACCGTCCTCCAGCGCCTGGATGCGGGCTTCGGCCTGCTTCAGGGCTTCGTCCTGCACCAGCACGGTCTGCACCAGCGGATAGAGTGCGTGTGGGGCGCGGGCGAGCCCGTCCCGGATCAACTGCTCGGCCTCCGGGTCGCGCGGCTCGCTTTCCAGCTTCGCCAGGCGATCGAACAGGTCGGCCACGAGTGCACGTTCCTGCGGAGTCATGACTGCTTCTCCCTCATGCGCCGAATGTGGCGCGACAGCGTTTTCAAGTGAAGTGGACTCCACTTCACGTTGAGAAAACGCGTCTGTTTAGACACTTAGAGCGCGTCCGAACGCAAAACCGGTATCCACTTTTGCTGGACGCGCTCTACCATCATGTAGGGAACGATTGCGACGACGGTATGGGTAGGCCCCTAAAATGTCGCAGGGCGGGAAACTAACCGAAAAACCTCAGGCCAGCGCCACCCGGTGGACGGCCAGCACCCGGGGGAACGTATCGTCGGCCAGGAACGCGTATTCGCGCTCGCGCAGCGTGGTCAGCGGGTCGAGCCGGCGCAATTCCGCGTCGACGAAGCCCGGATGGCACATCACCACGCTGCCGTCCGGCAAATGGTCGAGAAAACGCGGGAATATGGCCGCAAAGTCGGCGCCCGGCCGGAAATCATAGGTGCCGGCAAAAGCCGGATTGGTCGGTACGCCGAACTTCTGCGCGCGTTCCTGGAACGTTTTGCTCAGCCGGTCGAGCAACAGCGCTTTATGGTCGGACCACCGCCGCCGCGCCGGTCCGATCCGCCCGCATTGCCGGACCCAGGCGCCGGGTGCCATCTCGGCCGCGACCTTGAGCACCGCGTCGCGGACCTGCGGAAACAGATGAACGTGCTGGTGGCCATCGATGAAGTCCGGCGGGCGGCCGAACGCCGCGATGAAGGCCTGCATCTGGGCCACGGCTTCGACTTCCAGCGCCTGCGGATCGAAGCCGCGCAGCAGACCCGTGATCAGGCTGGAGCCGATCGACAGGAACATGCCGTCCTTGAGCGGCCGGTAGCCCTGGCTCAGCGGACGGAACGGGGTGGTCAGGGTGAAGTGCAGGCCGATCGCGACCCGCTTCTGGCCATTGTTCAGCATCGACAATGATGCAGCTTCTGCTGGGCTGAAGCTCGGCGCCCCGACCATGACCGACGTGGCGTTGAGCCGGCCCTGGGTCACGAGCGCGCGAATGGCCTCGTTGACGGCGGGCGAGATGCCGTAGTCGTCGGCGCACAACCAGATGCGCCGCACTGGCCCGTTGTCGTTCATGGATTGGGCGCCTGCGCGGCCGGCGTCGCCGCACTCTGGCTGGCCAGCTTCACGTCATGTTCGGCGACGAAATAGGTCGGACGGGCTTTGATCTCGGACAGGATCTTGCCGATGTACTCGCCCATCACGCCGATCATCAGCAACTGCATGCCGCCGATCACCATCAGGCCGACGATCAGCGACGGATAGCCGGGCACGCTGGTCCTGAACACGAAGGCTTCGATCAGCATCCAGGCGCCGAACAGCAGCGCGCTCACGGCCAGCAGGAAGCCGAGCAGGCTGGCGAAGCGCAGCGGCGCCACCGAGAACGAGGTGAGGCCTTCGATCGACAGGCCGATCAGCGTCGACAGATTCCAACTGGTCTGGCCATGCTCGCGCTCGGCCGGTTCATAGTCGACCCGCTTCTGGCGAAAGCCGATCCAGCTCGCCAAGCCTTTGAAGAACCGGTTGCGCTCCGGGAGTTGCCGCAAGGCCGCGGCGGCGCGCGGCGACAGCAAGCGGAAATCGCCGGCGTCCTCCGGGATTTTCTGCCGCGCCCGCCAGTTGATCAGCGCATAGAACGCCTTGCCGCCCATGCGGCGCGGCAACGATTCATTCTCGCGGTTGGCCTTCGCCGTGTAGACCACATCAAAGCCGTCATCGAGCCAGTGCCCGACCAGCGTCTCGACCAGAGTGGGCGGATGCTGGCCGTCGCCGTCCATGAACAGCAGCGCGCCGCGCCGGGCATGATCTAGCCCGGCGTGCAGCGCGGCTTCCTTGCCGAAATTGCGCGACAGCGAGATCACCTGCACGTCCATCAGGTCGGCCGGTAGGGTACGGGCGATGCTGAGCGTCGCGTCGCGGCTGCCGTCATCGACATAGACGACTTCGCAGGCGAGGCCGCGCTTCGCCTTCAGGACGCGGGCCACTTCCTCGATGCGGGCGTGCAACGAGGCCAGCCCGCCGGCCTCGTTGTACATCGGCACGATGATCGAGAGGCCCGGTTCGGGCAATAGGGAAGGTCGGGCCATCATCGGTTCCCGGCTGGCGATGGCGTTCATCGGCGTCACCTCGGCTGCGTCCGGCGTGCTGGCCGGACATATAGTGCAACCGTTTGGCGTTGTCGCCCGTCTGGTCCGACATTTCCGACGGCGTCAGCGATCGAGCGCCGCTGCCAGCTTGGCGTAAAGCGGATTGTCCCGCGTGAACACATAATCGATGTCCGCCACCACGACGCTGTCGGCGCCATGCTCGCGCAGGAAGCAGGCGAGGGCATAGACCTGCCCGGGCGGGCAGTGCAGCGTCAGCATGCCGGACGAGGTCGGGCCGCCGAACGGCGTCATGACGCCGAATTGCGCTTTGGCCGACGTCATCAGGTCTTCGGTACAGGCCGCAAAGCGCGTGCGCACTTCGCGGAACGCGTGGGCGCGATCCTGCGCGGCGATCCGGTCGAGAATGCTGCGGGTGGTCTCGCGCTGGGCGGCCGTCCAGGTGGCGCCGCGCGACGCGACCAGATTGGCCTGCGAGCGCAGCATCACGCCGTCGTCGACCACCTTCAGGCCATTGGCCACGAGCGTCGTGCCGGTGGTGGTGATATCGACAATGAGTTCGGCGGTGCCGGCGGCCGGTGCCGCTTCGGTGGCGCCGGCGCTCTCGACGATGCGGTAGTCGACGATGCCCTGCTGCGCGAAGAAGCCGCGCGTCAGGTTCACGTATTTGGTCGCGACCCGCATCTTGCGGTCGTGCTTGAGGCGGAACGCGGTCGCGACATCGTCGAGGTCGGCCATGGTGCGGACATCGATCCAGGCCTGCGGCACCGCCACTACCACATTGGCGCTGCCAAAGCCGAGCGCGCCGAGCAGCACGACGCGGGCGTCGACATCGGCGATGCGCTCGCGCACCAGATCTTCGCCGGTGACGCCGAGATGAAGCGCACCGGTCGCCAGACCTTCGGTGATCTCCGAGGCCGACAGATAAGCGATCTCGACGCCCGGCACCTCGGCCAGCGTGCCGCGATAATCCCGGGCGCCGCGCGGCTTCACCAGCGTCAGGCCGGCGCGGGTGAGAAACTGGTCGGTGTTTTCCTGCAGCCGGCCCTTGGACGGAACGGCGATGATCAGCGGCGCGCTCATGCCGGGCTCCCGCAGGCGGTCAACCGGTCAATCCAGGCCCCGAGCCCGACCGCCGGGATCGGCTCTTTGGCGCCGAGCCGGGTCAGCAACTGATCGTAACGCCCGCCAGCGACCAGCGGCCGATCGATGCGGCCGTCCGGATCGTGCAGGCGGAATTCGAAGCCGGTGTAATAATCGAGGCCGATGCCGAACGACGCCGCGAAGCGGATGCGCGCCACGTCGATGCCGCGCGCCTCGATGAAGCCGTTGCGGCTCTCGAACAGATCGAGCACGGCATCCAGTTCGAGATCGGCGTCGCGAGCCAGCAGTCGGAACTGTTCGGCCGCCTCATCGGGATCGCCCGCGATCGCCAGAAAGCGTTCGATGATGCCGCGCGTTTCACCGGGCAGCACGGATGAAGCTCCGAGGGCCGCCTGTTCGAGAAACCGCTCGGCGATTTCGTTGACCGAGCGGCCGCCGACCGCGTTGATGCCGGCGATCGACAAAAGGTCAGTGACCAGCGCCCGCGCCGCCTGGGGGTCGGAGCCGGCGAAGGCTGCCAGCACGCCCTGATGGTCGCTGCGCGCATGGCCGTTGGCGACCGCCAGGAGATCGAGGTCGCGCTCCAGTCGGCCGGCGCGATTGAAGTCCTTCAGCAGCCGCCGCTTCCAGGCCGGAGCCAGGTCGAGCGCCGCGATCAGCGCGGCGAACAGCCCGACATCGCCCATCCGGATATCCGGTTCGTCGATGCCGTACAGCATCGTTGCCTCCAGCCCGAGCGACAGCATTTCGGCGTCGGCGGCCGCGATGTCGCGCCGCCCGAACGATTCGATGCCGGCCTGCGGCACTTCGCCGGCGCCGTCGGCATGCTGGCGAAAAATAGGTCCGAGATAGCAGAACTGCGCGGCGGCGCCGGCCGACTTCGACGCCAGATAGTCGCGCGACACCGCGATGGTGAAGTCCGGCCGCAGGCACATCTCGCGGCCTTCGGCGTCGGTGGTCAGGTACATGCGGCGGCGGATGTCTTCACCCGACAGGTCGAGGAACGGTTCGGCCGGCTGCAAAATCGCCGGCGTCGCGCGGACATAGCCGGAGCGCTCATAGGTACCGACGAGCGTGTCCGCCCGCATGTCGGGCGGTGAACTCGATTTGGTCGGCGCTGGGCTCATGGTCGGTCCGTTGGGTCGCGGTAACTTGGGCCGCCCTGTAGCACGGCTGGGTAAAGGTTTCGACGCCAAACGGCCTTTGCGCTTAACGGGTTGCGGGTTTGAGAGCTTTTGACAGCAGTTCGGATTGACGTCGCCTCATAAATGTAATGTTATAACATTTACGTTGATGAGGAGTCTTTCGATGGCCGTTCGCCGCCTGCCTGCCTTCCTAGCTGTCACCCTGACTGTCGCCCCGGTTCCGGCTGCGGTTCTGCCCCTGCTGATGGCCTCGGCGATGCCGTGGACGGCCAACACGGCCTATGCGCAGGAACGGCTGCCGGAAATCTCGGTGACCAGCCCGATCGTGCGGCGCCTCGACATGGTCCCAGGCGAAGCCGATCTCACCGGCCTGCCGGTGCACGAGACCTATGTGCCGGTCACGGTGGTCAACGCCGCCGAACTCGCCCGCAGCACCGGCGCCACCTTGGGCGACGTGCTGTTCTCCAAGCCCGGCATCACCGGTTCGACCTTCGCGCCCGGCGCCAGTCGGCCGATCATTCGCGGCCTCGATAATTTCCGCGTCCGCATCCAGGAAGGCGGCATCGCCAGCATGGACGTGTCGGATTTGGGCGAGGACCACGCGGTGCCGATCGATCCTTTGGCCGCGACGCAGATCGAGGTGGTGCGCGGGCCGGCGACCTTGCGTTACGGCTCGCAGGCGATCGGCGGCGTCGTCAACGTCACCAACAACCGGATTCCCGACACCGTCGTGCCGGGCGTGCGGGTCGAGACCAAGGCCGCGGTCACTTCGGTCGACAAGGGCCGCGAAGCCGCTGTGCTGCTGGATGCCGGCCACGGCAATGTCGCGATGCATATGGACGCGTTCTCGCGCGCCGCCGAGGACTACCGCACGCCGAACGGCACACAACTCAACAGCGCGCTGCGCACCGAAGGCCAGGCGGTCGGCGGGTCCTACGTGTTCAACGGCGGCTTTGTCGGCCTCGCGCTGACGCACCAGACCAGCCTCTATCATATCCCGGGCACCGAATCGGCGGCCGGCAACACCCGCATCGATCTCGAACAGACCAAGCTGTTGAGCAAGGGCGAGGTTCGTCCGTCCTCGGCCGCCATCGAGGCGATCCGGTTCTGGCTCGGCGCCTCCGATTACAAGCACAACGAACTTGGCCTCGGCGGCGACGGCACCGACGGCGTGCGGGCGACCTTCAAGAACCAGGAGCAAGAGGCGCGCGTCGAAATGCAGTCGATGCCGTTCGACACGCGGTTCGGTCAACTCACCAGCGCGGTCGGGGCGCAGTTCGGCAACCAGCGCCTCGGTACCGAGGGCGATGCCGGCTCGCTGCTGGCGCCGAGCCGCACGCGCAGTGCGGCCGCCTATCTGTTCAACGAATTGTCGGTCACCGATACGTTGCGTTTGCAGGCCGCCGGCCGCATCGAGACGGTCAGCGTCGCCGGCACCGCGGCGACATTCCCGGGCGATCTGCTCGGGCTCGGCGCGATGGAGCCCGATCTATTCACCAACTCGCGCCGCTTCACGCCAACCAGCGCCAGCCTCGGCGTGCTGCAGGATCTGCCGTTCGGCCTCACCGCCAGCCTGACCGGGCAATATGTCGAGCGTGCCCCGAAAGCGATCGAACTCTACGCCAAGGGTCCGCATGATGCGTCCGGCACCTTCGAGATCGGCGATGCGGCGTTGAACAAGGAAGCCGCGACCACGTTTGAGGCCGGCTTGCGCCGCCGCGTTGGACGCCTGCGCTTCGAGGCCAATGTCTATCACACGCGCTATGCTGGCTTCATTTTCAAGCGGGTCACCGGCGTAGGCTGCGGCGACGAATTCGCGACCTGCGGCGAGCCGGGCGAGAACGCATTGACGCAGGTGATATACAGCCAACGCGATGCGCATTTTACCGGCGGCGAACTGGCCGCGCAGTTCGACGTGGCGCCGGTCGCGTCCGGCATGTTCGGCGTCGACGGGCAGTATGACATCGTGCGCGCGCGCTTCGCTGACGGCAGCGCGGTGCCGCGCATGCCGCCGCAGCGGCTCGGCGGCGGCGTGTGGTGGCGTAGCGACGCATGGTTCGCCCGCGTCGGCCTGCTGCATGCGTTCGCGCAGAACAATCTCGCCGCGAACGAGACGCCGACCGACGGCTACAATCTCCTGAAGGCCGAACTGAGCTATACGTATAAGCAGGCCGTGACGCCGTTCGGTCCGCAGGAAATCACCATCGGCCTCGTCGGCGACAATTTGCTGGACGACGACGTGCGCAACAGCGTCTCGTTCCGCAAGGACGAGGTGCTGCAGCCCGGCCGTGGCGTGAAGCTGTTCGCGAACGTGAAATTTTGATGGTCGGGATAGATGATGGGTTTCGCTTCGCTCTACCCATCCTACAAGATACGCACCAATTGTTGTCCGTAGGATGGGTTGAGCGCAGCGAAAGCCATCGCTTGGTTAGCCCGTGAGAATCGACTTCAGCGCGTCACGCTCGCCGATGATGAAATCGAAGAACGCCGCGATGCGTGGGGTCCGCCGCAAGTCGGGATGCGTCAGCAGCCGCCAGCTGCGCGACAGTTCCGGAATCGGTCCAAGCACGCGCACCAGATCGGGCTCGGCATCGCCGAGCGCGGTCGGCAGCGGGCCGATGCCGACGCCGGACTTCACCGCGTAGACGAGGCCGAGCACGCTGTTGTTGCGGGCCGCCATCCGGGCGTCGGGGGCGACATCGCGCAGCCATGTGGCGGTGCGATGTTTGCTCAGCGTTTCGTCGAAGCCGACCAGCGGATGCGCGGACATGTCTTCGACGCGCTCCGGCTTGCCATGACGCTCGATATAATCGCGGCTGGCATAGACCGCCCATATCGAGTCCGCGATCTTGCGGCCGACCAGTTCGTCGTCGGTGTCGCCGGACCGGAAGGCGACATCGACTTCGCCCTTGGACAGATCGAGATAGCGGTCGCTAGTCACGAACGCGACCCGCAGCTTCGGATACAGGCTGTGGAAGCGCTCGATCAGACCGGACTGCGTCATTCGGAACACGATCGGCTCCGGGCAGGTCACGCGGATTACGCCCGAGAGATCGTGTTCGGTGTCGGCTACCCTGCGTTCGACATCGGCGATCGCGGCTTCGACGCGCTCGGCATAGGGCAGCAATTGTTCGCCGAACTCGGTCAGCCGATAGCCGGTGGTCTGGCGCGTCACGAGTTGGTGCCCGATGCGACGCTCGAGCTCGCTAAGCCTCCGGTGCACGGTCGACTGGCTGAGGCCCAGCGCCTTGCCGGCCGCGATGGTGCTGTGATGGCGCGCGAGCGCCAGGAAGTACTTCAGGTCATTCCAATCGAACATCGGATGATTATGCACTTCTGCGGCCCCGTCTCGCAATGTTGCGGCTCCCGCGTCGCGTGGGGGGCGCCTAGGGTTTTCGGGCTTCGACCCACGGAGCGTGATGCAGGGAGAACATCAGATGCGTTTCGCACTCGTGCTGACGGCCTCGATTCTCGGCGGTCCCGCGCTGGCGCAGCAGCCGGGCCTCGCCAAGCCCAACATGGTCCTGCAACAGATCGTCGAGGGACTGCCGAAGGACGACAAGCAGACAGTGCGGGTGCTGACCGCCACGTTCCAGCCGGGCGACAAGACCGTCTACCATACCCACCGCTTTCCGGTGACGGTCTATGTGGTCGAAGGCACTTTCACGCTCGATCTGAAGGACCGCCCGCCCATCACGGTGAAGGCCGGCGAGGCGATGGTCGAGCCGCCGAACGTGGCGATGACCGGCCACAATCCCAGCGCCACGGAACTGACCAAGGTGGTGATTTTCTATGTCAGCACGGCCGACACGCCGTTCCTCGATCCGCTGCACCATTAAGTACGATGAGGAGATGATACCATGACGGCCGAAGCGGCTTTCGACAATGCGGCCGCCACGGCCGCAATGCGCGCGCAATGGAACCAGATGGCCAAGGGCTGGAGCGATTCCGGCGCGATCATCCGGCCATGGCTGCATGAGGCGACGCAGGCGATGCTCGGCATGGCGGGCGTGAGGCCCGGCGCGCATGTGCTCGACGTCGCGGCCGGCGCCGGTGATCAGACGCTCGACATCGCCGAGCGGGTCGGGCCGCACGGCCATGTGCTGGCGACCGACCTGTCGCCGGAGATCTTGCAATTCGCGGCGCAACGCTGCGCGCAAGCCGGACACCGCCATGTCGAGACGCGGGCGTCGGACGGACAGCGCCTTGAGGTCGAAGCTGCGCAATTCGACGCGGCGGTGTGCCGGCTCGGCCTGATGCTGTTCGGCGATCCGTTGCAGGGCCTGCGCGAAATGGCGCGGGCGTTAAAGCCCGGCGGCGGCATCTGCACCATGGTGTTCGGCGCGCCGTCGGCCAATCCGTGCGTGGCGATCGCGATGGCGACCGCGCTTGCGCACGCCGGTCTGCCGCCGCGCGATCCGTTTCAGCCCGGCGGACTGTTCAGCCTCGGCAAGCCCGGCGTGATCGACGCGTTGTTCCAGCAGGCCGGCTTTCGCGAGATAGCGACCACCAAACTCGCGGCGCCATTCCGGCTGCCGAGCGTGAAGGATTATGTCACGTTCCTCAAAACCTCGGCCGGTCCGATCATGCAGATCGTGCAGCATTTGGCGCCGGGCCAGCACGAAGCCGCCTGGGCCGAAATTGAAGTGGAGCTGGGCCGCTTCAACACCGCAACAGGGTGGGAAGGGCCGAACGAGCTGCTGCTGACCGCGGCGCGACGGTAACGTTGAATTGGCGTCTGGCCGCTCTGCATCGTAGCCGGTATATCCATTGGCGATGGACACCCTGACGGCCTTCGGTCTTGTGGCCGTCACCGCCATGCTGGCGTTTTATGCGCTGAAAAACCGCAGCCCGTGGTTCGTGCTGGCGTTCGCGGGCGCCTGCGCGCTCGGCTCGATCTACGGCTTCTTGCAGGGCGCGTGGCCGTTCGGCGTCGTCGAGGCGATCTGGGCCGGTGTCGCGGTATGGCGCTGGCGTGCGCGGGTGGCTGGAGCGTAGGATCGGAGCGAAGCCAGCGGCTTTGCTTTTTTTAGTTCTGCGTAAGGCCATCCCGACAATGACCGAGCCCGGCGAATTTCGACCGATACGGCCCCTGATCCCGCTTGGCCTGTTGGCCGCTGTGGTCGTCGCGATCCTGAGTTTCTGGAACTGGATGGGCGCGCCGATCGGGCCTCACACCGTGCTCGGCTCGGTGTCGGACAAGCCGTCCTGCGTGTCCTATGCGCCGTTTCGCGGCGTCGAAAGCCCGGTGACGCCGGGCATCGATATTCCGGCCAGCCGCATCGACGAGGATCTGCAACATCTCGCCGGCTTCACCCGCTGCGTGCGGACCTATCAGATCGACCAGGGCGCGCAGCACGTGCCGGCGCTTGCCGGCAAATACGGCATCAAGGTCCGGCAAGGCTTCTGGATCGGCCGCAACGCAAGCGACAACGAAAAGCAGATCGCGGCCGCGATTGCCTTGGCCACGCGTTATCCCGACAGCATCGAGTCGATCGCCGTCGGCAACGAGGTGTTGCTGCGCGCCGATCAGGGCGCCGAAGCCCTGGTCGCGATGATCAAGCGCGTCAAGGCGGCGGTGCCGATGCGCGTCACCTACGCGGACGTGTGGGAATCCTGGCTGCGCTATCCCGAACTCGCCGACGCCGTCGACTTCATCACCATCCACGTGCTGCCCTATTGGGAGGACGTCCCGGTCGCGGCCGAACAGGCGGCGGTCCATGTCGATGAAAAGCGCCGTCTGGTCGCGGCGCGATTTCCCGGCAAGGAAATCGTCATCGGCGAAGTCGGCTGGCCGAGCCAGGGCCGCATGCGCTCCGTGGCCGAAGCCTCGCCGGCCAATCAGGCCCGCGTCATTCGCGACGTGATGGCGCTGGCCAAGCGCGAAGGTTTTGGTGTCAACGTCATCGAAGCCTTCGACCAGCCCTGGAAGCGCGGCTGGGAAGGCACCGTCGGCGGCCATTGGGGCCTGTTCGACGCGCAGACGCGCGAGCCGAAATTTGCGTGGGACGGCGCGGTGTCGAATTATCCGCAGTGGCGCCGGCAAGCCGCCGGCGGCGTTGCGATGGCGCTCGTGATCTTCGCTGTGGCATTCGCCACACGCGACAAGCGCCTCGCTCTGAAAACGTCATTCGGCCGATGGGTCGGCGTGGCGATCATCGCGGCGGTCGCCGGCATGACCATCGGGTTGGCACTGGAGCGGATTCCGGTCGAAAGCTTCAACGCCGGTACGTGGGTTCTTTCGCTCGCCATGGCGGTGCTGGCGCTGGCGTCGCCGTTGTGTGCGACGGCAGCGATCATGCGCAACAGCACGATTCCGACATTCGCGGAGCTGCTGGGCGGGACGCCGCCAAGGCCGCGCGGCGTTTTTGAAACCACCTGCGGCATCGTGCTGTTGCTTCTGACTTTGCTGGCGACGGACGTCGCGCTGGGTCTGGTGTTCGATCCGCGCTATCGCGATTTTCCCGCCGTCGGGATGACCTGCGCGGTGGTGCCGTTCGCCGTGCTGGCGTGGCAAAGCCGCACGTCTGAATCGACCGGGATCGCCGAAACGATATTCGCCGCGATGCTGGTCCTGGCGGCCGGCTATCTCGCGCTCAATGAGTCCCTGGCGAATTGGCAGGCGCTATGGCTCAGTCTGGGGCTATTCGGGCTGGGCGTGACGCTGGGCCGTGGACGTATCAGGATGGGTTTCGCTGCGCTCAACCCATCCTA
>JAQGJU010000086.1 GCA_028290465.1 Xanthobacteraceae bacterium | reverse complement strand
GAACTGACGAGATTAATTCGAGCAAATGGCAAGATCTAGAGGTAATGCTAGAGAAGTTGCCGGTTCTTATTGATGCCATTGAGCTTCGTGAAGGCCTTGGTCGAGCTCCGACGGCAAACGACGCTGTACTCGGAAGATGGGCGTCCGTCATGCCCCCTTCTCTCTAATGATTGGACAGAGAAATGTGCTCGGATAATCGCCCAGATTTAAAAAAAACGTCTCGGTTAATCATTAGGCGCGTTGGAATATACTCGCGCATCGGGCTAGCGTCCGCATCCCGAGATTCCCGTGCACAATGTCATCGATCAGCTGCTGAGTTCGAATTCGAGGCTTCAGGCGGTCGCGACCCTGCTGGTGCTGGCGCACGGCATCGCCGGATACTGGGCGTGGCGGCGCGGCGACCTGATACCGGTGCTGGCGCTGAACGCGGCGTTCGCGGCTATCATCCTGATCTATCGCGCCCCGGGCCTGCCGATGGCCATCGCGGCGCAGGACACGGCCGTTTTGGTGCTGCTGGCGTTTGAGGCACTGGCGTTCACGGGCTCTGTCGCGGCGCTATGTGGCTGGGCGATGCCGCGTGGTTTAGTGCGGCTGGTGTTCGCCGCGCATGCGCTGATCAGCGTTGCGCTTATGGTGTTCGCGTTCACCTTCCGGATCACGCGATTGATCTGACGGCACAAAAAAGCGCGCGTCCCATTCCGAAGAATAGGAAGCGCGCTCTTTCCGGTTCACCGGGCGGTTGTGCTCGGCGCGTACGATCTTATTACTTCTTGCCGGACTTGGTGGCGGTGCCGCCGGCCGCAAACGGCGAAGGAGCGGGGCCGCCCTTCTTCGCGTCCTTGTCGGCCTTCGGTTTCTTCTTTTCCTTGTTGCTGCGCATCTGACCCTTGGCCATGACGTCCTCCTGCTATGGATGATAATCAGCCACCAGACATGATCAGCCCTGAACCACGCGGTGGTCGCTGAGCTTCTTTACCGCGCCCGAATCGAGCGCGGTGCCGACCGCAGTCTCAACCGTACACGCATGCTTGCACTTGTGACAGGTGACGATGGATTCCGGCGTCAACATGGCCGGCCCGGAAAAGCGGTGGTCGCCGCATTCCGGGCAGGTGCCGACCGCGCCGAAAATGAAATAGGTCGCCATCGCAGTTTCCTTCGGCCCGGTCTGGAAGATGGACGAGCGACCGTAGCGGGGCGCCATCGCTGCGTCCATCGTAGCTTCTTGTTTGAGCATGATCTTTTCCGAAAACCGGTTTCCACCCACGGATCAAGTCCGAGGGCATGCTTTTCGGGATCATGCTCTAGCGCGGGTCCTTGTAGCTGAGAAAGATCTCGACGACCTTCGGGGCGGCCTCGCGCATCAGCCGATCGGTCGAGGCGATCTCGCGGTCACCGGTAATCCGCCGGAAGCGCTCGTCGAGCGGGTTCTGGGCCGGCTCGAAACGCAGGCCGAGCGCACAGCCGCCTGGGATCTTGGCCAGCCGGCCGCCGCGAAACGCCGTCAGCCCGGCATTGTCCCAGCCGAATCCGCTGACGCGGAACGCCGTGCCATTGCGCTTCTCGATGTCGTCGAGCGTGGCGCCGATGCGTATGCCGAGCGGCGCGACCCAGGTCGATGGGTTCTCGATTTTGATGACATGCGGCCGGGTGCGCTGCGAATCATGCCAAGTGATCTCGATGCGCCGCGCCGGGTCGTCCGGGAAGATCACGGTCGCGTCGAGCTCCAGGTTTTCCGGTCCGTCGACCTTGGCGAACGTCACATTGGCCTCGCCGAACGCGGCGGCGATCCGGGCATGCGAGGTGGTCTTGGCGAACAGCCCGGCGCAGGCCAGCGGCGCGATCGGCTCCGCCGGCGCGGGGGCCAGGCTGATGGCGGTCAGCACGGCGTAGGCAGTCCGAAAAATCAACGATCTGTCCCCCGCGCATGTTCTTCCTTATGGACCTGTGGCAATGTCCGGTGCCGCCGTCGATACGGCATGCCGCATGGCAGGGTTGTGAATTTGGCCGGGGCACCATAGCATTTTCAAGTGAAGTGGAATCCACTTCACGTGAAGAAAACGCGTCAACTTAATAAGTTAGAGCGCGTCCGGACGCAAAATCGTTATCCACTTTTGCTGGACGCGCTCCGGCCCACGCAGAGAGAGATTTTTCATGAGTACAAATAAAGACGCCGCCGGAGCCAAAAACCTGGCGCCAACCGGCACGTTGCGCGCCGCGATCAATCTCGGCAACACCGTGCTGGCGCAGACCGGGCCAGACGGGAAGCTCCAGGGCATCACGGCCGACTTGGCCGGTGAGTTGGCGCGCCGGCTGGGCGTGCCGCTGGAGCTGGTGCCGTTTTCGTCGGCCGGCAAGGTGTTCGAGGCGCTGAAGAGCGACGCATGGGATGTCGCATTCCTGGCCATCGAGCCGGTGCGGGCCGCCGAAATCGCCTTCACGGCGCCCTATGTGCTGATCGAGGGCGCCTATCTGGTGCCGAAGGATTCGAAGCTGAAGACCATCGACGATGTCGATCACACCGGGGTGCGCATCGGGGTCGGCGGCGGATCGGCCTACGATCTCTATTTGACCCGCACGCTGAAGCACGCGACGTTGGTGCGCGACTTGAAGGGCGGCGCCGCCTCGATCGAAGTGTTTCGCCGGGAAGGCCTGGAAGTCGCGGCCGGCGTACGCCAGCCGCTGGTCGCCTACGCCAAGGACAACGCCGACGTGTACGTGATGGACGGCAAGTTCATGGAAATTCGGCAGGCGATGGGCACGCCGCGGACGCGGCCGGGCAGCGAAGAATCGCAGGCCTATCTCAGCGCCTTTATCGAGGAGATGAAAGCCAGCGGTTTCGTAGCCGATGGCCTCAAGCGCAGCCAGCAGCACGACGCCGTGGTGGCGCCGCCGGGCTGAACCGACACAAGGCGGCACGAGGGAACGCGCGCATGATCGTTATTTATCGTAACGGCGAACGGGTCGTGATCAGCGGCTGGCGCGCGTGGCTGATCGTCGGGCCGGCGGTGCTGGTCGCGGCGCTTATCGTGGTGGCGCTGATCAGCCTGATGCTCGGCATCGCGCTGACGATATTCACGGTGCTGCTGTTCGTGGTGCCGGTCGCCATCGCGCTAGCGCTGCTGGTGCGGCTGTTCAGTAAGCCGCGATAGCGGCGATCAAAGCCTACCTACAATCCGAAATCTGTTCGCTGCGGCCCGGCCGCAGCGAACGCGCGACATGGGTGACCAGCGCGTCATAGGCCTTCTTGTCACGCGCCGGATATTCCAAATGGATGCTGTTCCAAATCTGATCACGGCACACCAGGATCGACTTGCGATAAAAGATCCGGTCGCCCTTGGTGCCCGAAAGCGTGACCGCGCGCGGTCCGTTCTGACGGTAGGTGACGGTCTCGCCGTCGTTCGGTGTCGCCTGGTCGCGCATCGCCTCATCGACGCTGTCGGCGACGTTGAGGCTGCCCGACACGGTGAGCGCGGCGCGTCCGTCCGGCGAGCGAAAGACGAGCCCGTCGCCATTGGCCGGCGGCGGACCGGCACGCCACGACGCCGGCACATCGGCGGTCGCGCCGAAGCGTTCATTGGCATAGGCGCGGTAGGTCTCGGCGGCGGCCGGGGCCGCCAACAGGAGGCAGAGGATGACGGCGATTGTTGTTTTCATGTTGCAAGCTTAACACGACAATCAATTGCCTGGGCAATCGTCCGATGATACCAAGCCGCCGCGGCAATAGGGCCGCGATACACAGGAGGCTGCCATGCGCAAGCATCGCCATTTCGACAACCTCCCCAGCTTTCGCCATTACGCGTAAGCGACGGAAGTCCTTCCCTTCAGAAACCCACGTCAAGCGTGGCCAGCGGTTCGTTCATGGCGACATCGAACTGATCGAGAAGCTGGGTCGGAACGACTTGTGCCCCTGTAGCTCAGGACGCAGGTTTCAAAGCCTGTTGCCTGCGGTCAGGCCGCTATGACGGCGCCAATCGCGGCCACTACTTTTAGAGAAGAGTGAATGAGATCGGTGGCCGGCCTTGTGCCGGCCACCTCGATCTCATCTGCCCCTGCGCTTAAATCCGCCGCGCATGCCGGGCCGGCCGGAGGTCGAGCGCGGGCCGGAGCCGCCCTTGGCCGGGATGCTTTCGACGCCGGGGCCCATCTCGTCGAGATTGGGCTTGCGCGGCCCTTTGCGTCCGCCCGCTCCCTGCGCGGGCAATCGCACCACCTTGGTGGTCGGGTCGTCGCTCACCGCGAGTTCGGTCGCGCGCAGGCGTTTCAACTCGTCGCGCAGCCGCGCGGCTTCCTCGAAGTCGAGATCGGCGGCGGCGGCGCGCATCCGGGTTTCCAGATCGGCCAATACGGTCTGGAAGTTATGCCCGATCGAAGCCACTTCCTCGGCCATGCCGCCTTGCGTTTCGATCAGCACATGGTCGCGCTCATACACGCTGTCCAGAATGTCGCCGATGCGCTTCTTGATGCTCTCCGGCGTGATGCCGTGTTCGGCATTGTAGGCCAGTTGCTTCTCGCGGCGCCGGTCGGTCTCGGCGATGGCGCGTTCCATCGAGCCGGTCATCTTGTCGGCGTACAGGATCACGCGGCCATCGATATTGCGCGCGGCGCGGCCGATGGTCTGGATCAGCGAAGTTTCGGAGCGCAAAAAGCCTTCCTTGTCGGCGTCCAGGATCGCGACCAGCGCGCATTCCGGAATGTCGAGGCCCTCGCGCAGCAGGTTGATGCCGACCAGCGCGTCGAACGCGCCAAGCCGCAGGTCGCGGATGATCTCGATGCGCTCGATAGTGTCGATGTCGGAGTGCATGTAGCGCACCCGGATGCCCTGTTCGTGCAGGTATTCGGTCAGATCCTCGGCCATGCGCTTGGTCAGCACCGTGATCAGCGAACGATAGCCGGCCTGCGCAACCTGGCGCACCTCGCCGACCAGATCGTCGACCTGGGTGCGGGCCGGGCGGATGTCCACCGGTGGGTCGATCAGGCCGGTCGGCCGGATTACCTGCTCGGCGAACACGCCGCCGGATTCCTCCAGCTCCCAGCCGGACGGCGTCGCCGACACCGCGACGGATTGCGGGCGCATCGCGTCCCACTCCTCGAAGCGCAGCGGCCGGTTGTCCATGCAGGACGGCAGCCGGAAGCCGTATTCGGCCAGCGTCGCCTTGCGGCGGAAGTCGCCTTTGAACATCGCGCCGAGCTGCGGCACGGTGACATGGCTCTCGTCCATGAACACCAGCGCGTTGTCGGGCACGTATTCGAACAGCGTCGGCGGCGGCTCGCCGGGGCGCCGTCCGGTCAGGTAGCGCGAATAGTTTTCGATGCCGGCGCACGAGCCGGTGGCTTCCATCATTTCCAGATCGAAGGTGACGCGCTGCTCCAGGCGCTGCGCTTCCAACAGGCGGCCGGCATCATTGAGCTGGTCGAGCCGCCACTTTAATTCATGGCGGATGCCGGAGATCGCCTGCAACAACGTCGGGCGCGGCGTCACGTAATGCGAGTTGGCGTAGACCTTGATGAATTCGAGCTCGTCGGATTTGTGCCCGGTGAGCGGATCGAACTCCTCGATCGACTCGACTTCGTCGCCGAACAGGTTCACGCGCCAGGCGCGATCCTCATAGTGCGCCGGGAAGATATCGATGGTGTCGCCGCGCACCCGGAAGGTGCCGCGCGCGAAATCCGGCGTGCGCTTGTATTGCAGCGCCACGAGATCGGCGATGAGCCGGCGCTGGTCGATGCGCTCGCCCTTCTTCAGGCCGAACGTCATCGCCGAATAGGTTTCCACCGAGCCGATACCGTAGATGCACGACACCGATGCCACGATGATCACGTCGTCGCGCTCCAGCAGCGCGCGCGTTGCCGAATGGCGCATCCGGTCGATCTGCTCGTTGATCGAGGATTCCTTCTCGATATAGGTATCGGTGCGCGGGACGTAGGCTTCCGGCTGGTAGTAGTCGTAATACGACACAAAATATTCGACGGCGTTGTCCGGGAAGAAGCTGCGGAATTCGCCATAGAGCTGCGCGGCCAGCGTCTTGTTCGGCGCCAGGATCAGGGCCGGGCGCTGCGTCGCCTCGATCACCTTGGCCATGGTGAAGGTCTTGCCGGAGCCGGTGACGCCGAGCAGCACCTGCGTGCGGTCGTGGCGCCGCACGCCTTCGACCAGTTCCTTGATGGCGGTCGGCTGATCGCCCTTCGGCTCGAAGTCCGATTTGATCACCAGGCGCTGGCCGCCCTCGGATTTGTCCGGCCGGGGCGGGCGGTGCGGCACCCAGGTCTGGCCGATGACTTCCGGGCGGCCGTCGCGCAGCAATTGCTCCAGCGCATGCGCTGTGGCACCGCCGGGTGTCGCCATTTCGGCCAGCGTCGGCTTCGCCGGCCGGCGCATTTTGGGTTCGTCGTCCTCGGTGTCGAAGCCGAGCGATTTCGCAAGCTGCGGATCGGCGATCTCGGCCGCGCTGGTCGCGAATGGCACCTGCGGGGCCTCGCTAAAACCCTTGGTCGACGCGCGGGCCGTGTGCGATGCCGCAAAGTCGGCCCGGCGCTCGCGCGAATTGCTCGGCGGTTGCTGAAGGCCGGTGCCGGAACCGAGGCCGGCGGTGCCCTTGGCGATGCCCGGATTGAGCAACTCGGCCAAGGCGTCCGGAGTCGCGGCATTGTCCGGCCGCGAAGCCTTGCTGCGCGGCGTTTTGACGGGGTTTTTCGGCGGGCGGGGCGAGTCGGGGGATTTTGCCATCGGCCGGAATATGGGACCGCGAACGCGGCGAGGGAAGGGCGTGCCGGGAGCCATCATCGGACGCGCGGACAGGCCGATATGACGCGCTTCGGCCACGGAACCCATCCGCGGCCCGGCGGTTGTCCGCCCGTAACATTGCATATTTTTTGAGCCATGGAGCCCATTATGACCGAACCCTATTCCGACCCTTTGACGGCGCGGCCGGCCGCGCGGACGGCCCCTGTCGCGCGCGGCTCATCGGGCAAATGGGGCTGGATCGTGGGCCTCGTTATTCTGGCGTTGATCGCGGCATTCGTGTTTACCCGCGAGAATAACAACAACCCGACCGCCACGGCCAAGCCGCCGGCCACCAGCAGCGCGCCCGCGCCGTCGGGGGCGTCGATCCAGCCGTCAACCACCAGTCAGCCGCCGGCTTCCGGGCAGCCCTCACCGCAGGGTCCCGCAGGACCGATCAATACGCAGAGCGGCGGAGCGCCGGCGGCTTCACCGCAGGGCGAGACGCCGCCCGGCATGCAATCGGCGCCGCAGGGTTCTCAGGCGCCGGCGCCGTCCGAACAGAGCCGTCCGACGCGCTGACGAACCCACCTCGCTAAACGAAAACGTCGGCGCACGGCGCCGACGTTTGTGGTGTCGAAGAAGGACGGCCGACTTAGTTTTGGACCGCCAGTTCCGGATGAAATTTCTTCACCGCGACCAGTCCAAAGATGACGAAGGCCGCCAACACAATAATCTGCGCGATCAGGAACGGCGGCTCGGCCTGCGTCGGGGCTAGCGGCGTGAGGAATGGCAGCTTCTGGAACGCCTGCACGACGCCGACGAAGACGTTCAGATAGAGCGACAGAACAGCCGCCGCCACATAGACCCAGCGCCAGGAGCCGGCCAGACGATAGACGTACAGCGCCGCCAGCGCGGCTGCCAGCACCGCCAGCGAGATGGCGCCGACCACATGCGGCGGTCCGATGGTCTTCAACGGAAACATGAAGCCGGTGATACTGGTCAGCACCGTGGTGCCGAGAAACACGGCGGTCAGCACCGGCATACGCTGGCCGCCAAATAGGCCACCCAAAACCATCAGCCCGGCCGCAATGCCAATCAGGCTGATCGCGGTATGCAGGACCGTGAATGTGGCCACCGACATGCCGAGAATCATCAGATCAACCCTTCCCAAATTTTGCCCGCATCAAATGGTGCCATAGCCACATGACCCGATCAATGCGGCGGCGTGAACGTCAAACATGGTCTTGCGGCGCGTCTTGAGGTGATATCCGTTTTGGAAAAATCCAAGCGGGATCAGCAAGATCGGTGTATCGCCTGCGGCTTTCGCCGGCCGAGCTTGTAGACCTCGCGGCAATTCATATGTAAGCAACGGTATCGCGCCTGCCGTTTCCCATCGCCAATGGCCGCGCATCGTATCCGAGCCTCCCACCGCATCGGTCTCATCCCTTCATGCCGTCCATCATTTCGGTCGCCAATCTTTCCAAGACCTACGCGTCCGGCTTCCAGGCGCTGAACAATGTCAGCCTGGATATCCGGCGCGGCGAGATCTTCGCATTGCTGGGGCCGAACGGCGCCGGCAAGACCACGCTGATCAGCGTCATTTGCGGCATCGTCAATCCGAGCGCCGGATCGGTGACGGTCGACGGCCACGACATCGCGCGCGACTATCGGGCGGCCCGTTCGCTGATCGGCCTGGTGCCGCAGGAACTGACCACGGATGCGTTCGAGAGCGTGTGGAACACGGTGTCGTTCAGCCGTGGCCTGTTCGGCAAGCCGTCGAACCCGGCTCATATCGAGAAGGTCCTGAAAGAGCTGTCGCTGTGGGACAAGAAGGACAACAAGATCATGACGCTGTCCGGCGGCATGAAGCGCCGGGTGCTGATCGCGAAAGCGCTGTCGCACGAACCGCGCGTGCTGTTTCTTGACGAGCCGACCGCCGGTGTCGACGTCGAATTGCGTCAGGCGATGTGGCAGGTGGTGCGCGAGTTGCGCGACTCCGGCGTCACCGTGATCCTGACCACGCATTACATCGACGAGGCCGAGGAGATGGCCGACCGGATCGGTGTGATCAACAAGGGCGAGATAATCCTGGTCGAGGAAAAGGCCGCCCTGATGCACAAGCTCGGCCGCAAGCAATTGGCGCTGCACTTGCACAAGCGGCTCGAAGTGGTTCCGGCTGAACTGGCGCCGCACCGCCTCGAACTAACGCATGACGGTACCGAACTGATTTACACTTACGATACGCAGGGCGAACGCACCGGCATCACGACCTTGCTTAAGGATCTCAGCGCGGCCGGAATCGCGTTCAAGGATCTGCAGACCAAGCAGAGTTCGCTGGAAGATATCTTCGTCAGTCTGGTGAAACGATGAACCTGCACGCGATACGCGCGATATATATTTTCGAGATGTCGCGGACCTGGCGCACGCTGCTGCAAAGTGTCGTCTCGCCGGTTATTTCCACCTCGCTATACTTCGTGGTGTTCGGCGCCGCGATCGGTTCGCGGATTCCCGAGATCGAGGGCGTCAGCTACGGCTCCTTCATCGTGCCCGGCCTGGTGATGCTGTCGCTGCTGACGCAGAGCATCGCCAACGCGTCGTTCGGCATTTATTTTCCGAAATTCACCGGCACGATCTACGAATTGCTGTCGGCGCCGATTTCATATTTCGAGATCGTGCTCGGCTATGTCGGGGCCGCGGCCACCAAGTCGATCATTCTCGGCCTGATCATCCTGGCGACCGCCGGCCTGTTCGTGCCGCTGCACATCGCGCACCCGTTCTTGATGCTGACCTTCCTGGTGCTGACTTCCGTGACCTTCAGCCTGCTCGGCTTCATCATCGGCATCTGGGCCGATGGCTTCGAAAAGCTGCAGGTGGTGCCGCTGCTGATCGTGACGCCGCTGACGTTCCTGGGCGGCAGCTTCTATTCGATCAATATGCTGCCGCCATTCTGGCAGACCGTGACGCTGTTCAATCCGGTGGTCTATCTGGTCAGCGGGTTTCGCTGGGCGTTCTATGAGGTCGCCGATGTCAGCCTGGGCGTCAGCGTCGGCATGACGCTGCTGTTCCTGACGGCCTGCATGGCGGCGATCTGGTACATCTTCAAGACCGGGTATCGGCTGAAAAACTAGCGCATGATCCGGAAAAGCTTGCCCTCGGACTTGATCCGAGGGTGGGAACCGGTTTTCCGAAAAGAACATGCCCAAACAAAAGGCTAGAGCGCGATGGCGATTCAACCCAAGCGCAGCGTGCTCTAGCGTGTGATCTTGAAAGCGGGCGATTAAAGCCTGCTGCCTATATCGGCTGCGAAAGCATCAGACGTTCGATCAGCCACCGGCCCGCGGGACCCGGCGGCGTTTCCGTCTTGTGCGCCACCTGCATCGCGTATTCTCCGCCGCGCCAGTCGGGAAGGTCCAATCGGACAAGCCTTCCGGATTCGATGTCATCGCGAACCATCGGCTCCGGCATTCCGCCCCATCCGATTCCGCCGAGCAGAAGCTTGTGCTTCAGTGTCAGATCACCGACCCGCCATGTCGCCAGACTGACCACGCCGTAGTCTCGGCCCTCGGCCGCGGGCCGATCCGACAGAACAAGCTGGACATGATCTCGGGAACGCGAGGACGAAGTGCCGCCGACCAATGCAAGCGGGTGGTTGGGAGCGGCCACTGGAATGAGCAGGACGCCGCCGATCTGAATGCGCTGCAGACCCGTGCTGTCCATATGCAGGAAGCCCCCAACCCCAATGCCGGCATCGCCGTTGCGAATGGCCCGCTCGACTCCACCAAGCGTTGGCACCAACAGCCGAAGCGGCACGGTTGGGAATTGCGTGTGAAATTGATCGAGCACCGCCACCAACCGGCCGCTCGGATACATGCTGTCAACGGCGAGCGACACTTCTGATTCGAGACCTTCGAGAAGTCCTTTCACACGCGCGCGCAACATTTCGACGTTGTGGGCGACTATTTTGGCCTCGGAAACGATCGCCTCTCCCATGGCGGTAAGTTTCGGCTTGCGCGTCGTCCCACGATCAAAAAGCGCAAGGCCGAGCTGCTCCTCCAGCGTGTCGATCGCGTAGCTGATGGCGGAGGTTGCCCGCTGAAGACGCCGCGCAGCTCCGGTGAAACTTCCTGTTTCGGCCACCGTCAACAGCACCAAAAGCTGATCCACGCTCGGCGTTCCGGGCGCCCGCATTTCGAATCTCCTGAAAAGAGCTTTCAGTTTTGTTCGGGTTTTCTTAGCACGGAAAAGCCTTACGGTCCCCATCGGTCTCGTTGCAACCAGCCCATCCAGGAAAACAACATGCTGAAGGTTGGAATGATTGTCGGAAGCACCCGACCAAACCGGTTCGCCGACACACCGGTGCAATGGCTGGTCGAAGGCGCGCAGGCGCGCTCCGACCTGCGGCTTACGGTGCTCGACCTGCGTGACAATCCGTTGCCGTTTTTCAACGAGCCGGCGCCGCCATCCTACGCCGGCGGCGTCTACACCGAGCCTAAAGCCGAAGCTTGGCGTAAACGCATCGGCGAATTCGACGCCTTCGTGGCCACAGTCGCCGAGTACAATCACGGTCCCACGGCGGTTCTCAAGAACGCTTTCGACAGCGCGTTCGTCGAGTGGCAACGCAAGCCCATCGCCTTTGTCGGTTACGGCGGCGTCGGCGCGGCGCGCGCGATCGAGACCCTGCGTGGCGTGGTCATCGAACTGCAGATGGCTCCGATCCGACAGGAAGTTAACATCGCCATGGAGCCATATCTGGGCATCGTCCAGCAAGGCCGCTCGCTGAATGATTACGAATATCTGGTGCAAAGCCGCGGGGCCATGTTTGACCACCTGGTGTGGTGGGGCGAGGCGTTGAAAGCGGCCCGACAAAGGACGAGCGAGAGCGGCGCCGCGGTCTGAGCTGCCCCGGTTGCTGGCGGTTTGATGATGCCGCCGAATTTACCGGCCCAGGCTACCCAAACTTAACGGAAGTTCACCACAGTGGGGCGATGACCCTGCTTGCCGCCCCCGTTCCCTCGCAGAGCCTGCGCCTGTCCGAATTGCTGAGCGCGCTCAGCCATGCGCTCGACATGACCGAGGGCCAGCCCGAGGGGCATTGCATTCGCTGCTGCTGGATCGGCATGCGGATCGGCGAGGAAGTCGGGCTGTCGGACCGGCAGCTTTGGGAACTCTATTACACGCTGCTGTTGAAGGATCTCGGCTGCTCCAGCAATGCGGCGCGCATCTGCGAACTGTATCTGACCGACGATCTGCAGTTTAAGCGCGACTTCAAGCTGGTCGGCGACAGCCTGCCGGGCGTGTTGCGTTTCGTGCTGTCGCATACCGGACTGAAGGCCGGCCTCGCCGAGCGCTTCCGGTCCATCCTGCACATCTTTCAGAACGGCGGCGAGATCGCGCGGGAACTGATCGAGACGCGCTGCCAGCGCGGCGCCGAGATCGCCACGCTGCTGCGCTTCCCGCCAGATGTCGCTCAAGGCATCCAGTATCTCGATGAGCATTGGGACGGCAAGGGCAAGGCGGCCGGCGCGCATGGCGCCGCGATCCCGATATATTCGCGGATCGCGCTGCTGGCCCAGGTCATCGACGTATTCTACACCAGCGCCGGCCGGGACGCGGCAATGCAAGAGGTGGACCGCCGCTCCGGCACCTGGTTCGATCCGAACATGGTCGTCGCCTTCAAGGCCGCGGTATCGCGGCCGGATTTCTGGACCGCGCTCGACTCCACGGATTTGCGGCAGGCGATCTTCGCGCTGGAACCGGCGCGGCACATCAAGAGCCTGGACGACGACTATCTCGACGACATCGCGGCCGCGTTCGCGCAAGTGGTCGATTCCAAGAGTCCGTATACCAGCGGGCACTCATCGCGCGTGGCGTTGTTCACCGACCTGATCGCCGAGGCGCTGGGTTTTTCGGCGGAGCGCCGCCGTTGGCTCAAGCGCGGCGCGTTGCTGCATGACATCGGCAAGCTCGGCGTCAGCAATACGATCCTGGACAAGCCGGCCAAGCTCGACGATGCCGAGATGGCGATCATGCAGCAGCATGCGGCCCACACCGAGACCATTCTGTCGCGCATCGCGGCGTTCGAGCAGTTGGCCCGCATGGCAGGCGCGCATCACGAACGGCTCGACGGCAAGGGCTATCCGCGCAGCCTTGTGGCCGAACAAATTTCCCTGGAAACCAGGATCATCACCACGGCGGACATCTTCGACGCGCTGACCGCCGCGCGGCCGTATCGCGGCCCGATGCCGATCTCAAAGGCGCTCGGCATCATGCGGGACATGATCGGCACCCAGATCGACCCGGCGTGCTTCGCCGGGCTGGAAACCGCGCTGGCGAAGTTCGGCGCCGCCACGGTGGTCGCGGCGTAGCTCTCAGTCCGGTTAGAAGCCCTTCAGCACTTCACTGACGTGTTCGACTGCGGGCGGCGTCGCGAAGGTGTCGCCGACCAGCTTGCGCCATTCCTGAAAATCGGCCGACTCGCGAAAATCGACAGTGTGGTTCTCCAACGTGTCCCACTGCACGAACAGCCGGAAGCGTTGCGGCTTCTCGGCGGAGCGCTGCAGGCTCATGCCGGTGCAGCCCTTGGCGCGACGGAACAGCGGGACGGCCTTGCGCACGCCAGCGTGAAATGCGTCTTCCATTCCCGGCTTCACGTCGATCTGCGCGATTTCGAGCACCATGGCGATTCCCTATCTCTTGAGATGCATCGCCATATATCTCACGGCAGCTGATATCTGCAAAACCTCACAGCGCCCAGAGCTTCGCAGCGCCCAGCAGGTGAACCCGCCGGCGAACGTGGCCAGCCAGCCGTCCGGCGCGAATCGCGCTATGAATTTGCGATGAACCCCTGGTACATCGAAGCGATCGGCGCGGTCGCGGCCATCCTGACCACCGTGTGCTGGCTACCGCAGGCCTTGAAAATCCTGCGCGAGCGCGACACCCGCGCGATCTCGCTGGTCGCGACACTGGTGCTCATGACCGGCGTCGGGTTCTGGCTGGCCTATGGCCTGGCGCTGCAGAACTGGCCGCTCATCGGTTCGAATTCGGTAACCTTCGCGCTGATGGGCGTGATTCTGGCGCTGAAGCTGCGCCACGGCTAAACCACCGATACTTCCGCTTACGATCCAGTAACTATATGAATTAACACCGAATTTTTTGGTTGCGGTGTAGGTTTTCAGGAGAAACCCGGGGCAATCTAAAACAAGAGCCTTTTTGCCCCGCATCATCGCGAGAATTCGGATGACTGCGAGCCGGACGGGAGCGACGCCGCTGGACGATGCCACCGACGCGACATTGCTGTCGCTATCGCGCGTCGCGTTGGAGACGATGTCCCACGGGCTGTGCATGTTCGATGCCGCCGGGCGCATCATGCTGTTCAACCGCCGTTTCCTCGATCTGTACGATCTGTCCGCCGACACGATCCGGCCCGGCATCTCGACGCGGCAGATGCTCGAACACGGCGCCGAGCGCGGCAATATCCGGCCCGCGCAGTTCGACGCGTTCTGCCGGAGCTATGAGGCGCAGCTCGCGGCCGGCCAGCCTTTCGTCTGGCGCAAACAATTGCCCGACGGCCGCACCGTCATGATGGACTACCGGCGGCTGCCGGACGGCGGCTGGGTAGGCCTGTTCGAAGACGTCAGCGACGTCACCAAACTGGAACGCGAGTTGCGCAACCAGTTCGAGCGCCTGGATCTGGCCGTCAGCACCATGTCGTATGGCATCGCGATGTTCGGGCCCGACGAACGCCTGACGATGTGCAACGATCAGTACCACAGCATGTACAATCAGGATCCGGCCGTCGTGCAGCCCGGCATCCTGTATCGCGACATTCTCGCCTATGCGGTGGGAAACGGTTCGCATCCGGAACTGACGTTGGACGAACTTTACGAAATGCGGATGGCGCCGGTGCGCCGCCACGAAGTCGCGACCATGGAATTGACCATGGACGACGGACGGGTGATTCAGTCGACCTGCCGGCCGACGTCGGACGGCGGCTGGGTGGCCGACCATCAGGACGTCACCGAGCAGCGCCGCGCCGAGCGTGCCTTGCGTGAAAAGAACGTGCTGCTGGATGCGACGCTGGACAGCATGTCGCACGGCCTGTGCGCGTTCGACGCCGATCTGAAATTGGTCATGTGCAACGATCGCTTTCTCAAGCTCTACGAACTCACGGAAAGCATGGTCCCAGCCGGCATGCACATTGCCGACGTTGCGCAGTTTTGCGGCTCGCTCGACGGCCCCGGGCAACGAACGACTGACGAAGTTGTAGCCGAGATCAAGGCCCAGATGGCCGACCCGACTCAACCTACGAGACGCCGGACCAGCAAAAGCGGCCGCACGCTCGCGATCCGCTACCGGCCGATGGCCGACGGCGGGTGGGTCGGAACCTATGAGGATGTCACCGACCTGGAGCGCGCCGAGGCCGAGGTCCGCGAGCAGAACCGCCGTTTCGATGCCGCGCTGGAAAACATGGCGCAGGGCCTCACCTTGCTCGACCGCGATCTTCGGCTGGTCGCCTGCAACCAGCGCTACATCGAGCTGTACGGCTTCGATTCCGCGCGCGTCAAGCCGGGCATCCTGCTGCGCGACATCATCAATCACGGCATCGAGATCGGCGCCTTCACACCGGAGGGCGGCGATAAGGTCTTTGCGGCCTATGAGCAACAGAATCGTATCGGACGCGGCGGCGTCGCGCTGCGCCGGCTGGGCAACGGCCGCGTCATCGAAGTGCGCAACGAGCCGATGCCGAACGGCGGCTGGGTGACGACCTGCGAGGATATCACCGAACGCGAACGGGCGGCGGAAGTGCTCCAGGAGCAGAACCGCCGCTTCGATCTGGCGCTGGAGAACATGGCGCATGGCCTAGCTCTGTACGACCAGGATCTGCGCCTTGTGGTGTGCAATCGGCGCTATCTGGCGATGTATGGGCTGACGCCCGAAGACACGAAGCCCGGCGTGACGCTGCGCGAGTTGATCGAGCGCGTCGTGCAGCTTGGCTACCACGGCAACGTGAAATCGACGTCGATCTATGACGAGATTCGCGCGCGGATGACCGAGGGCGTGCCGTTGTTCCGCCGCATGGCGGACGGGCGCTTCATCGTGTGTCGGCACCAAAAGCTTTCGGATGGTGGCTGGCTGACCACCAACGAAGACATCACCGATCGTGAAAACGCGGTGCAGGAACTGCGCGAACAGAATCTGCGGTTCGATGCCGCCCTGGAGAACATGGCGCAGGGTCTGTGCATGATCGACCAGGACGAGAAGATCATCGTCTGCAATCAGCGCTTTCTCGACATCTATGGCCATCCGCCCGAACTGGTGAAGCCGGGCGCGAACATGCGCGACGTGCTCCAGGCTACCTTCGCGCGCGGCGTTCTGGCCCAGATCACCGCCGAGCAGTTGCAGCAGGAATTCACCGAACGGCTTGATCGCGATCTCTCCACCTCCCACCGCCAGCTGACCGACGGCCGCACCATCATGATCATGCGCCGCCGAATGGCGCATGGCGGCTGGGTCGCGACCTATGAGGATATCACCGAACGGCGCAAGGCCGAGGAGCGCATCGCCCATATGGCGCGGCACGACGCGCTGACGGATCTGCCGAACCGTGTGCTGTTTCGCGAGAAGATGGACGAGGGGCTGGCGCAGGTGCGCACGCATGGCGATTCCATGGCGGTGCTCTGCCTCGACCTCGACAATTTCAAAAGCGTGAACGACACGCTCGGCCATCCGATCGGCGACAAGCTGTTGATGATCGTCGCGCAGCGGCTCACCCAGGTGGTGGGCGAGGGCGAGACCATTGCGCGGCTGGGCGGCGACGAATTCGCGGTGCTGCAAATCGCGCCGCAGCCGCACGCGGCCGAGACACTGGCCCGGCGCCTCGTCGAGGCGGTCAGCGAGCCGATCGCGATCGACGGCCATGAGATCAACAACGCCGTCAGTATCGGCATCGCGGTGACGCCGACCGACGGCATCGAAGCCGACAAGTTGATGAAGTGCGCGGATCTGGCGCTGTATCGGGCCAAGGCGGACGGCCGCGGCGTGTACCGGTTCTTCGCGCCCGAGATGGACGCCCGGATCCAGGTGCGGCGCAAGCTGGAGATCGAACTGCGCAAGGCGCTGGGCCACGGCGAATTCAGCCTGGTGTTCCAGCCGCTGGTGCGCATGGTGGATAACGAACTGATCGGCATGGAAGCGCTGCTGCGCTGGAATCATGCCGAACTCGGCACCGTGTCGCCGGTCGACTTTATCCCGCTGGCCGAGGACACGAGGCTGATCGTGCCGATCGGCGAATGGGTGCTGCGCACCGCTTGCATCGAGGCGATGCGCTGGTCGCGCCCGCTGCGGCTGGCCGTCAACCTGTCGCCGGTCCAGCTCAAGAGTCGCGGCTTCATGGCGATGGTCGCCAGCGCGCTCGCGGCCTCCGGCCTGCCGCCGACCCGTCTCGAACTGGAGATCACCGAGGCGGTGCTGTTGCAGGATGATGCCGGCACCCTCGCGATGCTACACCAGTTGCGCAATCTCGGGGTGCGGATCTGCATGGACGATTTCGGCACGGGATATTCGTCGCTGAGCTATCTGCGCAGCTTTCCGTTCGACAAGATCAAGATCGACCGCTCGTTCGTCGCGCACACGACCGACAGCAAGGACGGCGCGGCGATCATCGGCGCGATCGCGGCGCTCGGCACCAGTCTCGGCATCGAGACCACGGCCGAAGGCGTCGAGACCGCCGAGCAGTACGAAATGGTGCGCCAGCAAGGCTGCACCGAGGCGCAGGGCTACTATCTCAGCCGGCCGTGCCCGGTCGCCGACGTTCCGGCGTTGATCGCCAAGCTGCGCCGCGAAGTGGCGGCGGCCTGAGCCTCAGATTTCCGTTTTGGTATTCCCACGCAAGCGGGCCGCGTCGCGCAGGCAGCCCGGACATAGGCAGTCGCCGCCGGCGGCCGGCATCGGCAGCCGAACTGCCTCGTTCGCACACCAGCAGGTGCCGTCGAGCGCGCATTCAAACGGCGCGCCGCAATGCACGCAGATCAACTGCCGCGTGGCGGCGTTTCCGGCAATGGTCTGGCGGGCGTCGGAAGTCGTCATGCGTCAGTCTGTACCGAAAAAAACGGCAAGGGCACGGCACTTGGAGCATGATCCCGAAAAGCATGCCCTCGGACTTGATCCGTGGGTGGAAACCGGTTTTCGGAAAAGATCATGCTCAAACCGGACCTATAGCTTACGTTCCTTGATGCCGGCCTTTTCGTAAAGCGCGTTGATGTGCGCCTTGACGTCGTCCGGCGTGTCGTCCTGCGCCTTGGTCTTGGCCCAGCCGACCTTGAGCCGGGCATATTCGCCCATCACTTCGTCCTGGTCCGAGGTCGCACCGCTGACCGCATAGGCGCCGACCATCTCATTGCCGCGAAAGATCGGCGCCGAGCCGCCGGACGCCTGCACCTTGCCGCCGGTGAACACCGCGGCGTTGACCATCAGTTGCGGGTTGCGCTCCTTGAACCATTGCTGGATGACGAGTCCATCCGGAAAGCGCGGGCTCATCGCGCGGAATGCGGCGACCGTATAGGCCTTGGCGATGGCGGTCTCCGGCGTGATGAAGCCGGCATCATCCATGCGCTCCAGCGCGATCAGGTTGCCTTCCGGCCCGACCACGGCGATCGACACCGCGACGCCCATCTGGTCGGCCTTCTCGACGACCGCATCGAAGAACGGCCGGCATTCGCGCGCCCGCAGCTTGGTCATGAACGTAACCCCCGTGCTTTTTTATGCACGGGGGTTGTAGAGCATGACAGCCGCCTTGGAAATGTTCGGTCAGGATAAGCCTACTGGCCGGGGCCGATGAATCCAGTGATCTTCCAGGCGGCGCCATCCTTGACGTAGCAGAGCTGGTCGTTGCCGAGCGGCGCCAGCGCATCGGCCTTGATAAAGCCGACCTTGCCGGACGGCGTCACGATGCGCAGGAAGCTTGGATCGGCCGCGCTATTGTCCATCATCACGCGCACGAACTGCTGCCCGAGCTTCTCACTGACCGGGGCGTCAGCCTTGGCGGCGGAGCGTACTTCGACGCCGGGCGAGACCGTGTAGCCCCATTCGCCGGGATCGGTGCCGGTCGCCTGCACGACTTCATCGAGCGCCTTCTCGTTGAACGTCGGTTCGGCCGGGGCGCATACGATGCCTTTGCGCGCCGGCATCGCGGCGGCGTTCGGCTCGCCCGCATAGCCGGCGAGTGTTTCCCAGCCGCCGGCGTCCTTGCCGTCGAGGCCGATCGCCTTGGCGAGATTGTCGATGCCGGATTTGCCCTTGTCGGCGGTGTCGCCCTTTTCGGTCTCCCAGAAGAAACCTTTGGCGACGACGAGGCGGCCGAGGGCGGCCTTGTCCTTGGACTTGGCGACATCGGCCAACTGCTTGCGCAACGCATCCAGTGCCGGATCTGCGAGCTTTGCCGGCACGGTGACGGCGACCGGCTTATAGGGTTTGGCAGGTGCGACGGCGGGCGCGGGCAGCGGCTTGAGATTCGGCAACTGCTGCGCGGTCGCGGACAGGCCGGTCAGCAGCGTGGCCGCGACAGCGGCCGCGAGGGGAAGGTAGCGCATCGCAATCTCTCCGGGGTTGGTGCCATCCGGGTGCAGACTACCTTGGAAATTGCGACGGCGATGCGGCCAACGACATTTTTCACAGGCGTTACCGTGGCAAAGAGCAGTCTAACGTATGGTTCCATGATACCATGAAATCGGACCGCTGGACAGCGCGTTCGTTGGCTGGCGAAGTCGCCGATAGTCATCGTACTTTTGCCGCCGTCCGTTTGATCTCGTCTTCCTCGTTAATTTGCTGGAGCGCCGATGCTGTCCCCCTATGTGCTGCCGATCCTGCTGCTGCTGGGCTCCAACGTGTTCATGACGCTCGCCTGGTATGGCCACTTGCGCTTCAAGGCGGCCCCGCTGGCGGCGGTCATCGCCGTGAGTTGGGGCATCGCATTCATCGAATACTGCATGGCGGTGCCGGCCAATCGCTGGGGCAGCGCGGTGTATTCGACGGCGCAGCTCAAGACCATGCAGGAGGTGATCACGCTTTTGGTGTTCGCCGGTTTCTCGGTGCTCTACTTGAAGGAGCCGCTGACCTGGAACCATGCGATCGGATTCTCATTCATCGTGCTGGGCGCGTATTTCATCTTTCACGGCCCGCTGCGCGGATAATCGGTCACCAAAGCATCGCGATAGCCTTGCGTTGCCATAGTCCTGCCGCGGGTTCGGCCGTATGATTGTTTTTTGCGGCGTCCGGTTCCGGTGAGGACCCCATGGCAATCGATCCGAAAGCGCAAGCCGTCCTGGCGCTGCATCGCTTCGGCTTCGGACCAATCCAGACTTCGATCGAATCGATCGCCAACGATCCGCGCGGCGCATTGCTGGCGGACTTGGAGCGGCCGGCCGCCGGTGCTCTGGTCGCGACCAGTCTGCCGACCAGCGGACAGGCGGCCCGCGAGGTTTTCGATTTTCGTGCGGAGCGCGCCGCGAAGGAAAAAGTCGCGCTACGTACCAAGAAGCAGGCTGAGGCCGAGCGGGCCGCGCAGGGAATGGCTGCGCAAGGCATGACCGCCGACGAAAATACGGTGGCGGCGGTCACGCCTCCATCGCCGCCCGTAGCGGCTAACCGAAATGCACCGCCAGAACCGCCGCGCCGGATTTTTCTCAACGAGGCGCAGGCGCGCTTCGACGCGGCCAGCGCCGCCGATATCGGCTTTGTCGAGCGGCTGGTGTGGTTCTGGTCGAACCATTTCTGCATTTCAGCGGATAAGATCGTGTCGATGGCCGGTGCCTATGAACGCGAGGCGATCCGGCCCCATGTGCTCGGCCGCTTCGCCGACATGCTGATGGCGGTCAGCAGCCATCCGGCGATGCTGTTCTATCTCGATAATGTGGGATCGATCGGCCCCAACTCGGTCGGTGGCATCAATCGCGACAAGGGGCTGAACGAGAATCTGGCGCGCGAAATTCTCGAGCTGCATACGCTGGGGGTGAACACCGGCTATTCCCAGAATGACGTCACGAGTTTTGCCAAGGTGTTGACCGGATGGACCTGGGTGCCGCTGGCCGGCAATCCGGATCATGGCGGCGAGTTCGTCTTCAACAAACGCATCCATGAGCCCGGCGAACAACGCATACTCGGCAAAACCTATGCCGACACCGGTGTCGATCAAGGTCGAGCCGTGTTGGCCGACCTTGCACGTCATCCGGCGACGGCTTTGCATATCGGGCTGAAGCTGGCGCGCCACTTCGTCTCAGATCAACCGCCACAGCCACTGGTCGACCGTCTCGCCAAGACCTTTCGCGATACCGACGGCGATCTCAAGGTGGTCGCCATGGCGCTGATCGAGGCGCCGGAATCGTGGTCGCCGGAACGAACGAAACTCAAGCGGCCGTCGGACTGGATCGTTTCAGCGCTGCGGGTGACCGGCATGACGGTGCCGGTCGGCCGTATCGTGCAGGCGCAGGCGCAACTCGGCGAGCCGCTGTGGCGGCCGGCGGCGCCGAATGGATTTTCCGACCAGGAGTCGGTCTGGGCCGACGGCTTGAGCCGCCGCATCGACATTACCAACGAGTTTTCCGGTCGTGCGACCGAGGCCGTCGATCCGCCCGCGCTGCTCGACCGCGCGCTTGGACCATTGGCGTCGGTCGAGACCCGCCAGGCGGTCGGCCGTGCCGAAAGCCGACGGCAGGCGCTCACGCTGCTGCTGATGTCCCCGGAATTTTTGCGGAGGTGACATAAGATGAGCGAGTTTCATCTGCCGACGCGACGCCGACTGTTGATCGGGGCCGGCACATTGTTCGCCTGGGCTCACCTGCCGAAGCTGGCGCGCGCCGAAGGCCGCGATCCGCGGCTGCTGACGATCGTGCTGCGTGGCGCGCTCGATGGGCTGGCCACCGTGGCGCCGGTTGGCGATCCGGCCTGGGTGTCGCTGCGCGGCGATTACGCCTTGGCGCTCGACGGCAAAAATCCGGCGCTGCGGCTCGATGACTTTTTCGCGCTGCATCCCGCGATGCCGAACCTGCATCGCATGTTCACGGCCAACCAAGCCGTCATCGTGCACGCCGCCGCTTCGCCCTATCGCGAGCGCTCGCATTTCGACGGCCAGGACGTGCTGGAAAGCGGCATCGAGCGGCCCGGCGGCGTCGCGACCGGTTGGCTCAACCGGGCGCTGGTCGGTCTGGTGCCGGAGGGCCGCGTTGAGCCGACGGCGCGCCAAGCCTTCGCGGTCGGCACGGTGACGCCGCTGGTGGTGCGCGGACCGGCGCCGGTGATGTCATGGACGCCGCAGCGGCTGTTGCCGGCCAGAGAGGACACGATGACGCGGCTGCTTGAACTTTATCGCCACACCGATCCGGCACTGGCGCGCGTGCTGGAAAGCAGCATGAGCATCGCCCAGATCGCGCGGGCGGGCGGGATGGAAAAGCCGTCGCCGCAGAATCCCAACGCCGGCCTCAATCAGGTGCGGGCTTATTTCGCCGAGGCCGCCGGCACCGCGGCGAAATTCCTCGCCCGCGCCGATGGTCCTAGGGTCGGCGCGCTGGCGCTGGACGGATGGGACACGCATTACAACGAGGGCATCGCGACCGGCCGTTTGGCGCAACTGTTGGGCGCGCTCGATGGTGCTCTCGCGGCGGTCGAAACCAATATGGCCGAGGCGTGGCGCGAAACCGTCGTCACCGTGATCACCGAGTTCGGCCGCACCGCGCGCATCAACGGGTCCGACGGAACCGATCACGGGACGGCCACGGTGGCCCTCCTGGTGGGCGGCGCGCTCAAGGGCGGCCGCGTGGTCGCCGACTGGCCGGGCCTGAAGCCGAAGGATCTGTATGAGGATCGCGACCTGAAGCCGACCACCGATCTGCGGGCCGTGCTCAAGGGCGTACTGAAGGATCATCTGCGGGTCGCCGACAAGGCGCTCAATGCCGATGTGTTCCCGGGCAGCGAAACCGTGCAGCCGATGCGCGGGCTGTTGTCGGTTTAGAGCATGATCCCGAAAAGTGGGAACCGGTTTTCGGAAAGATCATGCTCAAATAGAAAGCTAGCGGCCCGGCGTCGCGCCGAGCCGCATTCTATTCCTCAAGCCCGGGCGTACTTGCCGCGACCCCACAGCCGGTCCTTGGCATCGTCGGTGGCGCTGTCGCGCACCGACGTGATGGTGGCGACCTTGGCCAGCGCCTGCTTGACGGCCGGCCGCTCGGCGAGAGCCGCAACCCAGCGGGTGATGTTGGGCCGGCTGGCCAAGTCGATGCCCAGCAGCGCCGTGTTGCGCAGCCACGGGAACGCGGCGATGTCGGCGATGCTGTATTCGTCGCCGCCCAGATAGGCGTTTTCGGCAAGACGCTTGTCGAACAGGTCGAACAGCCGGTTGATCTCGGTGCGGTAGCGGCTATGGCCGTAGTCGTTGCCGGCGGGCGCGAATTTGCTGAAATGCACCAATTGTCCGCACATCGGGCCGAGGCTGGCCATCTGCAGCATCAGCCATTGCAGCGCGTCGAAGCGCTTGGCCTTGTCGGCCGGCAGCAGGCTGTTGGTCTTGTCGGCGAGATACATCAGGATCGCACCGGATTCGATCACCGTGTACGGCTTGCCGCCCGGACCTTCATGATCGACGATCACCGGCACCTTCTGGTTCGGATTGATCTTGGTGAATTCCGGCGTGAACTGTTCACCCTTCCAGATGTCGACCGTCTTGACGTTGTAGGGCAGCTTGGTCTCTTCGAGCGCGATGAAGATCTTGATCACGTTCGGGCTGGTCAGCGTGTAGAAATCGATCATGGTGCGTCCCCGGTGGAAATCGTCCGGGACTATATAGACGGACGGGCCGGCCCGTCACGTCATAAGCGCATGCTGCAAAAACGCTCAGCGCATGATCCGCATCCAGCGCATCACCGCGTAGACCACGGAATCGCTCAAGGCCTCGGCCTGCCCGTCGCGAAACCGATAGGCAACGTCACGCCGGCAAAGGCCGGGTCGACCGCTTCGTCTGATTGACCGAAGTCATCGAGCAGCTTTTATCCGGCGACCTTGAGTCAAAGAATTGTTCGGGTGCTTTTACTCCGCCGCCTGCACGTCCGGCGCGTCAATGAATCCGCCGGACTGGCGCTGCCACAGCGCAGCGTAGTGGCCGTTGGCGCGCAGCAGTTCGTCATGCGTGCCTTGCTCGACGATGCGGCCACGATCGAGGATCACCAGCCGGTCCATGCGGGCGATGGTCGACAGCCGGTGCGCGATGGCGATCACGGTCTTGCCCTGCATCAGCGTATCGAGGCTCTGCTGGATCGCGGCTTCGACTTCGCTGTCGAGCGCCGACGTGGCCTCGTCCAGCACCAGGACCGGCGCGTTCTTCAGGATCACGCGCGCGATGGCGACGCGCTGGCGCTGGCCGCCGGACAGTTTCACGCCGCGCTCGCCGACCTGGGCGTCGTAACCACGACGGCCCTTCCAGTCCTCCAGGTCGAGAATGAAATCATGCGCATGCGCCAGCTTGGCGGCACGCACGATGTCGGCCTGCGTGGCGTCCGGGCGGCCATAGCGGATGTTGTCGCCAATCGATCGATGCAGCAGCGAGGTATCCTGTGTGACCACCGAAATATTGGTGCGCAGGCTCTCCTGCGTGACGCGGGCGATGTCCTGGCCGTCGATCAGGATGCGGCCATCCTCGATGTCGAAGAACCGCAGCAGCAGGTTGACCAGCGTCGACTTGCCGGCGCCGGAGCGGCCGACGAGACCGATCTTCTCGCCCGGCTTCACGGTCAGGTTCAGCCCGTCGATCAGGCCGGATTCCCGGCCATAGCCGAAACGCAGCGCCTCGAACTGGATTTCGCCATGCGGCACGGTCAGTTCCGGCGCTTCGTCGCGGTCGACCAGTCCGATCGGCCGCGCGATCGCCATCATGCCTTCCTGCACCACGCCGATGTTCTCGAAGATGTCGGTGACCCGCATCGCCACCCAACCGGCGATGCTGACGATCTGCCAGGCCAGCGGCAGCGCCATCGCCACGGTGCCGACTTCGACCACGCCGCGTGTCCACAGATAGATCGCAAGGCCACCGGTCGCCGTGACCATCGCGGCGTTCAGCGTCGTCAGCGTGAAGCTGAACAACGTATTCAGCCTTAGTGAGGCGTAGAACAGATCGGTATGATCCTCGATGGCCTCGCGCACATAGGCATCCTCGTGCGTGGCGCGCGCGAACAGCTTGACGGTGAGGATGTTGGTGTAGGTGTCGACGACGCGGCCGGTGACCAGCGAACGTCCTTCGGACACTTCCTTGGAGCGGTCGCGCATGCGCGGCACGAACACACGCAGCAGCACCACATAGCCGGCGAACCAGATCAGGATCGGCAGCGCCAGCCAGGGATCGGCGCGCGCCAGCAAGATCACGGCGGCGGTGCCATAGACCAGAATGTACCAGACGCCCGTAATCAGCGCGACCATCGTGTCGCGCACCGCCGGTCCGGTCTGCATTACCCTGTTGGCAATGCGGCCGGCGAAATCGTTCTGGAAGAACGCCCAGGACTGGCGCGCGACATGCCAATGGTTCTGCCATCGGATCATGTTCGACACGTTGGCCGAGATCGCCTGGTTGCTGACCAGGTTTTGCGCCGTAATGGCCAGCGGACGCACCACCAGCAGCACCAACGCCATGCCGGCGAGCAATGGCCAATGATCGACGAGCAGCCGGTCAGGCCGGCTGGTCGTCACCAGTGTGACCACCTTGCCGATGAATACCGGGATCAGCGTGTCGACCAGCGCGACCGCGAGCCCGACCACGAACAGGCCAATGAACAGGCCCTTCGCTTGGCGGGCGAAGTGCCAATAGAACGCTGCCAGGCCGGAAGGCGGGGCGGGCTGCTCCGGCTGGCGGGTGGGGTTCAAAAGTCTTTCAAAAAGGGCAAACACGACAGGAAACTCGCATGGGTCGGGCCGCGCTGACAATGGATCGCGGCCGCATAACAGATGCGGCCGGCTCGGGCGGCGTAGGGATCGGATGGCGCGATTTAGGCGGTGTTGATGACCGCACTAAGGCGGGTGAGGGCAGGCGAGGCTACTTCCGGCACCGGCTACTTGGCTGGCGCCACCCGCAGCAGCCGGCCGGTTGAGCTGTCGGTCAGCAGATAGAGTGCCCCGTCCGGGCCCTGGCGCACATCGCGGATGCGCCCGATGCCGTCCAGCAGCCGCTCTTCCTGGGTCACGCGCTCGCCGTCGAGCGTCAGCCGCACCAGCATCTGGCCAGCCAGCGCGCCAACGAACAGGCTGCCCTTCCAGGCCGGAAACAGGTCGCCGGTGTAGAACGCCATGCCGGACGGCGCGATCGACGGCACCCAGTATTTCACCGGCTGCTCCATGCCGGCTTTCTGCGTGCTGTCGTGGATCTTGGCGCCGCTATAGTCGATGCCGAAGCCGATCACCGGCCAGCCGTAATTCTTGCCCTTGGCAATGACGTTGACCTCGTCGCCGCCGCGCGGCCCGTGTTCGTGCTCCCACAACTGGCCGCTCGCCGGATGGATGGCGAGGCCCTGCGGATTGCGATGGCCGTAGCTCCAGATCTCGGGCTTGGCCCCATCGCGGCCGACAAACGGATTGTCGCCCGGCACCGATCCGTCGGGCGCGATGCGCACGATTTTGCCAAGGTGATTGCCGAGGTTCTGCGCCTGGTCTTGATGGGTGCGGTGATCGCCGGCGGTCAGGAACAGATTGCCGTCGCGGCCTTGCGCGATGCGGCAACCGTAGTGATTGCCGCTGGTTGGCGGGCCGTCCTGGCGGAAGATCACTTTGAGGTCGTCGAGCTTGGGGTTGGCGCCGGCATCCAGCGTCGCGCGGGCCAGCGCGGTGCGGCCGCCGCCGCTGGTGGATTCGGAATAGCAGAAATACAGCGTGCGGTTCTGCGCAAAAGCGCGATCGAGCACGACGTCGAGCAAGCCGCCCTGGCCGGATGCCATCACCTTGGGAACACCGGACACCGGCGGCGACAGTTTGCCGTCCCGGTCGATCAGGCGCATTTGCCCGGGCCGTTCGCTGACCAGCATCTGTCCGTCGGGCAGGAAGGCGAGGGCCCAGGGATTCGACAGGCCGGTCGCCACGGTTTCGATCCGCAGTGGTCCGGCTGCGGATTTGTAAGACTGCTGCGCGAAGGCGGGCGCGGATATCAGCGTGATGGACACAGCGACGGTGATAATCAAACGGCGCATTATTGAAACTCCCTAACCGACGACAACCATGGCGCGGCCGGGAGGTTTCGAAAAATCACGATAACGCGTTCAGAGCGTTTTCAAGCGAAGTGGAATCCACTTCGCGTGAAGAAAACGCGTCAGTTTAGAATGTTAGAGCGCGTACGCAGGTAAGTTTAC
Source organism: Xanthobacteraceae bacterium (assembly GCA_028290465.1). Taxonomy (GTDB): domain Bacteria; phylum Pseudomonadota; class Alphaproteobacteria; order Rhizobiales; family Xanthobacteraceae; genus FEB-22. The sequence continues at coordinate 59,415 of JAQGJU010000086.1, read as the reverse complement.
GCGAACTGCGCACGCTTGATCGCTTTTCCGCAAAACCGGTGTCCACTTTTGCTGGACGCGCTCTAGCGCCAGCGAAGCGCCATCGCCGAGCGACAGCGTGTCGGCGCGCGTATAGCCGAGTGTCAGCACGGTCGCGGCCAACAGGGTCGAGAGCGCGAGTGTAAGCGTCGTGACAAGCTGCCAGCAGATGGCGCGATGCCGCAGCGCCGGCCGCCGCGCGGCAGGGCGTTCAAAGCCAACTTCCCGCGTGGCCCAAGCTTCGCGCGTCAGGTCGTCGCCGCGCGCCAAATTGTCGTTCATCGTGGTGTGTCCGTGCCCGAATCATCCGGCCCCAGGAACACAATGGAATTCGATACCGGCGCGCATTCGGCCGGATTCGGGCGGCGCGGTTGGGGAAACACGGCGAATTCATGATCGAGGTTAACCAAAGGTTAACGGCGCATGATTTCGCCGTCCTTCAACGCCTATTCGGCGGCTTGCGCTTCCGGCGCCGGCTCCCAGTCCATCGACACATGACCGGGTTCGGATTCGATGCGGGCCAGCCAGGCACGTATTTCCGGAAATGCGCTGAGATCATATTCGCACTCGTGCGCGAGGTGCGTGTAGGCGTACAGCGCAATATCGGCGATGGTGAAGTGACCGGCCGCGAAGTAAGCGTTATCGCGCAGATGCTTGTCCATCACGCTGAGCGCCGTATAGCCCTGCTCCATCCAGTCTTCGAGCGCGTGGCGCTGCAGGTCGCGACCGCCTTTGATCAGGTTGAGCCAGAAATATGCGGCGCCGAGATTCGGCTCCAGGCTGTGCTGTTCGAAGAACATCCATTGCAACGCTTCGGCGCGCTCGATGCGGTCGTCGGGCGCGAGCGACGTGCCGCCGGCGACGTACCACAGGATCGCGTTCGACTCGGCGAGATGGCGGCCCGGCGCGACTTCGAGCAGCGGCACCTGGCCGCTGGGATTCTTGGCGAGGAAATCCGGGGTGCGGCTTTCGCCCTTCAAGATGTCGACTTCGATCAGCCGATATGGCGTGTTGAGGCGGGCAAGCGTCAGGCGCACCTTGTAGCTGTTGCCGGATCGCTTCATCGAATAGAGCGTATACATCAGGTCCCCCTCGTGCCGATTTGATCTAGTGCTAGTGCGCGCCAGACCAAGGGGCCGCCCAATAAAATAACCGGCGCGCGCCGACCGTGAGTTACAGCCCAAGCTGGGCAATGCGATGGCAGCACGGAGAAGAAATTCGCGCCACTTGTATCGCCCACGTGACAATGACGCTGTGAACGCGCCCATCACGCAACAAAACTATTCGGCGGCTATCTGGTGCGCCTGCGCGTAAGTTTCAAGCGCATCGTCGGCGACCGGCACGATCGGCGTGAAATCGCGATGCGCGATCCACTCGGCCCGGGTGAATTTGGTGATGTGGTTGGAGACCGCGCACAGCGTCAGATAGACGATCTTGCGCGGATACGGCGTGATGTTGGGCGGCGAGGCGTGCACCAGATTGCCATGAAACATCAGCACCGAGCCGGGCTTGCCGGTTGGTGCCACGATGCCGCCATAGGGCGCGGCGTCGTGCGCGAGGCGCGTCACGGTTTCCTTGTCGAGCGTCCATAGCGGATAGGACGTGGTGAGCTTGTCGTGGCCGGCATCCAGCGTGCCGTGTTTGTGGCTGCCCGGAATGATCATCAGCGCGCCGTTGATCGGCATCACCTCATCGAGAAACACCGCGATGTTCATCGCGCGCGGCTCCGGCATGCCGTCGTCACGCGCCCAGGTGCCGTAGTCCTGATGCCACTGCCAGACCTCGCCCTCGAACGCCGCCTTGGCGTTGAGCTTGAACTGGTGAACGTAGACCTCCTCGCCGAAATATTGTCGCAGCGGTTCGACGAGGCGCGGATGATGCGCGAGCAGCCGGAAGACTTCGCTGAAGGTGTGCGCCGCGAAAGCGGTGCGCGGCGCGCCGGATTTTTCGCGCCAGATTTCCGGACGGTCGGCCGTAAGGATACTTTCGGCTTCGGCGCGCAGCAGCGCGATCTCGTTTTCCGAATAGCAATTCGGAAAGAACAGATAGCCTTGCTCATCGAACTGACGCAGTTGCTCGGGAGAGAGCTGCATGGCGTCCTCCTCGCGCGCTGTTTGCGCTATCTTAGGGCGCGACGGGCAGAAATCCACCTTGGCCGTGGCTAGGCTCTGTTGCAGCGCGGCGTAAAATCAGCCCGAATACCAGCAGCATCGCCGGCACACCGAGCGGAATAAGCGTCGCTTCCGCGACGCTGCGGGCGATCAGCGGTGTCAGCCACAGCACCGCCAGCGCGGTTTTCTCGTAGGACAGAAAGCCACGCTGCAAACCATCGGCGACGAAGAACGCGATGGCGGGCGCCAGCACCATCATGTCGTAGTCCAGGCTGTATGGCGTTGCGAGAATTGCCGCGAGGCAAAGCGCCGCGGCTTTCAATGCGGAGCTTGTCGGGCGGCGCCACAGCCATACCAGCGCGACCGCCAGCCCCAGCCCGAGTATGGCCTGCGCCGCATAAGCCAGCGCGATACCACCGCCCCACATCCGCACGATCGCGAACAGGCTCTGGATCTTGTGCCAGCCGGTACTGCCCTGTTCGAGAATGACGTCGCGGGTGAAGCGCGTGCCTTCAAGAAACGCCGGCCATACCTCCCAGCCAAAAGCGAGCGTGGCGGCGAGCGCCAGCGCGGCCACGGTGGCGGCGGCCGCGATGAAGGTGCGCCAGCGGCCGGTGGCCAGCAGCACCAGCGGGATCATCACGCCGAATTGCGGCTTGTAGGCCAGCAGCCCGAACAGGATGCCGGCGAGCACCGGCCGGCGGTCGAGTTGCACCAGCGCAAAGCCGATCAGGGCGGCGGTCAGGAAGCCGTTATGGCCGTGGCCGAGATTGACGAACACGGCCGGGTAGGCGAGGGCGGCCAGCACCACCAGCCCGTCCGGTCTTTTGCCGGGCAAGGTCGCGGACAATGCCGGGCGCAGGATCGCCAGGATGGCCGTCAGATACAGCGCCAGGGTGACGCCCTGCCAGACCGCCAGGGCCGCCAGATAGGGCAGTAGCGCCAATGCGGCGGCCGGAAACAGGAAGAACGGCGGGTAGTGCCAGCCGTAAAGCTGGGTGTCGGGGCCGAAGATCGCCCGCTCGCGGACCTGTTGGGCCATAATGTCGAACGGGGCGGCCGGCCGGCCCTCTAGCACATAGGTCCCGGCCGCGTAGACGTTGGAAAAATCGGTACCGAGCGGGCGGCCGAGGGCGTCATTGAGGCCGGTGGAGGTGATCAGGAGGTAGGCCAGCCCGACGCCCGACGCGATCAGCACGGCCAGGGCCACCAGCCGCATCCGGTCGACGGTCAGAAAGGCGCCACTGCGCACCGCATCGTGAAAAGCGCCCATCCCGGCCCCCGTATCCGAAGCCGCCGTTTTAGGCGCAAACGGCTAACGGCCGGTATCCATGGGATTTAGGAGGTGCCGCCCGGTTGCAGCCCGCATGGCGGCCTCTGGGCAGTGGCCGGGAGCGCGGCCGGTATCACCCAAGTTGATCGATGCATCACTGCTTTCACCCTTGCCGGAGGCCGCCAGGGCATTTAGGACGGGGCCGCCGCGAAACTGTCGGCTGACCGGAGATTCCCATGGCCTTTCTTGCGGAGACGTTGAAGCGCATCAAGCCCTCGGCCACCATCGCGGTGACCGACAAAGCGCGCGCGCTCAAAGCCGCCGGCCGGGACGTGATCGGCCTCGGTGCCGGCGAGCCGGACTTCGATACGCCCGACAACATCAAGCAAGCCGCCATCAAGGCGATCGAGAGCGGCCGCGCCGCGAAATATACGGCGGTCGACGGCATCGCGGAATTGAAGGCGGCGGTTTCGCGCAAGTTCAAGCGCGAGAACGGCCTCGACTACAAGCCGTCGCAGATCATCGTCGGCACCGGCGGCAAGCAGGTGCTGTACAATGCGCTGATCGCCACCATCAATCCGGGCGACGAGGTGATCATCCCGGCGCCCTATTGGGTCAGCTATCCGGACATGGTGCTGCTGGCCGGCGGCGTGCCGGTCGCGGTCGAGGCCGGCATGGCGCAAGGCTTCAAGATGAGCGGCGCGGCGCTGGAAAAGGCGATCACGCCGAAGACCAAATGGCTGATCTTCAACTCGCCGTCGAACCCGACCGGCGCCGCCTACAGCGAGGCCGAACTGAAGTCGGTCACTGATGTGCTCAAGCGCCATCCGCATGTACATGTCATGTCCGACGACATGTACGAACACCTTGTCTATGACGACTTCGTGTTCAAAACCCCGGCGCAGATCGAGCCGTCGCTGTACGACCGCACGCTGACCGTGAACGGCGTGTCGAAGGCCTATTGCATGACCGGCTGGCGCATCGGCTATGCGGGCGGCCCGGAAGCGCTGATCAAGGCGATGGCGATGATCCAGTCGCAGTCGACTTCGAACCCGTCGGCGGTGGCGCAATGGGCCGCGGTCGAGGCGCTGGACGGGCCGCAGGATTTCATCCCGAAGCACAACGCGATCTTCAAGGAACGCCGCGACCTCGTGGTGTCGATGCTGAACCAGGCCAACGGCATCAAGTGCCCGAAGCCGGAAGGCGCGTTTTATGTCTATCCGTCCTGCGCCGGGACCATCGGCCGTACCGCGCCGAGCGGCAACAAGATCGCGAGCGACGAGGACTTCGTCACCGAACTGCTGGAAGCCGAAGGCGTCGCGGTGGTGCAGGGCTCGGCTTTCGGGCTCGGCCCGGCGTTCCGCATCTCCTACGCGACCGCGACGTCCTCGCTGGAGGAAGCCTGCCGCCGGATCCAGCGGTTCTGCGGTAATTTGACCTGATCCACGCCGGAACCTGGCTGCTGTCCGCGCGTTGGCACTGGTTGACGCGGCCCGAAAGGGCCGCGCTTTTCCCGTTCGCCGGAATTTGATAGACCGGTACCGTCCGAAAATCGCTTCGATAGCTTAAGGCTGGGTCACGATCCGATTTCATCGAAACGGATCGTGATCTAGGATACGGGTCCGGGCCGGCGATTTCGGCTTGCGATCGAAAAATGTATTTCATGGAGATCATCAGATGAAAGCTATCGTTGGATTTGCCGCTCTGGCGCTCGCCGCGACGCTGGTCGCCCCGATTTCCGCGTCGGCCCAGCAACAGGCCACCGGTAAGGTCGGCGCGCTGAACTGCGACGTATCGGGCGGCATCGGCATGGTCATCGGTTCGCAAAAAACCGTTACCTGTCGCTTCGACCCAGCCGCACCCGGCTGGCCGTCTGAAATCTACGTCGGATCGATCTCCAAGTTCGGCCTGGATATCGGCGCCACCACCGGCGGCCAGATGGTGTGGTCGGTGTTCGCGGGCGGCAGCGCGCGTCCCGGCGCCCTCGCGGGCAATTACGGCGGCGCGACCGCCGAAGCGACCATCGCGGGCGGCCTCGGCGCCAATGTGCTGGTCGGCGGTTCGGACCGCACGGTCGCGCTGCAGCCGCTGTCGGTCACCGGCCAGACCGGCCTCAATCTCGCCGTCGGCGTCGCCGAATTGATCCTGCGCCCGGCGCGCTAAGCTTTTTCGACTTCGTTTCGACGGAACGGCCGCCCTTCGGGGCGGCCGTTTGCGTTTATGGCTCAGTTCAATAACGATGTGACCGTCGCCAGACCGAATATCAAGGACCATGACATGCCGGGAAATTGGGTGATCGAGAAGCAGCGCAGCCACTACACGATCGGCTATTGGGTGAAGTTCGTGTTGGGGCAGTTCGGTCAAATGGTGCCGGAGCCGCCGGACATCACCTATACGGTGCGCGACACCGTGTCGGGACAGACGCGGACTTTGACCCTGCCGGGCGACCATAAACCGGCGGATCTGGATGCGGCCATCGCTCAAGAGAGCGGTCCAGTCGGCGTGTAGCCCAATCCGGAATCGAACTTGTACGCGAGTCATTCGGCAATCAATTACCGTCAGGCGAAAACTCGTCCCCACTACCCCCCTTGCCAACGCGTCCCGACGCGAAGACGATACCGCATAAGCCCCGTGAGAGGGCCGATCCCACCACCCAAGGGAGACGGTCATGGCAGAGCAAGGCTCGGCAACGAACGGTTCGGCACCAAACGGCACCAAACGGGCGGGTCCCCGGTGCATTGCACTGGTGGGCCCGTTCCAAAGCGGCAAGACCACATTACTTGAGGCGATCCTCGCACGTACCGGCGCCATCGCGCGCCAGGGCAGTGTCGATGCCGGCACCAGCGTCGGCGACGCCAGCAAGGAATCCCGTCATCATCGGATGAGCGTCGAAGTGTCGATCGCGTCGACGACCTTCATGGATGAGAGCTACACCTTTGTCGATTGCCCCGGCTCGGTCGAATTCGTGCACGACATGCGGGCCGTGCTGCCGGCGGTCGATGCCGCGATCGTGGTGTGCGAGGCCGACGAGCGCAAGGTGCCGCAACTACAGTTGATCATGCGCGAGTTGGAAGATCTCGGCATTCCGCGGTTTCTGTTTCTCAACAAGATCGACAAGGCCGACAAGCGCGTGCGCGAAACGCTGGCGCTGCTGCAGCCGGCCTCGCGCAAGCCCCTGGTGCTGCGCCAGATCCCGATCTGGTCGGGCGACATCATTTCCGGCTTTGTCGATCTCGCGCTGGAGCGCGCCCATGTCTATCGCGAGCATACCGCTTCCGAGGTGATCGATCTCACCGGCGAGAATCTCGACCGCGAGAAGGAAGCGCGGTTCTCCATGCTGGAAAAGCTGGCGGACCACGACGACGAATTGATGGAGCAGTTGCTCGAAGACATTCCGCCGCCGCGCGACAAGGTGTTCGACGATCTCGCCAAGGAATTGCGTGACGGGCTGATCTGTCCCGTCTTTCTCGGCGCCGCCACCCGCACCAATGGTGTGCTGCGCCTGATGAAGGCGCTGCGCCATGAGGCGCCGGGTATCGAACAGACGATGAAGCGGCTTGGCGTCAAGCCGAACGCCGACCCGCTCGCCTATGTGCTGAAGACGTTTCACACCACGCATGGCGGCAAGATGTCGGTCGCCCGTGTATTGAATGGTCCGGTCGGCGACGGCACGACGTTCCTGGCGCCGGATCGCGAGGCCGGGCGGGTGTCGGGCGTATTCCAGTTGACCGGGCAGACGCCGGACAAGCGCGGCCCGGCGCAGACCGGCGACACGGTGGCGCTCGGCAAGCTGGACGGCGCCCATACGTCGGACACTTTATCCGCCGGCAAACAGGCGCATGCGGCGGTCGCGCAAGTGACGGCGTCGGCGCCGGTGCTGGCCATCGCGGTCGCGGCGCGCGAACGCAAGGACGACGTCAAGCTCGGCCAGGCGCTGACCAAGCTGCTGGAGGAGGATCCGTCGGTCAGTGTGGTGCTCAATGCCGAAGCCCACGAGGTAGTGCTGTGGGGCCAGGGCGAGATGCACCTGCGGGTCGCGACCGAGCGGTTGGCGGATCGCTTCAGCATTGCCATCGATACGCGGCCACCGACGGTCGGCTACCGCGAGACCATCCGCAAGCACGTCAGCCAGCGCGGCCGGCACAAGAAGCAGTCCGGCGGTCACGGCCAGTTCGGCGATGTGGTGCTGGACATCAAGCCGCTGCCGCGCGGCGGCGGCTTCGTGTTCACCGAAGAGATCACCGGCGGCGTGGTGCCGCGCAATTACATTCCGTCGGTCGAGGAAGGCGTGATCGACGGGCTAAAGCACGGCCCGCTCGGCTTTCCGGTGGTCGATGTCGCGGTGACGCTGACCGACGGTTCGTATCACACCGTCGATTCCTCCGACATGGCGTTCCGCACCGCCGGCCGGATCGGCGTGGTCGAAGGCCTGCCGCAATGCCAGCCGGTGCTGCTGGAGCCGATTCATTCGGTGGAGATCCTCTGTCCGTCGGATGCCACGGCGAAGATCAACGCCATCATGGCGGGCCGGCGCGGCCAGATCCTCGGATTCGATACCCGCGAGGGCTGGGACGGCTGGGATGTGGTGCGCACCATGATGCCGGAGTCCGAGATCGGCAGTCTGATCGTCGAAGTCCGCTCGGCGACGGCCGGCGTCGGCACCTTCACGTTCAGCTTCGATCACATGGCGGAACTGACCGGACGCACCGCCGATCAGATCGTTGCGTCGCGCAAGAACGCCGCATAGGCCGCATTGGACCGAAGGCATTAACGCGGCGCACACCTTAGTGCGCCGCCGGTCATATTTTGCAAAGCATAGCGCCATGTCGCGCGGTGGGAATTAACCGCAAAGCACCCCGCCGTCCGCTAAATACCCGGGATAGCAGGCGAAACGGGATCGGCGTACGCCGCAGCCAACGGGTTTTTGATGCTGACCAAAATGCGCGACTGGTGGAGCGGCGAGAAGCCTGTCGCCGAGCCCAGCAATGGCAAGATCACGCTCACCCAGGTGCTCGAGAACAACTGGTTCGAGCTGTTCTACCAGCCGAAGATCGACCTGAAGACCATGCGGCTGTCCAGCGCCGAGGCGCTGGTGCGCGCGCGCCATCCGACCCGGGGCTTGCTGGCCCCCTATCTGTTCCTGCCGGACGCCACCGACGCTGAGTTGCTGGTGCTGACCGAGCGTGTGATCCTGACCGCGCTGCGCGACTGGGAAGATTTCGCTGCCTCCGGCGTTCCCCACCTCAAGCTCGCCGTCAACGTGCCGGCCAACGCGTTCGTCGAACTGCCGATCGCCCAGATGGTGCGCGAGGAACGCCCGAGCGCCAGCAACTGGCCAGGCATGGTGATGGAAGTCACCGAAGATCAGGTGATGCGCGATCTGCATATCGCCAACGAGGTCGCGACCGAATTGAAGTCGCAGAACTGCAGCCTGGCGATCGACGATTTCGGCGCCGGCTATTCGTCGCTGGCGCGGCTGCGGCAATTGCCGTTCAGCGAGTTGAAGATCGACCGCGCTTACGTGACCGACTGCCATACCGACAAGACCAATGCCGGCGTGCTGGAAACCATCGTCGAGATGGCGCACCGCTTCGGCCTGAAGACGGTAGCGGAAGGCATCGAGACCACGCATGAGAGCCACAAGCTGCAAGGCCTCGGCTGTCATGTCGGGCAGGGCTATCTGTTCGCCAAGCCGATGGCCAAGGAGCAGTTGATCACCATGATGGGCCGCCGCATGGCCGGCCCGGCCGTGCGCGCCGCGCCGCAACGCTCCGGATTGGCGTCGCTGATCCCGGGCCTCAGCAAGACCTGACGCAAATACGTTCGGCTTTTTGTATCCGTGACTTGCCGATGGGGGTGCTTGGCCGTACCAGTAGGGCACTGCTGGAGCCGACGCCATGCAAGTGATTCGTCGCCGCCCGTGGCATTTGCCGGAACGCCTCGCCACCCCGGAAGCGCTGTTTCTCGACCGCCGCCGGTTCGTGGCGGGCGCCGCCGCGCTGGCACTGTCGCCGGCCACGATGCCGGTCACCGCGTTCGCGCAGCGCATCGCCGACCTGCCGGACCCAAGCGCATCGCTGTATCCGTTCAAGCGCAACGAAAAATATCCGCTCGACCGGCCGATCACCAACGAGAGCATCAATCTCGCCTACAACAATTTCTTCGAATTCGGCTCGTCGAAATCGATCGCCGGCGCTGCGCAGGCGCTGAAGCTGCGGCCATGGACCGTCACGCTGGACGGCATGGTCGAGAAGCCGCAGACCTTCGGCATCGACGAGTTGCTGGCCCGTATGCCGCTGGAAGAACGGCTGTACCGGCATCGCTGCGTCGAGGCGTGGTCGATGGCGATCCCCTGGTCGGGTTTTGCGCTCGCCGAACTGGTCAAGCTGGCGCGGCCGCTGTCGTCGGCCAAATACCTGCGGATGGAAACCTTCCACGACAAGGCGGTCGCGTCCGGCCAGCGCCAGACCTGGTATCCGTGGCCCTATGTCGAAGGCCTCACCATGGCCGAGGCCACCAACGAACTCGCCTTACTGGTGACCGGCGCCTACGGCAAACCGGTCTCGAAGCAGATGGGCGCGCCGCTGCGTCTGGCGGTGCCGTGGAAATACGGCTTCAAGTCGATCAAATCGATCGTGCGCTTTACGTTTACGGACAAGCAGCCGAAGGGATTCTGGGAATTGTTGCTGGCCGCCGAGTATGGCTTCTGGGCCAATGTGAATCCCGACGTGCCGCATCCACGCTGGAGCCAGGCCACCGAAGAAGACATCGGGACCGGCGAGCGGCGGCCGACGCTCAAGTTCAACGGCTATGGCGAGTATGTCGCGGGACTGTATGCCGGAATGGAGCAGGAGCGGCTGTGGACGTGAGTTTTTTACCCTCGCCCCGCTTGCGGGGAGAGGGTGCCGAGCCGCAAAGCGGCGAGGCGGGTGAGGGGGCGTTGAAGTAGCGCACGACGGCGACGCCCCCTCACCCGACTTGCTCGCGCTCGGCGCTCACAAGTCGACCTCTCCCCGCACGCGGGGAGAGGTGAAGAAGCACCGCGACGACCTTACGTCTCGCCCGCTTCCGCCACGGCCAGCTTGGTCCGCCAGTCGTTGCGTTTGAGGAAGAACGACAGCGCCGACATCGCCAGCAGCGCGATGCACACCAGCATCAGCCCGAGCGCGATCGGCCGGCTGAAGAAGATCAGATAATCGCCGTTCGACATGATGAGCGACTGACGCAGGCTCTGCTCGAACAGCGGTGCGATCACGAGGCCAAGCACCAGCGGCGCCGGGTCGAAGCCGAACTTGCGCAGCCCATAGCCGAACACGCCCATGATCAGCATGATCCAGACGTCGACGATGGAATGCGACACCTCGTAGACGCCGATGATGCAGAACATGATGATCAGCGGATATAGATACGCATAGGGAATCCGCAGCACGCTGACGAACATGCCGACCAGCGGCAGGTTGAGCAGCAGCAGCATCAGGTTGCCGACATACATCGAGGCGACGAAGCCCCAGAACACATCGGGATGCTCGGTGACGAGCTGCGGCCCGGCCGAGACGCCGTGCACCATCAGGGCGCCGATCAGGACGGCGGTGATCGGTCCGGTCGGAATGCCGAGCGCCAGCATCGGCACGAAGGCGCCGGTCGAGGCGGAGTTGTTGGCGGATTCAGGTCCAGCGACGCCGGCCACCGCGCCATGGCCGAACTGTTCGGGATGCTTAGAGAGTTTCTTTTCCAGTGCATAGGACAGGAAGCTGGAGATGATGTGCGCGGAGCCCGGAATGATGCCGATGATGAAGCCAAGGACGCTGCCGCGTGCGATCGGCATTGCGGCCTCGCGCCATTCCTGGGTGGTCGGCAGCAATTCGCGCAGCTTTGGCGCCATGACCTTGCCGGTCACGTTCTTGCTGGGCGTCGACAGGATTTCGCCCAGCCCGAACAGGCCGACCGCGACCGGCACGATGCCGATGCCGTCGCCCAATTCGACGAGATCGAAGCTGTAGCGGAAATGCCCGGTCATGTTGTCGATGCCGATCATGCCGAGCATCAGTCCGGTGCAGGCCATCAGCAGCGTGCGGATCAGCGACGACGACGACATATAGGCGAGGAAAATCAGGCCGAGCGTCAGCAGCGCGGTGTATTCCGGCGGGCCAAACTTTAACGCTAGCGTGGCCAGCGGCGGCGCCACGACGGTCAGCATCACGATGCCGAAGGTGCCGGCGATGAACGAGCCGACCGCCGCGATGCACAGCGCCGAGCCGGCGCGGCCGCGCTGCGCCATCGCATAGCCGTCGACGCAGGTCATCACCGACGAGGCCTCGCCGGGAATCCGCATCAGGATCGACGTGGTCGAGCCGCCATATTGCGAGCCGTAATAGATGCCGGCCAGCATGATCACGGCTTGCGTTGCGTTGAGGCCGAAGGTGATCGGCAGCAGGATGCTGATGCCCGACAGAGGGCCGATGCCGGGCAGCACGCCGACCAGCGTACCGATCAAACAGCCGATAAATGCGTACCAAAGATTGATGGGTTCGAACGCGACCGAAAAGCCATGCAGCAGACTGACGAGGGTACTTTCCACGGAGATGCCTTCAGAAGCCGAACGGGCTGAGCGGGAGCGGGGACTTCAGGAAGATGGCGAAGATCACATAGGTCAAAATCACGACACCGATACCATAGATGGCCGCGTGGACGATACGACGCCGTTCGACACCGATTAGCACCACCAGCATCAGCAGCACCATGGTGATGATGAAGCCGAGCACCGTATAGGCCGCGATCGCGCCGGCGGTGACCAGGATGACCGGGCCGGCATGCGTCAGGTCCTGCCAGTCGATGCTGGCGAACGGCTCGCTCTCGCGGGCGCGCAGGAACAACGCGATGCCGAGCACGATCGTCAGGCCGGCAACGAGCATCGGCAGAAAGCCCGAACCGGGCATCGACAGGCGGCCGGCCGGCAGATCGCCACTCAAGGCAATGATCAGCAAGCCGAAGCCGACGAACGCGGCACCGGCCACGTGATCTGTACGTAAGGTCATGTTGACGCTTTCACTTCTTCGCTTTTACGTCTGAGCTTGCGCAAGGCTGCGGCCGGCTCCGCGGCCCTGCGCAAAGCCATACTTAAATTTAGCCCTGCTTGCCGATCGCCAGCACGGCCTCATCGGAGCGCTTGGCATCGATTTCCCAGAACTTGGCGAAGTCCGCCGCGTTCTGATAGCCGACGTCGAGACCAATATTGGTAATGGCGGTTTTGAACTGATCGGTGTTCGCGGCCTTGCCGATGGCGTCGACCAGCGTCGACACGATATTGGCGGGCGTGCCCTTCGGGGCGAACAGGCCGACCCAAAGATAATACTCAAGATCGTAGCCGAGCTCCTTCATGGTCGGTACGTCGGGCAAAGCTTTGGAACGCTGGTCGGCCAGGATCGCCAGGGCGCGAAGTTTACCGGACTTGACGTGCGACAGTGAGGCCGAGACGGTCTGGACGGTCAGTTGCGCATTGTTACCGAGCACGGACGTGATCGCCGGGCCGCCACCATTGGTCGGCAGATGACGCAGCTTAAGGCCACCGACCGCTTTCTCGAAAAGCACCACTGGAATGTGGGTCGCGCCATACAGGCCGCCGGAGCTATACACGATGGTGTCCGGCTTCTTCTTGGCGTCGTCGACGAATTCCTTCAGCGTCTTGTAGGGCTGCTGGTCGTTGACCAGCACGACGACCGGATCGGCCACGAGGCGCGCGAGCGGAATGAAATCGGCGCGCGTGGTCTTGGGCGCGCGGCCGAACAGCTTGTCGACCTCGGCATAGCCCGAGATGCCGTTGTTGTGGGACAGCAGGGAGTATCCGTCGGGCTTGGCCGCCGAGGCGACCTGCGCGCCGATCTGTCCGCCGGCGCCGGCCTTGGTGTCGACCACCACCGGGTGCTTGAAGATCTGCTCGAGCGACGCCGCGACCGGACGCGTTACCAGATCGTTGACGCCGCCCGGCGGAAACGCATTGATGATGGTGATGGTGCGGGTCGGATAGGTCTCCTGCGCAAACGCGGAGCCGGTCGCGAGGGCGGCGGCCGAGGCGGTCGTGCCGATAACGAAACTGCGGCGATCCATGGTCTGTCCTTCCAAAGCGTTGACATCGTCCGGCTCATGTCTGGCGGACGACGAGAGATTGTTCGTGCATCGCACGAGGCGAGGTTATGTTCGCTGCGAAGCCGGCATCCGTGCGTGGCTGCCGGGCCCGTAGCGTGCGGCAAGTGCGTAGTAGTTAGCCCTGCACCTTGCCGATCTGGTTGACCGCCTCCTCGATGCGCTTGGCATCGGCGTCCCAGAATTTCTGGAATGCCGGCTGGTCCATGTAATCGAGGTCCTGGCCGAGATTGGTCATCGCGGTCTTGAACTGGTCGGTATGCGCGGCCTTGTCGAGCGCGCCGCGCAGCGTGGTAACGATGGCGTCCGGCGTGCCCTTCGGGGCGAACAGGCCGACCCACAGATAGTATTCGATGTCGTAGCCGAGCTCCTTCATGGTCGGCACGTCGGGCAGTGCCTTGGAGCGTTGCGCGCCGAACAAAGCGAGCGGGCGCACCTTGCCGGCCTTGATCTGCGCGAGGCACGCCGACACCGAAGACGCCAGCGCCTGCGAATTATTGCCGAGCAGCGCGGTCAGCGCCGGTCCGCCGCCATTGGTCGGCAGATGGCGCAGCTTCAGATCGCCGGCCGCCTTCATATACAGCGCCATCGGAATATGCAGCGCGCTGTACAGGCCCGACGACGAGTAGATGATTTCGTCCGGCCGCTTCTTGGCGTCGTCGGTGAATTCCTTCAAGGTCTTATAGGGCTGCTGGTCGTTGACGATCAGTACGCATGGGTCCGCGACGAAACGCGCTATCGGAATGAAATTATCGCGGGTGAATTTCGGTGTACGGCCGAACAGCTTATCGACCTCGGCGAAGCCGGAAATCGACGTGATGTGGGCCAGCAGCGTGTAGCCGTCCGGCTTGGCGTTGGCGCCGACCTGCGCGCCGATCGCGCCGGCTGCGCCGGCCTTGGTGTCGACGACCACCGGCTGCTTGAGCAACGGTTCCAGCACGGCGACCAGCGGCCGCATCACGACGTCGGCGGCGCCGCCCGGCGGAAACGGATTGATGACCGTGATCGGGCGTGACGGATAGGCTTCCTGCGCGGCGGCGGGCCGGGTCAGGAGCGCGGCCGCGGAAGCGGCCGAGCCGGCGACGAAACTGCGTCTGTCCACGATGTCCTCCCTGGGCGAGCGACGCTTCGAGGCGCCGGCTGGTCATTTTGTCATTGAGGGGCGGGGCGTTGCCCACCTGCCGGGATGGTACCGGTTTGCGGCGTATCCGGTCAACGTATTGAGCCGCGAACACTTTAATCGATGATCGCCACCGCGCGGGTCCAGCCGGCCGAGCCGCCGCGTATTTTGACCGGGAAACAGCTCACCTGAAAGCCGTGCGCCGGCAGCGCCTCCAAATTGTGCAGCTTCTCGATGTGGCAATAGCCGATGTCGCGACCGGCGCGGTGGCCTTCCCAGACCAGGCTGGCGTCGCGGGTTTCGGCGTATTTTTTCATGGTGTGAATGAACGGGGCGTCCCAGCTCCAGCCGTCGATGCCGGTGACGCGCACGCCGCGCTCCAGCAGGTACAGCGTCGCCTCGCGGCCCATGCCGCAGCCGCGCGACACATAATCGGGCTGGCCGAACGCCATGCCGGCCGAGGTGTTGATCAGCACGATCTCCAGCGGCGCCAGGGTGTGACCGATGCGCTTCAACTCGGTCTCGACGTCGTTCGCGGTCGCCACATAGCCGTCCGGGAAATGCCGGAAGTCGAGCTTCACGCCGGGCTGCAGGCACCATTCCAGCGGAACTTCGTCGATCGTGATGGCGCGCTCGCCACCATTCATGGTCGAGGCGAAATGATACGGCGCATCGAGATGCGTGGTGCAATGCGTCGACAGCCGGATCCATTCGAAGCCCCAGCCTTCGCCGTCCGGCAGTTCGTCCTTGCGCATGCCGGGAAAGAACTTGAGCACATCGGCGGCGGTCTGCTGGTGGTCGAGATATTCGATCTGCGGCCCATAGCCCGGCGGATCGGCGATCGTGTCGTTGTCCAACGGAATCGAGATGTCGATCAATTGTCGCGCCATGGCGTCCTCCTGATGTTTTTGATCTCGTGTTTTTGGTCTTGGCCGCGAGGCGGCCGGCGTGCTTCAACTTCGCTCCGATGTCGCGGCTTGTCGGCCGCCGTCATCCAATATCCGTGTGGAGGAAAGCATGCCTGCTTATTGGGTCGCGCGTTCGAAAATCAACGATCCCGTTCAGTACAAGAAATACACCGATCTGGTACCCGGCATCATCGCCAAGTTCGGCGGCAAGGTGCTGGCGCGCGGCGGCAAGTTTCAGATCATGGAAGGGCCGGACAAGTTTCAGCGCTTTGTCGTGATCGAGTTCCCGACCCTCGAACAAGGCGTCGCCTGCTTCACGTCGAAGGAATACGACGAGGCCGCCGCGTTCCGCCGGGCCGGCGCCGGCGAGGTCGAGACCATCATCGTCGAGGGTGGCGAAGCGACGCCGCGTTAATTCCTAAGGTTTCACAATGTCGCATAGATGTCAGGAAGCCGGCGCCGCGATTGGCGCCGGTTGTATTTGCGCCATCCGAAATGCTCTGGCGTGTTCCCGGCGAATGGGCATAAGATCGTCCCAATAAAATAAGACTCATCTGGGAGGATGGAATGCGCTCATTGCTGCACATGCGTGGCGTGGCCGGTCTGGCCAAGCTGGCATTGGCCTTCGTGGCCTGCCTGATGTTCCTGTCCGGCGCCTCGGCGCAGGACAAACAGCCGATCAAAATCGGCTTCGGCATGGCGCTGACCGGACCGCTCGGTCCGCTCGGCAAGTCCGCGCTGCTGAGCATGAAGATCTGGGAAGAAGAGACCAACAAGAAGGGCGGCCTGATCGGGCGGCCGGTCCAGCTCATCTATTACGACGACCAGAGCAACCCCTCGACGGTGCCAGGCATCTACACCAAGCTGCTCGAGGTCGATAAAGTCGATCTGGTGGTCGGCGGCTACGCGACCAACATGCTGGCGCCGGCGATGCCGATCATCATGCGCAAGAAGATGGCGTTCGTCGGCCTGTTCGGGCTCGATGTGAACCACAACTTCAAATACGACCGCTACTTCGCCATGATCCCGTCCGGGCCGGAGCCGCAGACGTCCTTCACCAAGGGCTTCTTCGACACCGCGATGGCGCAGTCCGACAAGCCGACGACCGTTGCTATCGTGGCGGCCGACGCGGAGTTCTCCAAGAACGCGGCGGATGGAGCCCGGGCCAATGCCAAGGCGCATGGCCTGAAGGTCGTCTACGACAAGAGCTATCCGCCCTCCACCGCCGACTTCGCGCCGATCGTCCGGGCGATCCAGGCGACCAATCCGGATCTGGTGGTGATCTGCTCGTATCCGCTCGACTCGGTCGGCATGGTGCTGGCCGCCAACGAAGCCAACCTGAAGCCGAAGATGATCGGCGGCGCGATGGTCGGCCTGCAGTCGACGGTGTTCAAGACCAAGCTCGGCCCGGCGCTGAACGGCTGGGTGAATTATGACTTCTGGCTGCCGTCGAAGGCGCTGATGTTCCCGGGCACCGCCGAGTTCCTGCAGACCTATCAGGAGCGCGCCGCCAAGGAAGGCGTCGATCCGCTCGGTTACTACATGGGACCGTTCGCCTATTCGTATATCGACGTGCTCGGACAGGCCGTGAACGCGACCAAGAGCCTCGATCAGACGGAAATCGCGGACCACATCCGCAAGACAACGTTCAAGACCCTGGTCGGCGACGTGGCCTTCGCGCCGAACGGCGAATGGGCCAAATCCCGCGTGCTGCAGGTTCAGTTCCGCGGCATCAAGGGCAATGGCGTCGACCAGTTCAAGGATCCCAGCACCCAGGTCATCATCACGCCGACCGACATCAAGTCCGGCGACGTGGTGTATCCGTACGAAAAAGCCAAGAACATGTAATGGCGGGTACTTCATGTGGCACGCTGTTGCCACATGAAGGGTTGACTGGAAGACTACGCGGCGCGGTAATCCCGCGCCGCGTTTTCATTTTGGACTATCGTTAGCGGCTGCATCGAAGAGGACGCCATGCTGATCACCGGCCTGTTTCACGTTGCCATCAAAACCAACGATCTGACCGCCACCACGCTGTTCTATACCGAGGTGCTCGGCCTTAAGCTGATCCACCGGCCGGATTTCGGCTTTCCGGGTGCCTGGATCGCGGTGCCGACGCCGGTCGGCGAGGCCATCGTCCACGTTTATGCGGGCGGGCCGGCGCTTGGCGAGGGCGGCACGACGCCGGTCGGCACCGGCGCGATCGACCACATCAGTCTGACGGCGGTCGGCTGGGACGATTGCCTGATGCGGCTCAAGGCCAATGGCGACGACTGGCGCGAGGCCATCGTGCCCGGCACCTCGCTGTGGCAGATATTCGTGTACGACCCGAGCGGCGTGCTGCTGGAAATCACGTTCGATGGCCGCGCCGAGGGCCGTGCGACGCCGGACGTCAGCGACGCGCGGCGCTATCAGGCCGGCGTGTCGTTCTTCAAGCAGAAGGCGGGGTAGGTTAGGGCCGGCCTTAGTTGCTGTTGCTCGATTGATATTCTGAAGATGCCGCGACTGCTGCGCGCTCCCTCTCCCCGTTGGGGAGAGGGGGTCTAGGAATCTCGATTATCGATAGTCGATCCCCCCTCACCCGGCGCACTTCGTGCGCCGACCTCTCCCCACAGGGGAGAGGTGAAGCAGTGCCGGCGTCGTTCGTGTACAAGGTCGTGGCGACGCCCTACAGCCCCAGATAAAACTTCCGGATCAGGTCGTTGTTGTTCAACTCGGCCGCCGAGCGGCCGTCGAACGCGATTTTGCCGTGCACGATGACGTAGCCGCGGTCGGCGATGCGGATCGCCTGCGTGAAGTTCTGCTCGGCCATCAGCACGGTGAGCTGATAGACCTCCTTGAGCTCCTTGATCTTGTCGATGGTGCGGCTGACCAGCACCGGTGCGAGGCCGACCGACGGCTCGTCGATCAGCAGGATGCGCGGCGCCGTCATGATGGCGCGGCCCAGCGCCAGCATCTGCTGTTCGCCGCCGCTCATCGAGCCGGCAAGCTGCGAGCGCCGCTCGGCGAGGCGCGGGAACGCCTCGTAGCAGAATGCCAGGTTCTTCTTGATCTGTTCGCGGGCTTTCGGCCGGAACGCGCCGAGCAGCAGATTTTCCTCGACGGTCTGGCGCGGAAACAGCCGGCGGCCTTCCGGCACCAGCGCAATGCCGAGGTCGACGATCTGTTCGGTGCTGCGTCCGATGAGATCATGGCTGACGCCGTCGATCTCGGCGACGATCCGCCCGGCGCTCGGCCGCACGATGCCCATGATGCACTTCATCACGGTGCTCTTGCCGTTGCCGTTGGTGCCGAGCAGCGCGACGGTCTCGCCGTCGCTGGCGGTCAGCGACACGTCCTCCAGCACGCGGACCGCGCCGTAGGCCGCATCGATATTTTCGATCCTGATGCTATTGGCCAAGATACGCCCTCTCGACTTCCGGCTCGCGGATCACGTCCTCGGGCTTGCCGTCGGCGATCTTCTTGCCCGAGACCAGCACGACCAGCCGCTGCGAGAAACTCATCACCGCGCGCATGATGTGTTCGATCAGGATGATGGTGATGCCGCGCTCGTTGAGCCGGATCAGCAGCGCGACGATGTCGGTGACCTCGGAGTTCGACAGGCCGGCCATTGCCTCGTCGGCGATCAGCAGCTTCGGATCGGCCGCCATGGCGCGCGCGAGTTCCAGCTTGCGCATCTCGACCTGTGTCAGGTCGCGCGGGAACCGGTGCGCCTTGTGGTCGAGCGCCACCAGCGTCAGCAGTTCGGCACAACGCGCATCGAGTTCCGCGGCCGACAGATGGGTGCCCGGCCGGGCATTGACGGTGAACATCAGCGGCACGCGCAGATTGTCGGCGACCGACATGCTGGCGAACGGCCGCGGCAACTGAAAGCTGCGGGCAAGGCCGGCATGGGTGCGGGCATGCGCGCTCAGGCCATTAAGGTGTTTGCCGTCGAACGTCACCTGGCCGACTTCGTTGGTCAGCGTGCCGCAGATGCAGTTGACCAAAGTGGATTTGCCGGAGCCGTTCGGGCCGATCAGGCCGATGCGCTCGCCGGCCGGAACCGACAGGTTGATGCCGTCGAGCGCGACGAACCCGCCGAACCGTTTGCCGACACCGGTGACTTCGAGCAACGCCGTCATTTCGACCTCGCGCGTAGCCGGTCCTGGATCAGCCCGACGATGCCGTTGGGCGCGACCACGACGAACACCACCAGCAGCACGCCGACGATCAGCAGGTTGACGGCGGAAGAGATGGTCACGGTCGCGACCTGTTGGGTGATGCCGAGCACCAGCGCGCCGACCAGCGGACCGATCCAACTGGTGGTGCCGCCGATCATCGGCATCGCGATCGAGTTCACCGCATAGGCGAGCCCGAAAGCGGACGAAGGCTCAAGGTAGCCGATATAGTAGGGGAACGGCGCGCCGGCCATGCCCATGAAGGCGCCCGAGATCGCGGTCGCGATCAGCTTGAGTTTAAGCGTCGGCACGCCGGAGGCTTCGGCGGCCTGCTCATCGTCGCGGATGGTCGCGAAGCCGTAGCCGAGCTGCGAGCGCTCGATGGTGCGGGCCACTACCAGCGCGATGATGGTAAGCAACAGCATCACCAGGAACAGGTAGTTGATGTAGTTGCCGAGGATGGGGACACTTTCGGGCCGGATCACATAGGCGCCGCGTGAGCCGCCGACAAAATCCCAGTTGACCACCAAGGTCTGCAGCACGACGGCGAGCGCCAATGTCGCGATGGCGAAGAACGCGCCGCGCAGCCGCAGCGTCAGATAGCCCATGCCGATGCCGATGACGCCGGCCACGATGCCGGCGATGACCACCAGCAGCGGGATCGGCAGCGGGTAGAGATTGTGGAAGAACACGGTGGTGTAGGCGCCGACCGCGAAGAATGCCGCCGAGCCGAAATTCACATAGCCGGTATAGCCGCCTAGGATGTTCCAGGCGGTCGCCAGCACGATGAATTGCAGCACCGTGTAGCCGGCGAAGAAGACGTAGTCGTTGCCGACATAGCGGGCGGCGGCGAACACGAGGGCGCCGACCGCGAGCAGGACGAGTGAGAATTTGAATGTGCTCACGGTCTACCGTCCAAACAATCCCGCCGGACGGAACGCCAGCGTTAGCAGGAGGAAGCCGAACGACACGGCCGGGGCCCAGGACGGGCCATAGAAGGTCGAGGTGAAGCTTTCGAACAGGCCGAGCAGCATGGCGGCGACCAGAGTGCCGGGCAGGCTGCCGAGCCCGCCGAGCACGCAGATCGCGAACACCCGGCCGATATATTCGCGACCGACGGAAGGCTCGATTGGCTGAATGACGATCAGCAGTGCGCCGGCGATCGACGCGGTGGCGATCGACATCGCGAAGGCGATGCGCTTGATGCGGATCGGATCGGCGGCCATCAGTTGCAGGGCGAGTTGATCCTGCGACACCGCCGCTATGGCGCGGCCGATGAAGGTCCGCGATAGATAGACGTGCAGCGCGCCGAACAATGCCAGCGATACCAGGCACGGCACCAGCATGCGCAGCGGGAAGTCCATCACGCCGAGGCGCAGGCTCGGGCCGATATAGGCGGCTTCGACGTAGCGATAGTCGACGCCGAACACCAGGATCAGCAGCACTTCGGTGATGAACAGCAGGCCGAAGAAGAACGCGAGGCCGCGCAAGGCTTCCTGTCCGCGCCGTTCGAACGATTGATAGTAGACCTGATAGATCGCGCTGCCGAGCGCGTAGAAGAGCGGCAACACGATGAGGCTGGCCAGGATCGGATCGAGGCCGAACGTCGTGTTGAGAATGTAGGCGATATACGAGCCGAGAATGATGAACGCCGGATGGGCGATGTTGACGATGTCGAGAATGCCGAACGAGATCGAAACGCCGATCGTCACCGCGGCATAGAAGCCGCCGAGCAGCAGGCCCGCGATCACGGCATTGATGAAGAGGTCGTAGGAAATGTCCATGCCTGCCTCGATCGGAGGGTTACAGCCGGGGTGCCGGCATGGTCACCGCGCGCGCCTTGCGGCACGCGGCGGCGTTGATTTCCGATCGACAAAATGCGGCATCGCCATCCCCTCGCAGCCGTTCCCAATCCCTGAATGCCGGAATTTAGTTCCGGTCTGTTTTTTGTGAGCGCTTCAAACGAGCGCTTTCTTATTCGTGCCGTTATTCCGGCGTGGCCATCAATGTGGCGCCACGCCGGGCCTTGTCAAGCCGGCCCGTTGGCTTCACAGCGCCGCGTGGGCAAGCGGCGGCTTCGCTGCCAAACTGTCAGGCGACTTTGCGTACGTCCGCCGGCAGGGCCATCGGCTTGTTGGCGCTGTCCTTGAACTCGATGGTCATGAAGATCATTTCCTTGTCGCCAAGGTTGGTCAGGTCATGGACCTTGAATTCGCCGGCTCCATAGACCTCGTGCCGGGTCTCGCCGGGCACATAGGTATATTCGACCGTGGTGCCGTCATGGACGTGCTGGCGGCCATGGCCGCCATTCACCGAGGTCCAGAAGTAATTCAGGACGTGACGGTGGAAGCCGATCCGCTCGCCGGGCTGCAGGTTGATCATCCAGACCCGGACTTTGTCGGTTTCCGACAGCAGCGTCGATCCGACGCACGGGTTCGGATTCTTGGCCTCGCGCTCGAATTCGGCGGTGAGTTCCGGCGTCCATGGGGACTTCTGGGCGTTTACCGCTTGCTTATCCAACATTGTCAGCGCCATGGCTTCCTCCAATCTTCGTTACGGCGATATATAGCATAAGAAAATCGATCGCCAAAAGGGAGGCCTGCCGTTGCCTGGAACCGCGCGCAAACGCGCCATTGTGATTGGCGGCTCGATGAGCGGCCTGCTGGCCGGCCTGATGTTGCGGCGCGCCGGCTGGCAGGTCGATGTCTATGAGCGGGTCGCCAGCGAATTGTCTGGCCGCGGCGCCGGCATCGTGGCGCAGCCCGAACTGATCGAAAAGCTGCGCGGCGTCGGTCTCGATCCGACCGGTCTCGGTGTTCATATCACCATGCGAAAGATCATTGACGCCAAGGGCGATCTGGTGGTCGAGATGGACTGCCCACAGGTGCTGACCTCGTGGGAGCGGGCCTACCGGATGCTGCGCGACGGCTTTCCGCCGTCGCACTACCATCGGGGCAGGGCGTTCCAGAGTTTCACGCAGGACGCGCATGGCGTGACGGCGAGTTTTGCCGACGGCGGTACCGAAACGGCAGATCTGCTGGTCGGCGCCGACGGCATCCGGTCGAATGTGCGGGCGCAATTTCTGCCGGACTTGATGCCGCTCTATGCCGGCTATGTGGCGTGGCGCTCGCTGGTCAATGAGGATGCGATGTCGCCCGGCACGCGCCGCGACGTTTTCGGCACCATGACGTTCGGCCTGCCGCCCGGCGAACAATTCCTCGGCTATCCGGTCGCCGGGCCGGACAACGATCTGCGGCCCGGCCATCGGCGTTACAACGTGATCTGGTACCGGCCGGCCGACGAGCATACGCAACTCAAGGATCTGCTGACCGACGCCAAGGGCGTCACGCATACGATCTCGATTCCGCCGCCGCTGATCCGGCCGGAGAAGATTGCGGAAATCCGCGACGCGGCCGAACGCCTGCTGGCGCCGCAGTTTCGCGAAGTCGTGCGCTTGATGGACGAACTGGTCCTGCAACCGATCTACGATTTGGAGACGCCCAAGATGGCGTTCGGCCGGGTCGCGATCATCGGCGACGCGGCGTTCGTCGCGCGTCCGCATGTCGGGGCCGGCGTCACCAAGGCGGCCGACGACGCGGCGGCGCTGGCGGCAGCGCTCGAGCAGGCGGGCGATGTCGAGAGCGGGCTGTTGCGCTTCGAAGCCGAACGGCTGCCGGTCGGGCGGCAGATCATCCAATACGCGCGGCGGCTCGGCGCTTACTTACAGGCGCAACAGACCGCCGAGGAGCAGGCGCTATCGGCCCAGCATTCGATCCCGCAGGCGGTGCTGGCTGAAACCGCGCTGATGGATTTTCTGCATCATTGATGCGGATGACGTCGAACGTAATCCCGTAGCGGTCGCAGCCTTGCTCCGTCGCGAGATGCGCGGGCGTACTGGCAATCCTACCAGTTATTTCCGGTTCAAGCCTGTCGTAGATGCCATGGCGGCACACACAGGACATTGAGCATTTTGGAACGTTATCGCTTCCGGGTTTCGGATGGGGCTGCCTTCACGCACGTCGACGAGGACGCATTCCCTGACCCCTCGGCGGCGGAAGCACATGCGATACAACTCGCCAAGGAATTGTCGCGAGATGGCGCCTGGTACGGCGGTTGGGTTTCGGTAAGTGATTCAGATGGCGATGAGATCGCCCGGCTGCCGATTCCATGGGCGGAAAATTGACGCCGTTGGAAGGCGCCCGGTGGCGCGCGAAGGACGCGATCCGGAAGTCGGGGGGCGCTCGGCGCCTGTGGCGGCAGCGCGCCATCCTTAGTTTGGCATTGTCCTCCATAACCGGACGGCCTAGCCTTAGGGCAGCAGTTTCCATGGCGGCCGCTTGCGGCACGCCGGACACGCTCGATAGAGGGCAGATCCATGACCCCCCGCAGCCCAACCCTGGATCGCCTCGGTAAGGCGGCCAAGCCCCAAACTGCCACATCCCAAATTGCCAAGCCCCACATTGCCAGAGTGCAAGCCGATCCGTCGGAATTGAATTCCTCGAGACGCCAGACGGGTATTCGCATCATCAGCGATATGCCATGGGGATCGCATCTGTGCATTTTCTACGACACCAAGGAGGATTTGCTCGACACCGCCGTTCGGTATTTCAAGGCTGGATTGGACAACAACGAATTTTGCGTATGGGCTGTCGCCAATCCGATCACCCGTCAGGAGGCATTGGGCGCATTACGCCGCGCTATTCCTGGTTTTGAGGACTATCTGGCCGCCGGGCAGATCGAACTGCTCGCGGGCAAGGACTGGTATCTCAATGGGGGCGAATTCGACCTGCAGCGGATCACCGGCGGCTGGGCCGAGAAGCTCCGCGGGGCTCTGGCCAAGGGCTATGACGGAGCGCGAATCAGCGGAAACGCGTTCTGGATCGGAACTAACCATTGGAAGGAGTTTTGCGAGTACGAGGAAGAACTCGATCGGTCTCTTGCCGGTCAGAAAATGATTGCGCTCTGTACCTATTCGCTGCACGCCAGCCGGACCGTCGACATGCTGGATGTCGCCCGTGCTCATCAGTGCTCCATCGTGCGGCGGAAAGGCGATTGGGAATTTCTGGAAACGCCGGAGCTCAAAGAAGCCAAGCGGGAAATCAATCGACTCAACCGCGCGCTGGACATCCTGTCCCAATCATTTCCGGGCCATGAGACGTTAACGCCCCGGGAACGTGTTGCGCTCGTTCAAATCGTTCGCGGCGCCTCCAGCAAGGAGGCCGGCCGTGCGCTCGGCATCAGCCCGCGGACCATGGATTTCCACCGGGCCAATCTGCTGAAGAAACTCGGTGCGAAAAACACCGTTGATCTCGTGCGCAAAGTTTTGGGTGAATGAGGTCTCGCCACCCGTCCTACGTACTGATGCATCGTGCGCGGGCTTGACCCGCGCACCCATCTTGAAAAGCGGTCTTTCAATAAGATGGATTGCCGGGTCAAGCCCAGCAATGACGAAGCAGCTTGTGTTGCCTTGTCAAAGCCCCAGCACCCGCTTCGCATTGCCGCCGACGATCGCTTCGATGGTCGCGGCACCGAAGGTGCTGACCGACGCGACGTGGCCGATCGGGTCATACTCGGCCATGTCGTACGGATAGTCGGTGCCCATCAGCACCTGATCGACGCCGAATACCCGGATCAGTTCGGCGAGTTGGTTCGGCGTGAACACGACGGTGTCGACGAAGATCTTCTTCAGATACGAACTCGGCGGATGCGGCAGGTCGCCGTGGCAATCCGAACGCGCGCCCCAGGCATGGTCGATGCGGCCGGAGTAGGCTCCGAGATAGCCGCCGCCATGCACCGCGAACAGCTTCAGCTTCGGATGACGCTCCAGCACGCCGTCGAAGATCAGGTAATGCAGCGCGATGGTGGTCTCCATCGGATTGCCGATGATGTTGTTGAAGTAGAACCGCGACAGCCGCCTGCCTTCGGTAAAACCGTTCGGATGGATCAGCACCAGCGCGCCAAGCTCTTCGGCCCGCTTCCAGAACGGCGCATAGGCCGGGTCGGACAGCTCCTTGCCGTCGACATTGGTCAGCACCTCGACGCCCTTGAACTTGAGCTGCCCCATGCAGCGCTCAAGCTCCTTCACGGCCTCGGCCGCATCGGTCATCGGCACGCTGCCGAGGCCGACAAAACGGTCCGGCTTGCCGGCCACATAAGCCGCGATGCCGTCATTGACCATGCGGGTCGCCGGCACGGCGATGTCGATCGGCAGCGTGTAATAGCATTGCGGCGGCGGCGGGCAGACCAACTGGATATCGATGCCCATCGCGTCGAGATCGGCGAGGCGCTTGTCGTAGCCGAGGCTCGCCGGCCCGATATCGCCTTCCTGCTTGGCGCCGAGCGCCTTGGTCTCGGCGGTCGCGAAATGCGCCAGCGGAATCGTCGACCAGTCGAGATGCGGCTTGACGAACTCAGCCGCCGCCGGCACCGCCACATGGGCGTGGCTGTCGATGGTGACGGTCTTCGGCCGCGACTCGCGGCCGGGACGGCCATGGGTGCGCGCGGCGGTCCGTTCGTATTTATTCCATTGGCTCATAGCTTACCTTTCCGTGGATGGCGTCCGCGCAAGACCGTGAATGAGTTCGATGCTCCAGTACCCCGGGAGCCTCCGGTGTTCAACCTCCGCGCCGGCATTGGAGCTCTGCTCACGGGACGGTAGGCGTCCCGTTCAAAACACGCCGAGATGCTGGCGCAGATCCGCCGTGCCGTCGCGCAGATCCGCGGCCGGCGCCGTCACGGCGACCTGACCGCTGTTCAGAATCACGATGTCGTCGGCGATGTCGAACACCAGCTTGGGATTCTGCTCGACCAGCACGATCGACAGGCCGCTGGCCTTGAGATGGCGGATGGTGGCCATCACCTCGGCGACGATCTGCGGCGCGAGGCCTTCGGACGGCTCGTCCATCAGCAGCACGCGCGGATTGGCCATCAGCGCCCGGCCGATCGCCAGCATCTGCTGCTCGCCGCCCGACAGGTGCGCGGACATCTGCGAGCGCCGCTCGCCAAGCCGCGGGAACATGGCGAACACGGTGTCCAGGTTCCAGGCCGCCTTGCCGCCATTGGTCGGCTTGCGGGCGGCGACGATCAGGTTCTCGCGCACCGTCAGGCTTTTGAAGATGCGCCGGCCCTGCGGGACCAAGGCCACACCTCGCGCGGAAATCGCTTCGGGCGCGAGCTTCGTGACGTCCTCGCCGAACACCGTGACCTTGCCGCGACGTGCCGGCAGCAGGCCGACGGTGACGTTCATGCAGGTCGACTTTCCGGCGCCGTTGCGGCCGAGCAACCCGAGCAGACAGCCTTCGCCGCAGGTCAACGAGACCTTTTCCAGCACATGGCTGTCGCCATAGAAGGCGTCGACATCGATCAGTGAAAGAGCGCTATTCGCCAAGGTAGACCTCCCGGGTGCGCGGATTGTCCACCACTTCGGCTCTGGTGCCTTCGACGATGACCTCGCCGAAGTGCAAGAGCGTGATGCGCTCGGCGAATTCGAGCGCCACATCCATGTTGTGCTCGATCATCACGATGGTGACGTCGCGCGGGATTTTCATGAGCAACTGTTGCACGTCGCGCCGCTCGTCGATCGACAGGCCCGCATAGGGTTCGTCGAGCAGCAGCAGCTTCGGGCTTTGCGCCAGCGCCATCGCGATCTCGACCCGCCGGCGCTCGCCATAGGAGGTCTGCGCCAGCGGCCGCTCGGCGATATGCGACAGGCCAACGCTGGCGAGGGCTTCATGGGCGCGGTCGACCAGATGCTGCTCGCGCTCCAGGTCGATCACCGGGTTCCAGCGCAGCGGCGACAAGCCGAGCAGCGCCAGCGTGACGTTGCGCAGGATGGTGTCGCGCCCGAACAGCGTGATGATCTGATAGGTGCGGGCCATGCCCAGATGCGTGCGCTTGCGGCTCGCCAGTTTGGTGATGTCCTGGCCGAACATCTCGATGGTGCCGCTGTCGGGCGTCAGTTCGCCGGCGATCTGGTTGAACAGCGTGGTCTTGCCGGCGCCGTTTGGCCCGATGATCAGCCGCCGTTCGCCGGCCTCGACCCGCAGATTGACGTCGCGGGTGACGCGCAATCCGCCGAACGCCTTGCACAGGTTGGTGACGGAAAGCGCGGTCATGATCCATGCCCTCCGGTCTTGCGCGCTTCAGGTTCGGGCTTGCGACCGCGCAAGGTGCTCCAGCCCTTGCGCCACAGCCGCGTGACGCCCGGCACCAGGCCCTCCGGCATGAAGGTGATGATCAGCACGAAGATGATGCCGAGCACCAGATTCCAGCGCTCGATGTAGCTGCTGACCACGTTCTTCATGATCACCAGGATGGCGGCGCCGGCAATCGGCCCGAGCAGTGTCGCAGTGCCGCCGGAAATCACCATCAGCAATGTTTCGGCCGAGGTCTGCAGCGCCGCGATCGGCGGGCTGATGAACTGATTGTAGTAGATGAACAGCAATCCGGACACGGCGGTCCAGAAGCCCGAGAACAGGAATGCGAAGAACCGGATCAGCCACACATTGTAGCCGAGCGCGTTCATGCGCCGGGGCTGATCCCGCGTGCCGCGCAGGCTGGCGCCCAGCGGGGACCGCACGAACAGGATCATGGTGACGAGCGCGACCACGAACACCAGCAGGGTCGTGTAATAGAAAGCCGGTGCGCCGTTCAGCGACAGGCCGAACGGCGAGGGGCGAGTTGTGATCTTGAGCCCGTTGTCGCCGTTGGTGAGGCTGGCCCAGCGATAGGCGATGCCCCAGACGATCTGACCGAGCGCCAGCGTGATCATCAGGAAGCCGATGCCGGTCGAGCGCAACGCCAGTACGGCGAACACGGCCGAGGCGGCAAGCGTCACCACGATGGCGGCCACGTCGGCAACGAAATGACCGTGCCCGGCATCGAGCAGCAGCGCCGCTGTGTAGCCGGCGATGGCGAACAGGCCGG
Organism: Xanthobacteraceae bacterium; assembly: GCA_028290465.1. GTDB lineage: Bacteria > Pseudomonadota > Alphaproteobacteria > Rhizobiales > Xanthobacteraceae > FEB-22. Next base: position 30,760 of record JAQGJU010000086.1, on the reverse strand, counting down.
CATGACCGAGCGATACCAAGCCGCCATAACCGACCAGCACATTAAGCGCGAGCGCGAATACCGCGTAGAGCAGAATCTGGCTCGAAATGTTGATGTAATAGGAATTGCCGACCCAGAACGGCAAGGTGAGCAGCAGCGCGAAAGTGATTGCCAGGGCAACGCGACGCACCGTGATGAAGCCTGCGGGCGCAAAGCTCATGGGATCGACCGGCCGAACAGGCCTTGCGGCCGCAACACCAGCACCAGCAGCATCGGCAGGAACAGAATGACGTAGGACAGGTCCGGCACCATCGCCTGTCCGAAATTGTACAGGAGGCCGATCAGGAAGCTGCCGACCAGCGCGCCAAGAAGGCTGCCGGTGCCGCCGAGAATGACGACGATCAGCGCGAGCGGCAGCATGTCGGCGTCGAGGCCGGGATAGACGGACAGATAGGGTGCTCCGACCACGCCGCCGAAGGCTGCCAAGCCGGCGCCGAGCGCAAACACCAGCGTGAATAGCTGCGATACCTTGATGCCGCAGACCCTGGCGATCTGCGGGTCGTCGACGCCGGCGCGGATCATCGCGCCGAGTCGCGTCCAGTCGACCATCAGCCACAGCGCCACGGCGATCACGACCGCGATGCCGATGATGGCCACGCGATAGAGCGGAAAGAACAGCGTCCCGAACTGTACGACGCCGCGAAGCTCGGCCGGCGTTGCCGGTTGCCACGGATCGCCGGTCCAGATCATCAGGCAAAGATCAGCGATCACGAACGACAGACCGAGGGTCAGCAGCACCTGCGGCAACTCCTGGCCGTTGAGCCGGCGCAGCAGATAGCGCTCAACCAACGCGCCGATGCCGGCTACCAGTAGTCCGCTGATGATGGCGATCAGAAAGAAGTTAGGTGGAAGGATGGTAAAGGACGGCAGGAAGTTGAAGGCGCCGCCGATCTTCGGGATCGCTTTAAGCGCGTCGGTGGTCAGGCCCTTCTCCAGCATGCTCACACCAAAATAGGCGCCGAGCATGAAGAACGAGCCATGCATGAGGTTCGGAATCCGCATCAAGCCGAAAATCAGCGAGAACCCGGACGACAGCAGGAACAGAAGTCCGCCGTAGGCGAAGCTGCTGATGGCCAACAATCTGGCTTCTTCAAATCCAATGTAACGCAGCATGACAGGTACGCGGTCCCCAGTGGCAAACCGCCCTCGCTATTTGCGAGGGCGGTCTTTTGCGCGAATTATTCCAGGTTCTTGGCAGGCGGATAGTCGCGTGCGTATACCGGGTTCGCCAGGAACGCCTTTTCGTCATAGGTCCAGAACTGGCTGACATCCGGATAGGTCTTCACGACCGTATTGACGAGCTGACCGTCCTTGCGCTCGCATTTGCGGACAAACACCGTGCCGACGACGTTGCCGAAACGGTCCAGGCTGAACTTGCCGCGCGGCGTGTCGTCGAGGGTGACTTTATGCAGTGCGTCCGCGAAGGTCTTGCCGTCCACCGACTTACCGCCGACCAGCTTGATGGCCGCCTCGACGCATTGGCCGGCGATATACATGCCGGCCGAGTAGCCACCCGGCAGCACGTTGTAGTCCTTGCGCATGTCGGCGACGAACTGCTTGTTGCTCGGTGTATCGAAGCTCGACGAATACCAATGCGCCGACACGACGCCGACCGCCTCGTCGCCGAGGCTGCGCAGCAGCGCGTCGTCCATCGCGGTCCAGCCGGCCAGCAGCGGGAACCGGGCCTTGGCGCCGAGATCCGCATAGGCCCGCATGAACTTCACCGGGTTGGATCCGGCAAAGCCGTTGGCGACGCAGTCGACATTGGCCAGCTGCGCGATATAGGGCGTGAAGTCGGGCGTGTTCAGCGGCGCCCACAGCTTCTTGACGACCTTGCCGCCGGCTTCTTCGAAGGTGCGCTGGAAGCCGGCCATTTGCTCATAACCGAATGCCCAATCCTCGGCGACGGTCGCGGCGCGCTTGAACTTGAGTTCCTTGAACGCATAGTCGCCGAGCACATGGGTGCACTGGCCCGAGGTCGACGAGGCGCGGATGACGAACGGATTGGCGTTGCGCTGCGTTACGTCCTCGGCGGCGCCGAGGCTGATCAGCGGCGTCTGGTTGTCGCGCACGTAATCGGTGATGGCCAGCAGTTCGGCGGCCGCGAGCGGGCCGAGCACCACGTTGACCTTTTCACGTTCGATCAGTTCCTGCGCCTTGGTCTTGGCGCCGGCCGCGTTGCCGCCGGTGTCGGCTGAGATGAATTCGATCTTGCGGCCGCCCAGCGTGTTCTGCTTTTGCTTGAGGAACGTGGCGATGCCCTGTTCCATCTGGATGCCGCCTTGCGCCAGCGGTCCGGTCTTGACCGTCAAAAGGCCGATCTTGAATGGCGCATCCTGCGCCCAAACGTAAGGCGCCTTCAACGCGGCGAGACCGACACCCGCGCCGGCAATGCCCTTCAATACTTTTCGGCGATGCATGGTCATGGCTTTCTCTCCCTCATGTGTCCTTTGGACATCTGGCCGTTGTCGTTCAGCTTGTCGTTCCCGAGCATGCCCGCGATCCGGGCCGTTGGCTACATGGCTTCAACAAGACTTGGTTCAACAAGATTTGGCATCAACGGGACGTGATCCCGTCCTTTCATCGTCCCTTGGCGCGCTTGCTCTTGGATTTGGCGGCAGGCTTGGTTGCAGGCTTGGCAGACTTGGCAGATTTGGCTTTCGCAGCCGGTTTACGGGCAGCACTTTTTGCAGGGATCACGGGCAGCAGCAGATAGGGTTGGCGCGCCTTGTCGAAATGCAGCGTCGTGGTGCCGCCGAAGATCGCCGGCGGGCGGTCGTTCGGATCGTTGTGCAGGAACGGGCCGCAACCGGTCAGTTCGTTCTTGAAGTTCGACAGCTTGCCGCCGCTGGCGCCGCCATATTCATAGTCCTTGCCGCGGATCGAAACGCCAACGCGATAGCCCTTCGGCACCACGATGGAGGTCGGCCAGATCTCGATGTCGAGCTCGGCGACTTCGCCCTTCTTCAGCGGCTGCTTTTCATCGTGCGGATGATAGGGCCGGTACGGCGTCGACAGTTTCTTGTCGAGCTTGCGGTGCGAGGCCCGCAGCCAGCCCTGGGCGATCGGCGTATGCGGATCAATCGCGCCCTGGAACACGACTTCCTTCAGATCGCCGGTGAAGACCCGCACGACGATGAACAGGTCGGCGTCCTTGGTCGATGACGATACGAACAGTTTGAGCGCGGACGGGCCGGTGATCTCGGTATCTTCATCCACGGCCGGCGTCAGGAAGGTGAGGCCGTCGCCCATCGCTTCGAACGCCAGGGTCGTCGCCTTGGATGACTTCTTGCCGAGGATCATCTCGGCCGGGTCGAGATACAGCTTGGTCCACTGCGTGCGGGCCAGCGGCCATTCGCTCTCCGCGCGCGCGACGAATTTCTCGCCGGGGTGGCGCACCTGCAGCAGCACCTTGGGCTGCTTCTTGAACGCGTCCTTCTTGCCGTGCAGGAACTTGTCGAAGAACGCGAGCTGCTGTTCGCGGCCATAATCGGTATAGAAATGCGTCCAATGCTCGATGCCGTGTACTTCGAGAAATTTGTCCTTGGCGACGGCGCGCACGAAGGCTTCGAAATTGCCGCGCGGATGCAGGCCCTGGCCGCCCCAGTTGGCGGCCGACAGGAACGGCACGTTGACCTTGTCCCACTGCGGCGAGCGGTCCTTGTGATACTTGTCGTCGAGCGGATGCGCGAGGATCTCGCCCCCGAAATCGCAGCGGTTATCGGCGAGTTCTTTCTCGGACAGCGTTTCCGGACCGCACACCAAGCCGCCATGCACGCGGCTGTACCGGCCGCGTTCGCCGGCGCCGTACTGCACGGTCTTGACCTGCATGTCGTACCAGTTGGCCCAGAACGTCGACAGGATACCGCCATGATGCGTCATGTCGCGGTACCAGTCGGCCGAGCCTTCCCAGATGCACATTGCGGCGAGATGCGGCGGCTGCAACGTCGCGACGTGCCACTGGTTGCTGCCGAAATACGAGATGCCGTTGAGGCCGACCTTGCCGTTCGACCAGTCCTGTACACCGGCCCACTCGATGCAGTCGTAGAAGTCTTTGGTCTCGCGCGGCGAGAAATGATCGATGTAGCCGGGTGAACAGCCACAGCCGCGCGAATCGACGCGCACGCAGACGTAGTCGTGCGGCACCCATTTCTCGGGATCGACCACTTCCCAACTCTGGTAGAGATTGGTCGAGTTGGCCGCGACGTCCGGATGCTTAGTTACCATGCGCTCCCAGGCGCTCGGATAGCCGTCCTGGAACGCGAGGCCCTTGGCGTAGGGACCATATGTCAGGATCACGGGGTATTTACCCGGCTCGATCGGCCGATACACATCGGCTCGAACGATCAGGCCGTCATCCATTTCGATCGGCACATCCCAATCGATCCGCATGCCGTCGCGCGTCTCAGTGCGCATTTCGAGCGGCTGTGCCGCACGCGGAGTCGTGGTTGCGCGATCGCTGGCCATAAGCATCTCCCTAGCAATGTTGACCGACGTTTCTTGTGACGTCGCATCTTTAAAAGTACGCGGGAACCGGCAGGCCGATTCCGACGGTCGTCCTAGTCTAGCCTAGCGCCCCGTCAGGGGGGCGCGGCAAATAATAAGCTCTAAGTACCGCCATCAAGTTTTCTAATGGGGGTTCTTGCCCACCTTAACGCTTCTTCCGCCGCACGCCGGCCTGCTTTTCCAGCACCGCGCACACCGCCGCGGTGTCGTCCATCGCATGGCCGGTCGACATCGCGGCCGCGTAGACCGGCAGCGTAGCGCTGAAGGTCGGCGTCGGCACGCCGAGTTCCTGCGCGTAGGCGCCAATTACCGCCATGTCCTTCTGCCAAATTTTAATTTTCATGGTGGCTTCGTCGTAGCGATTTTTCACCATCATCTGCGCGCGCAGTTCGAATACCCGCGAATTGCCGGCGCCTCCGGTGACCATTTCGAAGATCATCTGCGGATCAAGTCCGGCCTTCATGCCGAGCACCATGGCTTCGGCGCTGGCCACGTTGTTGATCGCGACCAGAAGGTTGGCGACGTATTTCATCTTGCTGCCGTTGCCGAATTCGCCGAGGTCGTGCATCGCGCGCGAGAAGTCGGCGAACATGCGCTTGGTCTTCTTGATCGCGGCCGAATCGCCGCTGGCATAGATCACCAGATCCTTGACGGCGGCCTGCGCGCCGGTGCCGCTGACCGGGCAGTCCAACAGCGTGTGGCCGGCCTTGCGCAATGCGCGCTCGGCGCGCTGCTTGTCGTCGAGCGTGAAGGTGCTGCATTCGATGATGATGCGCTTCTTCAGCTTGGCTGCGACCAGCGCGTTGACCGTGGCCTCGAGCGCCTGCGGGCTCGGCAGGCTGGTGATCACCATCGCGCATTTGGCCGCGACATCGACCGCGTCCTTGGCGATCTCGACGCCGACCCGCGCCAGCGACCGGCGGCGTCCGGCATCGAGGTCGAACCCGACGACATGCCAGCCGGCCGCAGCCAGATTGCGGGCGAACGAGCCGCCCATGATGCCGAGGCCGACGATGCCGACAGTGCCCTTCTTCCGCTTTGCGCGCGCCATGAGGCGATCTCCCACGTTCCGTTGTTGTAACGACTGGTTGTTGTTGGGCAGCAAGCTAGCACATTGAACGCGCCGGGCTTCAAGGCCAAAAGTCAGGCGATGGTTTCATGATATGAATTCGATGTAAGAGGGTGCGGAAGCGCCGGCCTTTCGCCGGCCGTTACGATCGCCTATCGTTGCGGTACTCTACCTTCAAGAAGTTGCATCGGGAGCGAAACTACATGCGCATTGGATTGGCCGGTCTCGGGAAAATGGGTGGCGCTATCGCGGCGCGTCTCCTCGAAGTGGGGCACGAGGTTACGGTCTGGAACCGGTCGCCCGACAAGGCCAAGCCATTGCAAGAGGCGGGCGCCAAGGTGGCGGCAACGCCCGCCGCGCTGGCCTCGAGCGTCGAAGCCGTCATCACGATGCTGACCGACGCCAAGGCGATCGATCAGGTCTATCACGGTCCCGACGGGCTGCTGAGCGGCGACGTCGCCGGCAAACTGATCATCGACATGAGCACGGTAGAGCGCGCCACTGAAGTGGCGCTGGCCGCGAAGGTTCGCGCCAAAGGTGCGGCGTTCGTCGAATGCCCGGTTGGCGGCACGGTCGGTCCGGCCCGGCAGGGCACGCTGCTCGGCATCATGGGCGCGGAACCGGCCGACGCCGAACGCGCCAAGCCGATCCTGGAAAAACTCTGCCGGCGCCTCGAGCATGTCGGTCCGGTCGGCAATGGCGCGACCGTGAAGCTGGCCGTCAATCTGCCCCTGATGGTGTCGTGGCAGGCGTTCGGCGAGGCGTTTGCGCTGTGCCGTGACGTCGGCTTTGATCCGAAGCGGCTGGTCGATCTGTTCACCGATACGTCCGGCACCACCAACGCCATCAAGTCGCGGGCCGCGCCGCTCGCTGCGATGCTGGGCGGCGATCATTCCGGCCCCGTGACCTTCGCAATCGAGAACGCGGTGAAGGATCTGCACACCATGCTGGCCGAGGGAAAAGCGCGCGGCGTCGAACTGCCGCTGGTCGAGCGGACGCTGACCTGTTTCGACGAAGCCAACAAGAAGGGCTGGGATCAACGCGATGGTTCCGCCGTCGCCGCCTATTGGGCCAATCGCGGCAAAGCCTGATCCCATAATTCCGTTCGTCATTCAATCATCCACTCACGAGGTCTCTCATGTCCGTCACGCTCGCTCAGGCGTCCACCATCGTCGATGTCACCCTCAAGAAGGCGCGCGACACCAATAGCGCGCCACTCACGGTCGCGGTGTTGGACGCCGGCGGCCATCTCGTCGCCTTCAAGCGCGAGGACAAGTCCGGCCTGCTGCGCTTCGACATCGCCTACGGCAAGGCCTGGGGCGCGCTCGGCATGGGGTTCGGCTCGCGCACCCTGGCGGAACGCGCGGCGAACACGCCGCAGTTCTTCACCATGCTGGCGGCGGCGAGCGGCGGGCGCATGATTGCAAATCCCGGCGGCATTCTTATTCGCAATGAAGCGGGCGACGTCATCGGCGCGGTCGGCATTTCGGGCGACACCTCGGATCGCGACGAGGAATGCGGACTGGCCGGCATCGCGGCGGCGGGCCTCAAGGCCGATCCGGGCGGCGCGAAAAGCTGACAATATATTAGGTCGCATTGCCGGACGGCGAACCGGATGCCACTTCGCCTGGCAATGCTCCAAACATAGGGGAGGGCGCAATGAAATTTTTCTCGTTCTGGCGTTCGCTGGCCGCTTATCGCGTACGCATGGCGCTCAACTTGAAGGGCGTCGTGCCCGACGAAGTCGTCGATGTCGATCTGCTCAAGGGTCAGCAGCGCGAGGAGGCGTTCCGCGCCGTCAACCCGATGATGGCGTTGCCGGCGCTGGTGGATGGTGACGGACCTGTATTGTTCGAGTCGCTGGCGATCCTCGAATATCTCGACGAGACTCATCCACAGCCGCCGCTTTTGCCGTCCGACCCGAAGGCGAGGGCGCGGGTGCGCGGGCTGGCGCAGATCGTCGCCTGCGACTCGCATCCACTGATCGTGCCGCGCGTGCGCGAATACATGGAGCATGAACTTAAGCTCGACGACGCGGCGCGCACCAAGTGGATTCACAATTGGCTCGCGGCGGCGCTGAAAGCTTTAGAAACGCATCTTGCCGGCAATCCGCAGACCGGGAAGTTCTGCCAGGGCGATCAACTGACCATTGCGGATATCTGCATGGTCAGCCAGGCGGTCGGCGCCAATTTCTTCAAGCTCGACATGGCGCCATATCCGACGGTGCGCCGCATCGTCGAAACCTGTCAGGCCATCGACGCCATCGCGCGCGCGCATCCGTTAAAGCAGCCGGGAGCGCCCACCGGGTAGGTTTTCACCTCTCCCCGGTGGGGAGAGGTCGGCGTGCGTAGCCCGCCGGGTGAGGGGGATTGCCTATCGAAAGTCCTAGTGACCCTCACCCCAACCCTCTCCCTAACAGGGAGAGGGAGCGCGCAGCGTTCGTCTGTACGTCAGCGCGCTACCTTCTCGCCCGCTTCGGCTTCGCCGGCGCGGCGAGCGCCGTATCCCACACCGCCTGAATATACGCGATCTCGGCCTCGAAGCGATCCAAAAACAGCCGCGCCTGTTTGCTGAGCGGGCGCCGTGCTGGCTGGATCACCACGAAGTCCATCACCAGCGGCGGATCAATCGGGTTGATAACCAGGTCGCGTCCCGGAATGTCGTTCACCGAGATGATGCTGGGCAGCACCGTCACCCAGTCGGTGCGGGAGACGAATTCCAGCGTGCCGATCATCGCGTCCATCGACAGCGTCGCTTCGACCTGGACGCCATGGGTCTGAAAATAGGTCTCCAGGTTGCGCCGCCGAATATTGTGCGGACCCGGCGTCACGATCTTGAGCGGCGACAATGCCGCGAGGCGCACCGGCGCGAGCGGCGTCAGCCCGCGTTCGCGGCCCGATATCAGCATCTCGCGGTCGCGTACCAGCAGCCGCGATTTCAATCCGACGCGACCTTCGAACGCCGGGACGACGGCCAGGTCGAGTTCGTCGGCCAGCACCATGTCGGTCAGCGCGGCGCTGTAACCCTCGACGACGTGCAACCGCACGTCCGGATAGCGCGGCACAAAATCCTGCAGGGTCGGCGCCAGCACGGCCCGGGTGAAGGTCGGCATCAGGCCGATGCGCAGATCGCCGGTGACGGTGCCCGACAGCCCACGTGCCTCCTCGCCGGCGCTGTCCAGCGCGCCCACGGCCGCAACGCAGCGTTTGTAATAGCGCAGCCCGGCCGGGGTCGGTGTCACGCCGCGCGCGGTGCGCTCGAACAGCTTCACGCCGAGCGTCCGCTCGGTCGCGGCGACATGCTGCGAGATGCCGGATTGCGTGGCGTTCTCGCGCTGGGCCGCGCGGGTGAAGGAGCCGGCCTCGCACACGGCGATGACGGCGCGGATCTGCCGGAGCGGAATATTGGTCATATCTCATTATTAGAAAACTTGATGCAAGGCCGCAAATATTATTATTTCGGACAGGGGCCGGTTTGGCATAGGGTGCGGCCGGTTGATAACAGAGCGTGGCCCACGCTTTTGCGGGCACACGCCCTTCCAGGAGGAACCCCCGGCGATGAAACTCGGCTTTTTCACCATGCCGATCCATCCGCTCGACAAGGACTGGCGCAAATCGCTGCGCGAGGACCGCGAGGCGTTCATCCTGGCCGATGAACTGGGCTTTGCCGAGGGCTATGTCGGCGAGCACGTGACCGACCAGGCCGAGAACATCACCTCCTGCGCGATGTTCATCGCCAGCCTGATCGACGCCACCAAGACCATCAAGCTCGGCACCGGCACCGTGAACATGCCGAACAGTCATCCGGCCACCATCGCGGCCCAGATCGCGATGCTGGACCACATGCTCGATGGCCGCTTTATCTTCGGCATCAGCCCGGGCGGCCTGCTGTCGGACGCCGAGGTGTACGGCAATCTCGACGCCGATCGTAACGCGATGTTCCTGGAGGCGATCAACCAGGTGCTGGCGATCTGGACCAGCGAGCCGCCGTACAATCTCAAAGGCAAATACTGGAACATCAGCGTCGAGCGCCAGTTCCTGCCGGAACTCGGCCAGGGCTATCTGCCGAAGCCGTTGCAGAAGCCATATCCGCCGATCGTGGTGACGGCGGTGGCGCCGTTCTCCAAGGGCGTCACCGAAGCAGCGGCGCGCGGCTGGGAGCCGATTTCGGCGAACTTCCTGATGCCGCAATGGGTGAAGAGCCATTGGCCGAAATATGTCGAGGGCTGCGAGCGCGTCGGGCGTCCGGCCGATCCGGCCAATTGGCGCGTCGCGCGCAGCATCTTCGTGGCCGACGACGAGAAGACCGCAAAGGCCTACGTGACCGATCCGAACAGCCCGTATCGCTATTACTACAGTCAGCTTTTCACCAAGCTGAAGAAGAACGGTCGCATCGAATTGTTCAAGACCCACCGCGACCAACCGGACGAGGAAGTCACGCTCGACTCGATCTGCGACAAGCTGATCACCTACGGCACGCCGGAAAAAGTTGCGGATGAATTGCTGGCCTATCGCGATGAGGTTGGCGACTTCGGCACCTTGCTGTATGCCGGCAAGGACTGGCGCGACCGCGATCTCGGACGCCGGTCGATGGTGCTGCTTGCCGAAAAAGTCATGCCCAAAGTCAACGCGGCGATCTCCAAATGAGCAGACCCCGTATCTTCGTCACTCAGCCGGTTGCCGAGAGCGCATTGGTGCGCCTGCGTGCCGTCGCCGATGTCGAGGTCAATCCGGATTCCAGTCGCGTGCCGGCCAAATCCGTTCTGATCGAAGGGTGCAAGCGCAACGACATTCTGTTTTCGCTGCTGCATGACGTGGTCGACAAGGAAGTGCTGGCCGCCAATCCGAAGCTGCGGGCCGTCAACTCGATGGTGATCACGCCGGATCATATCGACGTCGCCGAGGCGACGCGGCTGCGCATTCCGGTCACCAACATTCCGGCCGTGGTGACCGACGCCACCGCCGACATTGCGTTCGGGTTGATGCTGTCGGTCGGCCGCCGCGTCGTCGAAGGCGACCGGCTGTTTCGCGGCGGCATGTATCCGGGCTCGCAGTCCAACCACCTTGTTGGCGCGGGCGTCAGCGGCCGCACGCTCGGCCTGATCGGCGGCGGGCGGATCGGGCAGGCGGTGGCGCGGCGCGCGCAGGGCTTCGGCATGACCGTGCTGTATTCCGATCCGAACCGGCTGCCGGCCGAGACCGAGCAGAAGATCGGTATGACGCACGTGCCGCAGGATGAGCTTCTGGCGCAGGCCGACTACGTGTCGCTGCATGTGCAGCTCGCGCCCGAGACGCGGCATCTGATGAATGCGGCGCTGTTCGCCAAGATGAAGCCAACGGCGTTTGTCATCAACACGTCGCGCGGCCCGATCATCGACGAAGCGGCGCTGGTCAAGGCGCTGCAAGGCGGCGTGATCGCGGGCGCCGGGCTCGACGTCTACGAGTTCGAGCCGAAGGTGTCGCCGGAACTGGTCGCGATGTCGAATGTGGTGCTGACGCCGCATCTCGGCAGCGCGGTGTTCGCGCTGCGTGAGAACATGGCGCATGTCGTGACCGACAACGTGCTGGCGATCATCGAAGGCCGCATGCCGCCGAACTGCATCAATCCGCAGGTGTTGGGCGGGTAGTGATCTCTCGGCGCGTCACTTATCGTCGCGCTGCCAGCTTACGATCACCTTTACGGTCTTGTTGTTGACGTTGGGGTGCGGCATCGGCGGGCTTTCGATGTGCAGCAGGTCTTCGCCCTCGAAGCGGATAAAGCGGATCTGCTCGCCGCCGACCCAGGCCTCGTTCCAGGCGGCCTCGACCTTGGTGATCACCTTGCCGTCTTCGACCCGGTAGCCGCCCGTATAGGAGATCATGGTGCGCAGCGCCTGTGCGCGCTCCTCGTCGGTCTTCGGCACCGGCCGGCCTTCGCCGGTGACCAAAGCGAGCCAGCGGCCCTTGGCGGTCGCGATCTGGTAGCCGCGCGGATGGGCACCGAGCACGGGGGTCTTCTCCTTGGTGGCGGCGTCCTCGTACATCACCGACACCAGCTTCCAGGTGCCGACGATCTTGTCGGTATCGCTGGCGAAGGCCGACGAGCCGAGGCATAGCAGAACGACAAGCCAAATCGCGCGCATGGTCGCCTCCCTGTGTCGGCGCCAGTTTTTTGGTCGCCGTTATCTTTAGTTGAGCATGATCCTTTCCGAAAACCGGTTCCCACTTTTCGGGATCATGCTCTTTATTCCGCCGTCCAGCCGCCGTCGATGATTAGTGACGTGCCGGTCATCAGCGACGACGCGTCGGACGCGAGGAACACCACGGCGCCGGTCAGGTCCTCGACCTGGCCGAGCCGGCCAAGCTTGATCTTGGACAGCACGTCGGTGCGGAACGCTTCGTTTTGGAAGAACGGCTTGGTCATCGGCGTTTCGACAAACGTCGGCGCCAGCGAATTGACGCGGATCTGGTGCGGCGCGAGTTCGACCGCCATCGCCTTGGTCATGCCCTCCAGCGCGTGCTTGGTGGTGCAATAGACGGTGCGGCGCGCGGCGCCGACATGGCCCATCTGCGACGAGATGTTGATGATCGAGCCGGGCCGTTTGGCTGCGATCAGGCTTTTGGCTACCGCCTGCGCGACGAAGAACGCCGCCCGGATATTGATGCTGGCGATGAAGTCGAAATCCTCTTCGGTGACGTCGACAAAGGGGCCGGGCCGGTTGGTGCCGGCATTGTTGACCAGCACGTCGAACGGCCCGCGCACCGCGATGGCGGAACGCACCGCGTCGATGTCGCGCACGTCGAGCGCAAACGCGTCGGCTTTATCACCGCGCGCGCGGATCGCGGCGGCGGCTTCCTCGACGTCCTTCTCGCCGCGCGCCACCAGCGACACATTGGCGCCGGCGCTGGCCAGCACGGAAGCGGCTGCGAGGCCGATGCCGCGGCCGGCGCCGGTGACCAGCGCGCGCTTGCCGTCGAGACGGAACGAGGGGCTTTGGGTGAGTTCAACTTTTGTGTTCATCGGTCTCAGCCTTGGAGTTCCCTCCCCCGTTTACGGGGGAGGGTTGGGGAGGGGGCAGCGTATTCGTAATCCGTTTGGCGCCCTCCCGGCGCGTTACACGCGCCGACCTCCCCCGCAAGCGGGGGAGGAAAAGAAAGTTCACTCGGCCGCCTCCGCATAGCCGACATTGCGCCGGCCGTAGCGGCGCACGCGCACATTGGCCTGCTCGGCGTGACCCGAAAATCCCTCCAGGATGCACAGCCGCGAGCAGTATTCGCCGATCATGGCCGAGGCCTCGTCGGTCAGCACCCGTTGATACGTGCAGGTCTTGAGGAATTTGCCGACCCACAGTCCGCCGGTGTAGCGCGCCGCCTTCTTGGTCGGCAGCGTGTGGTTGGTGCCGATCACCTTGTCGCCATAGGCCACGTTGGTGCGCGCGCCGAGGAACAGCGCGCCGTAATTGCGCATGTGCTTGAGGAAGTAATCCGGGTCGCGGGTCATCACCTGGACGTGTTCGGACGCGATGCGGTCGGCCTCGCGCACCATTTCGTCGATGTCGTCGCATACGATCACTTCGCCGAAATCTTCCCAGGCTTTGCCGGCGGCGTCGGCCGTCGGCAGGATCTTCAACAGCCGCTCGACTTCGGCCATGGTGTCGCGGGCGAGTTTTTCCGAATTGGTCAATAGCACCGCCGGCGAGGTCGGGCCGTGCTCGGCTTGGCCCAACAGATCGGTCGCGCAGATTTCGCCGTCGGCGCTGTCGTCGGCGATGATCAGGGTCTCGGTCGGGCCGGCAAACAGGTCGATGCCGACGCGGCCGTATAGCTGGCGCTTGGCCTCGGCCACATAGGCATTGCCGGGGCCGACGATCATGTCGACCGGCGCGATGGTCTCGGTACCGATTGCCATCGCGGCCACCGCTTGCACGCCGCCCAGCACATAGATTTCGTCGGCGCCGCCGAAATGCATCGCGGCGACGATCGCCGGATGCGGCCCGCCCTTGAACGGCGGCGCGCAGGCGATGATGCGCTTCACGCCCGCCACTTTGGCGGTCACGACCGACATGTGGGCCGACGCGACCATCGGATATCGCCCGCCCGGCACGTAGCAGCCGATGCTTTCAACCGGAATGTGTTTATGGCCGAGCACGACGCCGGGCAGCGTCTCGACCTCGATATCCTTCATGCTCTCGCGCTGCTTCTGCGCGAAGTTGCGCACCTGGGCCTGCGCGAACTTGATGTCCTCGAGGTCGCGCTTCGACACCTGCGCGATGGCGCGCTCGATGTCCTGCGCCGACAGCCGGAAATTCTCCGGCGACCACTTGTCGAACTTTTCCGACAGTTCGCGCACCGCCGCGTCGCGCCGGGTCTCGACCTGTTCGAGGATCTGCTCGACGGTCTGCCGCACCTTGGTGTCGGCCTCCTTGATGGCGCTGGCGTCCATTCCGCGCTTGAGGAATTTGGGCATTGAAAACTCCTTGTCTTCCCTCGCCCCGCGCAGCGGGGAGAGGGTGGCTGAGTGCCGATAGGCGCGAAGCCGGGTGAGGGGCCGTGTCGGTTCAAAGCGTGCGGCGAGTTGCCCCTCACCCGCCTCGCTCGCATTCGCTCGTTCGGCACCCTCTCCCCGCAAAAGCGGGGAGAGGGAAAGAAAGGGCTACTTAATCGCCTGCGGATTGATCGGCGAGCCGGTGCCGCCGGTGATGATCAGCGGCGGACCGCAGAAGAAGAATTCGTAGACGCCATCTTCCGCGCAATCTTCGGCGAGTTCCTTCATGTAGAAGATCTCACCCATGCACAGGCCCATCGCCGGGATCACCACCCAATGCCACGGCTGGTTGGCCTCGGTGGTCTCATTGGGCCGCATCTCGACGCCCCAGGTGTCGGAGCAGATCGCGGCGATCTGTTTGTCCTGGCACCAGTAGCAATTCTCGAACATCACGCCCGGCGCGTCGCCGCCCGCATAGCCGCCCCACACGCCTTCCTTCAGGCAGCGTTCCATCTGGCCGGTGCGGACGAGGACGAAGTCGGCGCGGCCGATCGAGACGTTTTGCGCCTTGGCGCATTTGTCGAGCTCGTCGTTGGAGATGCCTTCGCCGTCTTTCAGCCACTCGACGCCGCGGAAGCGCGCGATGTCGAGCAGCACGCCGCGCCCGACCATCTTGCTCTTGGAATGCTCGATGCCGAGCACGCTGAGGCCGCGCGAGTCGATCAGCTTGGCGTCATGGTTGTTGTAGGCCTTGTCGTCAAAGAAGATGTGGCCGAGCGCATCCCAATGCGTCGCGCCTTGCACGCACAGATTGAGCGTGTCGTCCGCATAGCGGATCTTGTTCCAGTCCTGCTGGCCGGCGACCGCGTCGGTGCCGGTCGCCAGCATCTGGTGGATCGGATTGAACCGGCCGCCGAACAGGCCGTTCTGCGGGCCCTCGCGGTCCAGCGGAATGCCCATCGCGAACACCTTGCCGGTCTTGATCAGCGAGGAGGCCTTGACGATGTCTTCCTGGGTGATGTGGTTCAAGGTGCCGATATGGTCATCCTTGCCCCAGCGGCCCCAGTTCGACAGCTTCTTGGAGGCTTCTTCGATAGCGGCCCGGCCCACTTTGATATTCATCGGCACTTCCTCGCTGGTCTTGTATTGGTCTTGTCGACTGTTTCGGCGTTTTGGCCGTTCGGCGCAATACTGGCGTGCCCGGGCACATTCGTCCACCGGGTCGCGGCGCAAAATAGCCGCCCAGATACCAGCTATGTCAGGACACGCGTCCGAGCGCCCGCAGGATCTTTCCAGGGGTGAAAGGCATGTCGGTCAGCGGCGCCGCCCCGAGCGGGCGCAGCGCGTCATTGATCGCGTTCATCACGCAGGCCGGCGCCCCGGCGGTGCCGGCTTCGCCGGCGCCCTTGGCGCCGAGTTCCGAATCGGCGGTGGGCGACACCACATGGCCGCACTGGATATCGGGCATTTCGGACGCCATCGGCACCAGATAATCCGCCATGTTGCCGTTCAGCATCTGGCCGCGCTCGTCATAGACGCATTGCTCATACAGCGCCGCGCCGATGCCCTGCACCACGCCGCCGCGTACCTGTTCGTCGACCAGTTGCGGGTTGATGACGGTGCCGCAATCCTCCACGCACCAATGCTTCAGCAGCTTGACGAAGCCGCTGTCGGTATCGACCTCCAGATATGAGGCCTGGATGCCGTTGGTGAAGGAGAACGGGAAGGCGCGCGGCACATAATGCCGCGTCGCCATCAGTTCGGCCTGGAAGCCGGGCGGCAGCGTGTCCGGCCGGAAATAGGCGATGCGCGCCACCTCATCGAGGCCGATGCGTTCCTTGCCGGTGCCGGCGTCGACCACTTGGCTGTCGCGGATGTCGAGCGTTTCGGGTTTAGCTTGCAGAATGCTGCCGGCCACCGCCAGCACGTTCTGGCGCAGAGCCTTGCCGGCCTGCCACGCGGCTTCGCCGCCGATGCCGGCCGCGCGGGAAGCCCACGTTCCACCTCCATAGGGCGTGTTGTCGGTATCGCCGGTGATGACGCGTACGCGTTCGATGGCGACGCCGAACGCAGAGGCCGCGACCTGCGCGATCACGGCTTCGGCGCCCTGGCCCTGTTCGGTAACGCCGGTGTGGCACACGATGGCGCCCTGCGCGTCGAGCTTGATGGTGCAGCCGTCCTGCGCGGAGATCTTGGCGCCGCCGACGCCGTAGAATGCCGCCGACGGATTGGTGACCTCGATGAATGACGCAAAGCCGATGCCGCGATAGATGCCCTTGTGGCGCAGCGCCGTCTGTTCGGCGCGCAGCGCGTCGTGGTCCATCATCTTGACCAGTTTATCGAGCGACGCGTGGTGCGACAGCGCCTCGAATTTCAGGCCCGACGCCGAACCGGTCGGATAGGCATTGTCAGCGATCAGATTCTTGCGGCGGATATCGAGCGGGTCCATGCCGATCTTGGCGGCCGCGAGTTCGACGAGGCCCTCGGTGACCGCGCAGGCGATCGGATGACCGACCGCGCGATACTGGCACATGACATTTTTATTCTGGAACACGACACGGGTGTGCGCCCGGTAGTTCGGGCACGCATACGGCCCGCCGGTCAGGTTGACGATCTGGTTGGCCTCGATGCCCGAAGTGCGCGGATAGACCGAATAGGGCCCGATGCCGGTGAGGTCGTCGATCTCGAACGCCGTGATGGTGCCGTCGTTCATCACGCCGATCTTGGCCTTGACGCGATGATCGCGGGCGTGAATGTCGGTGACGAAGCTTTCGATGCGGTCGGCGACGAACTTCACCGGCCGCTTCAGCAGTTTGGACAGCGCCACCACGGCCATCTCGTCGGCGTAGGTGTGCACCTTGATGCCAAACGAGCCGCCGACATCCTTGGTCAGCACCCGCACCTGGCTTTCTTCGAGGCCGAGATGCTTGGCGAACAGGTTCTGCATCATGTGCGGCGCCTGGGTGCCGTGATAGACCGTCAGCCGCTGCTCGCCAGGGTTCCAGTCGGCCACGATGGCGCGCGGTTCGTTGGTGACGCCGGTATGGCGGCCGAAAACAAAAGTGGTTTCAACGACCGCATCTGAACCGGCGAAGGCGGCGTCGACGGTGCCGACATCGAGGCTGCGCTCGAAACACAGATTGTCACCGAGATCCGCATGAATGACGTGCGTCGCGGCGTCGAGCGCGGTCTCCGGATCGGTGACGGTCGGCAGCTCTTCGTAATCAACCTGCACCAGCGCGCAGGCGTCCTCGGCTTCGGCGCGGGTGCGCGCGACCACCGCACAGACCGCCTCGCCCTGCCAGCAGGCGCGGTCGATGGCGATGGCGCTTTGTGGCGCGGATTTCAGACCCTTGAGATGCGTCAGCACGCCAACCCAAGGCGTGATCACCTTGGCGAGTTCGGGTCCGGTGACGGCCGCGATGACGCCGGGCATTTTCTTGGCGGCGGTGGTGTCGATCCGCACGATGCGGGCATGGGCGTGCGGCGAGCGCACATAGGCGACATGCGCCATGCGGGGCAGGGTGACGTCGGTGACGTAGTGGCCGCGGCCTTGCGTCAGCCGCGCGAGATTCGGCCGCGGCACCGAGCGGCCGATATAGGAGTTCGGCCGGTCGAGCGCGGTGAGGGTGGACGGCACGTCGTCGGTGATTTTCATGTGCCGCTTCCCGCGCGTGCTTTCGCGACCGCTTCGACCGCATCGACGATGGCGTGATAGCCGGTGCAGCGGCAGTAGTTGCCGGACAGATGTTCGCGGATCGCCTCGCGGCTCGGCACCCTGTCGGAGGCGAGCAGCTCCTGCGCGGTCAGCAGCATGCCGGGCGTGCAGAAGCCGCATTGCAGCGCGTTGCGGGTCTCGAACGCGGTTTGCAGATCCGCGCATTCGCCGGTGTCCGACAGGCCCTCGATGGTTTCGACCTTGGCGCCGTCGCATTGCACCGCCAGCGTCAGACAGCCGCGCACAATGACGCCATTGAGTCGTACCGTGCAGGCACCGCAAAAGCCATGCTCGCAGCCGACATGCGAACCGGTGAGGCCCAAATCGTCGCGCAGGAAGTCGACCAGCGTCTTGCGGGCTTCGACGGTCTCGCGAATGGTTTCGCCGTTGACGGTCAGCGTGATGTCGCATTGCAGACTGCTCATGATCGCGCTTCCGTCATTTGCTTCGCGACGCGCCGCAGCAGCACACCGGCCAAGTGTTGTTTCACGGCAGCGTTCTCCTGCACGTCGTCCTGCGGATCGATATCGCCAGAGAGCGAAGCCACCGCTTTATCGAGATCGCCAGCCGCCAGCGCAACTTCAGCGCGGCTCGCCCGCACCGGTGTCGCTCCGACACCGAAATAAGCGAGCCGCACGTCCTTCAGTCCGGCACCGTTGGCGCGCGCGGTGGCCGCGAGACCCACAATGGCGTAGTCGCCGAGCCGCCGTGCGAATTCGTCAAAGCCACAGCGATGATCGGCCAAGGCTGTCGGAATGCGGATCGCGGTCAGCACGTCCTGCGGCCCGAGCGCGGTCTCGAACAAACCTTTAAAGAAGTCATCGGCCCGCACCGTGCGCTTGCCGGAAGGGCCGGCGATCTCGATCTCGGCGCTGAGCGCCGTCAGGCAGGCCGGCAGTTCGGCGGCCGGATCCGCGAACGCGATCGAGCCGCCGATGGTGCCCCGATTGCGGATCGCCGGATGGGCAATGTGGGGGAGAGCTTTGGCCAGCAGCGGCGCATGGCGGGCGATGTCGGCCGAGCGTTCGATCTCGACCTGCCGCGTCATCGCGCCGATCACGAGGTGATCGTTGTCGAGCCTTATGCCGGAAAGTTCATGGAGACCGTTGATGTCGACCAGCAATCGCGGCTCGCTGAGCCGCATATTGAGCGTGGCGATCAGGCTCTGCCCGCCGGCCAGCAGCTTGACGCCATCCGGTTGCTGTCCGAGCAGTCCGATCGCTTCATCGAGTGACCTCGCCTTGGCGTAGCCAAAAGGTGCCGGCTTCACACATCCCCCCGCGACGTTTGTCTTTATCTCGTTCTGCTTGTTCTTATTCTGAACGAGAACGCTGCGAGGTCAATGGCTAGTCGAGCGGCTGCGACATCGTCGCGGAGATCATACAGTCTCGTGTGACTCGTAGGATGGGTTGAGCGAAGCGAAACCCATAGCAGTCAGATGGTGGGTTTCGCTTCGCTCAACCCACCCTACGGATGAACGAGAATGCCGCGAGCAGTCTAACCGCTTTTGGCAGACTCCTTGGCTTCAGCTTTAGCCTCTGCCTTAGCCTCTGCCTTAGCTTCAGCCTTAGTCGTGCGGTTGGTGAAGCGGGCATTGCCCAGGCCGGTGCCGATGGTCAGAACCCCCCAGCGTTCGACATCGCGCATGAACGGCGCTTCGCTCAGGCCCTGCACCACGGCGTCATTGTGCATCACAATCGCGGTGTCATGCTCGCCGATGGTCGGAATGGCTTCGTGCAGTTCCGCCGGCAAGTTGAACTTGCTGCTCTCCCAATTGCCGGGCAGGTTCTGCGCGCCGCGATCGATCGAACCGTCATTCTCGATGCGGCCCGGACAGCCGATGCCGATGAACGGCGCCAATTTGATGTCTTCGCGCTTGGCCCATTTGATCAGGCCGGACAGCATGTCGGACAGGCCCTCGACCGCGTGCTCGCGCTTAATGCCTTTTTCGTCGGCGTGACGCCACAACTCGTATTTCGCGACCGCCGCTTTCGACAGGTCCGTCGCCTTCTTAAGGTTGAGCTGCACGACGCCGGCCCGGATGTTGGTGCCGCCGATATCGACGGCGAGAATCGCATCCTGCGCCTGGAACAGCCAGGACGGCGCGAGGTGCACGGCGCCGACCAGGCCGGCCTCGTCCGGATCATGGCGCACCGGCACCAGTTCAAGGTCGATGCCGTCGGCGGTCAAAATGACCGATGCCCGGCCGATGGCGGTTTCTCCGACCCGGCTGCCGCGAAATCCGCCACCGATCACGATGCGCTGCGTATCGCGCCAGCCTTTGGTCTTCAGAAACCGGCGAATGATCAGCGCGAGTTCCTGCGCGAAATCCTCGATCGCGCCATGCAGGACGCCGGCCGCTTCGGACTCGCCGCTGGACAGCACGGCATCGAGCTTTTTCTTGCTGATATCGGCGCTCGCTTCGTCGCCGAATGGATCCTTGCCGGCCTTGCGCAGCGGCCTGCGCCAGTTCTCCAGAATCTCCCGGAACGCACCCTTGCTGGCGCGGTCGCCGAGAAAACCCTCGTCGTCCTTGAGTTCGAGATTGTAGTTGTCGACCTCGACGCTGGGCAGGCGGACTGCGCCATGAGTCGCGATGGCAGGCAATGTGCTTTGGTCGGCCATGAGATGCCCCCTTGTGTCCTGACTGCGACAACGGGGAACTCGGCCAAAGGTTTCCTCAGGCTGAGGGCTGCATTCCCTCGATCCGCCGCACGATATCGATGGCGCGGCGCAGCAGCGTCATCGAGGCCTCGGGGGTGCGGAACGCGCAATGCGAGGTCAAGGTGACATTTTCCAGCCGGGTCAACGGATTTTCGGCCTTGAGCGGTTCGGCGTGAAACACGTCCAATCCGGCATGACCGATATGCCGGCTTTCCAGCGCCGCGAGCAGCGCGGCCTCATCGACCAGCGCGCCGCGCGCCGTGTTCACCAAGAGGACGCCGGGTTTCATCTTGGCAATGCGCGCGGCATCGAGGAAGCCGCGCGTCTCGTCGCCAAGGGTCAGGTTGAGCGATACCACGTCGGCGCGCGCCAGCAGCGCATTGAGTTCGACCTGCGTCACGCCGCTCTCCGGCCGTTGTGTCCGGTTCCAGCCGATCACCTCCATGCCGATTCCCCTGGCGATGCGGGCGACCTCGCCGCCGATGCCGCCGAGCCCGATCACACCAAGCGTCTTGCCCTGGAGTTGCATGCCCTCGCGCGGTTTCCAGATGCCGCCGCGCACCTCGTGGTCCATGCGGGCGACACCGCGCGCGCAGGCGAACATCAGGGCGACGGTGTGCTCGGCCACGGCGGTGTCGCCATAGCCCTTGATGGTGTGGACCTCGACGCCGAGATCCTTCAATTCGGCGATGCTCATATAGCTGGCGGCGCCGGTGCCCAGGAACACGATGTGCTTGAGGCTCCTGCACTGCGCGATCTGCTCGGTTGGCATGTAGGAATGATCGTCAAGGCAGATCGTGACGCCGTCGAGCAGCTTCGGCAGATCCTCGCGCGCGAACGGCGTTCGGTTGACCTTAATGGCCGGATCGTCAGGCTGATGCACTTTGGTCCATACGGGCGCGAGCTGGTCGTTGCAGTCGATGAACAGGGAGGTCATGCCGGTTGTATCTCGCGATGGAAATGTCGATATCAGGTGCCGGAAAACCGTCGTCAGTGCGAGTCTAAATAGCGCATGATTGTGAGTGAAACGGAAGTGGTGATTGTTGGCGGCGGCGCCGCCGGCATCGCGGCGGCACGGCGGCTCACCGATGCTGGCGTGGATTGCCTGATCGTGGAGGCGCGGGACCGACTCGGCGGTCGGGCCTGGACGGCGGAGGTCGGCGGCCATCCGGTCGATCTCGGCTGCGGTTGGCTGCATTCGGCGGACCGCAATCCGTGGTGCGGGATCGCGCAGGCGCAAGGCCGCGGGATCGACCGGACGCCACCGCCCTGGACACGGCCCGCGATATCGATCGGATTTTCGCCAGACGAGCAGGCGGCGTTCCGGGCCGCGATGAACGACTTCTATCAGCGGGTCGATGAACTTGCTGACGCTGAGCCGGACCGCGCGGCCACGGCCTGTCTCGACCCAAACAACCGATGGAACGGATTGATCGGCGCAGTCGGCAGTTATGTGACCGGCGCGGATATCGACTGCGTTTCGGTCCGCGATCTGGCGCGCTACGAGGACAGCGGCGTGAATTATCGGGTCGCGGCGGGCTATGGTACAGTGATCGCCGCGCATGCGGCCGAAGTGCGGGTCGCGCTCAACTGTCCGGTGCGGCGGATCGACCACAGCGGCCGGCGGGTGAGTGTTGAAACATCCGAAGGCACGATCAGCGCCGCATCCGTCATCGTCACGCTGCCGAGCACGGTACTGGCCGAGGAAAGAGTGCTGTTCACACCCAAGCTGCTGGACAAGACAGACGCTGCGCTCGGCTTGCCGCTCGGCCTCGCCGACAAGCTGTTTCTGTCGCTGGACGGCGCCGAGGAGTTCGACGCCGACAGCCGCCTGTTCGGCCATCTCGATCGCCGCGAGACCGCGACCTATCACATGCGGCCGTTCGGCCGGCCGCTGATCGAAGTCTATTTCGGCGGCAGCTTTGCGCACGAACTCGAGGCGGGCGGCGAGGCGGCGTTTGTCGAATTCGCTTTAAGTGAACTCACCGGCCTGCTGGGCAGCGATTTCGCCCGCCGGGTGAAGCCGGTCGGGCTTCATGCGTGGGGCACCGATCCTTTCGCGCGCGGCTCCTATTCGTCCGCACTGCCCGGCAAGGCCGAGAGTCGCGCCGTGCTGGCGGCGCCGGTCGACGGCCGCTTGTTCTTTGCCGGCGAAGCCTGCTCGCGGCATGATTTCTCGACGGCGCATGGCGCGTACCTCACGGGGATCGCGGCGGCCGAGCAGGTGATCAAGGCGCGAAAGTAAAGAGCACTTTCTTTACCCTCCCCCTTGCGGGGTGGGGGTGTGACGAGGGTTTTAGAATTAACCCCCACCCCGTCCGGCTTCGCTGCGCTTCGCCGGCCGACCCTCCCCGCAAGGGGGCGGGTGAAGAAGATTACCTCGCCACGATCGGCTGCGCGGCCAGCGCCGGCGCGCGCACCGGCACGCCGGCAAAAGTCGAGCCCTCTTCGAACCAGGACTTCGGCGCCGGTTGGCCCCACAGCGTCTGGCGCTGCGGATCGGTCAGGGTCCAGCGGATCGGCTCGAGATCCGGATCGACCGTCAGATAATCCGAGGTGAACAGTTCGATGCGGTGGCCGTCCGGGTCGCGAACATACAGGAAGAACGCGTTGGAGATGCCGTGGCGTCCGGGCCCGCGCTCCATGTTGGGCAGGTAGCCGCAGGTCGCCATCACGTCGCAGATATGGATGATGTCGGACGCGCTCGGCGTCCAGACGCCGACATGGTGCAGGCGCGGACCGGCGCCATTGGTGAAGGCGAGGTCGTGGACATTGCCCTTGCGATGCATCCACACCGCCCACAGTTTCGGGTCGGCGCCCTCGGTCTCCGTATACTCGGTCAGCCGGAAGCCGAGATCGCCGTAGAAGTCGTAGCTGGCCTGCACGTCCGGCGTGAAGCAGTTCAGATGATCGATGCGCTGAATCCGTGCGCCCTTGTAGGCGGCGTATTTCTGCAACATGCGCTCGCTCTGATCCATCTTGAAATAGAAGTCGAGCGGCATGCCGAACGGGTCCGCGGTGCGTAGCGTGCGGCCCTGATGCGGGATGTCGGGAAACGACACCGGATAGTTCCGGCGCTTGAACCAGTGTTCGGCCTTGTCGAGGTCTTCGTCGCTCGCGACTTTAAAGGCCAGCGCCCGCACCGTCGGCTCGGTCGCTTTAGTCAGTACCAGCGAATGGTGGTTGCGCTCCTCGACGGCGCGCAGATGCAGCGCGTCGGAGGTCTCGGTGCTGGCCAGAAAGCCGAGGCAGTCGACATAGAATGCGCGCGAAGCGCCAAGGTCGCGCACGCCGAGTTCGGCATGGCTGGCGCGTACGATATTGAACGGCGGCGCGTGATTGGGAGGGCGGACCGGCATGGGGTTGTCCCTAGGCGGCGCTGTCGGTGCGTTCGCGCAGGCTATTGCGGCGGAAGGTCAGTTGATCGATCTCGTGCATTTCGACCGTGAGGGCGACCGGATGTGTCGCATGGACGTCCTGCAATCGCCGGTCGGCGGCGTCGAGCAGCGACTGGCCGAGCGCATTCAGGATCTCCTGGCTGCGGCCGACCCGCAGCCGCATGGTGATGTGCACGAAGCCGTTGGCCGGCGCGCCGTCGCCGACCCGGAAGTGTTCGCGCCGCGCCGCGCGGGTCCGGATCGCGGCAAGATCGGCCACGCCCGATGCCGCCACCACCTGATGCAGGTCGGCGATCAGCGCGCCGATATCGAGACGGTCTTCCAGATTGGCCGAATACTCCGCGATGACGTGCGGCATAATGTGTTTCCCCCTCAAGTCTCGCTGCGATCATCATAGGCGCAATTGACGGTCGCTGTGGCGAATCTTAACATGTTAATCATCGCCTGCGGCCCGCCGTCAACCTTGCCATTTCCTGCCGGAGCTAAATCCCATGCCGTTGCCGCTCGACCGTTTGAAGGGCTCGATTCCGCCGCTCGTCACCCCGTTCCGCAACGGCGCCATCGACGAAGAAACCTACGCACGGCTGATCGAGATGCAGATCGCGCAAGGTTCGCACGGCATTCTGGTGAACGGCACCACGGCCGAGCCGGCCTGCCTGACGGTGGCGGAACGCAACCAGCTGGTGACGCTGGCGATCGAACAGGTCAAGGGTCGCGTGCCGGTCGTGGTGGCGAGCGGATCGCAGTCGCTGGCCGAGACGAAAGAACTCACCGATCACGCCGTCAAGGCCGGCGCCGACGCGCTGCTGATCGTGACGCCGTATTACACGCGGCCGCCGCAGCGCGGCATCATCCAGTATTATCTCGAAGTCACCAGGAACAACGACGTGCCCTGGATGATCTACCACATTCCGGGACGCGCCGCCGTCAATGTCACGGTCGACACCGTCAAGGAACTCAAAGACAAGTCGCCTAGCTTCGTCGGCATGAAGCACGCCGCGACCGATCTCGAATTCGTCACCGATTGCCTGGCGGCGGTCGGTCGCGATTTCAAGATTTTCGTCGGCCTGGAGGATCTGTCGTTCCCGATGATGGCGATCGGCGCCTGCGGGCTGATGAACGCGGTCGGCAATCTGCGCCCGAAGCCGCTGGCCGAACTATGCGAGGCGGTGTGGCGCGGCGATCTTGCGGCCGCGCAGGCGTTGCATCATAAGCTGCATGAGATCAACAAGGCGGTGTTCTTCGACACCAACCCGATTCCGATGAAATACATGGCCAAGAAGCTCGGTATCATTCCGGCCAATGAGCATCGGTTGCCGATGGTTCCGGCGACGCCGGAACTGGAAAAGCGCCTCGATGGCGTGCTGGCCCGCGCCGGGCTGATGTGAGGACGCTATGAAGCTTGCGAGCTACAATATCCGCGGCCGGCAGAGTTTCGGCGCCATTATGGGCGACGGACTGGTCGATCTGCGGCCGCGGCTCGCCCGGTTTCCGACGCTGCTCGACGTGCTGCGGGGCGGCGCGCTCGGCGAGGCCATTCAGAGCGCCACAGGCGTGCGGCCGGATTTTGCGCTGAGCGAAGCCGAATTGCTGGTGCCGGTGCTGGGCGGCGAGAAAATTCTGTGCGTCGGCGTCAACTATGCCGACCGCAATGCCGAGTACAAGGACAACACCGACCAGCCGAAATATCCGAGCCTGTTCTTCCGCACGCCGGGTTCGGTGGTCGCGCATGAGCAGCCGATCGTGCGGCCGAAAGTGTCGGCCCTGCTCGATTACGAAGGCGAGATCGTGCTGGTGATCGGCAAGGCCGGCCGCCACATCGCCAAGGAGAACGCGCTGTCGCACATCGCCGGCCTGACGCTGTGCAACGAAGGCAGCGTGCGCGACTGGCTGCGCCACGGCAAGTTCAACGTCACGCAGGGCAAGAATTTCGACGCGTCCGGCAGTATCGGCCCGTGGATGGTGACGGCCGACGCGATCGATTTCGCGCGCCCGCTGCATCTGACCACCAAGGTCAATGGCGAGTTGCGCCAGGACGACACCACCGCGAATCTGATCTTTCCGTTCGCGGATCTGCTCGCCTACATTTCGACGTTCACGACGCTCAAGCCCGGCGACATGATTGTCAGCGGCACGCCGACCGGCGCCGGGGCGCGTTTCGATCCGCCGCGCTGGCTGGTGCCGGGCGACGTGGTCGAGATCGAAGTGCCGGAGATCGGCGTGTTGCGCAACCGCGTCGTGGCCGAGACATGAAGAAGCCGCGCCCGGCAGGAGTTATGCCGGACGCTACGCCGGCCATGCGCCCGTTCGCACGTTCGCTGCCGATGCAGTTGATGCGCGCGCGCGAGGCCGTGATGGAACGGTTTCGGCCGCACCTCGCCGAGCGCGGCCTGACCGACCAGCAATGGCGGGTGATCCGCGCGCTCAATGAGGTCGAGGCGCTGGAGATTCTCGATCTCGCGGCGCGCTGTTGCATTCTGCCGGCCAGCCTGTCGCGGATGCTGCCCAAGCTCGCCGAGGATGGCGTGCTGGCGCGCCGCGCCCACGCCCATGACCAGCGCCGGGTGCTGGTGTCGCTGACACCGCGCGGGCGTAAACTTTTCGCGACCCTGGCGGCCGAGTCCGAGGCGATCTATGCGGGCATTGCCAAGGATGTCGGCGCGGCGCGGCTGCAGGAACTCTATCGTCTGCTGGACGACACCATCGCGGCGCTGGGCGACAAGCCGTCGGGCGATGCTGCCGTAAAACGCACCGCGCGCTGGACCCGCGATACCGGAACAGCGCCGCCGCTGGACTAGAAGGCCACCTCCCGCTACCAATCTGGAAACAGCGGAGGACACATGTCGAACGCCTTCAAGGACAAGATCGTCGTTGTCACCGGCGGCAGCCGCGGCATCGGCCGGGGTATCGCGCTGGCCTTCGCACGCGAGGGCGCGCAGACCGTGCTGGTCGCCTCATCGGCTGACAATCTCAAGTCGGCGTCGGCCGCAATCGTCGCCGCCGACGGCCTGGAGCCGCTGACCATCGCGACGGATCTGCGCGAACTGGCCTCCTGCGAACAGGTCTTCGCGACAGTCAGTGAGCGTTTCGGGCGCTGCGACGTGCTGATCAATAATGCCGGCGCCACCAAGGCCGGCGGGTTCCTGGAGCAACCCGACGCCGTCTGGCTCGACGGCTTCGCGCTGAAATTCTTCGGCTGCGTGCGGCTCACCCGGCTGTTCTGGCCGTTGTTGCGCGCCGCGGAAGGCCACGTCGTCAACATTGGCGGCGGCGCGGCGCGCACGCCGGACACCACTTTCCTGATCGGCGGCGCGGTCAATGCCGCCATGGGGAATTTTTCCAAAGGTCTGTCCAAGCTTGGCCGGCGCGAAGGCGTCAACGTCAACGTCATCAATCCCGGCATGACGCAGACCGAGCGCGTCCTCGAATTGCACCAGCAGCGCGCCGCCACGCTCGGCACTACGCCGGAAAAGCTGCAGGCCGAACTGCTCGCCAAGCAGGGCTTGCGCCGTATCGGCCAGCCGGAGGACGTTGCCGCGCTCGCCGTGTTCCTGTGCAGCGCCCCGGCGCGCCACATCATCGGGGCTGCGATCTCGGTCGATGGCGGCTCGACGCCTGGATATTCCTGATGATCTGCCCCGGCCCGGCGACCGTACGGAAGCGATCTTCATGAGCGACACATCGCGCGCAGCCTGCGTCATCGGCTGGCCGGCCGGGCATTCGCGCTCGCCGCTGATTCACAACTATTGGATCAAGCAGCACGGCATCGAGGGCGAATATCGTCGCGAGGCGGTGCCGCCGGAAGCGTTCGAGGATTTCGTCCGCAATCTAGCGTCGAAGGGCTATGTCGGGGCCAATGTCACGCTGCCGCACAAGGAAGCGGCGCTGGCATTGTCCGAGCCCGACGATCGCGCCGAAGCGGTCGGCGCCGCCAATACGCTGTGGTTCGACGGCAAGACGCTGCACGCGACCAATACCGACGTCGAGGGCTTTGTCGAGAACCTCAATGCGTCGTGCAGAAGCTGGGACCGCGGTCTCGACAGCGCGCTGGTGCTCGGCGCCGGTGGCGCCGCACGGGCGGTCGTTTATGCATTGGTGCAGCGCGGCGTCGAGCGCATCCATGTCGCCAACCGCACGTTGGCGCGGGCCGAAGAATTCCGTGAACGGTTCGGCAAAGGCATCAATCCGGTGCGTTGGGAGGAAGCGTCAGGCCTGCTGGGCGTCGCCGACCTCCTGGTCAATACCACCTCGCTCGGCATGACCGGGCAGGGCGATATCGAGCTCCCACTCGACCATCTGCAGCCGAGCGCGGTGGTGGCCGACATCGTCTATACGCCGCTGGAAACCAAGCTGCTGGCGGCCGCCCGCGAACGCGGGCTGCGCACCGCCGATGGCCTCGGCATGCTGCTGCATCAGGCGGTACATGGTTTCGAATTGTGGTTCGGCGTCCGTCCGGAGGTGACGCCGGAATTGCGGGCGCTGGTCGAGGCGGATTTGCGAAAGGACGTGCGCAAATAGCCGTGATCGGCCCGGAATAGGGTAGACCCGGCGGGGTTGTTCGCTCAGACCGGCCATCCGCTTGTTTCGGCGCGGCTTCATTTCGGGAGAGATCATATGAAACGTACCACACGGGATATTCTGGCAGCCTGCGGGCTGGCGATGCTACTGGCGGTCGCCGCCACCAGCGCGGCTTCGGCACAGGGGATGGCACCGCAAGGAATGGCGCCGGTGCCCGGCGCGGCCGACCGGCCGATCCGCATCCGCGGCACCATCGAGCAGGTCGACGGCGCGGCCATCACCGTAAAGGCCCGCGACGGCGCCAGCATGGTGGTGAAGCTGACCGATACCGGAACCGTGCGCGGCATCGTGGCGGTGACGCTTGCCGATGTGAAGGCCGGTTCCTATATCGGCGTC
This sequence comes from Xanthobacteraceae bacterium, assembly GCA_028290465.1. Lineage (GTDB taxonomy): Bacteria > Pseudomonadota > Alphaproteobacteria > Rhizobiales > Xanthobacteraceae > FEB-22. The sequence goes on along the minus strand of JAQGJU010000086.1, from coordinate 1,989 downwards.
TCGGCGATGCCGCAGCCCGACGGCAGCCAGAAGGCGATGCACATTCACATTTTCCCGGAAACGATGCGCGGCACCGGTGAAGGTTTTAGTCAGTGGGACAATGTGCCCGGCAGCACCATGACCAACGCGGCGGTCGACAACCGGGTGGCCAGCGTCGATGGCGAGGTGCTGACCTTGAAATACAAGGACGGTGAGAAGAAGATCATCGTGCCGGCGGGCATTCCGATTGTGACCTATCTGCCGGGCACCAAGGATGAGCTCAAGCCCGGCGCCAAGGTGATGATCAATGGCGCGCGCAAGCAGGCCGATGGCTCCTATCAGGCGCCGAACATCTCGGTCGGCCGCGACGGCCTGACCCCGCCGATGTGAGAACACATTAGCTTCCGCGCGAAATTAAGTTCGGAAGTTGCCGCGAATGCTGCGCACTCCCTCGCCCCGCTTTTGCGGGGAGAGGGTGGCGAGCGTTCTTATGCGAGCCGGGTGAGGGGCGCGCGTGCCGCTTGCTCAGCATCGGCCCCTCACCCGACTTCCTCGCTTCGCTCGGAAGTCACCCTCTCCCCGCTTTTGCGGGGAGAGGGAAAGCGGCGCCGAGCATGCCATCTAAGATCGAAAAAGCTCTACCGCCCGCGCCGGGTCGGCGCGTGGGCGGTGCCGCGTGCATGGACGTCGAGATCGGCGGCGAGTTCGGGCATCTCGGTGAGATTCCCGGCCGCCGATCCGTCCGCCAGCCGGGTCAGCAGAAAAGTCAGATCCTCCAGCCGTTCGGCCACCACATGGATCACGCCGGCCTCCTGCTGCATGCGGCCGGTGACCGCGATGTAGCGCGCGCCCAGCACCACCGGACGGAAGCGCTCCATCATGGCCGGCCAGACGATGATATTGGCGACGGACGTCTCGTCCTCGATGGTCAGGAACACGACGCCTTTAGCCGAGCCCGGCCGCTGCCGGCAGGTGACGAGACCGGAGACGGACACGCGCGTGCCGGATTTGCTGGCGCGCAATGTGTCATTGGTGGCGATGCGCCGGGCGGCAAGATCGCCGCGTAGAAACTGCGCCGGATGCGCGCGCAATGACAGCCGCAGGAAGCGATAGTCGTTCACGACTTCCTCGCCGATCGGCATCGGCGGGAGAAGCACTTCGGCTTCCTTCTGCGCGTGAATGGCGATGGGATGGTTCGCAGTCGATTCTTCTTGCAAGAAAGAAAGTAGCGGCGTCGCGGCGCCATTTTGAAACAACGGCAGATCGTCGTCCTGGTCGCCGACGCGTCCGAGCGCCTTGACGGCCCATAGCGCCTCACGCCGGGTGAGGCCGAGCGAGCCGAACGCATCGGCATCGGCGAGGCGCTCTAGAACGCTTGGATCAAGGCCGGTGCGCAGCCAGACATCGCGGATCGAGTCGTAGCCGTCGCGCCGCTTTGCGACGATCAGCTTCGCGTCTTCCTCCTTCATGCCTTTGATTTCGCGCATGCCGAGACGAACCGCATGCGTCGTCTTGATGACACCCGCCATCTCTTGGTGCAGGCTATGCACGCGCGCACCCGCGTGCGGTCCCGGCTCCAGCGTGTTGTCCCATTCGGAGTGATGGAGATCGACGGGCCGCACTTCGACACCGTGCTCGCGCACGTCGCGGATGATCTGTGCCGACGCATAGAAACCCATCGGTTGTGCGTTAAGCAGCGCCGCCGCGAACACATCCGGGTAATGGCACTTCAGCCAGGCCGAGTCATAAACCAGCAACGCAAAGCTCGCGGCGTGACTCTCCGGAAAGCCGTAATCGCCGAAGCCTTTGATCTGATCGAAGCAACGAACCGCGAAGGCGCGGTCGTAACCCCGGTTGCTCATGCCATCGATAAATTTCTTTTCGAAAAATTGAATCGTCCCCGAGCGTTTGAACGTTGCCATGGCGCGACGCAACCGATCTGCTTCCGGAGGCGTGAATTTCGCCGCATCGATCGCGAGCCGCATGGCCTGTTCCTGAAACAACGGAACG
>JAQGJU010000061.1 GCA_028290465.1 Xanthobacteraceae bacterium | reverse complement strand
CGACCCCGGCGGCGGTCTGGTAGCGCTCCTCGGCGGTCTTGGCGAGCAGCTTCGAGACGATGTCAGAGACCGGCGCCGGCAAATCCTTCAAGCGCTCGGCGGGCGGCACCGGCTGCCTCGCAATATGGCAGTGGACCCATTCCATCGGATCCGAGGCCGTGAAGGGCAGGCCGCCGGTGAGCATTTCGTACAGGGTAACCCCGAGAGAATAAAGGTCGCTCCGGGAATCGATCGAGCGGTTCATTCGTCCGGTCTGTTCGGGCGCCATATAGGCGAGCGTCCCGGCGATCCGTTCGGGAGGTTCACGGGACTGACGCTCCCGCGGAAGGCGCGACGCGATCCCGAAGCCAGTCAGCCAGACTTGCCCGGTGGTGGAATTGACGAGCACATTGGACGGCTTGATGTCCTTATGGATGAGACCACATTCGTGCAGCTGGCGAAGCGCCGTCGCCAGACCGGCGGCGATGCGCAGAAACTTTCCCAGTTCCATGGGTTGGCCGAGAATCTCTGCGAGCGATTGGCCCCCGGGGTCCTCGAGCAGCAGCATGGTCCGCCCGTGTTCGCGCACGAGCGCCAGCGGCCGCACCGCCGATCGGCCGTCCAGTTCATCCTTCAATCCGTATTCGTGAGCCAGCCGATCAACGAGGCCCGGCGTGGGGTGTTCCAAGGCGGAAAGGACGGCCAGTACGGCGGTGCGATTGCCGTCACCGTCATCACGCCATCCCCTGCAGAGGAGGCGCTCACCATCCTCGCATACTAACGCGAGGCAGCCAGCGCCGTCGCCTGCGAGCCAGAAGTTCATTGGCGGCTCCGCGTTCACACGAACGGCCCAGTCGCGCGCTCCAAAGGTCACCAGCGCCGATGGAGTGCGTTGCAGACCAGCTTTCACCGCACCGCCGCCGCATACGGAACGTGAAGTGTCCCGGAGGCGAATTCGGACGGGTAGAGAATCACCTGGGTTCCAGCGCGCTTGAATTGCTCGAGGCTGTTGCCTTTGATGTTCTGGAATTGCGTCTGCAGCACCCGCGGCACCGCCCATTCGCCATTGGGAGCGAAACGGATGTCGCCGACAATGGTCTTGAAGCTGTTGGCCTTGAGATACTCGCCCAGCTTCTGCTGATCGGTGACGGTGCCGGTCGCGGTGACGGCCTGTTCGAGCACCTGCAGGTTGGCGTAGGCGAAGGGAGCCACGAAGAAGCCGAGCGCGTCCATCCCGCCCGCTTCGGCCTTGGCGTGGTAGCCCTTGAGGAACACATCGATGCCGGCGAGGGGCAGCGTCGGTTCCGGTACGTAGTAGTCGTAGTTGACGATGCCATTGAGCTGCTCTCCGAGCTGGGCCTTAATCGTTGCAAATTGGACACCGACCATGCCGCCCCCGAACATCTCAGCGCGCAGGCGAATCTCATGGGCACCACGGATGATGCCTACCGTGTGCGTCGGATGGGATGCGACGAAGATGACATCCGGTCTGGTGGCCTGGATGGCGCGCAGCAGCGGCAGGAAATCGATCATCGACGGCGGATAGCTGCGCTCGTAAACGATCTTGAAGCCCATCTTGAGCGCGTTGTCGTGGGCGCCGCGCAGGACTTTCTTGCCGAAGTCCGAGTCCGCGCCCGTGATCGCAACCGTCTTGAGCTTCTGCGCCGCGGCGATCTCGAAGAAGCCGCGCGAGAATTCGCGGACTCCATCGGGCCCGCCGGGGAACATCGAGAAGTAATACGGATAGTTGAACTCGTCGTTGACGGCCAGGGCGAACAGGCTCATGAGCACGCGCTTGCGCGGTATCACCACCGGGAGCACGGGGGCCGTCAGGTTGGTGCCGTAGCTCGAGAGCAGGAGGTCGACTTTGTCGACGTCCAATAGCTTGGCGTAGATGCCTGGCACGAGTGACGGATTGCTCTGGTCGTCATAATAGACGAGCTGGATCGGGCGGCCGAGGAGACCCCCCTTCGCATTGATCTCTTCTCGCCACAACTGATAGGTGACGATGATGCCCTGGCCCTCGGAGGCCAGGCCGCCGGTCAACGGCATCGAAAAACCGATCTTGATGGGATCGGCCGCCCGTGCACTCGGGTAACCTATCGCGACCAGCGCGACCACGAGGGCAGCGATGGCGGTATACCGGCCAACTCGATCGCAGCGACGATCTCGTGGCGGCATGGCATCGTCCTCCGGTTCGCCCTGTGCCGGGCGATTTTCCCCCGGTTTCAATCCTGGCCTACAGGTCGCAACCCGCGCCCGCGGACATCCTTGAGCCGCGGACGAACTCGAACCCGGCGGTGCGGAATGGGTGTTGCCGATGCCGCCGTAGCGCGTTAGCCGTCTCCGCGTCGTCGATGGCCGACGGGGAGTTGTCGCCGATCTCCCTGAACCTATCGCGGATCCAAGGCATCGTTCCCGTCGCCGGGTACGGGTCAGCACTCGGGCTCGAGCCCGGCCCTACCTCGGTAGCATAACCCTATGCGCTTATTGCCCTGGAATCCAGATCCCCGGACAGTGCCCGAAGGCTGCGCTTCGAGAGCATTTCGTCGCTCTCGAAGCAGGCAGACAAGATCATGCGATTTAGTCGAGCGGCGCTGCGCGCACGCAGCCGGCGGTCACGCCGTCTCTAGTTTTCGATTTTCAGTTCGAGCTTCTTGATCAGGGTCGACCACTTTTTCGAGTCCGTCGCCAGTTGCTCCTTGTACTCATCCGGAGACATGAACAACGGATCGCCGCCTTCTTTGACAACCTGCTCGAAGACATCCTTGTTCTTCATCGCCGTCTGGAGCGCCTTGTTCACCTTCGCGACAATGTCCGGGCTCGTGCCCGCCGGCGCCAATACCCCGTATATGACGGACGATTCGAAGCCCGGCACGCCGGCTTCGGCCACGGTCGGCACGTCGGGCATCGATGAGAGACGCGTGGAGCTGCTGACCGCCAGCGGCCGCAGGTTGCCGCCCTGGATATTGCTGTAAGCCGGCGGGATCACGCTGAAGCCGACCGGCACGTGACCGCCGAGAAGATCGGTCAGGAACGGCGCCAGTCCGCGATACGCAACAATATTGACCTTGATGCCGGTCATTGCTGTGAACAGCTGCGCCGACATATATGAGCCGGTGCCGATGGCGGAAGCGCCCATCGGCAGTTCGCCAGGTTTTTCCTTCGCCATCTTGATAAAGTCGGCGACCGTCTTGGCCGGGTACGACGGGTGCACGACCAGCGCCAGCTGAATACGGGCAATCGTGCCGATCGCCACGAAGTCCTTCTCCGGGTCGTAACCCGGATTGGTATAGAGCGTGGGATTGATCGATATCGTGCCGGTGTGTCCGAGCAGCAGCGTATAGCCGTCCGGCTTCGCCTTTGCGGCCATCCGCGTGCCGACCGTACCGCCGCCGCTGCCATAGTTTTCGATAATGATGCGCTTGCCGAGCGCTTCGCCGAGGCGCTCGGCGACCTGACGCGCCATCGCATCGGATCCGCCGCCCGCCGGATAGGGAACGATCAAGGTAACCGGCCGGACCGGATAGTCATCCGCCGCCAGCGCGTTTCCGGCCATCGCACCGATGATTGCAACCGACGCAGCCAGCACCAAACTCATACGCTTCATATTTTAGCTCCTCCCCTGCCGCAGATAGACATCGCGGCTTTTTACTTGGTCGTGTACGCGTCGCTTCGATTACTCTGCCGCAATATTCGTCGGACGCTGATAGCGCGCCGGCACATCGAGATTGAATATCCGCGCGGCATTCAGACCCAGAATGTTGCGCTTGCTCTTGTCGTCGAGGAACGGCAGATCGTAAAGGCGGGCCGGCGTGTCGAAATCCCAGTGCGGCCAATCCGACGCATAGAGCAACTGCGTGCTGGCATTGATCGCCTCGAACGTGCCTTCGAGCAGCTTGAGGTTCGTCGCCTCCATCGGCTGCATCGTGTAGAACATCTCGCGCATGTAATCGCTCGGCAGGCGCTTGAGCAGCGGGGCCTCGGACACGCGCATCAGATATTCATGGTCGAGGCGCTGCATCAGGAACGGCACCCAGGCCAGACCGCTTTCGATCCACATCACGTTCAGCTTGGGGAAGCGCTCCGGCAGACCGTTCACTACCCAGTTGGTCAGGTGAACCATGTTGCTCAGCACGAACGACAGCGCGTGCATCGACAAGAAGCGATTCAGCTGCCGGGTATACTCGTTGTTCCAGTTGTGATGGGCGTGGAAGCCGAGCGGCATCCCGGCTTCTTCGAGCATCGCATAGAGGCGCATGTATTCGTTGGCATGCACCGGCTGATTGCGCGTGCTGGTCACCAGGAAGCCGGCGACGCCCGGCTTGCCCAGGAAGCGCTTGACCATCGCTTCGGCGGCCTCCGGCGTGTTGAACGGCAGATAGATCATCGCCTTCATGCGCGGCTCGTGCGGCAGCACGTTTTCGACGATCCAGCGGTTATAGGCGAGCGATAGCTCGACCTCCATTTCGCGAACCGGATGCATGCCCAGGAACAGCAATGCGCTTGGGAAAAAGACCTGATAGTCGAGACCGAGGCAGTCGATCGCCTTGCGCGACAGCGCGACTTCGCGCGGCACGCTCTTATCTTCGATCGGCTCCTTGAGATGCGAGCCGTGCGGAATGCGCCCGCCGACATGCTGATTCTGCATGCCGGGCGTATCGTTCAGAAAAGCGCCGCGCCCGGTCCCGCCGCTGAAGAAGGAGGCAGCGTCACGGATCGTCTCGTTTTCAACGAACTTAAGCACCTCGGGCCAAGCCGCCGCGTCGCCGATATGCGAGTCGACGTCGACGATGAAATAGTCTTCAAGCTTGCGTTCGGCCGCCTGCTTTTTGGCCCGCGCCAGAATTTCATACGAGTCGGTCTTGTCGGTGATGATCGCAAGATCTTGCGGCTTGATCGTCGGAGTTTTCATGACGCGATCCGGTCGTTTCATTCGTTAAATGTTGACGATCAACGTGGCCGGCCATCGACCCACATCGACAGGTCGAAAGTGGTCAGGTTCACCGAATCCAGCATCCCGCTCATCACCGTCACGGCGTCTGTGGCGGTGATACTCTGCGGAACGAGTGGCTCGAAGTTGCGCCGTTCAAGCTCGGCTTTGCGCGCGTAGAGCTTGGTACCGACGGTCAGCAAACGCTGAACGACATCGTCCGAAACCGCCGCGGTGGCATCCTTGGCCAGCAACTCACTTGCCGCCGCAAAAGCGGTATTGACCGCATCTTCGAGACGCTGAACGGCCGCGGCCTCAGGCTTCGAGGACGACATAAACATCTCCATCGCGACGATTGACCGTATACGGCGCAAGGCGAATCCGGTCGTAGCCGGCGTGTTTGCCCGTGCGCGCATCGAACTCGAAGCCGTGCCATGGGCAAACGAGGTGCATCGAGCCTTCGCGATAATGAATACCGAGGCTCCGCAATTGATCATCGAGCCGCTCTTCGCAGCCTCTCATCAATTTGCCCTGGCAAACCGGCCCGCCTTGATGAGGACACTCGTTTCGCCAAGCGACGAATTCGCCTTTGACCTGAAACACGCCGATTTCGACATCGCCGTCGATGACGATCCGCCGATCTCCCTCGGCGATCTCGGATTCACGCGCAACGAAGACTTCCCGCATAAGGCCCCTCGGACGAGCAAAGAAAAACGTCTGCCGGCGCCACGGACGCCACGCATGAGGGGGTTTCTAAGCGGAGGCACTCCCATACACAAATATCATTGTTGTATCCGAGCTATGGAAATATAACATACCAAGATGGAACTGAGAGATCTCCGCTATTTCGTGCATATCGCCGAGCTCGGCAGCTTTACACGCGCCGCAATGGCACTCGGCATCGCGCAACCGTCGCTGACGCGGCACATGCAGAAGCTTGAGGACCACCTCGGCGTCCCGGTATTTACGCGCATCAACAGGGGCGTGCGCCTGACCGAGGCCGGCCAGCGGCTCCTCGACAGCGCCACGCGCATCCTGCGTGACGTCGATCGCACCACCCATGACGTGAGCGCGATGCGCCAGGTGCCATCCGGCAAAGTCGTGCTCGGCATGCCGCCGACACTGTGCCCGGTGCTGCTCCCGTTGCTGATCGCCCGCATGCGAACCGAATGCCCGGCCGTTCAACTTGAGATCGTGCCGGGTGGCAGCATCGTGCTGCCGGAGTGGCTGCGGTCCGGCAAGCTCGATCTGGCAGTGACCGCCGACATCGCGCCAAGCCGCCTGCTCATTGCCGATCAGTTGGTGTGCGAGGAAATGGTGCTCGTCACGCCGCCGGGGCAACGGCGCAAGAAAGGGCCCGTCTCGTCGAAGGAATTACTGTCCACCCCACTCGTCCTTACCGAAGCCATTCGCACCATGTGCAACATGCTGCTCTCGCCGCACGGCGTGACACTTGAGGCCGAAATGGTGCTGAACAGCCTTGAGACCATCCGCTTGATGGTGCAGGACGGCAGTTGCGCGACCATCCTGCCGTACTCGATCACACGGCGCGACCACGCCATGAAACTGGTGGATGCCCATCGCCTGCTCGACGGCAGCATCCAGCGACAGCTGGTGATCGCCGCTTCAGAGGGCCGCACGGTTACATCTGCCACCGAAGCCACGGCCGAGATGATCCGAAGCGTGACGCGGGAGATCGAGGCCCGCAATAGCTTTTCTTTAGGTCCTAGCTGAGCGCGCGCACGCGGCAACGCTCGACAGCCGCCTCATCGACCGTCAGGCCGAAACCCGGGCCATCCGGCAGCGCGACACGGCCGTCACGCATGACCAATTTCGTTTTGACGACGTCTTCGGCCAAATAGACGTGCGTGAGGCTGACACCCCAGTCGATCAGCGGCACGGCGCAGGCGACATGCGCCATGGCGGCCGACGCGATGCTCGATTCGGCGATTTTGGCCGCAATGACCATGTTGATGCCGCGCGCTTCGCAAAGCGCGGCGGCTTTCAGAGTCGGCTCGATGCCGCCGAACTTGAGCAGCTTCAGCGCGACGCCACGCACGCCACGGTCCGCGTGCACGGCAATGTCAGCGATCGAATGCACGCTCTGATCCGAGCAGAGCGGGATAGCAGACTCTCTCGCCAAAGCCGTCAGCGCATCCAGCTCGCTGGCGGGCAAAGCCTGCTCCAAGAACAATAACGACGCATCGGTGGATTGCGCGATGTATCGGCGCGCCGATGCGGCCGTGAAGCCGGAATTCGCATCCGCGCAAATCTTCATGGCATCGCCGACGGCGCGGCGAACGGCGACGGCGCAGGCGGCTTCTTCTTCGACCGGCCGGATGCCCGCTTTCAGTTTGAAGAAGGTGTAGCCCTCGTCTTTCTTGCGGCGTGCTTCTTCGACCGTCTTGTCCGCGCTGCCGCCGCCAAGGAGCCACATCGGCTCGACGCTGTCGCGAAACAGGCCGCCCAGCAAAAGCGCCATCGGCACGCACAGCGTGCGCGCAACGAGATCGGTCAACGCCAACTCGATGGCTGACTTTGAGCCGGTCGCGGCATAGACCGCACGGGACAGGCGCCGCATCAGGGCCGCGCGCAAGCGCGCGTCCTGCCCGATCAGGGCCGGCGCCATCCAGTCGCGCACCGTGGCCACCATGCCGGCCTGGGTCTCGCCGGTCAGGCTCGGCGCCGAGGCGGCTTCGCCCCAGCCAACGACGCCGTCCTCACTCTCGATCCGAACGAGCAGATTGTCGGCCGTCGTGATGGTGAGGTGAGCCATCTTCATCGGCTGGCTCAGCGGCAAAGCCACCGGAATGGCATCGACCCGCTTGATGACGATCGGGCGCGCGCCAGCGATGCTCAGCGTGAGAGACGGATCTTCGAAGCCCATGGACGGTTTCCTGTTCGGTCCAGACGGCTCTACACAACGCTCCCGTGCGGCTCCAATACCCTTTCGACATGCCGGCCATTTGGCCAGCCTATAGCGGCCGAGGGCAGCAGTCCTTTAAGCGGTAACAGCGGCGTGCCCTGGCACCATTATGCCGCCCTATAGCGGCAACGTGCGGCAGCCATTACATCCGGCGTCGCAAACGCATCGGGCATCCATAGAAGGCCAGAATGAAAAAGATCGGTTTCCTGTCGTTCGGGCATTGGACGCCCTCGCCGCAATCGCAGACCCGCTCCGCGGCGGATGCGCTGCTGCAATCCATCGATCTGGCCGTCGCCGCCGAGGAATTGGGGGCGGACGGGGCTTACTTCCGCGTCCACCACTTCGCCCGCCAGTTGGCCTCCCCGTTTCCGCTGCTCGCGGCGGTCGGCGCCAAGACCAGCCGGATCGAGATCGGCACCGCCGTCATCGACATGCGTTACGAGAACCCGTTCTACATGGTCGAGGACGCGAGTTCGGCCGATTTGATCGCCGGCGGACGCCTTCAGCTCGGCATCAGCCGGGGCTCGCCCGAGCAGGTGATCGATGGTTGGCGCCATTTCCGCTTTCAGCCGGCGGAAGGCGAGGACGACGCCGCTATGGGACGGCGTCACGGGGAGGTGTTTTTCGACCTGTTGCGCGGCCAAGGCTTCGCCAAGCCGAATCCGCGGCCCATGTTCCCAAATCCGCCCGGCCTGCTCCGCATTGAGCCTGTTTCGGAAGGCCTGCGCGAGCGCATCTGGTGGGGCGCCAGCTCGAACGCCACCGCGGTCTGGGCGGCGAAGCTTGGCATGAACCTGCAGAGCTCGACGCTCAAGAACGACGAGACCGGAGAACCGTTTCACGTGCAACAGGCCGCGCAAATCCGGGCGTACCGGGCCGCCTGGAAGGAGGCCGGTCACAAGCGCGAGCCCCGGGTCTCGGTCAGCCGCAGCATCTTTGCCCTCGTGGACGACCGAGACCGCGCCTATTTCGGACATGGGCGCGAGGAGTCGGATCAGGTCGGCTATATCGACGAGAACACCCGCGCGATCTTCGGCCGCAGCTACGCGGCCGAGCCCCACGCCCTCATCAAACAGCTCAAGGCCGATGACGCCATTGCCGAGGCCGACACCCTGCTGCTGACCGTGCCCAATCAGTTAGGCGTCGACTATAACGCGCATGTGATCGAGGCGATCTTGAAGCACGTCGCACCGGGGATGGGGTGGAGGTGAGCTGATGGCACCGCCGCGGATGGCTGGCTTCGAGGAAGCTGGTGGCGCGTAAAAGTTTGACTTGGCCGCACCACCAGCCCCGACGCTCAGCTTGTATTTTCTGTCCCAAGCCGCGCGCCCCTACGGATTGCTCAACGTGATTTTCGAGCGTCGGATCACCGACTCGAACTTGGTGCTCTCCGCTTTGACATACTGGCCAAACTCCTCCGGCGTGCCGAGCGGCAGCGTGGCGCCTTGCTTGGCGAAGCGTGCCTGCACCTCGGGGTTCTTCAGCAACGCGTTGGCGCGCTGATTCAGCCAGGTGACAACCTCCGGCGGCGTCGAGGCCGGCGCGAACAGGCCGAACCAGGCCGACATTTCAAGCTGAAGGCCCTGCTCACGCAGAGTCGGGACGTCGGGCAGGAACGCGACACGTTCGTTGGTGGCCGCGCCCAGGATGCGCAGCGTTCCTTGTTCAATGAGGGGCTGGACCGACGAGTACAGTGAAAACATCACTTGCACGTTGCCGGCTGCCAGATCCTGCATCGCCGGCGCCGCGCCGCGATACGGCACGTGAACGATATCGATTCCCGTTTCGAGCCTCAGCATTTCGCCGGCCAAGTGGCCGGTGGCGCCGACACCTTGGGACGCGTAGGCGAGCTTGCCTGGATTGGCTTTCGCGTAGGCGATGAGTTCGTTCACCGTTTTCACCGGGACCGATGAGTGCACCACCAGAACGCTGGGCGCCGAGAGGAGGTGAACGACCGGGACCAGATCCGTTTTCGGATCGTAGTTGAGATGTTGCAGGAACGGCATCACCGTGATCGCCCCTCCATGGGTCGTCAGCAGGGAATAGCCGTCCGCCGGTGACCTTGCGACGGTTTGCGCGCCGATAATGCCGCCGCCGCCCGTCTTGTTTTCGACAACCATTTTGACGTTGTCGCTTTCCCCAAGCTTCGCGGCAAACACGCGGGCAATAACGTCGCCCACGCCGCCCGCAGCGATATTCACCGTCATGCTGATCGGCTTGCTCGGGTTCGGATATCCCTGCGCATGGGAATTTTGCGCGGACAGCGCGAGCAATGCGGACGCCGCAAAACAACGCAGCCCATAGATCCAAGATACCCGCATGTGCATTCCTCCTTAGTTTGCGTTCTTATTTGTATTCAGTCAGCGACTAGTTCTCAGGTGATGCAGAGCCCAGCGCATCGATGAGTTTCTTCCGCATCGAGAGGCCGTCTTTGGTGCGCTGTCGGGCAAGCGCAGAAGCCCGCTCCCCCGGCATCAGGATTTCAGAGACGCCCGGCGCCTTCGGCAGCGCCTTGATCAGATCCTTCAAGTCGCTGGCATCCGATTGAAAGTCATCCAGCGATCTCAGTCGGCCGATGTCCACGATGCAGATCGCAGCGTTCTGGACGTGTGGCGAGGTCCCTCGCAAGGCCTTCTGCAAAATCGGAACGCCGCCGCCGATCGAACAGATCAGTTCAAAAGCCAGTGCCAGCCCGGAGCCCTTCGGACCGCCCAACGGCAGCATCCACTTCGCCTCGCCGGGATTCGTGGTCGGCAAGCCGTCTTTGTCCAGGGCCCAGTTGTTCGGAATTGCGGTCTTATTGGCCTCGGCTTCTCGCAACTTGCCATGGGCCGCGATGCTGGTCGCCATATCGAGCACGAAAGGCGCTTCGTTTTCCATGGGGACGCCGATCGCCAGAGGCGACGTCGAAACGCTACCTGCGATGCTTCCGTGGTAGGCCATCAGGGGTGTACCTGCGGCAAACGCGATCCCGACCATGCCTTCGCGCGCAATGCGTTCGACATAGAAGCCAAGCGGCCCCGTATGGGTCGTTTGAGCGACCGACGTCCACGCAATTCCCGTCGCACGCGCGGCGTTCAGACCTTGCTCGACCGCAAACTCCATCGCCACCGGTCCGGCGGCTCGGCGACCGTTGATCTTCAGCAACGCCCCGAACGACATCTCGACTTCTGGCTTAGCCGTCGGATCGAGGTCGCCCCTTTTTATGAACTCGCTATATCGCAACACCCGCGACACGCCGTGCGACTCGTGTCCACGAATATCCGCCCACACCAACACGTTCGAGACAATCAAAGCATCCGCTTCGCTCATGCCATGACGGCAAAGATACGACGCGGCGAGACGCTTCAGCTCGTCGACACTGACGGAGATATGCCCGGTCACATTCATTCCCCGCCTGGGTCCGCCTGTTCGTTCGACTAAGCCCGAACTGGAAAGAAACGGCCAAGCCAATCGGCAACAACATTCCGCGGCCGAACGTTTTCTTCGGCAAACATGAAATGATCGGTGTCGGCGAAAAGATGTAGCTCTGCCGGCTGACCGGCTTTGCTCCACATCGCCATGGACTGCTCAACTGGCGTCACGGAGTCGGAGGAGCTGTGCAGAAAGAGCGCAGGTCGCGGCGCGATACGCTCGACAACATCCTCTGGCCGGAAATCAAACATGCTTTGCGCCGTATCGGCCGTGAAAGTCTGGATCGATTTGTCGATCACATGCGTTCTCAGCCCAGCCGGGATTGGCACGATCTCGTACCGCGGCACCATTTTCTTCTGGCCGGTTTGCGCCGCGTACTGCTTGGCCTCGTCCAGCATTTTGACGAACCGGTCGTAGCTGCCGGGCTCGCTGTGCTGCCCTTTGAACTTGCGTTCGCCATGGCCCCAGCCGGACGCCGATATCACCGCCGCGACACGCGGATCGGTGGCCGTCGTGTAGACCGCGACGGCGGCGCCGAAGCTGCTGCCCATCACGGCGATGCGCGCGGGATCGATGCGCGGATCGTTGAGCAGGAACGTCACGGCTGCTTTCGTGTCTTCAACCTGCTCAAGGCAGATCAAATTGCCGCGTTCGCCTTCGCTCTCGCCGCAGCCACGCATATCGAACCTGAGCGTGGCATAGCCCAGCTTCTGCAGCATCGCTGCGGGCTGACGCACATTTCCAGCATCCATATGGCTACCGAAACCGTGCAGAATGATGACTGCCGGATGTTTACGCTCGCCGGCTGGCACACTCAGTCTGCCCTGCAGCGTCAGACCATCGGACCGGAATGCGATTTCCTGCTCACTCATCACTCGCCCCTAACCGCACAACAATTCGACGGCTCTTTTGCCGTCAGTTGGCCCGTTCGTATTCGACCATGCCGATCCCGGTCGCCCAGGCCTTCACCGGCTCATAGCAAAGACTGCGCGCGCTTTTGCCTTCCATGGCGCCGGCGAGCGCGAGCCACGCCAGCAACTCCGGCGTTCCGCCGCCCGCCGCCATCAAATCCTGATCGACATAGCTGGCGAGCTGCTTGAGATTGTTGGTCGTCATCGCCTCGATGAACTTGGCGTCGAACTGTTCATCGATGACGCCGTGGTTACGCTCGCCTGGATCGTGGGACAGCCCTCCCGTCGCGATAATTGCCACGCGCTCAGGCAATGCTTGTGCGACACGGCCTACAGCGCGCCCCAGAGCCACACATCGCGATGCAGACGGACGCGGCGGCGCAAGCGTATTGAAAAATAAGGGAATGACCGGAACATTCATTTCCGGGGTCAGAAAGCTCAAGGGCACCATTGTGCCGTGGTCGAACTTCATCTCATGACAGAAGCTGAGGTCGAAGCCCTCGTCCGCGCATCCCTTCAACAAGGCTTCTGCGATCGCCGGGCTTCCCGGCACTTTCGCCTTCGCGACCCCGAGCCAAGGCTCCACCGGCCCGTCGAACGTTTCCGCCAGCCCTATGGTGAATGGGCTGATGTGATCGAGAAAGAAGTTCGCCCAGTGTTCAGAAGTGAGCACAATGAGCGCATCGACCTTCGATTCCCGAATGCCATCCCGCAACACATCCCAAGAGGCCACGATATTGCTGAATTGCGCTTCAGGCGCTTTGTCCGGCCACGCCCTCATTCCCGGGGCATGGCTGCCTGCGCAAGCGTACACGATGGTCATGCATTAGCTCCTGATCGCCGTCAGATAGTCGGGTTCACTGACGTTATGAATGATCGTAAATGGCCGAAGTATCAGGCCATGAACGCCGAAGCGGTAAAGCGCGCCGATGTCGCGACTGACGACGGCTTCCCGCTCTTCAGGCGTCAGATCAAATTCCATGGAGACGGCTTTGGCGTCTTGCATGAAGCGCGCGCGGATATCCGGGTTTCGGTTCACCTCGCGCAACAACTTGCTCAGGGAGTATGTCGTCATGTTTGCCTCAACACATCGGTCACTGGTGAGCCAGTGCATGCTGCCAGACGACGGGGATGCGCTTTCCGGAAATTCGGCGCGACCCAGCGCTCCAGCGGGGGATAGGAGCTAAAAACTGGCGGAGAGGGAGGGATTCGAACCCCCGATACGGTTGCCCGTACGCCGCATTTCGAGTGCGGTGCTTTCAACCACTCAGCCACCTCTCCGGAAGGGCCGATGCGGGCTGTTCGCCCGCTGCGTCGGCGACTGTTTAGCGGGGCCGGGTTAACGAAACAAGGGTCTCGCGGGTCTAAACATTTAGAGCGCGTCCGGACGCAAAACTGGTATCCACTTTTGCTGGACGCGCTCTAGGCCCCACCACAAACCCAGGGCTACAGCTCCCGGCCGAGCTTGCGGTCCAGCGAGTACGGCCCGCCCCCCCGCAAGGCGATCGCCAGCGACACCATCCCCCACAGCAGCACGTATTCGTAGCCCCGGTTGAGCCAGGAAAAGCCGTTGCCCCAATAGTGGTGGAACGTGAGGTAGCCCATCTCGACGGCCGTCACGGCGGCGAAAAACCGCGTGAACAGGCCGGCCGAGATGCACAGACCGCCGACAAACTCCGTGAAGATCAGCAGCAGCGCGAAGAAATACGCGTATTTGAGCCCGTCGCGGCCGAGGATTTCGGCCTGCTGGGTCGGCCCGCGCAGGATCTTGCCGTAGCCGTGCACGATCAGATCCCAGCCGACGGCGAGGCGCACCAGCGGCCAGGCGAGTGGAATCACCCGGTCATAGAACGGTTGCAGGAACGGCAGCAGCAGCTTCGGCTCGCGGTCGGTGTGGTCCATGGTATTCCCCTGGCAAGTAAGCGGTGATGTGAGAGTTAGAGTTTGAACAGCGCTTCGGCATTGCGGCCGGCGATGCGTTGTGCGCGCTCGACGCCGACGGTCATGCGGCCTCCGGCGGGTGACGAGTTTGAAAGTGAGGCGGGTTACTGCGAGCCGGCGATGCCGACCTGCTGCACCAACTGGCCCCAGCGGACGATCTCGCTGTCGAGGAAGCGCTTGAGCTCGTCAACCGGCGGGCTGTCGACCGGAATGAGACCGATCTTGGTAATTTCGGCCTGCACCTCGGGCAGCGCGATGACGGCCTTCAGCTCATTGCGCAAGCGGTTCACGATCTCGGGCGGCGTGCCGGCCGGCGCGACGATCATGTGCCACGACACGGCTTCGAAGCCCGGCAGCCCGGTTTCCGCCAAAGGCGGCACATCGGGCAGCACCCCGACGCGGCTGAGCGATGTGACGCCGAGCGCCCGCACCTTGCCGTCCTGGATCAGCGGCGGCGAGATCGCCGGATCGGCGAAGAACAGTTGCACGTGGCCGCCGATGACATCGTTGAGCGCGGGCGGGCCGCCCTTGTAGGGCACATGCACCAGATTAATGCCGGCAATGGTCTTGAGCAGTTCGCCGGCGAGGTGCGGCGCCGCGCCGGTGCCGGTCGACGCGTAGGACAATTGCCCGGGCTTTTCCTTGGCGTATTTGATCAGATCCGCGACGGTCTGGATCGGCAGCGACGGCGTGACCACCAGCACGAACGGCACCTTGGCGTACAGCACCAGCGGCACGAAATCCTTCGGGTCGTAGGACAGCTTCTTGTACAGCGCGACATTGGTGGTCAGGGTGCCGCTCGGCGCGATCAGCAGCGTGTAGCCGTCGGGTGCCGCCTTCGCGACCGATTGCGCGGCGATCACGGTGCCGCCGCCGGTGCGGTTTTCGACAATCACCGGTTTGCCGAGGCGCTCCGAAAGTTTCGGCCCGAAGGTGCGGGCCAGGATGTCCATGGCGCCGCCGGCGCCCAGCGGCACCACCAGGGTGATGGGCCGGGACGGGAAGTCCTCGGCTTGCGCGAATGACAGCGTGAACGCGGCCATCAGTACGCCGGCCAGCGCCGGACGCAGCCCGTAACCCAGCCTCATGGTTCCCGCCCTTTTTGGTTTCTTCCCGCCGGGCGGGTGGTCCCGCCCTGTGTTATGGTGGCAGGGTAGCGGAACAGGCGCCGGAACGTAAGGGCGTTAACCTCTTGAAGGCGAGAAAGGCCCGTCAAATGGCCCACTTTGCCTTGACAGGGCCCCGGGGTGGCAGCATAAACGCCGCGCAGCGCGGGTCCGTAAAGGTCCCGCGCGCTTTAGTTGCGGCCAACGTGCCGTAACTTTAGTTGCGGCCAACGCGCCGCAATTCTCACCCCGACTGTCAATAAGCCGGTCCGGAATAGTCCGACGACCGGTCTCGAACACGAGGAAAAAACGATGTTCGCAGTCATCCGAACCGGCGGCAAACAGTACCGCGTCGCCGAAGACGATAAACTGAAGATCGACAAAGTAGCCGGCGAACCGGGCGAAATCATCACGTTCGCGGAAGTTCTGATGCTGGGCGGCGACAACCTGATTGTCGGCGCTCCGAGCATTGCGGGGGCGAGCGTCGCCGCCGAAGTGATCGATCAGGGCCGCAACCGTAAGGTCATCGCCTTCAAGAAGCGCCGGCGCAAGAATTCGCGCCGCCAGCGCGGTCACCGCCAGGGGTTCACGCTGGTACGCAGCAGCGAGTTCCTGACCGACGGCGCCAAGCCCACCAAGGGCCCGAAGCCCCGGCCGGAGCCC
>JAQGJU010000045.1 GCA_028290465.1 Xanthobacteraceae bacterium | reverse complement strand
GGTGCTGATCGAATTGGCGACGGCCGAGAACTCGATGGTGCCACCGGTATTGCCGCTGATGTTGATGCCGTTGTCGACCCCGCCGGACGCGTTCAAAGTGCCGGAAAATGTCACGGTCCCGGCGGTGCGGTTGGTCACTTCGACGATCTTGCCCGCGGTCGTCTTAGTGATCGACGCCGCGATGCTGATATCGGCGCTGCCGCCGTCGATGTCGACGCCCCGGCCGGCCGGATCGTTGGACGAGCCGATGCCGCCGCCGTTGACGCTCACCGTATTGGTATTGCCGGTGATGGAGATGCCCGCGCCGGCTGCGCCATCGATGTTGACCGTGCTGAAGCTGACGGTGCCGTTGGCGCCATTCAGGTTGATGCCGTGCCCGGCCGTGTCGTCGATCGTCGTGGTGCCAAAGCTGAAATTCGCCGCCGAGCCGCCGGTGATCGCGATGCCGTCGCTGACGGCGCCGCTGGTCGCCGCGATGGTCACGTTGGTGGCGCTGAACGTATTTCCGGCGCCATCGACATTATTGAGCGAGATGGCATCGCCCGCCACCGTGCCGGTCGACTGCAGGGTGTTGAACAAGACGCCGCTGCCGCCAACGCTGACGCCGTCCCAGTTGATGATCCGGCCGGTTTGCGTGGTCACGCTGTTGTTCGCACCGATGACGTTGATGATGCCGCCGCCGGTCGCCAGGAAACCGATCCCGCTGGTGGTGTCGATATCGAGACCGCCATTGATAAAGTTGATGTTCGCACCGGTATTGTCGGTGAGACTGACCGCCGTCGCGCTGCCGCTGTTGACCACCTTGGTGGTGTTCGAGAACGTGATGGCGCCGGCGGCATTGTCGTCGAGCACGATGCCGGTCTGGCCGGCCACGTTATGATTGATCGCACCGGACAGCGTGATGCTGCCGGCGCCTGCGACGCGGTCCTGGATATCGACGGTGCGGCCGGTGCCGCCCGCGAGGCTGGCGCCGAAGCTGATCGCGACCGCTCCGCCGGTGTTGGCTCCGCCCGCGCCATCGCCGATCAGCAATGCCGCGCCAGTCGAACCGCTGACGCTGCCCGAGGTGACGGTGAAACTGCCGGTCAGTGCGTCGACGGCGCTCGCGGCGAGTTGCACGCCTTCGGTCGTCGAGTTCGTCGACGTGAGGGAGGCGATGGTGACGTTGAGGTTGCCGCCTTCGTCGATGTCGATCGCCTTGCCCTGGCCGGTCAGCGACGTATTGGTGATGGTCAGATTGCCGACCGCGGCGCCGCCATCGGAAATGCCGATCGCGGTGTTGGCCGTGCCGTTGATGGTCAGGCCGTCAATGGTGTTGCCGGTCGCCAGCGTGACGCCGACGGCTGCGTTGTTGATGATGGAGTTGCTGGTGCTCGCACCGATGGTCAGGCCGTTGACCACGAAGGCATGGCCGTCGCCGAACAGCCGCTGGCCCGTCTCCAGCGCGATGCCGCTGTTGTAGGCGGCGGCGCCGCGGTCGTAGACAAAGATGGTGTCATTGATGTCGTCGCCCTGCAGGCCGGTGTCGAACGAGCCGCCGGTGTTGATCGGCGCCAGCGACGAGAACGGGTTGTTGTAGGTGCCATCGCCGGTGAAGTCGTTGCCGTTGGTCGCGTCCACGTACCAGACCGGATCGGTGACGGTCAGCGTCACGACGCCGGTCGACACGCTGTTGAGACCCTGCGAATCCTTGATCGTATATTCGAAGCTCGCGGTGCCTTCGTAGCCGAGTTCCGGCGTAAAGGTGATCACGCCGGCAAGCAGCGACACGGTGCCGTGCTGGGCATTGCTGACGCTGTCGACGACAAGATTGGTCTGCAGGCCATCCGGATCGACGTCGTTGGCCAGCAACTGGGCGGCCGTGAACGTCATCGGCGTGTTGCCGGTCAGCGTAAAGGCGGCGCCGGAATCGTTGAACGCGATCGGTGTGATCTTCACCGAGCCCGGCACCAGCGTCATGCGGTCCAGGGTCTCGTTCAACTGCACATTGATCGCGGCGGTCGTGGTGCTGTTGTTGGTGATCGTCACCGTGGTGGTGACGGTTTCGTTCGGGTCGACGACGCCGTCGCCGTCGGTGTCGCCGGTCAGGATGGTGACCTGGGTGGTGGTCAGCGTATCGGCCAGCACATGCTGGTAGGACGCCGTGGCGGCGGCGCTGAACGGCGTTGCGGCCTCGATGGCGCCGGTGGTGGCTTCCAGGGTCCAGTTGCCGCCAAGCGCGGTATGGCCGGTCGCGTCGGTCGACGCCGCGATGTCGGCGCCGGTGTAGCCCGACAGCGCCGCGATGAACTGCTGACCCTGCTGTGAGGCGACATCGCAGCCATACAGCGCGATATCGCCGTCGGCGGACAGCGCCGCGCCGATATCGGCCAACGCGGCCGCGTGCTCGGCCAGATTGTTCCCGTTCAGCTCCGTGGAACCGAGTTGAATCGCGCCCTGGCTGCCGTGCGACACGATCTGGATCGCCGACAGGTCGGTCAGGTGATTCGCCGCCAGATAGTCGGCGATCTGCTGCACGCCGTCGCGGTCGGCATCGAGCACATGGACGTCGACGCCCGGCGCGACACCGGCGATCAGGGTCTGGAGATCCGGCACGCGGGAATCGATGAAGACGACTTCGTGGGCGGTCGGGGTCGCGGCCGGCTCGGTGTGGCTGGCGTCGGTCGGCGGCGTGGCCTTCTCGTCGCTGGGGCCCGGCGCGTTGGTCTGATTCGGGGCGGTCGCCGCCGGCGCGGTCTTCGATCCGTTATCGGCGGCGTGCTCGGCCGCCGGGGCGGCCGCAGCGCCCGCGCCATCGGACGCGGGCGCGCTGGAATCATGATGATCGACGCTGGCGACTGCCGCGCCGTCGAACATGATGCGCGGCTCGAGCTGCATGATGCCGAGGGCGCGTCTCGTCTTAGGCTGGGCGAAAGTATTGGGCTTCTCGGGCGTATTCGCCTTGTCGGGAGCATCGGTGGCGGACGGGTTTTTCTGGCCAAAACGGCCCACACCGAACTGCGACATCGGATAGTCCCTCCCGAGGCCACACCCACAAGGGTGATCGCGCCACAACTGCTGTCGCTGATCGACATGCGCCGCTGACGCGACCGCACATGGCCAATGTGCGATCATTTCCCGTGAGGCAACCTATCATTGTGCTACCTCGCCGTACAAGGTAGATTTAACAAGCAGTTAACTAATGTGGTTAAATACTTGATCGCGGCCGGCATCACGGCACATTGGCCTTAATTTCATTCTCTTTTCGCAACCCCACGGAACCAGGATTGTGACGCTCGAAACCCTCGCGCTGGATAGCTTCACCCCCCGGTTGCACGAGACCTTCGCCGTGTCGACCGCTGAATCGGCACTGGAATTCGTCCTGGTGGAGGCCCAGCCGCTCGGCCAAAGCCTCAGCCGGCAGGCCTTCTCGCTCATCTTTGCCGGGCCCCTGAAGCCGATCCTGCCCCAGGCGATCTATCGCCTGGAAAATCCGGCGATCGGCGCGCTGGAGCTTTTTCTGGTGCCGCTCGGCCCGAAGAACGGCGCGTGCCACTACGAGGCGGTGTTCACCTAGCCTGCACAACTGCGGCTGGTGAATCAGCACGTCGCCCAAATCCGTCATCCTGAGGCGCGAGCGAAGCGAGCCTCGAAGGATCGACGGCCGGTGTGTTGCAACATCGGGGCCGTGCATCCTTCGAGGCCCGGCTACGCCGGGCACCTCAGGATGACGGCGAAATCTCAGCCCCGCCGCTCCAGCAGGTCATACACCCCGTGCTCGCCGATCGGCCGGAAGCCAAGCCGGGCGTAGAGACTCATGGCCGGATTGTTCTTTTCGACATGGATGGTGACCCGCTGGCCGGCCGCATCCGCGAACAGGTCGCGCAGGATCGCCGTACCGATCCCCTGCCCGCGATATTCCGGCAGAATTGCGATGTCGATGAGCCGCAGTTCGCGCGGCCAGCGAACCAGGTAGAGCCGGCCGATGGCGTCACCGCCGCGCTCGACCACCAGCCACAGCGCTTTCGGATAGTTGGTCTGGTAGTGCGCATGCTGGGCGCGAAACTGCATGTCGAGAAACGCGATCTTCTGCGCCTCGGTCCACGGCACCGGCGCGAGTTCTTCGGTGCGCGTTGAGGCGTAGACCCGGGCCAGAAACGGCAGGTCGGTGGCGTCGATGGAGCGAAACGTCAATCCATGGACCGCCGCGTTGCGCCAGCCGGGATGTTGCGCCGGTGGCGGCAAGGTCTCGCCGCTCATATGCCGCGCCACTCAGCTGCGCGGCGGAAACACGCCCTGCAGCGCAATATTAAAATTGTAGGTCATAAACGGCATCATGTTGTTGTGCGGCTGGTCGCCGCCGTTGGGCGTCGAGGCCTGGAACGCCATCTGGACGGGTGGACTGGGCGGGTTGTAAGCGTTTCCATTGCCAGACGCAGCCAGTGCGCGCATTGGGGAACCAACTTGCAGGTTGCCTGCATCCTGCGGGTCAGTGGCATTGAGCGTGTGCGTATGAATCGGAATTTCAGTTTGAAGCAGTGTGTGATTTGGCGCGCCGGACATTTCGCCAAGATCGTACAGCGACAGACCGGGCCCCTGACCGGGGTGCATCGGTGCGTTGTCTTGCAGGTCGGGCAACGCAAAATTGGATTTGCCATCGCCGCCATAATAGGTGCCGACCAGCGAGAACAGCGCGGTGTTCTGCGACAGTGGCAATAGTTGCCCATTGCACCAAGCCCAGCCCTTGGGCGCGAAACTGAATGGGAATATCCGGATCTCGGCGACAAACGGGTCGGCCATGGCGCCCTCTCAGGTTGGAGTTGGATAAAGGCCGTAGAGCGAGATGATAAAGTTGATGCAGAGGTAGGGCTGGAGATTGTTGTGCGGCTGGTTGCCGCCCACCGGGCCGATGGCTTGCGCATTCAAGCCAGTGCCTGGAACCGCTTCACGATAGAGATCGATCGAAGCCGAGTTTCCCGGCAAACTGTTCTGCGGCGAGAGCTGTGTCGCCGTCGCGGTTGACGTCACAAAGGCATGGTTATGGATCGGGATCTGCTGGCTGGTCAGCGTAACAGTCTCGCTGCCGCCACTCTGGGCTAGGACGAATCCCGATCCTTGGTGCAACGGCAAGCGTCCGCGCAAGTCCGGCAGTCCAAAGGTGCTTTCACCATCGCCGCCATAGGTGGTGCCCAGCAGGACGAAGAGCGTGTCATTCTCGGAGATCGGCAGGATTTGGCCTTCGCAGAGCATCCAGCCGGCCGGCGCGAAGTTGCCGGCGAACATGCGGATTTCGCCGATATAGGGTTGAGCCATGTCGTGCCTCCCTTAATTCTGCGACGGAAAAATGCCCTGCAGGGCGATGCAGAATGTCAGGGTCAGATAGGGCTGCATGTTGTCATGCGCCTGGCTGCCGCCGGCATTTGTCAGGCTTGCGGGGTCGAGCGTGGTGAGGCTGGCCGGAGCCGTATAGAGGTTGTTGGCGGCTGCGAGGACGTTGTTGGTCGGGTTGTTGGTACTGCCGTTCGTCGAGGTACCGAAAACCGAATGTATATGCAGAGGCATCTCGTTGATCGACACTGTATGCGCCTGCTCACCACCCGCTCCGCCCAGGGTATTTCCGGGGCCCACGTGAATCGGAACGCGCCCGCGTTGATCGGGAAGCGCGAAGGTAACCCGGCCATCGCCGCCCCACGTCGTGCCGAGCAACGAAAACAATGCCTGATTTTGATTGATCGGCATGAATTGGCCGTTGCACATCGCCCATCCCTTGGGGGCGAAGTTGAAAGACATGATGCGAATTTCCGCCAGAAACGGTTCGGCCACGTTTCCCCTCCCCCAGGATCACCGGCAACACGCAAACCAGATAATAGCGACATACTGAGAGCATTTTACCGCAAGTCAAGCCTCGGTTGTACGACAAGGCCGCTTGACCTGTCAGGCATACGTTCGATTGCGGTTGTGTTGTTGGTTATTCGGGCCGCGCGCAACTCAGGCGTGAGGTCGCTTCGATTTTGCTAAGTCCAATCGCAACACCACAGCAGCATGACCGCGCCGATGGCGGCCAATCTCGAGCGCGCTGGTTATCGCGTCACCGTGTTCGACATCGATGCTGCGCACGCCGCACGCGCCATCGCCCTGCTCGATGCGCCGGTGTCGGGCGGCGTGCCGCGCGCCACCAACGGCACGTTGGCCGTCAGAAGGTCGTGATGCCGGCCGCCGTGAGCCGGCCAAGACCCGGACGCCGTGGTGGCAGATCTCAAGGCAGTCATCGCCAAACACAAATCAACCTATTGATTTTGTTATTAAAAACGCGCGGACCGGTGCCGGGTCCGCGCGCCAAATGTTGTCATTTATTGTCATTCCGGACGGCGGTTATTTCCACAATTCCTGGCTCGCCAGCTTGGCGCCGGCCGAAAGCGCTTCCAGCTTCGCCCACATGATCGACGGATGGACGCGGCGGTAGAACGGTCCCTGCGCGAAGCCGCAGTCGGTGCCGGCGATGACATTTTCCCGGCCGACCACGTTGGCGAGCCGCACGATGCGCTCGGCCACCAGTTCGGGATGCTCGACGATGTTGGTGGCGTGGCTGATGACGCCCGGGATCAGCACTTTCCCCTCAGGAAGCTTGGCGTCCTTCCACACCTTCCACTCGTGCTCGTGGCGCGGATTGGCGCCCTCGATCACGAAGGCGCCGACATTGACCTTGAGCACTTCGCCGACGATGTCCTTGAGCGGAACGTCGCTGGTGTGCGGTCCCGGCCAGCTGCCCCAGCAGATGTGATAGCGGATGCGATCGGCCGGCAGGCCCTGAACGGCGTAGTTCAGGATTTCCATCTGCATCGCGAACCACTTCTTGTAGTCGGCGAAAGTGCCGGGCGGCACCATGCGATCGTAAGTCACGGCCGCGCGGGCGTCGTCGAGCTGCAGCAGCAGCCCGGAGTCGATGATCATCTTGTATTCGGTGCGCATCGCCTCGGCGATGGCCTGCAGGCACTCGTCGTCGTTCTTATAATACTCGTTCTTGCGGTCCGGAATGACGCTGGCCGGCGCCGCGACCGGCAGGAAGCCTTCCTCGACCTTGGTCTTGGCGAGCGCTGCCTTGAAGTTGTCGATGTCGCGCTGCAACTCGGCCTGGCCGGTATATTTGATCGGCCCGACGCAGATCGATTCCGTCGTGGTCGCGACGGAATCCTTGGCATCGAGCTCGGCATAGAATTCGGCGAATTTCTCGCGATCGACGCCGCGCATAAATGGATTATGGCCGGGCTCGATCGGGCGCCGCTCGAAGCCGCTCATGCGGTCGAGCACATATTGCGACCAGGAGATCGCCTTGCCGAATTCGCCGTCGCTGACGACATCGACGCCGGCCTTGGCCTGCTGCTGGACCACCTCGGCGACCGAGTCCGTCAGGCAGGCATCATATGCCTTGGCGTCGAAGCCCTTGCCGGACTGCCGGGCGCGCATGTGATCCTGCAATGGCTGCGGACGGATCAGGCTGCCGACATGGGTCGTGAGAATACGATTGGTGCTTTTTTTCATGACAAGGGTCCGGATGGGGGGACGCGCTTGTACCAAAGCAAGCCATGCTTCGCTACGGCCGAAGCGGCTTCAAGCAATGCAAAATCCGTCGCGCCGACAACGACATGCGCAACGCTCTTGCCCAACGATGTAAGGACGGGTCAGGCCGCGGACGACGTCCCAACGGACGCCCCGACGGGCGGCATCCCACCGGCGGCGGCGCGCGACGCGCGGCTGCGCAGCAGTTCCGGGGACGCGATCTCGACGCGGTTGCGACCGCGATCCTTGGCGCAATACAGTGCCTGGTCGGCCTGCGCGAGCAACACCGAAATGTCCGGCGGCCCATCCGAGGTCATGACCAGACCCATGCTGACCGTCGTTCCTACGGCTTCACCGGCCACGTGGGCGGCAGCCTTTGCAAAGCCGATCCGCAGTTCTTCGGCGATGGTCAGCGCCTTCTCGCGGCCGACCTGCGACAGCACGATGGCGAATTCCTCGCCGCCGAGACGTCCGACGACATCGGTCGGACGGATCGTCGCGAGCGCAGTGTCGGCGAATATCTGCAGCACCATGTCGCCGACGGCGTGGCCGAAGCGGTCGTTGACCGATTTGAAGTTGTCCAGATCCATCAGGATGACAGCAGCCGGTCGCGCGTCCGCGGCGGCGCGCTTCACGATGGCGTTGGCGTCCAGCAGGAACGAGCGGCGGTTCGCCAGATTGGTCAGCGGATCGACCAGCGCGGCGGTCTTGTGCCGGTGCTCAGTGCGCTCCTTGGCCATGGCCAGCAGGATGAACGCGATCGCGATGGTGAACAGCAGCGCCTCGAAGCTCAGCACCGTCAGCCATACGCTGCCCGAAACATCCGTGCCGGGCTGCCAGGGCAGGAACGCCGCCAGCGGCGTGCGCAGCAGGAACAGCGCGCCATGGGCAAACAGCATGAAGATCGCCGGCCAGCGCGACACCAGCGGCTCGCTGCGCCCGCGCCAGAATTCATAGGCTGTCAGCCACGTATAGGTCGTGATGATGCCCGAACTGAGCAGCAGCCGGGCGTCCCAGGTCTCCTGGAACACCGACAGGCGGTTCATGACCAGCCAGACCACGGCGCCGGCGACCAGACCGAGTGGAGAGGGCTTGCGCCCGTCGAACACCCGGGCGCCGGTCCAAGTCAGGGCAAAGGCCGTGAACAGCAGCGCATTTGCGATGTCGATCGAGACCACGTCCGGCACCGAGCCATACATGCCGAACAGCGTGACCGACGCGGCGAGCAGCAGATGCGCGAAGCCCCACCACGCGACGGCGCGGATCGAGGCGTTCTGCACCCACGCAAACAGCAGAAGCAATCCAAGGATCGCTTCGACGTAGATAGTCACGAGGAATAGCGTGTTGACGTCGAGATTCATCGACAAGGTACCGATCAAAAGCGGCGTTAGCGTAGGTTCGCCTGTTGCGATTTACATACCGCCCCGCCGGCAAATAATGAGTGAATATGACCTCAGACACGCAGGATCGGCCGGATATGGTTTCTATTCGCTGAACCGCGTCGCTAAAAAGCGGGCGTTTTCATCTTTCGGGTATATTGGGACATCATTTCGCGGCCCACCTAGTGTCCCGATTCCGAAGTTCGCCATACCTTGCGGCACCCTCTGGGGCGAACTTCGGAATCTAAGGGACACTAGCAAACCAATGTTTCTAGTGTGGTTTTGGATTTGAAGTTCGCCTGCGAGCCCGTCGCGATAATAGGGCGAACTTCAAATCCACCACACTAGCGGGCTTGCCGGCTATTCCGACGGCTCAAGACCGACGCCGATGGGCCGTTGTTGGCCGCTACTTTTTGCGGAGAGCGGAAAGACTTGACGACCTCCTCCCTGTTTGCGGCATTCTGTCGGTTGCCGTCCATGACACTGAAGGTGATTGAGGGAATTCATTTCGAGACGGCCCGGCTGTAGCTGAAGGGAGCACGGTTGCACCCGCGACTGCGCGACATAGATCAACAGGCGGAACCGACCGGTCGGTGGCAGGGCGCCACCAACATGCACGGCAACCCTCAGTAGCCATGCGTTCGATGGCCATGTTCGAAGCGATCGCCGTATCTCCGAGGACGGCCGAGGCCGTCCTCCAAGGTCTGCCGCGCATGGCGCGGCTGGCCTTTGGTTTCGCCGCGCGGCTGCGGCGCGGAACGCTGGACGCCGTGCTGCCGGATGGCCGGCGGCTGCGGTTCGGCGGCCTGGAACCCGGCCCCGCCGCCACCATGATGGTCAAGGATTACGGCTTCGCGTGGCGGTTCATCCGCGGCGGCGATATCGGCATCGCCGAGAGCTACCTGCGCGGCGAATGGGACACGCCGAACCTGACCGAATTTCTACATCTGTTTTGTGTCAATCACGACGTCAGCCAGTCGATGCTGGATGGCCGTCCGGTGATCCGCATGTTGCAGTTGCTGCGGCATTGGCTGAACCGCAACACCAAGCGCCAAGCCAAGCGCAACATCTTCGCGCATTATGACCTCGGCAATCGTTTCTATTCGGCCTGGCTCGACCAGACGATGACCTATTCGTCCGCGCTGTTCGAGCGTGGCAATGACGATCTGCCGACGGCGCAATTGCACAAGTACCAGAGTCTCGCCGAGCGCATCGGATTGCGGCCGGGCCAGACGGTTCTGGAGATCGGCTGTGGCTGGGGCGGCTTTGCCGAGTTCGCGGCGAAAAGCTACGGCGCCGACGTGGTCGGCCTGACCATCAGCAAGGAACAATACGACTTCGCCAAGCAGCGGATATTCCAGGCCGGCTTGGCCGAAAAGGTCGACATAAGGCTGCAGGATTATCGCGACGAGCGTGGCCGCTATGACCGCATCGCCTCGATCGAGATGATCGAGGCCGTCGGCGAGGCATTCTGGCCGACCTATTTCCGCCAGTTGCGCGACCGCCTGAACACCGGTGGCTTCGCCGGCATTCAGGCCATCACCATTCAGGACGGGTTGTTCGCCGGCTACAAACGCGAGGTCGATTTCATCCGGCATTATGTGTTTCCGGGCGGCATGCTGCCGGCGCCCACGGTGTTGAAGGACCTTGGCCAACGCTGCGGCATGGCGTTCACGGGCGAGCGGATCTTCGGGCAGGACTACGCCCGCACGCTGGTCAATTGGCGCGAACGTTTCCATGCCGCATGGCCGACACTGGTGCCGCTCGGCTTCGACGACCGGTTCCGCCGGCTGTGGGACTATTACCTGGCGTATTGCGAGGCCGGATTCCTGTCCGGCAACATCGACGTGCGCCAGATGGTGTTCGCCCGGTCGGACTAAAGCTGCGTGTTAGAGCTGCGCACCGCGCATCAGCGAGCCGTTCAAGCGCCGGCCGCTGTCGCGCACCACGAACAAGATAGCTTCTTCGTTCGGGTCGATAACGGATCGCGGGTCCATCGCGTCATCGGCCACCGCGATATCGCCGCGCAAATAATGCCCTTGCGCATCGCCAAAACCGCCTTGCAGGACCAGCGTCACCTCAAGGCCGCGCTGGTCAGAGTTACGATCGTCGCGACGCGGCCATCGCTTGCCGGCGCGGCAACGCAGGAAGCTTGCTTCGATGCCGTTCGACGTGGCGACAACGCATTGCTGCAGGCCGGGCGTCACCTCGCTCCATTCTAACGCGTCGAAATCGCGCTCGACATATGCGCGTAGCGCTAGAGGCAAAAGTGGCTCGATGCCGGCTGCCAATGGCGCCGGATCGTAGGGAGCCAAGACATGGCTCCTGGTGCACGGCTTGTCGGAAAAGATCGCGCTCAGCCGGCGGTCGCGCTCGGATAACGGGACCGGTTCGCTGTCGTCGAGCAGAATTCCGCCGGCCATTTCCAGACTGGCGACGAAGTCGCGATTCTCGCCACGCAGCTCCAGATGTGCGCCGACCAGGGCCGCGAAAGCGGGCTCCAGGCTTCCGGCCGCAAACGCGGCCAGCAGCATTTCGAGCGGCCGATCGACCGGAACTGCCCTGCTGGTGCTGTGAAAATTGAAATTCAAGAATTCATGCCCAATCTGGACCCGCAGTCAGCCCTCAACCCCTAGTGGGCAGGAAGCCAGGGACGTTGCTAAGTTGAGTTATTTACGCAAGAAAAATGTGGCCGGATCACATCCTCTCTACCTATGGTAAATGGGTCCGGTCGCTTGCGTCCGGCGGCATGCCTTTGCGGGCCGGGAAAGCCAGCTTGTTCGCACCCATTGGCTCCAATAGGCTGCCGCCCCCACCCGTCCAGGAATGCACCGCATGAAGTACAGCAATGGCATCGTCGAGGCTGTCGGCAACACGCCGCTGATCCGGCTGCGAAGGGCGTCCGCCGCCACGGGATGCACCATCCTGGGTAAGGCCGAGTTCATGAATCCGGGCCAGTCGGTCAAGGACCGCGCCGCGCTGTTCATCATCCAGGACGCGGTGAAGAAGGGCCAGATTCGCCCGGGCGGCGTCATCGTCGAGGGCACCGCCGGCAATACCGGCATCGGTCTCGCTTTGTTGGGCAACGCGATGGGATTGCGCAGCGTTATCGTGATCCCGGATACTCAAAGCCAAGAGAAGAAGGACATGCTGCGCCTGTGCGGCGCCGAGCTGGTCGAGGTGCCGGCGGTCCCCTACTCCAACCCGAACAATTACGTGAAGCTGTCCGGGCGCCTGGCCGCGCAACTCGCCAAGACCGAGCCGAACGGCGCGATCTGGGCCAACCAGTTCGACAATGTTGCCAACCGTCAGGGCCACATCGAGACCACGGGGCCGGAAATCTGGCAGCAGACCGACGGCGAGCTAGACGGCTTTGTGTGCGCGGTCGGTACTGGCGGCACGCTGGCCGGCATCGCGATGGCCCTGAAGGACCGCAACAAGGACATCCGCATCGCGCTCGCCGATCCGATGGGCGCGGCGCTGTATAGCTACTACACCACCGGCGAACTCAAGTCCGAAGGCTCCTCGATCACCGAAGGCATCGGCCAGGGCCGCATCACCAAGAATCTCGAAGGCGCGCCGATCGACGCCGCCTATCAGATTCCGGACGAAGAAGCCGTGCCGATCATCTTCGATCTGCTCGAACACGAAGGCCTGTGCCTTGGCGGTTCATCGGGCATCAATATCGCCGGCGCGATCCGGCTCGCCAAAGAACTCGGTCCCGGCCACACCATCGTGACGGTGCTGTGCGATTACGGCACGCGCTATCAGTCGAAACTGTTCAATCCGGACTTCCTGCGCGAGAAGAACCTGCCGGTGCCGGATTGGCTGGAACGTCATCCCACGATGGACATTCCCTACGAGAACGTTTGAGAAGAACGAGGTTCGATGGAACTTGGGACGCCGGCCTGCCGTTAACATCAACTGGCCGGTTTTAGCGGCCTTCACCGCCGGTAAGTCCAAACCACAACCGTATCCTCGCAGCGAAAGTTTTCAGACCATGACGCAATCGGACAACAAATTGCCGAGCCGCTGGCTGGTATCGACCGACTGGCTGGAACAGCACCTGGGCAAGCCGGACGTTTCCGTTGTCGACGCGTCCTATTACTTGCCGACCCAGAAGCGCGATCCCGGCGCCGAATATCTCAAGGCGCATATTCCCGGTGCCGTGTTCTTCGACATCGAACAGATCGCCGATCATTCGACCGACCTGCCGCACATGCTGCCGGGCCCCGATCAGTTCGGCGAATCCGTCGGCGTGCTGGGTATCGGCCGCGACGACACTATCGTGGTGTATGACTCCGCCGGCCTCATGTCGGCGGCGCGTGTGTGGTGGACGTTCCGTGTGTTCGGCGCCAAGAAGGTCTACATTCTGGATGGCGGCTTGCCTAAATGGCAGGCCGAGAGCCGCAAGGTCGAGGCCGGCGAGGTCAAGCGCGAGCCGCGCGACTTCAACGCCGAAATGAACACCGGCGCCGTGGCCAATAGCGACGATGTGCTGATGGCGTTCACGGCGAACAACGTTCAGGTGGTCGACGCGCGGTCGGCGGAGCGCTTCCGCGGCGACGCGCCGGAGCCCCGACCCGGCGTTCGTTCCGGCCACATGCCGGGCGCGCTCAATGTGCCGTCATCGACTCTCATCGAGAGCGGCCGCCTGGTCTCGCCCGAAAAGATCGCGGCCGCGTTCAAAGCGGGCGGCGTCGACCTCGACAAGCCGATCATTACGTCGTGCGGCTCCGGCGTCACGGCCGCGATCCTGACCCTGGCGCTGGACGCCGTCGGCAAGCCTCCGCAGAGCCTGTATGACGGCTCATGGTCCGAATGGGGCTCGCGCCTCGATCTGCCGGTCGAAAGCTCCGGAAAACGCTAATCAAGGAACGGACGTGATCTTTCGACAGCTCTTCGACAGCGTGTCCGGCACCTACACCTATCTGTTGGCCAGCCGGCGCGGCGGCGAAGCGCTGATTATCGATCCGGTGATCGAGAAGGTCGGCCGCTATATGCAGTTGGTCCAAGAACTGGACCTGAAGCTGGTCAAGGCGGTCGACACCCATCTGCACGCAGATCATGTCACCGGCCTCGGCGCGCTCCGCGACCGCACCTGTTGCGTGACCGTGATGGGCGAGCAGACCAAGGCCGACGTGGTCTCGATGCGGGTGGCCGAGGGCGACAAGGTGCAGATCGAGGGCATCAGCCTCGATGTACTGTACACACCCGGCCACTGACGACTCCTATTCCTACGTGCTGCGCGACCGGGTGTTCACCGGCGACACGCTACTGATCCGCGGCACCGGCCGCACCGACTTCCAGAATGGCGATCCGCGCGCACAATACGACTCGATCTTCAACAAACTGCTGAAGCTGCCGGAAGAAACGTTGCTGTACCCGGCGCATGACTACAAGGGCGAGACCGTCTCCACCATCGGCGAGGAAAAGGCGTTCAATCCGCGCCTGCAGGTGAAGTCGGCCGACGAATATGCAGAGGTGATGAACAACCTCAACCTGCCCAATCCGAAGATGATGGACGTCGCGGTGCCGGCCAATCTGCGCGTCGGTTTGGCGCAAGACGCGATCGCGGCGCGCGGCTGGGCGATCACGGCGGCCGAGGCCGCGATGATGATCGGGCGCTCCGATGTCGCGCTGATCGATCTTCGTGAGTCGGTCGAGCGCGAACGGCACGGCACCATTCCGGGCTCATTGCACGCGCCCTACTCCGACCTCGCCCGGCAGGTGCAACCCGGTGGCATGGTGCATGACCTCGCCCGCGCCAACGCGGCCAACCGCATCATGTTCTATTGCGCGTTCGGCGAGCGCTCCGCGATGGCCGTGCAGGCCGCGCAGGATGCCGGTTTGAAAGCAGCCTGCCATCTGCACGGTGGCTTGGCCGCCTGGAAACAGGCCGCCGGCCCGGTTGAGCGTCAACCCATCCTACAAATGCACCTCAGTGCAAAATCTGGCTGAGGAACAGCTTGGTGCGCGGGTGGCGCGGATTGTTGAAGAATTCCTCGGGCTCGTTCATCTCGACGATCTGGCCTTCGTCCATCAACACGATCCGGCTCGCCACCTGACGGGCAAATCCCATCTCGTGGGTAACCACCAGCATGGTCATGCCGTCCTCGGCGAGTCCGACCATCGTGTCCAGCACTTCCTTGACCATTTCCGGGTCGAGCGCCGAGGTCGGCTCGTCGAACAGCATGATCTTCGGATTCATGCAGAGCGCTCGCGCGATGGCGACGCGCTGCTGCTGGCCGCCGGACAGTTGCCCAGGATACTTGTCGGCCTGCTCCGGGATGTGCACGCGCTCGAGATACTGCATCGCGACTTCTTCGGCATACGCTTTTGGCATACGCCGTACCCAGATCGGCGCCAGCGTGCAATTCTCCAGCACGGTCAGATGCGGAAACAGGTTGAAATGCTGGAACACCATACCGACATCGCGGCGCACCTCATCGATGCGTTTCAAATCGTTGGTGATCTCCACGCCGTCGACCACGACCTTGCCCTGCTGCCATTCCTCGATCCGGTTCACACAACGCAACAGCGTCGACTTGCCGCCGCCGGACGGACCGCAGATCACGATGCGCTCGCCGCGCAGCACATTGAGGTTGACGTCGCGCAGCACGTGAAAGGCGCCGTACCATTTGTTGAGGCCGACAATGTCGACCGCGACCTGGTTCTCGATTTTGGCCGAGGGCAACGGCTTGTCGGTGGATATCAACGCCATCAGACCACCCCACGTCGCGCGCCCGCCGCGAGGCGCCGCTCCACGCCCGTCGCATAGCGCGACATGGCATAACACACCACGAAATAGAAGATCGCCGCGAATGCATATCCGGTCGTGCTGGTGACCGGCGTCGCCCATTTCGGATCGATCCTGGCAACCTCGATGGCGCGCAGGAAATCGAAGATGCCGACGACGAACACCAGCGTCGTATCCTTGAACAGCGCGATATACGAATTGACAATGTTCGGAATGGTGATGCGCAGCGCCTGCGGCAGGATCACCAGGCCCATGCCGCGCCAATAGCCGAGCGCCAGCGCGGTCGCGGCTTCGTACTGGCCGCGCGGAATGGCTTGCAAGCCGGCCCGCACCACCTCGGCCATATAGGCCGACGAGAATAGCG
Organism: Xanthobacteraceae bacterium; assembly: GCA_028290465.1. GTDB lineage: Bacteria > Pseudomonadota > Alphaproteobacteria > Rhizobiales > Xanthobacteraceae > FEB-22. The sequence goes on along the minus strand of JAQGJU010000045.1, from coordinate 59,260 downwards.
CGACGCCGACCAGAGCCCGCACCAGTTTGTCCGGCGAATAGGTCTCGGGCACGAACAACGGCAGCATCACGCTGGCCATAAACAGCACGGTGATCAGCGGTACGCCGCGCACGAACTCGATGAAGATCACACAGAGCAACCGCACCAGCGGCATCTTCGAACGCCGTCCGAGCGCCAGCGCAATGCCGATCGGCAGCGACACCACAATGCCGACGGTAGCGACCACCACCGTCACCATCAGGCCGCCCCACAGCGCGGTATCGACCTTGGCAAGTCCAAGCGACGGCGCGCCGCTCAGCAGAAAGACCGAGACGATCGGCAGCACGATGAAGAAGTAGACGGCGCCGAGGCCGCGCGCCGGCGCGTCGAGCCACAGCATCCAGAAAATGCCGGCTGCGAGCAGCGCGAAGAACGCATCGACGCGCCAGCGTTCCGGGATCGGATAGGAGCCGTAGATGAAGTAGGCGAACCGATCGCGCACGAACGGCCAGCAGGCGCCGACCTCGGGGCGTTCCGGCGTCGCCAGACAGGCTTCGCGATCCGCGCCGGTCCAGGTCGCATCGAGCAACAGAAAGTCGACGATGGGCGGAATGATCCAATACAGGATCACTGCGCCCAGAATGGTTAGCAGGGTGTCGGGCACGCTGGCAAAGAAATTGCGGCGCAGCCAGGCGAGCGGACCGCTGACCAGCAGCGGCGGCGGCCGCGCCGGCACCGGCTCGCGGCGAATATAGGCGGCGCCGACTGGAAGACTGGCCGTGGCTGGGTCCGCCATGCGCCCCTACCGCTCGACCAGCGCGATGCGCGCATTGTACCAGTTCATCAGCAATGACGTCGTCAGGCTGATGGTCAGGTACACGGCCATCGTGATCGCCACGACCTCGACCGCCTGCCCGGTCAGGTTCAGCACCGTGCCAGTAAAGACCTGCACCAGATCCGGGTAACCGATCGCGACCGCGAGCGTCGAGTTCTTGACCAAGTTCAGATACTGGTTGGTCAGCGGCGGAATGATCACCCGCATCGCCTGCGGCACGACCACCAATCGCAGAATGAAACGAGGTCGCAATCCCAAGGCAAGAGCCGCCTCGGTCTGGCCGCGCGATACGGACGAAATGCCGGCACGCACCGCTTCGGCAATGAACGCGGCGGTGTAGATGACCAGCCCGAAGGTCAGTGCCGCAAATTCCGGCAGCACCTCAAGGCCGCCCCGGATGTTGAAGCGCCCGGACTGCGGCAGATCGAAATGGACCTGCACGTTCATTATCATGAAAGCCAATATCGCCGGCCCGAACACCAGCACCAGCGTGACCAACAGCACCGGAGGCCGTTTGCCGGTCGCGGCCTGCCGCCGATTGGCAAACCAGCGCCAGGCGATCGCGGCGGCGATTCCAACGGCCAATGCGATGAGCACTTGCCCGATGCCGTCGCCGAACGCGGGCTTCGGCAGGAACAGGCCGCGATTATTCAGATACGCACCGACCACGACGAGGCTGTTGCTCATCTCCGGCAACGCTTTGAGCACCGCGTTATACCAGAACAACAGTTGCAGCAGCAGCGGGATGTTGCGGACGATCTCGACGTAGCCGCTGGCTGCGCGCCGCACCAGCAGATTGCGGGATAAGCGTGCGATGCCGACGATGAACCCGATCACGGTCGCACCGACGATGCCGATCGCGCCGACCAGCAACGTATTCCACAGTCCGACCCAGAACGCCTGGCCGTAGGTCGAAGCCGACGAACTGTATTCGATCAGTGTCTGGCTGATGTCGAAGCCGGCGATGTTGTTCCAGAAGCCGAAACCTGACGCGATCTTGGCGCGCGCCAGGTTGTCGACCGCATTGGTGGCGGCGGCGTAAACGAGAAACAGAATGACGACGCATAGCAGCGTCTGGATGGCGATGCTGCGGACCTTGCGGTCATACAGCAGCGACACCTGGGGTTTACCGGAAGCCGACTTCCTTTCCATTCAGCCTTCTCGAACGCAGGCCCCCCACTACGCTAGCGGATCGGCGGGGCGTATTGCAGGCCGCCTTTGGTAGTCCACAGCGCGTTGGCGCCACGATCGATCTTCATCGGCGAGCCCTGGCCGACGTTCTTCTCGAACACCTCGGCGTAGTTGCCGACATGCTTGATGATCCGGTAGGCCCAGTCCTTGGTCAGGCCGAACTGTTCGCCGTAATTGCCTTCGGTGCCGAGCAGCCGTTTGACGTCCGGGAAGGTCGACTTGAGCTGCTCATCGACATTTGCCTTGGTGATGCTGAGTTCTTCGGCAGTCAGCATCGCGTAATGCGTCCAGCGAACGATATCGAACCATTGATCGTCGCCCTGCCGCACGGCGGGGCCCAACGGCTCCTTGGAGATGATCTCGGGCAGCACGATGTGGTCGTCCGACTTGGCCAAACGCATCCGTTCGGCATACAGCGCCGATGCATCGGTCGTGTAGGCGTCGCAGCGGCCGGTGTCGTAAGCGCGTAAAGCTTCATTGGCGCTGGCAAACGTAACCGTCTTGAGCTTCATCTTGTTGGCGCGAAAGTAGTCGGCGAGGTTGAGCTCGGTCGTGGTGCCCTGCTGCACGCAGATCGCGGCGTCATTGAGCTCCAGCGCCGAGTTCAGCTTGAGCGCCTTGCGCACCATGAAGCCCTGGCCGTCGTAATAGGTGACGGCGCCGAAATTCAGCCCGAGCGAAGAGTCGCGCGAGGCCGTCCAGGTGGTGTTGCGCGACAGCACATCGACGTCGCCGGATTGCAGCGCCGTGAAGCGGTCCTTGGCGGTCAGCGGGACGAATTTGACCTTGTTCGGGTCGTCGAAGATCGCGGCCGCCAGCGCCCGGCAGAAATCGGCGTCGAGGCCGGTCCAGTTGCCCTGGGCGTCCGGCAGTCCGAAGCCGGCCAGCGTCCCATTGGATCCACAGTTCAGAATGCCTCTGGTCTTCACGGTGTTGAGCGTCTGGGCCGAGGCCACCGAGGCTCCAACAGCGGCCCCAAGACCGACCATCGCGGCCAGAACGAAAGTGGTGACGGCGCGTTTCATGACATGAGCCTTCCGAAATGCGCGCAAGCCGAGCGCGGCTTTGGCCGTTTTGCCCCCGTGGGCACAGATAATGTTCATTCCGTCCGGATACTGACCTATCCGGGACGGATCATATGTCGGAAGCATCACAGAACGATCACACCGTAAGGTCAAGGGTTGACGCGGTCGGATGGGCGCGACGTATATGTCCCGACGTATTTAAAGGTTGTGAGGTCATTCATGAAGGATGCGGACGACAACCAGCATGGCGGCGATCCGCTGCACCCGGAAACCATCGCGGTGACCGGCGGCCGGCGGCCGTTCGACAATCATGGATTCGTCAATCCGCCGGTCTATCACGCCTCCACGGTGCTTTATCCGACGGCCGCCGATCAGGTTGCGCACCGCAACCGCTATTCGTATGGCCGGCGCGGCACGCCGACCTCCGAAGCGCTGGAAACCGTGCTGATGGAGCTCGAGGGCCCGCTATGCGCCGGCGTTGCGCTGGTGCCGTCGGGACTGGCGGCGATTTCCACGGCTATTTTGGCTGTGGTCAGTGCCGGAGATCATATTCTGGTCAGCGACAGCGCCTACCGGCCGACTCGCACCTTCTGCGACACCGTGCTGGCGCGCCTGGGTGTCACGACGACCTATTACGATCCGCTGATCGGCGCCGGCATCGCCGGACTTTTCCTGCCTAATACCCGGGCGGTGTTCTGCGAGGCGCCCGGCTCGCAGTCCTTCGACATGCAGGACATTCCAGCGATCGCCAAAGCGGCGCACGCCAAAGGCTTGGTGGTGCTGGCCGACAATACCTGGGCGACGCCGGTGTTCTGCCGGCCGCTGGAGTTGGGCGTCGATCTGGTGATCCAGGCCGGCACCAAATATATCGGCGGCCACTCCGACCTGATGCTGGGCACCATCTCGGCCAACGAAAAGACCCACAAGGCCCTGATGAACACCGTGCACACGCTCGGCCTGTGTGTCGGACCCGACGACATGTTCCTCGCGCAGCGCGGCGTGCGCACCATGCCGGTGCGCCTCGCCCGGCATCAGGAATCCGGGTTGGCGGTCGCGCGCTGGCTGAAAGCGCGGCCCGAGGTGCTGCGCGTGCTGCATCCGGCGCTGGAAGACGATCCGGGGCACGCGATCTGGAAGCGGGATTTCACCGGCGCGTCCGGGCTGTTCAGTGTGGTGCTCAAACCGGTACCGGAAGCCGCCGTCCATGCGCTGCTGGATACGCTGAAGCTGTTCGGCATGGGCTTTTCATGGGGCGGCTATGAAAGCCTCGCCATCGTGTTCGATTGCGCGGACTATCGCACCGCGACGCCCTGGGCGCCCGGCGGGCCAACGCTGCGCCTGCATATCGGACTGGAGAATGTCGATGATCTGACCGCGGATCTGGAGCGCGGCTTTGCGGCGCTGAACGCGGCAGCCCAGACCTAGAGCGTGATCCCGAAAAGTGGGAACCGGTTTTCGGAAAAGATCATGCTCAAACTTTAAACTTAAGTGTCGGCCGTCGCCGCGGCGCGTCGTTCCTTCAGCACGAACTGCAGATTGCGCAGATAGATGAAGACGCCGAGCCCCTGCCCGAGGATGAACACCGGATCCTTGCGGTACAGCGCATAGACCAGTAGTAGCAGCCCGCCGCTGATCGAGAACCACCAGAACGCCATCGGCACGACGCTGCGGCCGGCCTTCTCGGACGCGATCCACTGCACCAGGAAGCGCGCGGTAAACAGACCCTGCGCGGCGAAGCCGAGCACCACCCACCAGTCCCAGTTGATGATGAAGACGTCGTGCAAATAGTTGCCGACGGCGCGTTGCAGATCGATGAGCATTACTTGATCTCCGAGACTTCCGGCACGCGCTTGCGACGGCGGATCAGCCACCAGACGCCGGCCAGATCGAGAATGCCGACCCACAGCCGGTCCCACATCCCGTAATTGGACAAGCCGGTGAGGCGCGGCCGGTCGACCACGTCCACATAGGCGACTTCATAGCCCTCGCGCCGGACCAACGCCGGCAGGAACCGATGCAGCGCGTCGAAATACGGCAGTGCCAGGAACACGTCGCGGCGGAACGCCTTCAGGCCGCAGCCGGAGTCGCGGGTCCCGTCGCGCAGAATGCTGCCGCGCACTTTGTTGGCGATCTTGGATTGCAGCCGCTTGCCAAGGCTCGCCTTGCGGCCGACCCGCTGTCCGGCCACCAGCCCGATCCGCGGGTTGTCATCGAACGCCTTGATCAGCGCCGGAATGAAAGACGGGTTGTTCTGGCCGTCGCCATCCAGGGTCACGACGAACGGCGCCCGGGCCGCGCGCGTACCGCTGCGCACCGCGCTGGACTGGCCGCAGGACTCGGCGTGGCGAATGGGGCGCAGCCAGGGGTACAGCTCGGCCAGCCGCTTCAGCTCGATTTCGGTGCCGTCGGTCGAGCCGTCATTGACGTAAACCACCTCAAAAGGCCAACGGCCTTCGAGCGCCGCCGCGATCTCGCCGATCAGCGGCGCGATATTGCCGGCCTCGTTGCGCACCGGCACCACCACGGCAACCGCCGGCACACCCGCGAACGTATTGTTATCACTCATGGAACTGGCCTGGACCGGTTGCCGCGCCATGGCACAAAACGAGGGGCGCGCGCCGAAACCGTGGTTCTATGGGGCGCGGCGGCCGGTCGCAACCGCTTTCATCCGGCGCCAGGACGGTCCCGGCAGGGCCCGGACGCTGCCGTCCGGCATGACCGTGAAGCCCAGGCCGCGCGCCGCGAACCAGTTTTGCACCAGCACGGCGCCCAGGATACCGACGACCGCGCCGGCCAGCACATCGCTCGGATGGTGCGAGGTCAGCGCTACCCGGCTGAATCCGATACCGAGCGCATAGGCCCACACCCACGGCCGCAGCCGCGGCCATACCAGACCGACCGCCATCGCCGCGGCGAACGCCGTCGTGGCGTGGCCGGACGGCAGGCTGGCATATTCGACCCGCCAGCCGGGCGAAAAAACGAATACGTCAGTACCTTCGACCAAAGGACGAGCCCGCCCGATCAAGCGCTTGATAACGGTGGCGAAAATGCCCGGAAGCGCCACGGCCAGAAAGATGTAGCCGAGGCGCACCGACAGCGATGCCAGAACGGCCCGGGTCGCCAGCGGCAAGCCCGGATGCGCCAGTATCGCGATAACCAGCAGCGCCATCCCGAACGGAACCAGCCACCATACCGCCTTACCAAAATCGGTGAACTCGTTCACCGGGTCGATGAACCAATTTGGTAGTGTCTGCGCCCAAGCCACTGCTTTTGCGTCCCATGTCGCCATGACGACGATGACAGATGCCACCACCAGCAGGGTACATACCAGCCACCGGCCAGGGCTCGGCCAGGGCGCCGGCCGGCGCTCCAGCCGGATCAGGCGCGCAAGGCCGGTCGCCACGTTGCCGGCGAAGCGGGCGGGCAGCGCGGCCAAGCCCGCCAGACCGCCGACCGGCCAGGGTCCGGTGAGGCTCATGGCGTGCCGTCAGACTTGTAGATCGCGATGGTGATCTTACGGCCGCCGCTGATATTGACGCCCTCGATGCGCGGGCCAGGCGCGTAACGCAGGCCGAGCACGTCGGCGCGCTGGGCGAAAGCGCGCTCCTGCCGGTGGTCGATCAGGGCGAACCGGCAGGGTCCCTCGCGCAGGAAATCGGCGGCCCCGGGTCCATCGACCAGCCGCGTGGCGGTGCCGACCAGGAACACCAGACTGGGCTCATGGTATCCGGCAGCGGCGGCCAGCGGCCGAGCGCATTCGGAGTCGGCGATCGCCTCCGCGATCAGTTTGGCCGGAAACAGTTGCGGCACCCGAGGCACCAGCACGGCATAGAAGCCGAACATCATCACGACCGAGGCCGCGATGGCGTTGAGCAGCGAGATTTCGGGCCGGCGTGAATCGTAATACAGCCAAGCCACCATCCCGAGCACCATGGTGCCGGCCGCGAACGGCCATGCGATCAGGGCAAGTTGGCGGCCGACCGTGATCGCGATGACGATGCCGAACAGGCTGATCGCGATCGGCACCACGAACCACCAGATGGTGCCGCGCTCGATCCAGTGGCCGCGCACCAGCAGCCGCACCTCGACAGCGCCGGCCAGCAGGATGGCGATGGCCGGATAGAGCGGCAGCACGTAGTGCGGCAGCTTGGTCATCACGATCTCGAACACGATCCAGGACGGCACCAGCCAAGCCAGCAGGAACTGCGCCGCCGGCTGGCGCCGCGCCGCCCAGATCGCCGGTAGCGCCAGTCCGGTCAGCACCGCGCCGGGCCAGAACGTCACCCAGTACAATAGAAAGTAAATGCCGGGCGGTCCGCCATGGGACTCCTGCCCGCTGGTCACCTTGGACAGCATGTCCTCGCCGACCGACTGGGCGAAGAACGCGCCGCCGGACTTGGCGATGATCGCCAGGAACCAGGGCAGCACCAGCACGACCATCCACACGAACCCCGGCAGCGGCCGCAGTGCCTTGAGCCAGCGCACCGAGCGATCCGCGATGCCCAACGCCACCGCCGTCAGGCCGACGAACATCAGGATCAGCGGCCCCTTGATCAGAATGCCGCCGGCCAGCGCGGTCCAAAAAATCACCGGCATGGTCCAGCCCTGCGGCTGGCCGGGCGCGCGCCGGTCCGTCAGGTAGACCCGCGCCATCGCGCCCATCGCGGCTAGCACGGTCAGCATCAGCATGGCGTCGGTCTTGGCCAGCCGGGCCTCGACGCCGAGCAATATCGATCCAGCCATCATGGCGGCCGCCAGCAGCGCCCCGCGCCGCGTGACGAAGGCCAGCCCGGCCCAATAGGTCAGCAGCACCGTGCCGATGGCGCCGATCAGCGAGGGGATGCGATACAGCCAGATCTTGGTGGTGGCCTCGCGCACGCCGAGTGCGCTCGCGGTATTTACCACCGCGGCCTGCAGCCAGTAGATGCCGACCGGCTTCTTGTAGCGGACCTCGTCCTGGAACCGGATATCGACATAGTCGCCGGTCTCGATCATCTGCTTGGTGGCCTGCGCGAAGCGGGCCTCGTCACGGTCGACCGGCGGAATCTGGAAAAAGCCGGGCAGGAACGCCAACAGCGACAGCGCCAGCAGCAGGCCGATCGCCTTGGCGTGCGACGCCGCCGCATAATCGAGCAGCGTCGACATGGCTTGGCCCGGCCAAAGGGCCCGCGGCGTGTTCGTGGTGGTACTGGTCATGCCGGGGCCTATCTTGCGATTGGCCGGCAAAATAGATGGTTCGCCCGGTATGGGGAAGCGCGACTTTATTGCAGGCGCACCATGACGCTATCGGCCGCGCCGGTCGCGTCCATCACGGTCAAACGGACGAATCCCGGGCCATCCGGCGAGAAAAACACCGTCCGCTGGCCGTTAGGCGCCGGCACCGGCAGGCCGTTGACCAGCACGGTGAGCGGCTGCACCCCGCCGCCGATCTTCATCGCCACCGGATCTGGCTTGCCCTCCTGGGCGGCGAGTTCCAGCTTGGCGCCGTTCGGCGGGAACAGGATGCGCAGCCGCGCCTCGCCGCCTTCCGCCGCGACGCCTTCCGGGCGGAACCGTTGCAGCGGCGGCGGCAGCCGGCTGTTGGTCGCGAACAGCACGCCCTTCGGGGCCGGCGGCAGCGCCTGCGGCGGACGGCCGGCGCGCGCGAATACGTCGAACAGCACCGGCGCCGCATTGGCGCGGCCATACAGGCCGGGCACCGGCGCGCCGTCCGGCCGGCCGACCCAGACGCCGACCGTCATGCGGCCGTCGTAGCCGACCGCCCAGGCATCGCGGTAGCCGTAGCTGGTGCCGGTCTTGAACGCGATGCGGCCGGGTGCGGCATGTTCGGGCGGCGGCGCGCCGAGCAAAACGTTGCCCACCTGCCAGGCCGCCACCGGATCGATCAGCCGTTGCGGCGTCACCGGCGGCGCGGCCTGATCGCGGCGCTCGATCAGCGGCACGGTCGTGCCGAGCCGTGCCAGGCCAGCATAGAGCATCGTGAGATCGGTCAGCTTGATGCCGGCGCCGCCAAGCGCGATGGCGAGACCCGGCACCTCGCCTTTCGGCAGCACCAGCATTCCGCCGGCCTCCCCGAGACGCGTGCTGAGGCGGCTGGCGCCGACGCGATCCAGCAGATTGACGGCCGGCACGTTCAACGACATCTGCAGCGCCTTGCGCACGCTGACGGTGCCCTGGAACGTCATGTCGAAATTCTCCGGCGCATAGACGCCGTAACGCACCGGCCGGTCCTCGATCAGGGTTTCGGGATGCACCAGGCCATCCTCGAACGCCATGCCGTAGATGAAGGGTTTCAGCGTCGAGCCGGGCGAGCGCAGCGCCTGCGTCATGTCAACCTGCCCGGCGCGGCGCGTGTCGAAATACGCCGCCGACGCGACCCGCGCCAGGATTTCGCCGGTCGCATGATCGACCGCCACGATGGCGACCGAGATATCCGGGCCGAAGCTACGGGCGCGGTCGCGCGCCAGTTCTTCCAGGCTATGCTGCAGCGTCGCGTCGAGGGTCAGCCGATGGATGCGGCGGTCGGGTGCCGACGCGATGGCCTGATCGGCCGCATGCGGCGCCAGTATCGGCATTGCCTTGCGGCCGCTCGGCACCGTCTCGGAACGGGCATGCACAATTTCGTCGGCCGGAAACACGTGGGCGTCGCCCAGCCGCGCGAGAACACGTTGACGCGCCGCGCGCGCGGCCGTGACGGAACGATCAGGCCGGCGCACTTCCGGCGATTGCGGCAGCGCGACCAGCAGCGCGGCTTCGCCCGCCGTGAGATGACGCGGCTCATGGCCGAAATAGGCGAGCGAGGCCGCGCGAAGGCCTTCAAGATTGCCGCCATAGGGCGCGAGGCCGAGATACAGCGACAGGATCTCATCCTTGCTCAGCTTGCGTTCGAGCTGAATGGCCCGCACCACCTGCCTGAGCTTGGCGGAAAGTGTGCGCTCGTCGCGCGGCTCCAATAGACGCGCCACCTGCATGCTCAGCGTCGACGCGCCCGACACCACATGACCGTTGGTGACGAGTTGCGACAGCGCCCGCGCCATCGCGTGCGGATCGACGCCGCGATGGCTGCGGAAGCGCTTGTCTTCGTAGGCGAACAACGCCTTGAAGAAACGTGGATCGATGTCCTCAACCTGCGCCGGCAGCCGCCAGCGCCCCGCCGTGGTGGTGTAAGCGCGCAGCAGCGTTCCGTTGCGGTCCACCACCAGCTTGGAATAGTCGAGCTTGTCGCCAAGCGGAACGGGACCGAGCGCGTGCACGTACCACGCGCCCGCTCCGACGCCGGCCATAACGCACAGGCACGCCGCGGCGACTGTGACGCGCAACACGCGCCACAGTCGCGACCGCCGTCCTCTCCCCTGATGGGAGAGGACCGGTCTTGCATCATGATCCGCCGCATCGCTCATTTAGCCGACGTCACCTCGAGGGTGCCGGTGCCGGTGCGGCCGAAGCGGTCCGGCCGGTACATGTCTTCGACATAGGCCTGCGGCATCACATACTGGCCCGGCGCCACCGCCCGCACCACATAGGCGACGGTGAACACCGGCCGGTCGCTGCTGCTGCGATTGAACGCCGCCGTGAAGCGGTCGTCGCGGAACTCGCTGTTGACCGGCGTCCCGGCATCCGTGATCCACGACAGCGTACCCGTCTCACCCGACGACACCAGCTTCGGATTGTCGATCTCGAAGCCGGCCGGCAGATAGTCGGCCACCATGATGCGGCCGTAGTCGGGTTTGCCTTCGGTGATCTTCAACACGATGACCACGCGCTGGTTCTGCTTCACGCTCTTGATATCGACGGGTTCGCCGTCGAGCGCATAGGTCAGCCGCTCGATCTTGAAGCCGCGCTCGGCTGCCGGCTCCGGCGTGATCGGCGCACCGGTCACGGACAGCACCGCTTGCAGCGGGGATTCGCCGGTGTTGGTCACGGTGAGCGGCGCGCTTTGCAACTCGCCAGCCGGCACGGTGCGGAACAACGCACCCTGGCGGGCTTGACCGCCAACCATCAGCGACACCTTGTCTGCATCCTTGGCGATCGCGCGGGCGGCGAGCACCAGCCACGAGTTCTCCTGCGTTGAAGTGTAGGACGACAGGCCCCGCGCGGCTTCGACGCGTTGCAGCGCGCCGAATACCGTCTGGCGCGGCGCGCTACCTTCGGACGCGAGCGTCACCAAAGCGGCGCTATCGCGCAGCGCCGAACCGTAGTCGGCGCGGCTGCTCATCAATAGCGGCTGTTGCGGGATCGACTGCAACGCCGCCGCATAGACGCGGTCGGCCCGCGTCTTGTCGCCCAGCATACCGAGCGCCGCCGCAATTTGTGCCTTGGCGATCGGGGTTTCGATATCGGCGAGCTTGACGTCGGCGAGATAACGCAGATCGCCGATCGGCGCCTGACCGTTGCGGGCCAGCACATAGAGCGCATAGGCCAGATCGGCGCTGCCACCCTTCGAGACGTCCTGCGCGTTGCTGACGAAGTTGCGCAGCCGGTCGAGCGCCAGCTTGAACGCCGTGTCGGGCACCTGGAAGCCACGCTCACGCGCCCGCGTCAAAAAGTCGGTCACATAGGCGTCGAGCCACGGATCGCCCGAGCCGACATCCCACAGCCCGAAGCCGCCGGACGACGACTGCCGGGCCAGCACCCGCTCGATAGCATCGCGGATACGCTGGTCGATGGCGCCGTCCATCGCGAGTTGCGATGCGGTCGCGAGTTCGTTGACGTACAGCAGCGGCAGGGCGCGGCTGACGACCTGCTCCGAGCAGCCGAACGGATAGCGGTCGAGCGCCCGCAGGATGGTGGCGGCGTCGAGCGCCGTCGACAATCCGACCGACAGCCCGACCGCGCCGGTGCCCGGCACCAGATCGGCGAACAGATCGGCCGACAGCGTCACGCTCTCGCCCTTGGCGATCGGCTTCACGGTGCGGCGGGTCAGCGTCTGCGTCGCCGGATTGACGTTGAGCGCATAACCCCGCGCGATCCGGAAGCCGTTCGGACCGGTCAGCTCCACATTCACCTGACCGGCTCCAGCATAGGGCGCGGTCAGCGAAATGCTGCTGGAGACGCGCTGCTTGGCGGCGAGCTTGACGGTTTGCGTCGCGCCCTCGCCGGCCGCGATCGGACCGTCCGTCTTCACCGTCAGCCGATAGTCGCCGGCGGCGCCGTCGACATTGTCGACATCGAGCCGCAACGCACTGCGGTCGCCATTGCGCAGGAATCGCGGCAGCGTCGCGGTCAGCACCACCGGATCGCGCACCGTCACGTCGGTATTGGCGCGGCCGACCTTGTCCTTGCTCCACGCCACCGCCATCACCCGCAGCGTGCCGGCAAAGGCCGGAACGTCGAACGAGATCTCGGCAGTGCCATCCGGGCCGACCGTCACAATGCCGGAATACAGCGACACCGGCTTCTGCGCCGGAGGGCTGCCTTGCAGGCCGGCGGCGGCGTCACCGCCGGAGCGGATCTGGCCACGGCTGCCCTGCATGCCGTCGATCAACTGACCGTAGAAGTCACGGATTTCGGCCGTGAGCCGGCGCTGTCCGAGATAATGATTATCCGGCGCCGGCGGCTTGTAGCCGGTGAGATTCAGAATGCCGACATCGACGGCCGCGATGACGATCCGGGCGTCCTCGCCGGCCGTCAGGCCGTCGATCTTCACCGGAATCTTCAGCGTCGTTTCTGGTCGGATCAATGTCGGCGGCTTAAGGTCGACCGTCAGCGTGCGAGCCTTGCGATCGATGGCGAACCACTGCACGCCGATGGCGCGGCCCGGCATGCGCTGGGCTTTCGCGTCCAGCGGACGGCGCAAGGTCGCCACCACATAGGCGCCGTTGCCCCAGTCGGTGCCGACATTGAGCTTCACCTGATTGAGGCCCGGCTTCACGTCCGCTGTCTGCGTCGTGATCAGCCGGTTGCCGATCACGTTCAGCGATACCTGTCCGGCGGTGCGGGCCGTGACCGCGACCGTCATGCTGTCGCCCGGCCGGTATTCCGGCTTGTCGAGCGCGATTTCCAACAGGTCCGGCGTGTCGGCGGTCGCCTCGGCATAGAAGCCGGCATCGAAGCCGATGGTGGTGGTCGGTCCATTCGGGTCTTCGCTGGCGATCTCCAGGCGGTAGCGCCCATAGGTCACCGGCAGCGACAGCCGCGCCGGCTGATCGGCCTTGAGATCAAGACGGCCATCCGCAACGCGGCTGGTCTGCTTGATCGGCTCGTAATTCCACGACGAGTCGTGCCTGTACCACTGATAGCGGCTTTCGATCTTCACCAGTTCGTAGCGCATGTTGTCGCGCGCGATCCGGCTGCCGTCAGGCGCCACCAGCACGACGTCGAAACCGGCCTGCTCGCCTTCGCCGAGCGAGCGCCCGGAGAACAGCGGCTTGACGCCGATCATGTTGCCGCTCGGCGTCACCGGCAGCGTCATCTTGCGTTCGACCGCGCGGCCGCCGGATTCCGCCATGCGCACCGTAACGGTGGCTTGCAGCAGCCGCAGCGTCGACGGCACCTTGTCGAGTTCGACCGTGAAGGTCGCTTTGCCGTTCTCGTCCGTGTTTGGAAGATCGGAAAGCGCCTGCTGCGTATTCTCTACGCTCTCGTCGCTGGTGCCGAACTGATAGCCGACGAGCCCAGGACGCTCCTTGGCGGCCGAGATGACGACTTCACCTTCCAGGCTTAAATCAGCGGCCGGCGCGCCATACAGATAGCGGCCCTCCAGCGAGATTTCGGCCGGCGCGGTCTTGGAGATCTTGCCGGACGGCGAGTTAAGTTCGAACTCCATCCGGTCCGGCACATAGTCTTCGACCAGGAACGTGGTTTCGCCGACCGCCGGACGCTTCGGATCGGTGAAGGCCGCGACGCGCCACGTACCGGTCGGCGCCACCGCGTTGATCGGAATGTTCAGCGTGCGACCGCCGACGCCGCCATCCGCCACCACGGCGCGGCGATATTCCATGCCGTCCGGACGCTCGATCACCAAAGTCAGCGGCACGCCAACGGCGGCGACGCCAAGGCCGTCACGCAACAGCGCCGTGACGTGCACGTCCTCGCCGGACCGATAGACGCCGCGTTCGGTGTACACGAAGGCATCGAGCCCGGTCGGCACTTCGCGGCCGGAGACGCCGCGATCCGACAGATCGAACGCCGGCGACTTCAGGCCGAGGAACGCGTAGTCGGCCTCGCCCTGCACCACGGACGCGATCAGCAGCGCCGGCGACAGACCGCCCTCGCCGCGCGTCAGGCCCGGCTCGAAATGCGCGTGCCCGGCCGCATCGGTGCGCTTGGTGGCCAGCACCTCGTTGCTGCGCGCCATCAGCCGGACTTCGACCTGGGCCTTGGACGAGGTATCGGCCAGCGAATGCACGAAGACATGGACGCCGTCGGCGCCCGAATAGGCGGTCAGGCCGAGATCCGACACAATGAACCATTGCGTGGCCAGCGATTCATAGCGGTCCGAATTGGACTTCGGGCCGGCGACCAGCACATAGACGCCCGGCTGCAGATTGCCGATCGCCTGATCGACCGGGAATGCGGTGGTGACGTCGGCATTGAGGGTCGAGTCGACCGCAAGATCGCCGCTCCAGATCTTGGCGCCCTTGCTCTCGGCCAGTTGGTTGACTTCGTAACGCTCGAGCTGGGTCTGGAAATCGCTGCCCAGCACGGTCTCGATCAGGTTGCGGTCGCCGATCCGATAAACCTCGACGGCGACCGCCTTGGTGTTGACCGAGACGATCGGAATGCCCTGCTGGCCGGTGCGCGGCAGCACATAGGCTTTGCCGGCGAAGCGCACGAACGGCTTGCGGTCGCGCACATAGATCGATAGTTCGGCCGACTTCGACAGGCTTTCCTTGACCAGCGACGGCAGGCCGGCGCGTAGCGTGATCGCGTAACGTTCGCCGTGCTTGAGGCCTTCGACGCAGAGTTGCTTCTCATCGGCGGACAGCGCCGGCTTGTCCATGCCGGCGACGGCGACGAACAGCGAGAAGTCGGTGCGCTTGGCCGGCAGGGCTTCGGAGAACTGGAAGCACGCGCGGGGTGAAGCGCTGTCGGAATCGACCGAGTAGTCGAGCATGCGGAAGCCGTAATCGATCCGCATCGATTCATAACGGGCGCGAATATCAGCGACCTCGCGCTTTTCCAGCGACAGCCGCAGCGTATCGAGCGCCGGGCGCCACTGCTTGGCGTCGGAGAAATATCCGCTGAGCGCGATCAGGCTGTCGGCTTCCTCGCCGGCATTCTGGCTGCGCTGATAGGCGATGTAGGCGGCGGTCTTGGCGCGATCGCGTAGCGCCGCACGCTGGGTGCTATCGGGCAGATAGGTCTGGTTGAGCACGCGCGCGTAGCGCAGCCACAGCCCGGAATCATTCGGCGTGATGGTGAGGATCTGGGCGTAAAGCGCGGCGGTCGCCACCAATTCGTTGCGCTGGTTGCTGGCATCGGCTTCGCGCCGCAAGGTGGCGAGCGGCTTGGTGACCGTGCCGGCCTCGGTCTTCATTTGCGCTTCCAGCCGGATCGCGCTGTCGGACAGGTCGTCGCGCTGGAAGGGTTTGTCGGCGGCGAAAGTCGGGGAAAAGGTGAAGGACAATACAATAGCGGACAGCGCGGCAAGCGCGCCGGCGCGGATCGAAGCGAGCATCGGAAGCCTCCCTCCCGCTGCGGCCACCAACCGAGCGGATGGTGTCAGCAGAGTGGTGAATCATGTCGAGGTCATGACCGGATTGCGTCTGCTGGCACCTGGAGCGATTTCAATTTGCTGAAAGCGCGCGAGACGGACGGAATCCTGGACATGGCGCGGCGATGACGCCAGACGAGACAAACGCCGCGCGGCGGTTGGTCGTTGGGAGAGGGATAAAGGTTCGAGGCACGCGGCTCGATTTGTCGGAGATGGCAGGTTCGCTCCCAATCGCTATCGGCGACCGGTCGCGGCGGGGAGCCAAATTTGAAACTCAACCCTGATGCCAATCGCGGCAGGATTTAATTCCTTGCCGTCGATCTATCCACCGATCCGCCCGCCCAATTCCATTGGATGCCGGGCAATGGTAGAGGTGCGTTCGGTAAGCGCTCGTAGCTCAGTTGGATAGAGCACCGGCCTTCTAAGCCGGGGGTCGAAGGTTCGAATCCTTCCGAGCGCGCCAGTCTCTAGTGTCCGGATTCCCAAGTTCGCCATACCTTGCGGCACCTCCGAGGCGCACTCGGAATCAAAGGGACGCTAGCAAACGGCCATCGATCAAGCGTCCGCGGCCTGCTTCGACAGCGCGGCCAGGGCGGCGGCC
This sequence comes from Xanthobacteraceae bacterium, assembly GCA_028290465.1. Classification (GTDB taxonomy): domain Bacteria; phylum Pseudomonadota; class Alphaproteobacteria; order Rhizobiales; family Xanthobacteraceae; genus FEB-22. The sequence goes on along the minus strand of JAQGJU010000045.1, from coordinate 42,974 downwards.
ATGACTTTGGTTACAGCGCCGCCTTCGGCCTCAAGCCCGTGACGCGCGGCCAGCCAGGCGGGGTCATTGTAGGAAAGCCAAACCTGGCCGGCGGTGTCTTCCCAGGCCAAGGCCTTCAGCGGCAAATCGATCCCGATTGTTTGACGCAATTGCATCAGCGGCGTACCGGCCTTGGCATTGCCGAAGATCAGGAGTTCTGTCGGCCGCAACGCTAAACCTGCCTCCGTTGCACCGGCAGCGTGATCGATACGCGCAAAGACCGTCATCCCTTTGGATTTCACATCCAATTCAAGTCGATCCATCGTGTCCTTCACGCCGTGGGCGCTAGGCACTGTAATCAAGCCATTGTCAGCCATCCCATCACTCCCGTCAGGACAACGTGTCGGCTCATCCAGAGGTCAGGCCCGTTCAGCGGCCGAGCAGCAGGGGTGCGAGAGTCAAGAACGTTCTCCCGTGACAACATGAGTGCCGCGACTTCCGTGCAGAATTTTGCCTCGGGATGGCACGATGTACAAGCGGCGACATCGTGCCGATCGCACCATTTCCCCTCCCCGCCATTCAGGCTACTCTCCCGGCAAAACATACAAGGAGGACTTGATGCGTCGGATCTGGCTTGGGCTTGGGCTTGGGTTTGCTTGGCTGCTCGTGTCCGTGGCGCTTATCTCTCCGGCATCCGCCGAATTTCCCGACAAGCCGATCCGGCTGATCGTGCCGCAGGCCGCCGGCAGCGCCACCGACACCCTGGCCCGGATCGTGGCCGCCGAACTTGGCAAAGAGCTTGGCCAGAACGTCCTGGTCGACAACCGGCCGGGCGGCGCGCTGACCATCGGGCTCGATCTCGTCGCCAAGTCCGAACCGGACGGCTACACGCTCGGCATGGGACCGGTCGGCGCGCTGGCCATAACCCGCCACATGGTCGGCAAGCTGCCTTACGACATCGAGCGCGACTTCCAGCCGATCGCGCTGCTGACACGGGGCCATCTGCTGCTGGCGGTGCCGCCGGATTCGCCGTTCCATTCGGTCGCGGAACTGATCGCCTATGCCAAAGCCAATCCGGGCAAGCTGCTCAACGCCTCGTCAAGCAATGGCTCGCCCGGCCATGTCGGCGGCGAACTGTTCAAGACCATGACCGGCACCGAGATCGTGCATGTGCCGTATCGCGGCGGCGCACAGGCGATGAACGACCTTGTCGCCGGACGCGTGCACTTCATGTTTGAAAGCCTCAATTCGATCGCGCCGCACGCCAAATCCGGCACGGTGCGCGGGCTTGCGGTCAGCGGCGCGCGGCGCTCGCCGGGCTTTCCCGATTTGCCGACCGTCGCCGAGGCCGGCGTCCCCGGCTACGCGGCTCCGACCTGGAGCGGCATGGTGGCGCCGGCCGGCGTGCCGCGTCCGATCGTCGACAAGCTCAACGCCGCGGTCAATCGCGCCATGCAGACGCCACTGTTCAAAGAACGCTTCGCGCTGATCGGCGACGAGGCGGCCGGCGGCACGCCGGAAGAATTCGGCGAATTCATCCGCACCGAGTCCGCCAAATGGGCGCAGGTGATCAAGAGCTCCGGCGCCAAGCTGGACTAAGTCTTTCGCGCTCCCGCGGGCATTCGATCCGCAGCCCCTTGACGACGGACAGGCCGCGCCGTTGAATGGTGCGGCACGGCGCATCCGATGGCTCGACAGCGGATGCGTGGAATGAGGCTCTTGAGCCTTAACAACCATTTGTACAACAAAATGGCTGGACGCCTCGTGGACTCCTGATGGGAGGAAATGATGGCCGACATTGTCCTGCAAGCGACCGATCTGGGAACGGCGACGCTGAAGCCGAAGCCCGGGCCAGCGTCATTCAGCTTGAAACGGGCGATGCCCGACGGCAAATGGACCGCGCCCGACAATCCACCTAAGCCGTTCGAAGGCCGTCCGACGGACGGCGCCAGCCACATCGACCTGATTCAGGCCTGGGCTGAATACAAGGTCGATCTGCGGCTCAACTTTCTCGATGCCTTGGTACGGGCCGTCGAAGGCGTGTTCACCTCCTTTGGCACGCTGATGGGCGGCGATATCGGCGGCGGCATACGCAGCGCGGCGCAGCAACTCCGCGACCTGATCGGCGACGACTATCGTGATCTGTTCATCACCTGGGAGTGCAAGTTCGAAAGCGACGCCGATGCGACGGTGCTGGTCGCGCATCTGCACGACTATAATGTGAGCATCACGCGCACAACCAATTTTACGCCCCCCGCACCCACCCCATCTGGCGCACCGGCGGCACCGGCGCCCGCTGCTGGAGCGGCCGCCCCACCAGCCGCAAGCCGCATGGCTTGGCTGATTGACACGCGCCTGCGCATCGGCACGACCATGCTGGACGGAGCGCGCGTCTCCGTCGCCGGCCGGGCGACCTCGTCCAACACGGCGAGCAAAGCCGACATCGTGTTTGTGCAGAAGGGCGAACACACCATCGAGTCGATCTCGCATATCCGGCTCGACTGCGAGGGCTTCGCCAAGGACCTCGGAAAACTGTTCGACGATCTAATGACCGCGATCACCGAAGGTCTCGAGATCGAGAAACTTGTCGCCGAGCACATGATCCAATGGATCAAGGACCACACCTCTGCCGTGTTCGGCGGCCCCAGCACAGGCGACACGCTGACCGAACAAGACCGGTACCGCAAGGAGCAGATGGATCGCATCAAGGCCAAGGTGAAGTCGCTGGTCAATTTGCTGCAGACCCAGCTGTTGAATCTTCTGCAGGAGTACAAGGGCTTTGTCGCGCTCGACAAAAGCCTGATCGGCCTGACTTGTCTCAGCGAAGCCGGCGTCAAGCGCATCGGCGCGGTGCTGCTCGAAGCAGCCAAGAAGGACAAGGACAAGCACGCCGACAACCGGCTGCATACCCGCGAACAACTTCTTCGATCCGACCACCAGCCGATGGTGGCCGGCCGCAGCCTGTTTGGCCCCGAGGAATGGGCCGTCATGGGTCTCGACCCCACGGCCTATGCGTTCAGCGTGGTGTCGACCGAACGGTTGGAGGCGCGCGTCGCGATCGCCGACCTGCCGGTGACCGTGGCATCCGATCATATCCGGTTCGACGACATGACATTCGCGATAGCCCCCGCACCGACCGACGCTGGCCCAACGTCCGGAATCGGCGCGCCGCGCACCAATATCCGTCCGGCCACCAACGAGGAGCGGCTCGATAGCGTTCGCGCCATGGAAATCCGTCGCGAGGAACGGCGTGCCTTCTTCGCCAGCAGTCTCGAGACGACGAGCCCAGAAACACCGCCCGCCGAGAACCCGGGTAGCCATAATCCCATTTAACGTGAGGTCCGGACATGCCCGATCTGGTCATCGACGACATCTGGACGTTCTACGACGTCAACAAGCCAGACGATCGCATGAACTCCTTCGACATCGCGCCATTCCTGCCGGTGTCACACCCGCTTTACATCTCGCCGTTCGGCATCGCACTGCAGGTCACCTGTGCCCATCAGATGGCGGCCGACATCCGGATCCAACTGGTCAACTACCGACAGGATCCATCGCATGGCAAGATGTGGTTCGGCCGTAACGGCACCCAGGCCACCATCGATTTGGATGGCGATGTGCCGGGTCTAGGCTTCCTGAACGGCGCGTTGCTGCCCAAGGGACAGACCCAGTTATGGATGTGGTGGCCGCGCTATTCCGACCTGTTCGGAGCGGTCGGCGGTGGGCTGCGACCGTGCATCGGCGCGTTGCGGGCACAAATCCAGTCCGGCTACGCCAGTGTGTTCGCGGTGACTGACCCGTATCACTGGAAGTGGAATTTCATCGGGCTGTAGTTGGGCGCTGTATGGATGCCTTTGCCCGATCAGCCGCTCACAGCCGGTAAGCGTCCGGTACGTAGCGGAACAGCTCCTGGATGCGTTTCCAGCGTGCCGTGTGCGGGTTCGTGACGCCCCATTCGTCCGTGCGTCCCGGAGGACGGCTCCAGAATTCCGGACCGCGCGGCACGTAGCTGTCGTCGACTTGGCGGATTTCGCTGGAATATTCGATCGGCAACTCCTCCGGCCCGGCAAAATAGGCAAACACATTGCCGGACGGGCCGTGACGGCCGACGCCCCATTCGATCGGGTAGCCATGATCACGCATCCGGCCGGCGCCGCGCATCGTCGAATCCACATCGGGCATCTCGAACGCGACATGGTTCAACGTTGTCCACGGCGCCTGGCACAGAACCATGCTGCTATGGTCAGCGCTGTCGCAGCGGAAGAATGTGAGCGCGCCGGAGTGGTCCATCGGGGTGAAACCGAGGGCATCCACCAGGAATCGTCCCGCGCGGGAAATGTCCGGCGAATTCAGGTTCACATGGCTGATCTTGGTGGGATGATCCGATCTGTCGGCGCAGTCTTCATGATCGCACACGTCGCAGACCACGGCGAAATTGCACCGGTCCGGGTCGGTGAATCCAAAGCCGTATCCGCCTCCCGGCGAACTCAGAACGTGAGGCGCTTCGCATTGCGGCGCTTGGCCCCGCACGCTCTGAAATAGCCGGTCGACGATGTCCCGGCTCGCCGCATCGTAGACGATGCGGCGGAGCGCCGGCGCCCCGGCGGCGCGGTGGATCGCCAGGACGTGATGATAGCACCCGGTGGCGCGCAAATAGATCGAGCCGTCGCGGCGATCGACCTCGGTCAAATGCCACACTTGCGAATAGAACATCGCCGCGCGCTCAGGATCGACCATCTCGATCTCGATGCTGCGGATGCCCCGGACTTGCACTCTCATTCCAGCGGCCTCGATCGCTAACTCGTCTCCCGCTACTCGATACGCAAATTCGCCTCTTCGGTAAACTTCTTCCACTTGGCGGATTCGGATTTGATGACCGCGCTGAACTGCTCGGAAGAACTCGCCATCGACCGGAAGTAGGTCGGCGCCAGAACCCTTTGCTGGAATGCGGGATCGGACGCCATTTTCTGAACCTCGGCGTTGATCTTGGCGATGATATCCGGCGGCGTTCCGGCGGGCGCGAACAATCCGTGCCAAGCGGTTGCCTCGAAGCCAGGCAGCCCGCTTTCGGCCAGAGTGGGCACGTCCGGCAGCACTTCAAGCCGCTCCGGCGTACACACCGCCAGGATCTTGACCTTGCCCTCCTGGTGCAGCGGCAGCGCCTGTCCGAGGCTGATGAAGGTCATTGGGATATGATTCGCCGTAACATCGGTGAGCATCGGCGCGGCACCGCGATATTGCACTGGAAGAAATTTCAGTCCCGCCATGTGCTGGAGCATTTCCATATAGACATGCGGTGTCGAGCCCGGCCCAAACGCGCCGAAGCCGATTTGATTCGGCCGCTCCTTGACGTACTGGATGAGCTCCCGCGCGTTCTTCGCCGGAAACGCCGGGTTGGCGATGAGCACCTGATCCACCTTGGCTAAGCCGCTGATCGGAGTGAGATCCTTCAATGGGTCGTAGGACAGCTTGCTGTAGAGATGCGGATTCAAAACGATCGCCCCCTCCTGCGCGACCAGCAGCGTGTAGCCGTCGGCCGGAGAGTTCATCACCTGGTTCACGGCGATCTGAAAATTGCCGCCAGGCTTGTTCTCGACGATCACCTGCTGCTTCAGCGAGGTCGTCAGATGTTGCGCCACAGCGCGGGCCAGCGCGTCGGCAAGCCCGCCCGGCACCACCGGCACGACGATGCGGACCAGCCGATTGGGATAATCGGCGGCCGACTGCGCCAATGCGGGGCCGGCTCCGAGGACAAGCAGCATCGTCGAAACCGCATACATGCCGAGCGCGCGAAATCCCGTGATCCGCTTCCGATTACTTTTCATGTCGAGCTAATCCGTGTTTGATATGGCGAAATGATCCGAGAGTAGCGCCGGGCTCGCCGCTGCGGCCGTGTTGTGGAGAAAGTCGCCGCTGTCCGGGCCGATGCCGGTCGGCGTGCCAATGGCGATGACGTCACCGACCTCCAGGACAGACGCGTCAGAGAGCGACGACAGACGGCGCTTCAGCGGCGCTGATCAAACGTGATCCCGCGCGCATACGCGAGCAATATATTTATGCAGCCTGTGCCGCTCCACGCATCATTGCTTCGCCCGATTCAGTTTCGATTGTTTACCCGGCCGCCATGGCGCATCCTTTCGAGACAATGCCGCGCAAAACACAATCTCTGCGTTAGGTCATCCGCGGCGAGTCGGCCAAATGGGCGCAGGTGATCAAGAACTTCGGCGCCAAGCTCGGCTAAGACGTGAACGATGCGACAGGCTTGCGGTATTCGCTCACGCGATTGTGTCGGCACGAACCGCAACGGATCGAGTTGGCCCGTTAAAGGGAGCGCGCCCAATGAAGCCCAATATGCTGGCGGGCTTTGTCGCCACTATTGTTCTGATATCCACACCTGGACGGGCTCAGGAACAGGACGGGCAGCTTCTGTTCAACAATGCCTGCCGGACTTGCCACACGATGAAAGAAGGCGACAACCGCCTCGGGCCGAACCTGCATAAGGTCGTCGGCCGCAAGGCGGGCTCGCTCGGCGATTACGAATATTCCGGCGCGATGAAGAATGCCGGCCTCGTCTGGGACAAGGCTACTCTGGACAAATTCATCGCCAGCCCGGACCAAGTCGTGTCCGGCCACAAGATGAAGCCGTATGGCGGCCTGAGTTCGGCCGACGATCGTGCCAGGATTGTCGCCTACCTGGAAGCGAATGCCGGCAAATGACGATCAATGCGACCAGGGCTCGCGGCGCGCGAAGGCGAAATTGTCGGCGTACGCCATGCCGCGGCGCGCGGCGGCCTTAGGCTCCGCCACCTGGTACGGGATGCCGCGCTGTTCGCAATAGGCGATCGCCTCGTCCTTGGTGTCGAAGCGCAAATTGAGCTGCTGCTTCATGTCGGACGACGACGTCCAGCCCATCAGTGGCTCGACCACGCGCGGCTGCTCGGGCTCGTAGTCCAGCACCCATTCCTTGGTCTTGGCAGTGCCGGACTGCATCGCGGTCTTGGTCGGCTTGTAGATGCGGGCGGTGCTCATGGGGCTCTGCTGGTCCGTCGGTCGGGCGTTCGGAATCGAGGGTTCCGGGTGGGTCGTTATAGCGCGGGGCAACGCCGGCCAAAAGGGGGCTTAACCGGTGTCTGGCACGCGGAAATGACTTGAAGCGGCCAGGTATGGGCCAGCATCATCGCACCTGGGTGCCATCTCAGAGCACCCACAGGGAGGCGACAGATGAAAGCCATTACCCTCGGCGCGATCCTGGCGGTCACGGTTTCGGCGGCGGCCTATGCGCAAACGCCCGCTCCGACCCCAGCACAAACCCCATCCTGGACGGTGCCGCCGGAAAGCGCCCGCTGCCCGTCGAAATGGGGCGCCACCGACGAGCGCGGTTCCGGCAACCTGATGAAGCCCGAGACCGTCCTCAATGCCGCGAAACTTATCAAATCCGGCGAGGTGATCGAACTGGCGCATGTGCTCGGCCCGTCGATGCCGTTCTTCGGCACGCGCCGCTTCGACATGCACATCAAACGGACCTTCATGAACGCCGGCTCCAACGAGCGCGGCAGCAACGAGGAAATGGTGGTGTCCGAGATCGGCCAGGTCGGCACCCAGTTCGACGGCTTCGGGCATCAGACGCACCGCAACAGCCATTACAATTGCTTCAAGACTGAGGAAATCGCGCAACGCGGCCTGTTCACAAAGCTCGGCATCCACAACACCGGCGCGTTCATCACGCGCGGCGTGCTGATCGATGTCGCGGCCTTCAAAGGCGTCGAGATGCTGGGCGATAACTACGAAGTCACGGTCGAGGACCTCGAGGGCGCACTGAAGAAGCAGAACATCACGCTACAGCAGGGCGACGCGATGATCGTGCACACCGGCTGGGGCAAGATCTACGGCAAGGAAAACGCCCGCTATGTGAAGTCCTGCCCCGGCCTCGGCGTGAAGGCGGCGCAATGGCTGATCGACAAGAACCCGATCCTGCTCGGCGCCGACAACTGGCCGGTCGAGGTGTCGCCCAATCCCGATCCGCAACTGTCGCTGCCCGTGCACCAATTGGCACTGGTGGTGAATGGCGTGCATCTGTTGGAGAACCTGAAGCTGGACGAACTGGCGTCGAAGCAGGTCTACGAGTTCGCCTTCATCATGCAGCCCTTGAAGATCCAGGGCGGCACGGGCTCGACGGTGTCGCCGGTCGCGGTGCGGTAGTTCTGACGAAAGCGCCAAAAAGAATGCGCGGGCGCCTTTGGCGTCCGGGCTTACCCGTTCGACATTTCAGGAATGGTTCGGATGGAAGTGGTCGGGGCAGCAAGATTTGAACTTGCGACCTGCTGTACCCAAAACAGCCGCGCTACCAGGCTGCGCTATGCCCCGTCAGGCTCCGGACGTACCGTCGCGGGGCTTTCGATACAGTATCCGTCCCGGACCGGCAACCGCCTGCCCGGAACCAGTTGAGTATGGCAGCCCTACTGGCTGAACAGCGGATGGGCCACCTGGTCGCCGGGCGCGAGACCAAGCTTCTTGGCGGTGCCGGCCACCACCTCCAGCACGGCAAAGGCCGGACCTTTGGACGAGACGATCGCGCGGGACAGCGGCGTGGTGTTCTCGGCAATGCTCAGAATGCGGCCATTCCGGCGGATGAAGATCATGTCCAGCGAAACATAGGTGTTCTCCATCCACATGGAGACTTCCTGTTCGCGGGCGAAGTCGAACAGCATGCCCCGGCCTTCCGCCAGTTCCTTGCGGTGCATCAGGCCGGTGGCGCGTTCCTGGTCGGTGCGGGCGATCTCGACCTGGAAACGATGCAGGCCGGTCTTGCCGACAATATTAAGCTGTTCGAACTCAGCGGCGTTCGCGTGGAAGGCCCACGCTGCCGTGAATACCAGCGTGATGGCCAATACGATGGCCTTCAGCCGGACAAAGCCCGGCCGGCGGAGGACGTTGGCCGCGAGACGCGATGGGGTGTGGGTCGTGAGGAAGGTTGTCAGCATCGGACTACGATGCCGGACGGCGCGGCACATCGCAAGACGGGTTGTATGTCCAGAATCGAAATGGCCGGAACGAAGTCCGGCCATGACGAAATCTCGCTCGCGGAACCTTTAGTGCGATGCCGGGCCGGCCGGACCGGTTTCCGGATGCACTTCGGCGGCCATCATCCCCTTGGGGCCGGGCCCGAAACGCACCAGCACGAACTGGCCGGGCCGCAGTTCGGCCAAGCCGAACCGCCGCAGCGTTTCCATATGCACGAAGATGTCCGGCGTGCCGTCGCCGCGCGTCAAAAAGCCGAATCCGCGCAAGCGGTTGAACCATTTGACCTGGACCCGTTCGAGCGAACTGGTCGGCGTCACGGTGACGTGGGTGCGGGGCGGCGGCAGTTGCGCCGGATGGATCGCCGTCGACTCGTCCATCGACAGGATGCGAAGCGCCTGCAAGCCTTTCGGCCGGTTCAGCACTTCAACAACCACTCGCGCGCCCTCATAGGCGGTCTGGTAGCCGTCACGACGCAGGCAGGTGACATGCAACAGCACATCAGGCAGCCCGCTGTCCGGCACGATGAAGCCGAACCCTTTGGAAACGTCGAACCACTTGATGGCGCCGGTGAGCTCGATAATGCTCGCCGTCTCATCCGCGTCGACCGAAGCCTCCGGTCCGAACCCGATATCGATGCCGGGCGTTTTGGATCCTAATTCGTCCGACCCCATGACCCCCACGCCCGCCGCTGTCGCTGGCGCCTTCATCAGGACGCTCTGAAAACGAATCTCTATGTCAATCGAAGATAGCATCGGCCCCGAGTCGCGAAAGGGCAAAAATGCAACAGCTTAAGAAAAGAGTACTTTCGCTGTGCACATCGGCGGAACAGTCGATGGCGGAGCGTTTTCAAATGAAGTGGAATGCACTTCACGTGAAGAAAACGCGTCCATTTTAAACATTTAGAGCGCGTCCGGACGCAAAACCGGCGTCCACTTTTGCTGGACGCGCTCTAATGCGCGATGAACGGCGCCAACACGTCGCCGATGTCGTGGCGTACCACCAGATCGGCAATCGAGTCGTATTCTGTCGCATCACGATTGATGATGACCAATCGAGCGCCGCTCTTCTTGGCCATCAACGGCAGACCGGCGGCCGGCCATACCAGCAGCGACGATCCGATCGCGACGAACAGGTCGCAGGACACCGCAAGCTCGGCGGCGCGGCGCATCTCGGCTTCCGGCATGGCCTGCCCGAACGAAACCGTCGCGGTCTTGATGTGGCCACCGCAGGCCGGGCAATCCGGCGCGCGGCCGCCGGCGGATTCAAAGTGATCCAGAACCCAACTCAATTCGTAGCGCGCCGCGCAGCCGAGACAGAGCGCGTACGTCGTGTTGCCGTGCAGCTCGACGACGTGTTCGGCCGCGATCCCCGACGCTTGGTGCAAATTGTCGATGTTCTGCGTCACCACGGCCGGCACTTTGCCGTGACGATACAGACTCGCCAGCGCGAGGTGGCCGCGTCCCGGACGCGCTGCACCAAAATGCTCTTCCATGGCGAAGCGCCGCCGCCAGGATTCGTCGCGCATCTTGGCGCTGGCCATGAACGCATCGAACGGGATCGGCTTCATCTGGGTCCATAAGCCGCCGGGCGAGCGAAAGTCCGGTATGCCGCATTCCGTCGAGATGCCGGCGCCGGTGAACGGCAGGATGGTCTTCGCGTCGTCGAACAGTTCCTGCAGCCGGTCGATGGCGGTCGCGATATCGGGCGCGATGTCCGGGACGGTGTCGGGTGCGATCATGCGGAACTCATCGTTGCGAGGTGCTAGTCCTTAGCGCCGATCGAATGAAACGCCGCCTTGATGATTTTGCAATGCGGTGCCGGCGGGAAAGCTCCCTGAATTCAATTTTAACTATCTGATTTTCCTTCCGACAACCTTTGCGCGACATGCTGATGTTACCTTCAGGAGTAACGGATGTTCGCGCGATTTCTGGCTGACGAGTCCGGCGCCACGGCCATCGAGTATGGTTTGATCTGCGCCGGCATTGGACTTGCCATCCTGGCTGCCCTCAACACCACCGGCGAGGCGCTGGTGGCGAAGTTCACCCTCCTGCTGGCGGCATTCAACTAGCTCCCGTGCGTTGGCCGCCCTCCTTCCGTGGTGTACCGTCCCGCGTGACGTCCCGGGTTCGGTTCATGGAGTCGGCCAATGCGATACCTGCATACGATGCTGCGCGTGCGCGATCTCGACGCCGCGCTGGATTTTTATGTCGCCAAGCTTGGGCTGGTCGAAAGCTTCCGGCGGGTCGACGAGAAGAATCGGTACACCCTGGTGTTCCTGGCGGCCAACGAAGACCTGCCGCTGGTCGAGCAGTCCCACGGCCATGGCCGCCCGGCGCCGCTGGTCGAACTGACCTATAATTGGGACACCGAGGACTACGGCGAGGCCCGGTATTTCGGCCACCTCGCCTATGAGGTCGACGACATCTACGTGACCTGCGCCAAGCTGATGGCCGCCGGCGTCACCATCAACCGCCCGCCCCGCGACGGCCAGATGGCGTTCATCCGTTCGCCGGACCTGCATTCGGTCGAGCTATTGCAGAAGGGCACGGCCCTGGCGCCCCAGGAACCCTGGAGTTCGATGAAGAACACCGGCCACTGGTGAGGCCGGCCGGCCCCGAATGGCCGGTTCATCCCCCATTTGGTGGCCATTTCGGCCCAATTGCCGGACGGCTTGCCGTCTCGGCGGAACGTCTCTATATCTCGCCCCGCTTCGCGGCAAGCGAGACACGTCCCCATCGTCTAGCGGTCAGGACATCACCCTTTCACGGTGAAGACCGGGGTTCGATTCCCCGTGGGGACGCCAGACGCTCGTATGGGCCGCCGGCTTCAGCGAAAATTTCCGCTGATCAGCGACCTGTGCCTCGGGTCTGCCAATCATTGGTGTCCGCCCGGTCAAAACCGAGCGGACCGTAGGACCAGCCCTTCAAGCGTTAGTTGGCTCGTCCGCTTCGACATTCGCGAGTGCTATCGCGAGCCGAATTTCGGCTGCGCCGATCATCTCCATAAGCTCCCGCGCTGTGTCCTTTGCGTGAGCTAGTTCCATCAGGAACGGCCCAAACTGCTCATATTTGTCGTCGACCTTCGCAACTAGCTCGGGCTTCTCCATCGCAACGATCTCGCTAGCGATCACCGCTAGCGCCCGGACATAGTCGGCGGCCCGGTGGAGCTTTTTCAATCGCTCCACTTTTGTAAGTCCGCGATATTCCTTCACCGCTGCGAAGTCCATCGCGGCAATCTGATCGACTGTTGCCGGCGAACCCTTGCGTTCTTTGATCAGTCTCAATTTTCTGGTCATGTTCCCCTCCGACCCTCAATGAGTCCGCGCCGAACACATTCCACCATGGTCCGATCAAGTGCGGTGGAGGCTGCACAGAATTTGTAACGTATCGCTATGACAGCGTCATGCTCACATTTGGTTTGGCGGCGGCGCGGCATTTTCTCATAATACCCTCGGGGTTTGCCCTTCGCGTCGAGCATGACGAACGGTTCATGACCCGTGGCGATCATTACATCTACATATTCCGCGGGATCGAATGCGAGGTTTCCTACCTCTTCATTTTCGTAGCCAGCTGCGGGGGCAAGTAGCGCACCGAGCCGCGTCGTCGCCACGCCAACAATGCGGCCAATTATTTTTGATTGAAGCGGGACGGTCTCGTATGGCCCATCACTCAGGCCAGCAAATACATGTATGCCTTCGCGGGTGACTTCATCCGTTTTCCTTAATCCGGCCAAATCGCATACCCACCAGGCAAGCGATTTCGCGGCGCCCGGCCCGGTGATGTTCTGATGATCTGATTGAACTTGGGCAATCGTACGGGACCGCTCGCCACTGTCCCACTGAATCAAATATAGCTCGCCGTGTTGAAGCTCGCGGTCGGCCGTGTCGACAACTGCATACTCGCCTTTGATAAGATGCGGTGCCGACCCATCATTGGTAACCCGGAATGTTTTTTGTTCCGGTGTCAATCTCTCAAAAGACGTTAAGGCTCTGAAATTGGGTGACATCTCGATTGCGGGCGGATGCTTTACAACAGAGCTGGTCCGTCGACGGGAACGCGTTCCAGATTGCATCGTCATGACCTGTTCTCCAAAGAAGGAGCCACGGCCTGCGGAATACTGGATGGTTCTTATTATTATAGAATTGAACGTCACTCCGCTTTTCTGTGGCGGTGACGGCAAGCTGCGACTCAGTTTCAACGGGCGCCGCTGCTCATTATATTATCTCTGTTTTGCAGGATTACGACAATGAGATTCCTAAAGGAATGCACTGACTTCTGTCGGGGAGCGCTTGGAGACACGAATTGACCACCCTACCCCCCAAACACGATTTTCCCGTCAGCGATGTCCGGCGCTATCTCGAGCCCGGCCCGATCGTGCTGGTGTCGTCGCGCTGGCTAGACCAAACCAACATTATGACGATGGGCTGGCACACGGTGATTGAGTTCGCGCCCGCGCTCATCGGCTGCGTCATTGCCAGCGCCAACCACAGCTTTGATCTGATCCGACACAGCCGCGAATGCGTGATCAATCTGCCGACCACCAGATTGACCGACACGGCCGTGCGGATCGGCGACACATCCGGCCGCGACATCGACAAGTTTCAGGGATTCGGCCTGACCAAGCGCGAGGCCACATCGGTGCAGGCGCCGATGATCGGCGAGTGCCACGCCAATTTAGAGTGCCGCCTGCACGACGATGCGCTGGTCGATAAGTATAATTTCTTTATCTTCGAGGTGGTGCGGGCGCATGTCGTGCGCGCCCCCAAGTATCCTGAGACGCAGCACTACACCGGCGATGGCGTATTCGTGGTCGCCGGCAAGGTCATCAGCTGCCGCTCGCTGTTCCGGCCCGGAATGCTGTGAAGCATACAGACGTGCGCACCCGCAGCATTCACGGCCACGCGTTCGCACCCGCAGCATCACATCCTCGCGCGGAGTCATATTGGTACCTCGCGCCTGCATCATTTCCATGTATGATCCGACTAAAGACGAACCCTTGTGCGCTGGTTGCGTGGATTTCCTACACGACCGGTCCCCGTCATCACGACGCCATACACCGCCCGTAAATTAAGCAGGGGTGGAGAGGTGTCCAGGGAGTAGCGCCATGACGACGCTCCATGAAATGTCCGACGCGCCCGCTGGCAGCACGCTGCTGCGCTCGAACCCCTGCCCGCAATGCAACGAGAAACTGTTCGCGCCGGCATGGTCCGAACATGTCAGCGAGCGTTGCGTGCGGCACTACTGGGTATGCGACGCCTGCGGCTACGATTTCGAGAGTTCGGTGTATCTGGCGGTGCCGGTTCGCGAGGCGGAAGCGGCGTGATTTATTCACGCGGCGGATAGACGTGCCGCGCGCCGTTGAAATCTTCGACCGTGTAATCGTCGCCTTGCCGCGCGAGATAGTCCGGGCCGATCGGCGATTTGCCGTGGCCGCCCGGAATGTCGAGCACGTAAGTCGGCTGGCACAGGCCTGACGCGCGGCCGCGCAATTCACGCAGCAGCGCCTGCCCGGCCGCGATGTCGGTGCGCAGATGCGCGGTGCCGGGCGCGAGATCGCCGTGGTGCAGGTAATACGGTTTGATCCGGCATTCGACCAGCGTGCGCAGCAGCGCGCCGAGCGTGTCGGCGTCGTCATTGACGCCGCGCAGCAGCACCGACTGGCTCAGCATCGGAATGCCCGCGTCGATCATGCGGGCGCAGGCCGCGCGCGCCGCCGGCGTGAGTTCACACGGATGATTGGCGTGCAGCACTACATAGGCGGCCTTACGGCAAGCTTTCAGCGCCTTCACCAGTGACGGCGTGACGCGCTCCGGCGCCGCGACCGGAATCCGCGTATGCACGCGCACGACTTTGACATGATCGATGGCCGCCAGTTCGCCCATCACCTCGGCGAGTCGCCGCGCCGACAGCATCAGCGGATCGCCGCCGGTCAGGATCACCTCCCAGATATTCGGATCGCCGCGGATGTAGTCGAGCGCCGCTTGCAGCGCTTGCGGCGACAGCGTGGGACGCTTGCCGGGCCCGACCATCTCGCGGCGAAAACAAAAGCGACAATACACCGGGCAGACATGCACCAGCTTGAGCAGCACGCGATCCGGATAGCGATGCACGATGCCGTCGACCGGAGAGTGAGAGTCGTCACCGATCGGATCGGCGCGCTCCTGCGGCGTCGTGTCGAGTTCGGCCGGATCGGGCACGAACTGCCGGGCGATCGGGTCGTTGGGATCGTCGCGGTCGATCAGTTCGGCGAGCGCCGGGGTCAGCGCGATCGCGTAGCGGGCCGCGACCCGTTCCAGCGCGGGCAACCGGTCGGCCGGCGCAAAGCCGGCTTCGACCAGATCGGCGGGGCGGCGCAAAGTCTTCGACATGTCCGGCCTTAGCTTTTTGATTGGGCATGATCTTTTCCGAAAACCGGCTACCACTTTTCGGGATCATGCCCTGCGCCCCCTCACATAACCGCTTAGCGGCCGATGTCGAGCGTGCCTTCCAGTGTCACCCGATCGAAATCGCTGACCAGCACCTCGATCTTGACCTGCCAGCGGCCGGACGCCGGTATCGCGAAGCTGTCGGTCTGCCACGGCCCCTCGCCCACGAGGCGCGCCTGACGCTGGATCGGTTCGATGCCGAGCGCCGGATTGGCCAGTTCCAACGTGACCTCTTTGGCGGCCAGCGGGCCGAATTCGCCGGATTGCAGCACCACCGACGCCGTCACCGGCCCGGCGCGGCCGGGCGTCACCGTCAGGTCGGCCATCGCGCTGGGCGTATGAATGTGCAGATAGGCCGGCGCCGCGGCGGTTTCGGCCAGCGCGCGCGGCGGCGGCGTGAAACGCCACAGCGCGACCGCGGCCAGGATCAGCACCGCTACGGCGATCTCTGCCACGAGCGAACGGCGCATCCGGCCTTGCGCCACGCCGTCGCCGGCCAGCGCGGGCGCCGTCAGCCTGAAACGATTATACGCCGCGAGGCCAAACAGCGCGGCCAGCAGCATCAGCTTGGCCAGCAGCACGGCGCCATAGGGGCTGAGCCAGGCCGGGCTCGGCCAGCCGAGTTGTACCGCGCCAAGCACGATCCCGGACGCGACGATGGCCGCGACCGCGAACCGGATGAAGCGCGAGAACCGCGCCAGCGCTTCAGTCGACTCCGTGGAGCGCAACAAGAACGCCAGCGGCACCAGCGAGCCGAGCCAGAACGCGACGCCGCCGGCATGCAGGAACACCGCCGGTCCGGTCAGCCATCGGGGCGCCGCCGCGCTGGCATGGCCGCTCGCCGCCAGGGCGAGGCCGACGGTGCCCAGCGCGAGGCCGGACAATACAGCCCGCGCCTGAAACCGCAGACGAAGCGATTGCAGACCCAGCAACAATGCAACGATCGCCAGGAACGCCGTCGTGCCATACGCGGTCGAATAACCCGTACGCCAGGTCGCGCCAGCGATGATCGCCGGCCATGGCGCGCCGAGCGCATCCAACCCTTGCAGCCAGACCGATACCGACGCGGCCACCAGACCGCCCAACATCGCGACCTGCGCGAGGCGTTCCGCCGGACGCGGCAGCGGCGCGATCAGGCCGCCGAACGCCGCCCCGCCGACGCCGATAAACAGCCCGACAAACAAGATGAACCGCGTCAGCCAGATCGCTGTACGCACACTTGAATTTACGTGTTCGACCGGCGCGGGGCCGCTCGACGGCGCGCCGACCGAGAACAGCACCGTGCCGCCGACCGGATGGCCGTCCTCCGACGCCACCCGCCAACTCAACACGTAGCTGCCATCGCCGCGCGCTTCCGGTAGCGTCACGACCAGCGCCGTGCCATCGCTGGCAACGCGCGGCAGCGCCATAACCGAGCCGTTCGGCGCGACCAGCCGCAGCACCAGGGGCGACACCGGCTCGTTGAACGTCAGCCGGACCTGCGCGGGGGCGCGCGGCAGCACCGCACCATCGGCCGGCTCCGCACGGATCAGTGCGGCATGCGCGAGGGCCTGCCCCGCGCACGCCAGCATCACCCCAATGGCAAGCACGGCGACAAACAGCGCGGTCCACACCGTTTGTCGCAGCGGGCGCATCGTCAGCGCGGCAGTAGCTTCAAACCGGGTGCCGGGCTTTTATAATCGCCCGGCGACTTGCCGGCGGCCGGGATTTCGATCCAGCGCTCGGCGCCGCCGGCGCATTCCTGCACGGTGGGGAAATACAGCTTCTTATCGGTCGGCAGGCTGTCCGCGAGCGTGCCGCGCAATACGAATTCATCGTAATGCGCATCGAGCAGACTGCCGCCCGACCAGACCACTTCGCGCACGCCCTCGGTCAGGGTGCGTCCATGATCCGAATAGCTCTGCGTGTAAGCGCCGATCACGGTGTCGAGCTTCCAGCCCGGCTTCGGCATCGGCTTCACGGCGTAGAAGCCATCCGGGATGCGCACGCGCAGGGTGTGCATCGCCTCGCCCTTGCAGCCATGCGGCACACGAAACACCGCCTTGTAGAACGAACCGGCTTTGGCTTCCTGCGTTTCCAGCGTGACATGGGCGGCGGCCGGAAATGCGTACAGCAATGCGGCGATAGCGGCCGCGCGAACGGATAGATGAACCATGACAATCTCCAATCGAGTATGAGGCGTGTTCGGGCAGAGTCTGCCCGTAGGCTCAGACCAGACAGGGAGGCGCGCGCGGCTGCGCGGTGCGTTCGGGTTTCGATGTGGGGGCGGCTACCGCCGACATCATCGGAGCATGCGAAACGCCCCAGACGGCCGGAATGCTGACCAGGGCCGGCATCGGCGTCGCGCCGACTTGTTTGGCCAGGGAGCAGATCGGGCATTTCGCGATGATGTCGTTACGGTCCGCATCGGCCGGCGTGTCAGCCTGCGACAGGCCATCGCCATGACAGATCACGAAGGCGGCCAGCAGGTCGCCATTGGCGCGGGCCAGGTCGCGGTTCGCGGCATGCGCCTGATGCACCGGCGCCAGCAGCGTCACCACGAGCATCGCGAACAAGGCCAAGGCCGAGCCGATATTGCGCGCGATGCCGTACCGAAGAGACATGGTGGATCTCGTTGCCGGTCTACCGATAGCGCGGACGAAGAGCATGCTCAAGCGAGAGCTACACCTAAGCAATGGGCGTCCAGATCACCTGATCGATCCGACTGGCGCCGGTCGCCAGCATCACTAAGCGATCGAAGCCGAGCGCGATGCCGCTGGCGGGCGGCATGATGGCCAAGGCGGCGAGGAAATCCTCGTCGACCGGATAGCGCTCGCCATAGCGGCGTTGCTTCTCGGCCATCTCGGCCTCCAGCCGCACGCGCTGCTCGGCCGGATCGGTCAACTCGCCGAACGCATTGGCCAGTTCGACGCCACAGACATACAGCTCGAACCGCTCGGCAAAGCGCGGATCGGCCGGGTTGCGCCGGGCCAGCGCCGCCTGCCCGGCCGGATAGGCGTCCAGGATCGTGGCGCGGCCATTGCCGAGCTTGGGCTCGATCTTCTCGACCAGCACCCGACTGAAGATGTCGCCAAACGTATCGTCATCGGCGAGCCGGATGCCGGCGCGCTGTGCTGCCTCGGCCAGCGCGTCCCGGTCGCCCTCGCCGTCCTCCGTTAGCGTCGCCGTCAGGTCGATCCCGGCATAGCGCGTAAAGGCGTCCGACACGCTCAACCGCTCCGGCTCTTTGAGCGGATCGGCGGTCCGGCCCCGGAACGCGAATTCCCGGATACCGGTGACCCGCGCCGCCTCGGCCAGGATGGCCGCGCAGTCCGCCATCAGGACCTCGTAGGATTCGCCCGCCCGGTACCACTCGACCAGGGTGAATTCCGGATGATGCAGCGCGCCCCGCTCGCGGTTGCGGAACGCCTTGGCGAACTCGAAAATCCGGGTTTCGCCGGCCGCCAGCAGCTTTTTGCAGGCGAATTCGGGGGACGTGCGCAGATATCGGGGCATTTGCGCCCCATCCGGCCCGATCAGGCCGGTCGCAAAGGCGTGCAGATGGGCCTCATTGCCGGGCGAGACCTGCAGGGCGGCGGTCTCGACCTCCAGGAAGTCCCGGGCCGCGAACCAGCCGCGCAGCGCCGCCGTCAGCCGCCCTCGGGCCAGCAAAGCCGGCCTGCGGTCGGCATGGACATGCGGGGTCCACCAGGGCGAGGCATTAGGCATGGACGGAGGTTCCTAAGGGCACTTAGAGGGCAGTTGGCGAAATCAGTGGCGATTCAGCCCAGGATGAGTATCTTGCGCGCCGAAAACAGATTTTCGAGTCCCGCCGTTCGGCTGGCCGCATCCAAGGAACGAAGCCCCGTGAGAGTGATCGCCAGTTCGCTGCGCAAAGGCAATATCCTCGAGCTAGAAGGCCGGCTGTACGTCGTCATGACGGCCGAGAACATCCATCCCGGCAAGGGCACCCCCGTGACCCAGCTCGACATGCGCCGCATCAGCGACGGCGTGAAGGTGTCGCAGCGCTACAAGACCACCGAGCAGGTCGAGCGCGCCCATGTCGAGGACCGCGAGCACACGTTCCTGTACCAGGACGGCGACGGCTTCCACTTCATGAACACCGAAAACTACGAACAGGTCATGGTGCCAGAAGACGTGATCGGCACCCAGGCGCCGTATCTGGCGCCGGAGATGAAGGTGCGCCTGAGCATGCACGACGCCACCCCGGTGGCGATCGAATTGCCGGCTCGCACCATCCTGGAAGTGGTCGACACAGAGCCGGCCATGAAGGGTCAGACCGCGTCGTCGTCGTTCAAGCCGGCGATCCTGTCAAACGGCGTTCGCACCATGGTGCCGCCGCATGTCGCTCCGGGCACGCGGATTGTGGTGCAGACCGAAGACGGCAGCTACGTCGAACGCGCGAAGGATTGATGGTCGACGCACATCTCCATCCGCCCTCACCCTGAGGAGGCCGCGTAGCGGCCGTCTCGAAGGGCGGGGGCGGCCCCATGGTTCGAGATGCGCGCGAAAAAGCGCGCTCCTCACCATGAGGCCGATTGGAGGCTGCGCAAAATCCACCTACACCTTCACACTCGTCCTCACCTCGGCCGGAAACAACTCGTCCGGCGTCATCAAGCGCGCGGTGACGCCCTGGGCGTGCGCGTAGCGGCAGAACGCCGTCAGCGTGTGGCGGTTGGCTTCCAGCCCATACGGGAACGGATCGGCCCCGAACGCTTCGTCGAATTCGTTCGCCAGCGTCGAGCCCCACGGCAGCGGAAACCGCGACGCCGTGAGATCGCGCACCCGCTCGACGCTGCGCGCCTTCGCGGCCTCGAAAGCTTTCAGCAGATTCACCGCAATCCACGGATGACGCTCGAACGCCGCACGGCGCATCACGACGATATGCATGATCGGAAACACGCCGGTTTGCTTGTAGAGCTTGGCCTCCTCGGCGCGATAATCCGGATATAGCCGCACCACGCCTTTGCCGTGCGCGAAGGCGTCCGGCACCCGCGCCGTAATGGCCGCATCGAGTTCGCCGGATTCCAACATGGAGCTGAGGCTGGCTTGCGGTCGCGCCTCATAGGACACGCCCGCCGGCAGATCGGTCTTCACCTTGTCGGCACGGCCGGCCGCGTTCACCCCGGCCTGCAGCCATTTAATCTTGGTCAGGTCGACGCCGTAACCTTCCGCGAGAAAGCCGCGTGCGTAGATGCCGGCGGTCTGCGCCCATTCGGGCAAGCCGACGGTTTTGCCTTCCAGATCCTTCGCGGTCTTGATGTTGCGGTCGGCCCGCACATAGATCGCCGAGTGCCGGAATACCCGCGACGGAAACACGGGAAGGCCGACGAACGACGTGTCGCCCTGCGCGGTCAGCGCGGTGTATTTGGCGAACGACATTTCCGATACGTCGAATTCGAGATGCTTGATCGAGCGGTGGAAGATCTCCTCGATCTCCAGCACCAGCGACGTCAGGGCGATGCCGTCCGGTCTGACCACGCCATGCACCAGATCGCGGATATGGTCGTAGTCGGCGATCGCCAGCGTCAAATGGACCTGGGTCCCACCATCGCGCGCGATGAGTTCGGGCGCGCGGTTCGCATGCGGGGACGGTGTCGCCATCGTGGAGGTTTCCTCGGATCGGTCTTCAGGCTTGGCCCGCGTTTATCACCTAATTCGGCAGATTGGCACCCGCCCCCGTTTCTGCGCTACTTTGTCCCGACCAGACGTACCGGGGGAATTTCGTGGTTCGCGTCGCACTGATTGCAGGGCTGCTGGCGCTCGCGTGTTTCAACGCGGGCGCGCAAGGAATCGCGCCCGACATCGACATGAAGCCGCCGCGCATCAGCCCGGCGGCGGTCGACTGGAATGCGGCGACGGCCGAACTGGCCGCTATCGTGCCGGACCAGCCGCCGACGCTGGCGCAACTCAACGAAGCGACCGCCGCGCTGTTTCCCGGCATCGCCGACAGTCCGGTGCCGGTGCTGCTGCCGTTCGACACACCTGCCTTTTGGCGCGCCCGCATCGCGCCAAAGGCGGAGCCGAACCCGGCCGAGACCTTGACGCCCGCAGCCGCTACGCCCGACGCCAAAGCCCAGCACATGGCGGGCTTCAACCTGTCGCCGTTCTTCTTTCCCGGACCGTCCGGCTACGATGCCGCCCTCTCGCTTCGAGCAAGCGACATGCCGGAACTGGGACTTCAGTTCGGCCCGCCGATCACGGTGATGATTTCCGGTTCGGCGCTGCGCTATCAGCTCGATCCGGCGGTCGGCGCCACGCCGGCGCCGGTGAAGGAATTGCAGGCCGCATTCCCGGGCATCCAGCGGCTGATCCTGGAAAGCCATGTGCGCTATACGTTCATGCGTTACGGCGTGCCCTATCTGGTGTCGATCAACTGCTTCGACGGGCCGGTCCGCGTGCGCCGGCTGTCATGCCGCGAGGCCGACAAGGTCGCGATGCGGTTTCTCAAGGCGCTGCATGTCGCCGGCGGCACGCCGCGGACGCTGCAAGCGCAGCCGCCGCAGACCATCGAGCGGCCGGAAGCCCTGTCACCGCTATTCACCTTTCACGCTCCCGGCGATCTCATTCCGGGCACCGGCAAGCGCGGCCATGGCGGCGATCCCGACACCACGGTCTATGCGCGCATCCGCTTTCCGATGCGCGATGCGCCGGCCTACGCCAATTCGCAATCGTTCAATAATTGGGGCGACTGCAATTTCACCGGCCGTTCGCCGCGCTGGCTGCATACCAAAGGTGCGCCGTATCGCTGCCGGATCAGCAATAAGCCGCTGGTGTTCGACGAGTCGGCGGGCGGCAATTATGCCTATCCGTGGCGCGACAATTTCTGCGAGACCCGCGACTTCTTTGTCGGCCAGTGTCCGGCCGGGCTCGGCCATCAGGGCCAGGACATCCGGCCGGCCGACTGCCAATTGCGCAACGAAGGCGCCGACCGCTGCCAGCCCTACCGGCACAACGTCGTCGCGGTGCGCGACGGCATGATCCTGCGCGCGCCCGGCGACCAGATGGTCTATCTGGTGGTGGACGCGCCCGGCGAGCACATTCGTTTTCGCTATCTGCACATGAGTCCGACGCAGCTCGACCAGGACGGCATCGTCAACGGAAAGCGGGTGCGCGAGGGCGATGTCATCGGCAAGGTCGGCAATTATAACCGGCGGCCGGGTGGCACCACCTACCATCTGCATTTCGACGTGCAGGTGCCGACCGAGCACGGCTGGGTGCTGGTCAATCCGTATATGACATTGGTGTCGGCCTATGAGCGGCTGATCGGCGGACGCGGCACGGTGGTGAGGGACGCGGTCCCGATCAAGCCGGAAGATCTACCCAAGGACGACAGCCACGTTAAAGAAGACGGCCAAGCTAAAGAAGAGAACCAAGTCAGCACGCCATCGAACGCGACGCCGGCGGTTCACACCGTCATCCAGGCGTCGCCGGTGTCTACGCCGGCCATCATGGCGCCGATCAAACATCTCAAACAGGCCGTCGCGGTGCGCGTGCACAAAGTCCGCAAGCGATGGCGCCATTGGCGCGGACGCCAGTATTGATCGCGCTAGTTCCCGGAACCATTGTTCCGATTGTATTTCGGAACGTTCATCTGCGACGCACGTTTCCTCCAAGGGCTCTACGGCGCGCCGTTTAATCGCGTCCACTCCTTGGAGGAACGATATGAACAAGCTTAAAGTAGTTCTGCTCGCAACCGCCCTGTCAGTCGGCAGCGCCGGCTTGGCGCTTGCGCAGGTCGGTGTCGATGGCAGCGCCGGAACGCAGAGCGGCGCGAAAGCCGGCACCACCGGCACATCGGGCTCGACGAACCTCAATACCAAGGCCGGCGTGAAGGCGGGCAATACCAATGCCGATGTCGGCACCAACGCGAATGCCAAGGCCAACGCCAAGCCGTCGAAGGCGAAGGGCCCGGGCGTCGATTCGACCATCGGCACCACGAACAACATCAACGTGCGCTGATCGTACGCATCGGTCCGTTACATCCTGAACGGGTGAACCATCGCCTCCCGGCACCCATGCCGGGGGGCGATTCCGTTATGGGGTATTACTACCTCTTCAAATCGTTTCTGACCTAAGCCCCTCAATCTCCTCCAAAAATAGGTAGAGTCCGTCACCTCGGATGGGGACGAACCATGAAGCCGAGCCGGTTCACGGAAGATCATCGGGATTTGCGCGAGCAGAAGACTGGAGCGAAGACGACCGAGGTCTGCCGCAAGCACGGGATCAGCGGCGCGACCTTCTACAAAGTGGAAAGCCAAATACGGCGGCCTGGAGATTTCCGACGCTAGGCGGTTGAAGGCGCTGGAGGACGAGAACAGCAAGCTGAAGAAACTGCTGGTTGAGGCGATGCTCGACAACGCCATGCTCAAGGACGGTTGCCTCAAAAAAATGGTGCCGCCCGCCGGGAGGCGAGAGGCCGTCGCTCATCTGCGGACCAGCTTCGAGGTGAGCGAACGGCGGGCGTGTGCAGTGCTCGGGTGGATCGCATGTCGGTCCGTTATCGCAGCGGCCGGCCGGACGACGCCGGAAAGTTTGAGCGGCGCTCCGACAGCGAGACCCTGCCGGTGCGCCACGGCGATACCTACGACCCCTCCCATGCGCGACGCAACTTAAAATTCGGAATTCAGGAACTCGCAGGTCTCGTGGCTGAAACGACGGAAGAAGGCTCGCGATGCTGCCCTAGCAGCTCATCAGTAATCACAGAATTCAAAACCTCTTCTAATCGAGCAAGACTCCGAGCCACCGTAGCACCATCCAGAACCCGATGATCATAGATGACTCGGACCAGCACACTCCCATCTGGTTCGATTACTCCGTAATTTAACAGGGTCGTTAGGGGCGATAATGGATGAAGAGATTCGGCGTTTAAGGCCGAATAAACCGAAAGTCCAAACGTGCCAAAGTAATTTCCACGCTGGCGTCCGATGTTTAAGCCCAACCACCACAAGAGGCGGCGAATGAACCGCGGCATTTTGGCAATTCGAATAGCGCGGCTAAACTCTTTTATCGTATCTGCCGGAGCCGTTGAGGCAGTCTTAATTTCTTGTCCGATTTCCCACAGAGAAAGCCGCGCCGGATCTTTAATCAGCTTAACGAAAAGACTCGCTTCGCCTTGGTAATCCCTTTCGATAGCGACACTGGCGGAACTCGTCGGATACTCGTAAAGAGACGCCCAGGGCAACTTAACATAGGCGCGTCTAAGCTCCGGAAATTCGCCCGCTACAACAGCATATGCTTTAGTAAAGATCGCAGTCCAGCGTGGACGATTTTCGCAAGCTGCACGAGCTTTTAGAATTGGACCTATTGAGATCCGTCTTTGAACAGGAATGCTTGGCACTTTTGCCGCAAAATGCAAAAGGTCCCCCACCATTCGCCTTGGAATTGAGAGTGGGACAATTTTACCTCGCATCACCTTTTCTCGCCATGTACACTCATATCACCCAGGGAATGATCCGCTTCGTTTCAGCCATATACGAACGGTACTGCTCTCCAAAAATATCAATCATCATCTGCTCTTCGCGGAAAGCTCGGAGGCCGAAAAGTAAGCCGGCTCCTACCAGGCCAGCTGTCCCGGCGAACCAATTCGGTATTAATAGGAACTGTGAAATCCCAAGGAGGAAGAATGAGAGATACATTGGGTGTCGAATAAACTTATAAACGCCGTGTTTGACGAGTTCGTGCTGTTCCCGCAACTTGAGAGTCACAGACCAATTTCGTCCTAAGTCGCGGTGGCTCCGGCGAAACAACCAGAGGGCACCCAAAAGCGGCCCAAATGCTGACCAAGCAAGGATCGGGCTGAACGGACGGTCCAACGCCGACGGGATGCCGGTGAGGCAATAGAAACCTGGGATGATGAACAGGCCCGTTGTCGCCACCCCCAGCAATGCCCATTCTCGAGTATCCAATAACGAGGCTTTTACAGCGTAAGCTCTTGCTCGTCGCTGAAAGGGATGCCGGATGATGTACCAGGCGATAAGGCCTCCGATCCAGATGAATGCAGCGATCGACTTTGTCATGAGGGGATTACTTGAATGGTCGGAGGGAGCAGATTAGACATACGTGTCCCTTAAGGTGGTACCGTGCACGAGGATACAATGGCGTCAAATAAAGTCCGTCCCTTCTTTTTGATGGCACTCAGTCTGTTGGCGACCGCAGCGACTACAAATTCGGCTTTTGCCTATTGGCAGTTTATAGAACGCCCCCCAGGTGTAGAGGTTAAGCCTTCCCCGCGATACAAAAGCCAGCCAGAATGTGAAGCTGCCCTGAAAAAACGAGAGGCCACACTCAAGAAGGCCTTCCCAGACAGATACCCATTGGTTGGAAGCTGCGAAGAGTTTCGATAGGTCAAAGTTCCGCTGTCCAACTGCCACGCCGCCAAAAAGTTCCATTTTTCGGATGGAGCGCTCCAGAAGTTCCTTACGGAACAACGCCTTCGTGCGCTATTTTGGCACACTGTTGCATTTTGGCACTAGCGCCGTCCGCCACAAAATTGTTACCGGTTGAGAGGTTAAAAACCTCAAAAGGGGCGCTCCATGAAGAAGTTTGCCATCGTTCTCTTCACCGCTATCGTCGCTATCGGCCTGTCCGGCTGCGTCGGAAAGGGAAAATCTCCGGTTGGCAAGGGCAAGGCTCCGGTCGTCCAGACCAGAGGCTAAGCTAAGATTGAAATGGCGTGCGATTTGGCTTAAAGGCGAGCCAGGTATTATCGTACGCTCATGAGGATAACCATCGTGCGAGGAATCGCACGGTGGTCCTCTGTCTCCGACATCGAAGAGTTTCGCCATGCCGAGAATATGGCCAAGCTGTAGCAGTGCTATTGTTGCGAGACTTGCGGTAGCGGCGGTATGGCTTTTGCTTGCCGCGCCTCACGGTTTTACCCAGGGGAGCAAAATTGAAGCTTCTCCGGGCGAAGCGCGTGTTCAGAAAATATCCCCGCGTTCATCTTCTAAGCCGTACTTCATAGAATTTCGGGCTCGATCCGCGGCAACGTACGGTCATATGTATGTTATCTACGGAAAGGTGAATGCGAACAATCAGATCGTTGTTAGCGACATTGCCGGACTACACCCGGCTGGGGATCGCAACGATTGCGAGAATTGCAGTGTTTTGTCGTGGACGCTGGGGCATTTAGTGCCTGTCCCTGCCGAAACAGGTGCCAGCGATGGTGATCTTGAAGAAAAGTACGTGAGTTCTCGCTATAGAGTGATGCTTGACGCAGCCACCTTCAAAAAGGTCGCTGATTATATAAATAAGCTAAAAAGAGATAATCCCGTCTGGAATGCGCTGTGGAGGAATTGCGTTTCTTTTGGCAATGATATTGCCAGGAATGCAGGCCTCGAAACGCCAAGCTTTCCATGGATGGAACCACAGGCTTACGTTGACAGTCTCCGACAGCTTAATGGAGGCGCACCCCAAGGGCCATTGAGATTTGCAGCCTCTCGCGCGGTGAAGCCTCTCGAGCGCTGAAGCCTCTCGCACACTTAACCTAACCTGGACCGCCGAGATTGTTACCGTCCAATATTAGGATTGAGGCGTCTTGCTTCAACCATGTCGGCGTCCGCACCAAGTTTATCGCCAGTTCGCTGTTTGCAAAGACTACGCAAGAAGAATGCATCTGCATCCTTGGGATTCCATCGTATGGACTCGGTATAGTCGGCAATGGCGCGCACGTAATCGTCCTTATTTTCATACGCAAGCGCCCGATTAAAGAATGCGATTGCGACATTTTCTGTCGCTTCGGACTTAGACTCGATGAGAATGGTACAACTCTTTATCTGCTGATCCCATCCGATATCCGGATTGCCGGTACAGGTCCGCCAGTGAGGCGAAAGTTGCGCGTTAGCGCCAACTGTCGTAGCTAGCAATAAGATTGTTACTGCATATCCCGACGTAAAAAGTGCCCCCATGCGATTTCCCATTTGCCAAATCAAGTATAATTTGCCGATCTGT
Source organism: Xanthobacteraceae bacterium (assembly GCA_028290465.1). Taxonomy (GTDB): domain Bacteria; phylum Pseudomonadota; class Alphaproteobacteria; order Rhizobiales; family Xanthobacteraceae; genus FEB-22. Next base: position 15,598 of record JAQGJU010000045.1, on the reverse strand, counting down.
ACAGGCGCCGACGTGACAAGAGGAATTATGGTACCTAATCCGCTTTGTGCCAAGGTCACCAGTTCGCGTCGCCGGTGCATCGGCGCCCTCAGCCCCTACGCTGTTCCACTTCTTATTATATTGGCGCTGTTGTCAGATGGAATTGGATCGCGAGCGGTCGCTGCTGATGTTGTGCATGTCTCGCCATCCCTGCAGCCGGGAACAATTTTAGTTCGGACAGGACAGCGCAAGCTTTACTACGTCGTTTCCCCTGGCGAGGCGTTGCGATATTCCGTTGGAGTTGGACGTGCTGGGAAACAATGGTTTGGCAAAACGCACATTGTTACCATGGCCCTTAAGCCTGCATGGAGCCCTCCAGCGATCATCAGAGGCAACCGCCCGGCATGGACTGTTCCGTCAGGTTCGCCGCAGAATCCTATGGGGGCGGCAGCGTTAGTTCTAGCAGATGCCGAACTGGCGATCCACGGGACGAACAGTCCCGGATCAATCGGTGGCTTCGTCTCCTGGGGATGCATCCGAATGCATAACAGCGACGTCATGGATCTGTACGCCCGCGTGAGCGTCGGAGCGCCGGTAGTGATTGCCCAGTGACGTAGGCATATCTGGCTCAAGGCGGGCAACGCCGTTAGCGCTGATTCAACAACGATCAGGACATCCTTCAATCGTTGCAGTGGCCTTTTGGGTTCCAGCAGCGATTCGAGATGTGGGGCGAAGAGCCTGCCAATCGCACTCGCAAGCCGATTCCGTTCTGCTCCTAACGCCTCTACAATGTCGGCATGAGTCGATTTGCCCTGCCGAAACTCACCCGCCGCGCCGCCCTGCTCACCGGGGCCGGTGCCCTCGCCTACGCCTTGAGTTCCGCTCCGGCTCTCGCCGCCGACTTCGGCCAATGGGTGGCAACGTTCAAGCCGAAGGCCCTGGCCAAGGGTGTGTCCAGCGCGACCTATGACCGGGTGATGAACGGGCTGACGCCCGACACGCGGGTCTATGCGCTGGCCAATGCGCAGCCCGAGTTCAGCGAGCAGACCTGGCAATACATCAACCGTCGCGTCTCGGACTGGCGCATTGGCGCCGGCAAGGAAAAGGCCAGGGAATACGCCTCGCTATTTTCGCGCATCGAGAAGGATTATGGCGTCGACCGTGGGACGTTGCTCGGGCTGTGGGGCATCGAGTCGGCGTATGGCGATCCGCTGGTGCAGCAGAACCATATGCGGCCGATCTTTCCGTGCCTCGCCGCGCTGGCGTTCGGCGAAGCGCGCCGCCGCGCCTATTGGGAAACCGAACTGATCAACGCGTTGCGCATCGTCGAGAAAGGCTGGGGCACGCCGGCCGAGATGCGCGGCTCCTGGGCCGGCGCCATGGGCCATACCCAATGGATGCCGGAAGTCTGGCTCAATGTCGGCTCCGATTATGACGGCGACGGCAAGGTGTCGCCGTTCGGCAAGCCGGACGACGCGCTGGCCTCGACCGCGCGCTATCTGTTGCAACGCGGCAAATACCGGCGCGGCGAGCATTGGGGCTACGAGGTCAAGGGCGGCGGCGCGTCCGGCGAAGCCTCACGCAGCTATGCGGCGTGGCAGGCGGCCGGGGTGACGCGGGCCGACGGCCAGCCGTTCCCGCAGCCGCAAGCGACGGCGAAGATGTGGCAGCCGGTCAACGGCGGGCCGGTGTTTCTGCTCGGCCAGAATTTCTACGCGGTGCGCAGCTACAATCCGTCGATGAACTATGCGCTCGCGATCGTGCATCTCGGCGACCGGTTGCTGGGCGGCGGCCCGTTCGTGCAGCCGTTCCCGGGCTCCGAGCGCACGCCGACCCTGGCCGAAGTGCAGGAGATCCAGACGCGCCTGACCAAGCTCGGCTTCGACACCGGCGGCACCGACGGCCGCGTCGGCAACGACACCATGAAGGCGGTCCGCGATTTTCAGAAAAAGGTCGGCATGCAGCCGGCCGACGGTTACGCCGGCATCAAGCTATTGGCGCGGCTGCGCCAGGGCGCGTAATTACGATAGCGCCATTTCCGACGACGGCACGCCGGACGAATGCCGGTTCATATTGTGCACCGCCACCCATTCGCGCAGGAATTCGATGAAGGTCTGCACCTTCTGCGGCACCGCGGTGGCGCGCGGATATACGGCGAATAACGGCCGCTGCGCGATCGGGTGATCCGACAGCAATGTGGCGAGATCGCCACTCGCGAGATCGTCGGCCACGCTATAACGCGGCAGCAGCGCGATGCCGAGACCGCCAAGCGCCGCCTTGCGCAGCGCCAGTGCGCCGTTGGAGAAGAACGTGCCGGTCACCTTTACGGACAACGGCCCCTTCGATCCTTCGAAACGCCAGATCTGATCGTTGGCCGCGACCGCGACATGGATCAGGCAGGCATGATCCACGAGATCTCCCGGCACCGCCGGCCGCCCGGCATGCCCGAGATAGTCCGGCGACGCGCACACCACCCAGTCCAATGGGATGATTTCATGCTCGATCACCGAGGCGTTGCGCAGCGACGAAATGCGCAACGCGAGATCGAGGCCGCGCTCGACGAAATCGTAGGAGCGGTGGAACGAGACGTCTTCCAGGATCAGCGTCACGCGCAGCCTGGGGTGAAGCCGGGCGAAGTCGACGATCGCGTCGGCCAAGTGCAGCGAGCCGAACGATTTCGGCGCCGCGATCTTCAGCGTGCCGACCGGCTCGGTCCGGGTCCGCGAGATCGCTCGTTCGCGGCCCTCGATGTCGCGAAACACCTGCTCGCAGAATTCGAGATAGGAACGGCCCTCCTCGGTCAGGTTCAGCGAGCGGGTCGAGCGGTTCAAGAGCCGGACGCCAAGCCGGGCTTCGAGATCGCCGACATGCCGCGATACCAGCGCCCGCGACAGGCCCAATTGGTTGGCCGCGATGGTGAAGCTGCCCGCGCGCACCACGCGCACGAAGCTTTCCATGGTGCGAAAACGATCCAACAGCGTCTCCGTTTGGGCGGCCTATTGTTGCGTGTGCTGCAACAATATTGTTCGGATTTAGCGGCTTCCCGGCACAAATGTCAAAGCCTATAGTCTGGCCAAATCCTGCCATTTCCTGACCTGGATCTGGCCCCAAGCCGCGAGGAAACGTCCGCATGAATCCCCCGCCCGCCGCGGCCACTGCCGGCCGCGCCACTTCGGCCGACGCGGCCGATCCGCAGATCGCCTCCATCGAACGTCCGGCCTCGACCCTGGCCAACGCGCCCGGCTTCGGCAGCGATGTCGTCGCCGATACGCTGCGCGCGCTCGATATTCCCTACATCGCCCTCAATCCCGGCGCGTCGTATCGCGGGCTGCACGACAGCATCGTCAACTACCTCGGCAACGAGAAGCCGCAGATGCTGCTCTGCCTGCACGAGGAGAGCGCGGTCGCGATCGCGCACGGCTATGCGAAAGTCACCGGCCGCGCGATGGCCGCGGCGGTGCATTCAAATGTCGGCCTGATGCATGCCACGATGGCGATCTTCAACGCCTGGTGCGATCGCGCCCCGGTGCTGGTGATCGGCGCGACGGGTCCGGTCGATGCGATGAAGCGACGGCCGTGGATCGACTGGATCCACACCGCGCGCGATCAGGGCGCATTGATCCGGCCTTACACCAAGTGGGACGACCAGCCGGCCTCGCCCGGCGCCGCGCAGGAGTCGCTGCTGCGCGCCACCTGGATCGCCAATACCCAGCCGCAGGGTCCGGTCTACGTCAATCTCGACGCCGAGATGCAGGAGGAAAAGCTTCACAATCCGGTCAAGCCGCTCGATCCGAAGCGCTACATGCCGGACATGCCGCTGGCCCCGGCGCCCGAACTGATCAAGACGGTCGCGGCGCTGCTCAAGGCGGCCAAGCATCCGGTGATCCTGGCCGGCCGCGGTTCGCGCAGCGTCGACGCCTGGCACGCCCGCGTCGCGCTCGCCGAAGCCCTGAACGCCCGCGTGCTGACCGATCTGAAGATCGCGGCCGCGTTCCCGACCGATCATCCGCTGTGTGCCGGCGTGCCGGGCACCATCGCGCCGACCGGTCCGGCCTTGGAGGCCCTGCAGAAGGCCGACGTGATCCTGAGCCTCGACTGGGTCGACCTGGCCAGCGCGGTGAAGAGTCTCGACAACGCCACCATCGTCCAGGCCTCGCTGGATCATCGCGTGCACAATGGCTGGAGCATGGACCATCAGGGCCTGCCGCCGGTCGATCATTTCCTGTCCGCCGATCCGGACCGCGTGGTGTTCGCGCTGCTCGCCGAACTCGGCGTACCGGCCAAGCCGGCCAAGCCCTACGTCCCGACCAAGGTCGAACAGCCGACGCTGCCCAACGACGTCGTGCTGGTCGAGCATCTGGCGCGGGCGCTGAAGCGCGAAGTCGGCGACCGCGAGATGACGCTGACCCACCTGCCGCTGTCATGGAACGGCGGCTGGTGGCCGTTCCGCCATCCGCTCGACTATCTCGGCTCCGATGGCGGCGGCGGTGTGGGCGGCGGCCCCGGCCATTCGGTCGGCGCGGCGCTGGCTCTCAAGGGCTCCGGCCGGCTGCCCATCGCGATCTGCGGCGACGGCGACACCATGATGGGCATCACGGCACTGTGGACGGCGGCGCATTACCGCATTCCCTTGCTGCTCGTGGTGGCCAACAATCGTTCGTTCTACAATGACGAAGTGCATCAGGAGCGCATGGCGCGGATGCGGCACCGGCCGGTCGAGAACAAGTGGATCGGCCAGCGCATCGCCGATCCGGACATCGACATCGCCGCGATGGCGCGCGCGCAAGGCGCGGTCGCCTTCGGGCCTGTGTTGACGCAGGACGAGTTGCGTCCGGTGTTTGCGCAAGCGATCGCAGCCGTCGAAGCCGGTGGCATCGCCGTGGTCGACGTTCGGGTCGAACCCGGCTACACCCCGGCAATGACCGCCGCCCTGACCCGCAGTTCCGATTGAACCGTATGAAACTGGTCTCGAACCGAGCGTGACGATGGCAGCAATAGTACAGTCCTTCGACAGCAAGGCCTCGGCCACGCCGTCATCCAGCGACGCGATTATGCGCGTCGAAGACATCTCGATGCGGTTCTCGACGCCCGACGGCGTGTTGACTGCCGTCGACGATGTGTCGTTCGCCGTGAGACCCGGCGAGTTCCTGTCGGTGATCGGCCCGTCGGGCTGCGGCAAATCGACCTTATTCAACGTGATCGGCGGCCTGCTCGGCGGCTACGAAGGCCGGGTTTCGGTGGCCGGCGAAACCATCACCGGCCCGCACGCCTCGATCGGCATGGTGTTCCAGGAGGAGTCGACGTTCCCCTGGCGCACCGTGGTCGACAATGTCGCCTTCCCGCTCGAACTGTCCGGCATGGCAAAGGCGCAACGCGTCGAACGCGCCCGCCATTTCATCAAACTGGTCGGCCTCGACGGTTTCGAGAACCGCTATCCGTCCGAACTCTCCGGCGGTATGCGCCAACGCGTCTCGATGGCCCGCACCCTCGCCTTCGAGCCGAAGATTCTGCTGATGGACGAGCCGTTTGCGGCGCTCGACGAACAGACCCGCCTGCTGCTCGGCGACAAGGTGTTGCAGATCCAACAGCAGCTCAAGCAGACCACGCTGTTGATCACGCACAACATCACCGAAGCCGTGCAATTGTCCGACCGCATCCTGGTGATGACCTACCGGCCGGGCAAGATCAAACGCATCGTCGACATCGACCTGCCGCGCCCGCGCACGTCCGATATCGTGTCGAGCGAGGCGTTCGGCCGCTATGTAGCCCAGATTTGGTCGGATCTGCGCGAGGAAGCCAGCCGCGGCATGAGCGACGACGAAAAGACCCGCCAGGGAGGCCATCCGCGATGAAGGCCGATGCCATGGCCCGAAGCCGGGTCATCCCGCCGCTGATCGGCTTCGGATCGCTGGCATTATCAGTGCTGGCCTTTGAGGTGCTGATCCGGCTCAACGTGATCAGCAAGTTCATCGTGCCGCCGCCGTCCGAAATCGCGATGAGCTTCGAGCGCATCATCGTCGAGGAGCATGTGCTGCAGCGTTTCGTGGCGACCGGCTCAGAAGTGCTGACCGCCGCCGCGATGCTGACCGTGGTCGGCGTTTCGATCGGCGTGCTGCTGTTTCAGGTCGACATCCTGCGCCGCGCCACCGAGACCTGGGTGGCCGCGATGGCGGCCGCCCCGATCGTGCTGATGTACCCGCTGTTCCTGGTGATCTTCGGGCGCAGCCCGTGGACCATCATCATGATCGGTTTCGTGGCCGCGCTGCCGCCCGTGATCCTGAAGACCATCGAGGGCCTCGCCGGCACACGGAGGGTGCTGATCAATGTCGGCCGCTCGTTCAGCATGTCCGAGAGCCAACTGTTCTGGAAGATCATGCTGCCGTCGGCGCTGCCGACCATCTTCGTAGGGCTGCGGCTCGGCCTGATCTTCGCGCTGATCAACATCGTCGGCGTCGAGTTCCTGATCAATTTCGGCGGACTCGGCCAGCTCATCAACGAACTTGCCGAGCGCTACGATCTGGCCGGAACTTATGCAGCGATCTGCTTCGTCATCCTGGTCAGCATCATCGTATTCGCCCTCACGGAAAGGATTGAGCGATGGCTCACGCCGGCCAACTGACAGCCGCGCGGACACCGCGACCGGCGCTGGCCGATCCGGTGACGATGGTGCGCATCGCCATCATCGTCGGCGTGCTGGCGTTCTGGGAAGTGCTGTCCCGATCGGGCTGGCTGTACCGCGACGTGGTGCCGTCGTTGGTCGCAATCAGCAAGGCAGTCGGCGAACTGTTGATCGACAAGGATTATTACTGGAACCTCGGCTGGACCGGCTTTGAAGTCGCGGTCGCGCTGGGCATCGGCGGAGTCGGCGGGTTGCTGGCCGGGCTGATACTCGGCAGCAACAAGCTGCTCGGCAAATCGTTCGAACCATATCTGTACTATCTCGGGCCGACGCCGAAGATCATCTTCTTCCCGGTGATGATCATGTGGTTCGGCATCGGGCCCGGCTCCAAGATCGCGCTCGGCACCATCTCGTGCTTCTTTCCGATCGCGCTGTCGACCGCGGCCGGCATGCGCCAGATCAAGCCTGTGCTGATCAGCGTCGGACGCACCTACCGGGCCAATGCCTGGCAGATGATGACCAAGATCTACATTCCGGCGATGCGCCACCCGATCATCAATGGCATTCGGCTCGGGCTCGGCGTCGCCATCATCGGCACGTTGCTGGCCGAGACCAAGCTGTCGAACAAGGGCATCGGCTTCCTGATCATCAATGCTTACAGCACGTTCGACATGCCGCGCATGTATGCGCTGCTGATCGTGCTGTTCGTGCTTTCGATTGGCGTCAACGCGCTGGTGGGCCGTTTCGGCGGCCTCGACAAGATCAAACGTTCATAACATCTCGTAGGAGGAGTAACCCATGACACACATCCGCACGTTCGGATTCGTTTTTGCCTGCGCCTCGGCGCTGCTGTTGGCCGGCACCGCCGCCCGCGCCGACGACACCGTCAAACTGTCGATCGGCCAGCGCGGCAACTGGGATACCTCGGTCGCGCACCTCGGCGACAAGGCCGGCATTTTCAAGAAGCACGGCCTGCAGCTCGAGATGATCTATACCGGCGGCAGCGGTGAGACTTTGCAGCCGGTGATCTCCGGCAGCGTCGATCTCGGCCTCGCGGTCGGCACCCAGGGCGCCATGGCGGCTTATGTGAAGGGTGCGCCGGTGCGCATCATCGGCGCCCAAGCGACCGGCGCCGCCGACTATTGGTACGCCAAGAACCCGGCGATCAAGACGCTGAAGGATGCAAACGACAAAACCATCGCGTTCTCCAGCAACGGCTCCTCGACCCAGAGCGTGGTGCGGGCGTTCCTCAGCGAGTTCAAGCTGACCGCGAAGCCGCAGGCGACCGGCAACCCGACCTCGACCCTGACCGCCGTGATGACCGATCAGGTCGATGTAGGCTGGGCGTCGCCGCCGTTCGGCCTGAAGGAAATCGAAGAGGGCAAAATTCACATCGTCGCCAAGGCGACCGACGCCGCGCTGGTGCGCGGCCAGACCATCCGGGTGATCGTGGCCAATGCCGAGACGCTGGTGAAGCGCAAGGACGTCATCGACCGCTTCATGAAGGCCTATCGCGAGTCGATCGATTACATGTATTCGGACAACCCGCAGGTCCTGAAGGACTACGCCGAATTCGTCCGCGTCTCCGAGCCGATGGCGAAGCGCGTGCGCGAGGAATTCTTCCCGAAGAGCCTGATCAATCCGGACGCCATTCACGGCCTCGACACGCTGATCCCGGAAGCGGTGAACCTGAAGTTCATTCCGGCGCCGCTGACCAAGGAACAGACCGCCGAGCTGATCCAGATCGTCAAGTAAATCGCGCGTTCTAAACCCGCGACGCCCGTCCGGCGTCGCGGGATCTCCGATTGTTATTGTCGCGAAGGTGATCCCATGACCGCAGCCGTGTCGCCGAACTCGCTCAAGCCTCAGCCGCTGATCCTGCCGAACAGCCGCGACAACTATTACGGCGGCGCATGGCACAAGCCGCTCGCCGGCCGCTATGCCGACGTCATCAATCCGGGCACCGGCGAAAGCCTGGGCAAGATCGCGGACAGCGGCGCGGACGACGTCGATGCCGCCGTCAAGGCCGCGCAGGCCGCGTTCAAGGAATGGCGCCGCGTGCTGCCGCTGGAGCGTGCCAAGATCCTGCGGCGTATTGCTGAAATTCTGCGCCAGAACGCCAACGAACTGGCGATGATCGACGCCGCCGACTGCGGCAATCCGTATCGCGAAATGCTCAGCGACGCGATGATCGCGGCCGCACAGTGCGATTTCTTCGCCGGCTTCGTCACCGAAATGAAAGGCAATTCGATCCCGATGGGGCCGGATGTCGTCAACTTCTCGGTCCGCGAGCCGCTCGGCGTCGTCGCCCGCATCATTCCGTTCAACCACCCGTTCATGTTCTGCGCCGGGAAATCCGCCGCGCCGCTCGCGGCCGGCAACGTCGTCATCGTCAAGCCGCCGGAACAGGCGCCGCTGTCGTCGCTGCGCTTCGCCGAACTGATCCACGGCCTGCTGCCGCCCGGCGTGTTCAGCGTCATGCCGGGAGGCCGCGACGTCGGCGCCCGCCTCGCCTCGCACCCGGACGTTGCCATGGTGGCGCTGATCGGCTCGGTGCCGACCGGTCGCGCCGTGATGAAAGCTGCCGCCGATACCGTGAAGCCGGTGATGCTGGAGCTCGGCGGCAAGAACGCGCTGATCGCCTATCCGGATGCCGATCCCGACGATGTCGCGGGCGGCGTCATCGCCGGCATGAACTTCACTTGGTGCGGCCAGTCCTGTGGCTCGACCAGCCGCGCCTTCATTCACGAGAAGATCTACGACGCGGTCGTCGAGCGGATCAAGACCAAGATCAAGGCGTTCAAGCCCGGCATCCCGACCGACCCCAACACCACGATGGGCGCCATCGTGTCCAAGGTGCAGTACGACCGGGTGATGAACTATATCGAGGTGACCAAGCAGGAAGGCGCCGAACTGATCACCGGCGGTAAGCGGCCGGACGACGCGTCGCTCGACAAGGGCTTCTATATCGAGCCGACCGTGTTCGCGGTGACGCCGAAGAACCGCATCGCGCGCGAAGAAATCTTCGGACCGGTGCTCGGCGTATTCAAATGGAATGACGAAGCCACGATGATGTCCGAGGTCAACGCGGTCGAATACGGCCTGTCGGCCTCGATCTGGACCAATGACCTCAACACGGCGCACCGCACCGCGATGAATGTCGAGGCCGGTTTCGTGTGGATCAACGAGGTCGGCAAGCACTTCCTCGGCGCGCCGTTCGGCGGCTACAAGCAGTCGGGCATCGGCCGCGAGGAATGTTTCGAGGAAATGGTGGCGTTCACGCAGGAGAAGAACATCCACCTGCGGCTGAAGCCGATGAAGGCGTAGGCTCTCCCGAGAGCCGTTCCCTTTCTGCCTCATGGTGAGGAGCGCGGCCATTTGGCCGCGCGTCTCGAACCATGGGAGCCGACCGCGTCCTTCGAGACGCGCTCTTTCAGAGCGCTCCTCAGGACGAGGTCGGATTGAGCGGCAGTAATCGCCTACAGCTTAAAGCTCTCGAACGTCGACGGATGAAACAGCTCCTCGACCGTCACCAGCCGGGACGACAGGCCCTGGCGGTGGTGGTGCGACAGGAACGTGTCCAGCGTCTTACGGTTGGCCGCGATGCCGTACGACCAGTAATCCTCGCCCATCAACTGACGCGCCGCGGTGAGCTGTTCTTCGATGAACGGCAAGGTCACCTTGGTGGCCGAGGTGTCGGACAGGTGCTCGATGGCCTTCTGTTTGGCCTGCTCAAACGCCTTGAAGATCGCGGCCGGCAGCCACGGATGCTTGTCGGCGAGTTCGCGCTTGACGCCGGTCATATGCATGATCGGGAACACGCCGGTGCGCTTGTAATAATCCTTCGCGGTCGCGGTCGGGTCCGGGAACAGCCAGCCGATATGCGGGTGCGGCGCGTCGAGCTTCGGCGGACGCGGCGCGATGAAGCCGTCGATGGCGCCATCGGCCAGCAGTTGCGAGATGGTTTTGCCCTCGGGCGCGTTTTCAAGCTTCACGCCGGCCGGCAGGTTCAGCTTGATCTTCTCCGGCCGGCCCGGATGCTCGATGCCGCCGCGAACCCAGGTGACGTCGGACGGCTTCACACCGTAGTCGTCTTCCAGAAGCGCCCGCGCCCACACATTGGCGGTCAACTGATATTCGGGCAGGCCGATCTTCTTGCCCTTGAGGTCTTCCGGCTTCTTGATGCGGTCGGTCCGCACGTAAATCGAGGTGTGGCGAAACGCCCGCGACACGAAGGCCGGCACGCCCACATAGGGGAAATCGCCGAGCGCGGTCTTCACCGTCGAACTGGACAGCGACAATTCGCAGACGTCGAATTCCGCGCCCCGGAAGGCGCGAAAGAAAATCTCCTCCGGCGACAGCGTCATGTAGACCGGATCGACGCCGTCGATCTGCACGGAACCGTCGAGCAGCGGACGGGTGCGGTCGTAGTCGCCGACGGCGATGGAAAGCTGAAGTTTGGCCATGGATGTCACGTTTCCTCAGAAGGGTGCGAGCGGCACCATAAAGGGCAAACGCGATTATGCAAGCACATGTGCATGTGAAGCCGTGGCCGAAAAGCCGCGACATTTCAAGCGCCTACACCCTTTTTAGAGGCCCCATCGAGCTTAGAGGCGGGAGACCTGGGACGGCAGCGTCGGGGGTGCCTCGCCGTCCGGAGAGCCGGTCAGGCTCTGCATGAAGCTGACCAGATCCTGGCGATCCTGCTCGGTCAGTTCCAGTGGCATCATCATCGGCGACCGGCTCAGACGATCAATGCCGCCCTTCTCGTAGTGCTTGACCACATCGTGCAGCGTGGCGACCGAGCCGTTGTGCATGTAGGGCGGCCGCATCGCGACCGAGCGTAGTGTCGGCGTCTTGAACGCGAACTGCATCATGGCATCGTCCTTGAGTTCGCGGCCGCGCCCGCGATCCGTCGTCGTCGTTCCGATGTCATGGAAATTGTCATCGGTCAGACGCCATCCGGAATGACAGCCGGAACAGTTGGCCTTGCCGTTGAACAGGACAAAACCCCGTTTGGCGGATTCCGAAACGGCGTTCTCATCGCCGGATATCCAGCGGTCGAACAACGCGATACCGGGCTCCATCGTACGCTCGTATTCGGCGATCGCCGTTACGATCGTGTCGATGTTGATCGGCGCGTTCGGCATCGCCTTGTTGAACATTTCAACATACTGAGGAACGTCGCGAATGCGCTGCTCGATCACGTCTACTTTTACCGGCATATCGGTTTCTCGCATCGACATCGAACCGGTCGCGATCGAATTCTTCGCCTGCGCCTCATAGCTGGCGTTGCGGCCATCCCAGCCGAGCGGCGTCGACGGATCGGCATGACCAAGGCCGATCAACGGCTGCGACCGCCGCGAGGTCATCTTGCCGGAGTCATTGCGGCTGCGAGGATCGGTCACCGCCCAGCCAAGCTGCGGCAGATGGCAATTCACACACCCTGTCTTACCTGACGCTGAAACGCGCGGGTCCCAGAACAGCAATCGTCCGAGGTCGACCACATCCTGATTGTTGATCGGACGCGGCGGTGGCCGTTTATAGTCGGCCTTCATCGACGCGAGAGCGCTCGGCGATAACGTCGATGTCTGGGCGATGGCGACCGTAATGCATGGCATCGCCGCAACAGCGGCAGCAACCCAAACCAATGTCCAATGATATCGCATGTGGCCCTCATCTGCTTGGATCGAACGTGTTCGATACCTGGCGTGAGCCGGCAAATTCCCGTGCTACGGACGTGCGACAACGGCGTGCATGGCCATCATCGCTTCAAAAAGCAGACAGCTCAACGCCTAACGCAAAAAGAGCGCCGCATCGCGGCGCCCCTTTGCAACTCATGCAACCCGGACAGTGCGGGCTTAGCCGAACATATCGGCCACGATGCTGGCATACCAGTCGGTGGATTCCTTGTAGTTCTGCGCGCGCAGCTCGGGAGCCTCGTCCTTCTGGCTGACGAAGGTCGAACTCGCCTTGATCTTGCCCTCGCCGGGCTCATAGGCGCCACCGACCTTCACGTTCTCGTCGGTTTCGATCAGGCTCCAGCAGGTGTTGGAATAACGCGCCGGAAACGCCCTGGCGCCGGTCAGTTCGGCCCGGATTACCATCGCGGCGACCTTGGCCTGGCTGTTGGCCGAGAACGCCGACTTCGGCATGTCGCCCGGAATGCAGGCGTCGCCGACCACGAAGATGTCGGTGTTGGATTTCGACTTCATGGTTTCTGGATCGATCGGGCAGAACCCGGTCTGGTCGGCAAGGCCGGCGTCGCGCGCGATCTTGCCGGCCATCTGGGCCGGAATCACGTTGACCAGTTGCGCCTTATAGTTGGCGAGATCGGTCTTGACCTCGCCGGTCGTCGCATCGACGCCCTTGATGCCGCCATGCATCTTGGGATCCTGCCATTCGATCATGCCCGGATAGTGCTTCTCCCAGCCTTCGAGGAACAGCGCCTGCTTGGAGAAAGTCGGCTTCGGATCGAGGATCAGGATCTTCGATTTGGTGTGGCCCTTGGTCTTGAGCACATGCGCGAACATCGACGCGCGCTCATACGGACCGGGCGGGCAGCGATACGGATTCGGCGGCGCAATCATGACGATCTGGTCGCCGTCATTCAGCGCGTTGAGCTTCTTGACCAGCAGTTCGGTTTGCGGTCCGGCCTTCCAGGCATGCGGCATGATTTCGGATGCGGCTTCCGAATAGCCCGGCACGGAGTCGAATTTCAGGTCGATGCCGGGCGCCACCACCAGCCGATCGTAGGGCAACCGCTCCTGCGTGGTGAGCACGACCGTCTTGGTCGCCGGGTTGATGCCGGCGGCGGTCGCCTGCACGACGTTGACGCCTTCCTTGCGCACCTTGTCGTAATTGTGGGTCAGCGACTGCAAGTCGCGATAGCCGCCGACATAGAGGTTGGAGAAAAAGCAGGTGGTGAACTCCTTCTGCGGCTCGATCAGCGTGACGTGGACGGCGCCGTTGGATTCCTTGTTGACGTAGCGGGCGATGGTGGCGCCGGCCGGTCCGCCGCCGATCACAATGACGCGCGGTTTCGCCTGCCCGATCGCGGCCGGTGCGAACAGGCCGGAGGCCAGCGAGGCGCCGGCCAGCGTGGTAAAATGTCGGCGTGTCAGTTTCGGCATGGCTTCCCCCCGGGGTTCGTCTTGTTTAATTGGCTTTGACAGTCGCAAAGAACGCAGCCAGCGCCGCGATGTCGTCGTCGCTGAGACGGCTGGCGATATTCTGCATCACCGGATTGGCAAGACGCTTGTCACGATAGCCCTTCATGACCTCGGCGAAAGTAGATTCCGCGAGGCTGTAGATGTTCGGGATGGCGGCGGTGGCCGCGCCCGGTCGATGGCAGGTCGTGCACTCGGTCGCCAGATAGCGGCCAAGCTCAAGGTCAGCGGCGGCCTGCGCCGACGATCCCGCGCCGAGCATCCCAAGCATGGCGGCTCCGATCGCTCGTGCCCGCGCTCCGTACGCATTGAACCGGCCCAACATTCAGATCCCAATATAACTTTAACGCCACCACGGCGGTTCGCAAAACAACTAACTTAAAACCGCACCGCTTTAGTTTCTAATTTCTGGCATCAACCAGCAGATCTGTCTCCGGTCGGCCGGTTCGGCGGAACGCTTCTCTCCGCGACAGAATGTCACTCGTCCGACATCATTTCTTCGGCGGCGTCTTGTCCTCAGGCGTCACGTCGATCGCCCGCGCCCGCCCGGTCACCCTCACATCGGTTTTGCAATTCCGCATGCAGGGTTTCGAATTCCAGAACGCCTTCTCGGCGGTGCGGCGGTCGTCATCGACAAAGCCCTGCTCGTTCGGCAGCTTGACCTGACGGAACGTGTCGCGGTCGAGCACGAATTTATCGTCGACCACATCGTTGAGAAACAACAGATAGGCGACCACGGCATAGAGTTCGTCGTTGGTGAGCGATTGCGCGTCGCCGAACGGCATGGTGTGCCGCACATAGTCGATCACGCTCGACAGGTATGGAAAATACGAGCCGACCGTCTTGCCCGGATCGTCGGACTTCAGCGTACCACGGCCGCCGGCCAGCACCGGCCAACGTCCGACGCCTTCGCCGAATTCGCCGTGACACGCGGCGCACTTCGCCATGTAGACGGTTTCGCCATCCTTCACCGAGCCCTTGCCGACCGGCAGGCCCTGCCCGTCCGGCCGCACGTCGATGTCCCAGCCGGCGATTTCGGCGGGCGTTGCGGCGTGGCCGATGTTGCGTTTGGAGGATTCGGCGAACGCCGTTGCTACGAGCGACGCGGTAACGAGACCTGCGAGGGCGAAGCTACGACACTTCGACATTCTCGACCTCGCCGTCCGGTTTCACCAACCAGGTCTGGATGCCGTTGTTGTGGTAGATCGAGTTGACGCCGCGGATCTTGAGAAGTTCGATCTTGGTCGGCTGTACGTAGCAGGTCTCGTCGATCGCGCGGGACTGCAGCAGCAGTTCCTCACCCGTCCACTCGGTCTCGGCGTAGAAGCGTGACACAGCCTTGTCGAGAACGAGCCCGTCAATCTTGGCCTCGCGCCAGTTCTTGCCGCCATCGAGCGAAACGTCGATGCGTTTGATCTTTCCGCGCCCTGACCAAGCGAGCCCGGAGATCACCGTGAAGCCTTTGTGGCGCAGCGGCGCCTGCGGCGACGGCGATGTGATGACCGACTTCGCATCCATCACGAAGGTGAAGTGGCGCGCTTTGCCGCTCTCCATCAGGTCGGTGTATTTCGAAGTCTCCTCGCGCGCGAACCAGGGCTCGTCGCCGAGCTTGAGCCGCCGCAACCACTTCACCCACATGTTGCCCTGCCAGCCCGGCACGACGAGCCGCGCCGGATAGCCCTGTTCGGGACGCAGCATCTCGCCGTTCATTCGATACGCAATGAGGCAATCGTCGAGCGCCTTGGCGAGCGGGATCGAGCGTGTCATCGCGGCAGCGTCAGCGCCTTCGGCCAGCAGCCATTTGGCGTTCGTCTTCACGCCGGCTTCCGCG
>JAQGJU010000035.1 GCA_028290465.1 Xanthobacteraceae bacterium | reverse complement strand
TGACGAACTGCAACATCGAGCTGGCCAGGAAGATGTTGACAAGCGACGCGATCACGATGCCGATCAGGCCCATGAACAGGAACGAGCCCCACGCCGACAGATCACGCTGCGTCGTGTAGCCGTACAGGCTGAGCGCACCGAACGACGCCGCCGAGATGAAGAACACCCGGGTGATCGAGACGCCGGTGTACTGCACGAAGATCGTCGACAGCGCCACGCCGAGCAAGGCCGAATAGAGCATGAACAGCCCCATCGCCGTGGTGTATTGCAGCCGGTCGATGCGGATGCTGATGAACATGACCAGACCGAAGGCCGCCAGCATCAGCACGAGAGGCGCATAGCCGCCCATGACCAACTGACCGAACGGGGTCAGGCCCATGATCTTGCCGCCAACAACGCGGATCGCGTCGCCGCCGGCGGTCTGATAGGTGAGCCACGACACGATGCCCGTCAGCGCGACGGCACCGGCCATGTAGTTGTAGACGCGGATCATGTGGGCGCGCAGGCCCGCATCGATCGCCGCTTGATCGGCGCCGTAGCCACGAGCGGTCGCCGCATAATTCCGGTCGAAGTCCGACATGGAAGTTTCCTCTGTCTCCCCCGGCGACGTCCGGGTCCGCCCGGCTGCGGCCGGGGCGCCGGCACCCGAAGGTGCCTCGTTCCGGGAATTTAGTGAGAGAAAAGCCTTTGCGCTAGACGCCGGAACCCGAATTCGGTGTCGCATGGCGTCGCAGCGTTAACCGGCAAGCCGGGCAGCTGCGCCGAACGCGTATGGTGCGCCATTCAGGGCACGTCTGCGAATGTCTATGTAATTGAAATCGCTAAATAATATTTGTCGGAAGCCGACGGAGACGGCTCTGGCGGGAGAGCAATGCGCGAGAGCAAGAGGTTCAACTCCATCCATGCGCCTAACTTCACGGAGCAAACGTGCGTCTGGCGCGCAGACATTCGGCACGTCGCTTTCCGACCAGACGCCCCAGGCTCATTGGAGCCGGGCATCGAGGTGGAGCAGAAATGAGGATTTGCGACTCGCCGACCGATGTGCGGACCGCCCGGCGGTCGGGGTGCTGAATTTCCGCCGTTCTCAGCCGGCTGAGGTCGATCAGTAAATCCCGATACCGTGCTTTGCGACGAAATGGTTCGGTCCGACCCTCACAAGCGGCTGAACCATTGGCTCATCATTGACGCGTCGTACGGGACTGGGGATTTCGTCACTCAGCAAAGGGCGTTGCCGGCGTGCGATGCGCGGGTCCGCGACCGGAACGGCGTCCAGCAGCTTAATCGTATAGGGATGCTGCGGATTCTCGAAAATCTCGCGGCGCGGACCTATTTCCACGATCTGGCCAAGATACATCACTGCAACACGATGGCTCATTCGCTCTACGACGGCCATATCGTGCGAAATGAAGAGGATCGATATTCCGAACTCCTTCTGCAACTCCATCAGCAGATTTATGATTTGCGCTTGGATCGAGACATCGAGCGCGGACACCGACTCGTCGGCGATGATCACCTTGGGATTGAGCGCGAGTGCACGCGCAATGCATATCCTTTGACGTTGGCCGCCCGAGAATTCGTGCGGATATCGATCGGCCATGTCTGGGGAAAGACCGCACCGGTCCATCAGCGTGCGGACCTTTTCTTGAGCCTTGGCGCCTCGGGCGACGCCATGGATGAGCAGTGGTTCCATGATCGAAGCGCCGACCATCATTCGGGGATTGAGAGATGCGAACGGATCCTGAAAGATGATCTGCATGTTACGGCGAATGGACTGCATGTCCCTTCGGCCGAGATTGCTGATATCCTGACCGTTGAACTCGACGCTTCCTTGTTTGTTTTCGACGAGTCGAAGGAGGGTTCGACCGGTCGTCGTCTTTCCGCAGCCGGATTCTCCGACAAGCGCCAAGGTCTCGGCCGGTAACAGATCAAAGCTGACACGTTCGACCGCATGGATGCGCTTGATAGGCCGACCGAAAAAATTGCGCTCAGCGACAAACCGGGTCGTTAGATCTCGAACCTTGAGTATCGGCTCCGATTGTCTCGGCACGAAGGTCTGGGGAACCGTGCCGACCAAAGGCGCGCTCTGACGTTCCGAGTCTTCGTCTTGCAATAGCGCAAACGGCGCGGGCTCGTCGGTCCCCCGCATCGAACCGAGGCTCGGTACGGCTGCCAGAAGAAACCGGGTGTACTTCTCCTTGGGGTTAGCAAAGAGCTCGCACGTCTCGCCCTCCTCGACCTTTCTGCCCCGACGCATGACAAGAACACGATCTGCAACTTCAGCGACGACACCCATATCGTGGGTTATAAAGACAACCCCCATATTCATTTCTTCTTGCAGATTCCGGATAAGCTGAAGAATCTGCGCTTGAATAGTTACATCAAGGGCGGTTGTCGGCTCATCCGCGATCAAAAGTTGCGGCTTGCACGACAGCGCCATCGCAATCATCACCCGTTGTCGCATGCCGCCCGAAAGCTGGTGCGGATAGCGATCGAGAATTGCTTTGGCATCGGGAATACGGACGCGCTCAAGCATCCGGAGCGCCTCGGCCTTTGCGGCCGCGGTGTCGAGAAGCTGATGATATTTCAGTGCCTCTGCGATCTGCATCCCTGCCGTGAAGCTCGGATTGAGGGACGTCATGGACTCCTGAAAGATCATGGCGATGTCCGCGCCGCGCACCTGCTCCAGCGTTTTGTTATCAGCATCGTTCAGATCAAGGACTGATCCATTTCGACGGCGCAGTTTCATGTGCCCGCCAATGATCCGCCCGCCTCCGAACTCTACGAGCCGCATGAGAGCCAGAGAGGTCACGGACTTGCCCGACCCCGACTCGCCGACGATCGCCAACGTCTCTCCGCGATTGACATGAAAGGAGAGATCTTCGACGGCGTTGATAGTCCGCTCCGCCGTCTTGAACTGCACCGACAGGTTCGAGACTTGCGCCACGCGATTGGCGTCCATTGCGTGGTTCCTCACGTGTCTTGGCGGGGGTCGAGCGCGTCACGCACTCCGTCGCCAAGCAAATTGAATCCCAGAACGACCAGAAAAATCGCTAGGCCGGGGAAGATCGACATCCATGGAGCTTGCACCATGAAGCTCTTGCCGATGCTTAGCATTGCCCCCCAGGACGGATCGGGGGGCTGAAGTCCAAGGCCGAGGAAGGAAAGGCTCGCCTCGGCGATAATCGCCGAGGCGATGGTGATCGTCGCTTGCACGATGAGCGGCGCCATCACATTGGGCAGAATGTGCCGGACGATGATGCGGGAATCCGAGGCGCCGAGCGCTCGCGCGCTCTGAACGTAGTCCTCGGCGCTCACGGTAAGCGCCTGCCCGCGCGTTATACGCACGAACCGCGGGGCGACGGAGATGCCAATCGCAATCATGGCATTGCTCAGACTGGGGCCGAGGAATGCCGAGAGCGCAATCGCCAGAATCAGAAACGGTATCGCGAGCAGAGCATCGGTGAGGCGCGATATGCCGGCGTCGATCCAACCGCCGAAGTAACCGGCCAGAAGCCCGAGCGGCACGCCGATCAGCATAGCGATTGTTACAGAGACAACGCCCGCGAGCATCGAAGCGCGTGCGCCGAACAGCATCCGGCTGAGAATATCACGGCCGAGTTCGTCGGTTCCGATCCACCATGCCGCTGAGGGCGCTTGGCGAACGGCCATGAAATTGGTCAGGAGCGGGTCGTAGGGCGCAAGGATAGGCGCCAGCGTCGCGACAACAACAAAGAACGCGACCAGCGTCGCACCGAACATGGCGATGCGATTACGCCTGAACTTTCCCCATGTCCTGCTTCTCCGCTTTTCGACCGTCGCAACCTCCATCGCTGCGTGAACCGACATGGCAGCATCTCCTACTGTGCGGTTCAATTTATGCGTGGCGCAGGCGCGGATTGACGACGACGTAGAGGACGTCGGCGAGAAGATTCATCGCGATGAATCCCGCCGCAACGCACAACACAACCCCCTGAACGACGGCGTAATCGCGTGTGAATACTGCATCCACCATCAGCTTACCGAAGCCGGGGATGCTGAATATCTGTTCCGTAAGCACCGCGCCGGCCATCAACTCGCCGAACAAAAGGGTCACAAGAGTAACGATCGGAACGAGCGCATTGCGCAAAGCATGACGAAGGATAACGGCTGCCGCCGGCACTCCCTTAGCTCTAGCCGTGCGTACATAGTCCGCATTGAGCGCCTCCAGCATTGCCGACCGGGTATGGCGCATCAAGTAAGCGGCGATCGGTGCCGCGAGCACAACCGCGGGCATGATCAGCGTCTTCAATGCCATGAAGAAATCTTCCGACATCGGGACATAGCCGGATGCCGGCAACAGCCGCCATTGGACAGCGACGACAAAGATGAGAAGGATACCGAGCCAGAAATTCGGCACCGACATGCCGGACAGAGCAACCACGTTCACGGCCGCTTCGGTGATCGTGCCTTTGCGGACCGCTGCAATAATGCCCAGCGGCAGCCCGACAAACAGAGCGATAAGCATAGCCAAGGCCGAAAGCTGCAGCGTCACCGGGAGCTTCTGAACGATGAGCTCGGAAACCGGTGAATCCGTGCGTAGCGACGATCCGAGATCTCCCCTCACTACCTGCTTCACCCAATATATATACTGAACGGCGAGCGGATCGTTCAGATGATATTTTTCCCGGAGTGCCTCCAGGACGGCGGGGTCTCTGTCGTCCTCCGCGAGCGTCAACAACGGATCGCCCGGCAGAATTTTCTGCAGACCAAAGGCAAGAATCGAAACAATTATGAGTGTCGGCAACGCAGCAATGATGCGCTGAAATACAACTCTAACAATCAACATTACGTTCGCTCCCGCTCGCCGCGCGACATGCCATCACGGACCATCACTAACGGCCTCCGCGAGGGCGCTTTGTATGCATTCAATATGCTCGCGCATGATGCCCGCGCCACGCATTGGGTCGCGCTTGGCTATCGCGTCGGCGATTTCAAGATGCTGGCGCGCCGAGACCGCCAGTCCGTTCGGTGTTCGGGCACGCGATCGATACGCCTGCCAAGATGCATCCAGCCGAATCTTGTCGATGACGTCATAGAGATCGATGAAAAGTCGATTTCCCGAAGCCTCGGCTATGCATCTGTGAAAGGCGCTGTCCCAGTTTTCGATGGTTGAGGCGGGCAACTGCAGGGTTCTGGTCGAATTGCGATCCGCCAATCTGAGGATCATGGCGATCTGCTCGCCGCTCGCCCGTTCCGCAGCCAGTTGCACAAGTATCGGTTCCAACTTGTATCGAACCTCGATGACCTCGAAGAAATTCGTTCGGCTGACGAGACGGCTCAATGTCGGCGCCGTCGACGGCGGTGCGGGCCCGATAAACGTGCCCTTCCCCTGCCGCCTCCAGATCCTTCCTTCGACCTCGATCTCGGCAAGAGCCTGGCGGATCGCCCTGCGTCCGACGCCAAACCGCGCCGCCAGATCACGCTCCGTGGGCAGAGCCTGGCCGGGCGCGCTCCCCTGTTCGGCGAGAAGGCCTCGCAAAAGGTCCACCACATCGGTTTCGGACCTTGCTTCGACATCCTTCCTTTGTGTCATGATCGACGATGCCTATTAGCGATGGTTCGGGATCGAACAGACTCAATCCGCGCGCGGTCATCAGGCGTGGTCCCCTGATAGGAGAGCACCTGTCTGGCTAGAAGCGTGCACTAATCCCTGTGTGGTTCTGCCATCTGACGTTGCTCGAAGTCATTTGGGCCGGCCGGACCGTCGATATTGTCTACCGCCCTGCCGCATAACCCTGCATCCCGCGGGGGTTTGCAGCCGCGCGACGGCGGACGCCGTCGATTGACGCCGCAACCAAACGACCTTCTGACCAGTCCTCACCGACTTCTATTTCGTGGCCTCGGCGTTTCAGCTCGTCGATGGTCGAACGCGGGAGCCGCCCCTCGACGATCAGAACCCCCGGGCGTGACATGCGCGGCCAGAATGACGACGGGAAATGCTCGCTGTGCCACGCCGGCGCGTCGATTGCCTCCTGCAGGTTGAGGCCCGCATGGACGTGGCGCAAGAAAAACTGCGGGATCCACTGATCCTGCTGGTCACCGCCCGGGGAACCCCAAGCCAAATACGGCTTACCGTCGCGCAACGCGAATGTCGGTGAAAGCGTCGAGCGTGGCCGCTTCCCTGGCACGAGAGCGGCGGGATGCGTCTCGTCGAGCCAGAACATCTGCGCGCGTGTTCCGAGCGCAAAGCCAAGTTCAGGAATGACCGGTGAACTCTGTAACCATCCGCCGGAGGGCGTAGCGGCTATCATGTTGCCGTCTTTATCAATGATGTCGAAGTGAACCGTGTCGCCATCCGTGTTGCCGAGCCGACCGACCGTTGGCTCACCGGCACCGAACGCTCCAACCGCGATCCGGCCTTCGGATGAGGCGCGCGCATCGACAAGACCGCCAAATCCGTCGATCTGTCCCGGCCGCAACTCGAATGACGCAACGTCACCAATCAGCTTGCGGCGAGCTCGATTGTATTCCTCCGAAAGCAGCGTCTCGACGGGAACCTGTGCGAACTTCGGATCGCCGTAAAAGGCCTCTCGATCCGCGAACGCGAGTTTGGACGCCTCGACCACCAGATGAATGAAATCCGGTCCGGTAGGATCGAGACCGTCGAGGTCGAATCCCTTGAGCAAGGCGAGTTGCTGGAGCGCAACGAGCCCTTGGGACCACGGCCCCGCCTTCAGCACGCGGTACCTCCCGTAATCAAGGCCGATCGGTGCTTCGACGCTCGCCTGCCACTTGGCCATATCCTGGCCGCTGAGCACGCCTTTGTGGTGACGCCCGGTGACGTCCATAACCTCTTGGGTTCGGCAAAAGCGGTCGATCGCTTCGGCGACAAAACCCTGTGACCAGATCCGCCGCGCGGCATCGATCTGTGCCTCGCGCGATCCACCCGCCTGCTGCGCCTCATCGACGATACGCTGATAGGTATCCGCAAGCTTTGTGTTGACGAAAATGTCGCCAGGAGCAGGAACGTTGCCGCCAGGGAGAAAGACCGCGGCGGAGGTCGGCCAGTGCTCGCGGAAGAGATCGGCTACCGTACCGATGGTGGCACTCGCGCGCTCCACCATAGGATGGCCGTGACGGGCATAGGAGATCGCCGGAGCCAGCACATCGGCCAGCGGCATCGACCCGTAGTCCCGCAACAGAAGCATCCAAGCGTCAAAGGTCCCCGGAATACACGCGGCCAGCAAGCCCGTTCCGGGAATGAGGTCGAGGTCCAGCGATCGGAAGTGCTCGATGGTCAGGCCGGCAGGTGCCGGCCCTTGGCCGCAGATCACGTCCGTCCGGCCCTTGCGGGCGTCATGAACGATAATCGGAACATCGCCCCCGGGACCGTTCAAATGAGGCTCGACGACCTGCAGCGTAAACGCGGTCGCGCAGCCAGCGTCGAAAGCGTTGCCGCCTTTTTCCAGGATCGACATACCCACCGCCGTCGCGATCCAGTGGGTCGATGTCACAACGCCGAAGGTGCCTTCAATTTCGGGACGGGTGGTGAACGGGTTGGGGTTGACCTTTTTCATGACAATCATTCAATCCGAGAACGTTATTGTTGACGGGGCGGCGGGCCGCCCCGCGGCTCTAAAGTCATTCTGTTTTTTATTTGCTTCGTCGTTGGACACCTGACAATCCAATTACGCCTTCCGGAGAAGGAACAAAGCCGGATATTTTGCTTGATACGCCAAATATACGCGGCTCAAAGTATAGATATACGACAGAGCCGCTATCCTGGAACGACTTCATTATTTCCTGATACTGACTCTTCCGAGCATTCTCGTCGGTGACCGACCGCGCTTCGACGATCTGCTTGTCGACCGCTTCGTTGCAGTATTTCGTGTCGTTCTGACCGCCCTTGCAGGACACGAACTGACGGACATACGCGTCAGGATCCAGCCGGCCAGAGAATGCCTTGATAGTCGTCTGGAACGCACCCTTCTGGTTCTCTGCGATAAGGGTCGCGTATTCGGTGGCCCTTAGCTTGACGCTAAATCCCGCCTCGGAAGCCATGGCTTGCACCATCTGGCCGACCTGCTGCGCGACCGGGTTGTTTGCGACGTTCATGTCCACGGTGAAGGGCAGGGACACTCGCGCTTCCGCCAGCAGAGCCTTCGCCTTGGCGATGTCGCGCCGCGGAATCGGCCGGTCCACATGATAGGGGCTTGCCGGGGGGAATGGTTGGTCCGCGGGGATGTAGCGTCCGTCGAACACCACTTTATTGATGGCGTCGCGATCGATCGAATAGCTCAGAGCCCGACGCACCCGCGCATCGCGCCCGAGCGGAGTATCGGCACGGGGTTCCGAACCGATATTGATGTCCATGTATGTAAAGCCGAGACTCGGCACAGCCGCGATGGCGATGCTCTTGTCGTTGGCCGCGCCGGCCACATCGGTAGCCGCGACACGCTCGACAACATCCAGATCGCCGGAGCGCAGATTGGCCAGACGAACAGTTGCGTCCGGGATCACACGAAATATGACTCTGTCGAAGTGATAGGCGTCCTTGTCCCAATAGTTTTCGAACTTCTTGAGTGTGATGCTATTCTGAACGACACGGTTCTCAAATTTATACGGCCCCGAACAAACGGGATTGTTCGCCACATCCCCGGCCGCCGCC
This sequence comes from Xanthobacteraceae bacterium, assembly GCA_028290465.1. Taxonomy (GTDB): domain Bacteria; phylum Pseudomonadota; class Alphaproteobacteria; order Rhizobiales; family Xanthobacteraceae; genus FEB-22. The sequence continues at coordinate 20,499 of JAQGJU010000035.1, read as the reverse complement.
TTCGGCGAAAGCATCATGCCGGAGCGGTCGGCGAGCTGCGTAAGTAGACCAGCGTCCGGCTGCTTCAACTCGATACTGACGGTCAGCGGATCGACGACATCCACTTTCTCGATCGAACTGATCTCGTTCTTCCGCGGCGAGTCCGGCAGCGTGCGCGCGCGATCCAGATTGAATTTCACGGCCTCCGCATTGAATGCATCGCCGTCGTGAAACGTCACTCCGGGCCGCAACTTCAGGATCAGCGTTTTATTGTCGGCGCTCCACGACCAACTCGTCGCAAGCCGAGGCATAAGATGGAGCTGGGCGCTGACGCTCAAAAGGCTATCGCACAACGACGGAAATACGACCCGACTGGCGAAACTGCGTGCGCGATGAGGATCGAGGAAGTCAGGGTCTTCCTGAACGCCAATCTTCAAAGTCGATTGAGCCCATGCCGAGGTAACGGGAATGCTGAGAAACAAGCAACACAACAACAGACGCTTCTTCATCCCAGTAATCTCCCGCTGCTCGAATGATGTCCCGCCACGCAGATAAACCGCATGGTGGCGGCAAGCCTCCGATATCTCGACAGGCGTGCCTGCATCCGCTGAACCAAACCTAATGTAATTGGTTTACGGAGGATACGCTGTTACTGGGTCAAATTTCCAGCATTATGCTGAAATGTACAGCATTAGGACAGCCAATTCGGGATGCTGTGGCGAACCTTTAAAAAATTGGTTCGCTAGAAGTCCAAAAATCCCTTCGACCGTAGTCCAAAATCTTCAGATGCCGGAGGCGCCTGGGCCGGCCCCGAGCAACTCGTCTCCGGGACGTTGCTGCTCGCAAGGCCAAGCGCTTGGTTCGTAAATCGGGAATGGTGCCCCTGGCCGGAATCGAACCAGCACTCCTTGCGGAACCTGATTTTGAGTCAGGCGCGTCTACCAATTCCGCCACAGGGGCAACGGGCGGAGTTCTAGAGCATGATCCGGAAAAGTGGAAGCCGGTTTTCCGATAAGATCATGCTCCAACAAAGCGGCGAAGCCACGAAACAAGGGTGTGAAGGGGCGAGCTTTCCGCCTTGCTGCCGCCGGGTTCCGGCCCGACAACGGGCTGTCCGGCGCCTCGGCCGGCGGTTTTCGGGATTTCCCATGCCCTCCATTTCCCGCCTGATCCGCACCAACCGCGCGGCTGTCGCGGCTCTCCTCGTCGCCCTTGGGGGCGTCGCGACCATCGCGGGTGCGTGGTTTTTTCAACTCGTGGTCGGCCTGCCGCCCTGTCCGCTCTGTCTGGAACAGCGCATCCCGTATTATGTTGCGGTCCCGTTGGCGATTGTCGTGCTGGCCGCCATCGCTTGGACCGTGTCGCGGACGATCGTGCGCTTTGGCCTCGTATTGTTGGCGCTGACGATGCTGATCGGGGCGGGCCTTGGCGCCTATCACGCCGGGGTCGAATGGCACTTCTGGGCCGGGCCCTCGGATTGCTCCGGCCAACTCAACCAGTTGGGCGGGCCGGGCGGGCTTCTCGGCCGGTTATCCACCGTGCGGGTTGTACGCTGCGACGAAGCGGCATGGCGCTTTCTCGGCCTGTCGCTCGCCGGTTACAACGCGCTGATCTCGTTGGCCCTGGCGGGCGTCGCCCTGTGGGGTATAAAGGCGCCGGACAGAACCTAAGACAAGACCTAACAAGCGAATTCAATTCGCAACGGGAGTACGCCATGGAAGTTGTTATCGTCGGCGCCGGCATCGGCGGCCTGACCCTTGGCCTGATGCTGCACAAGGCCGGCATTGCGTGCCGGATTTTCGAAGCGGCGCCGCAGATCAAGCCGCTCGGTGTTGGCATCAATCTGCTGCCGCATGCCAGCCGCGAGATGACCGAACTCGGCCTCGAGGCCGCGCTCACCAAGGTGGCCATCACCACGACAGACATCTCTTACTACAATCGCCACGGACAGTTCATCTATAGCGACCCGTCGGGGCGCTTCGGCGGCTATGACTACCCGCAATACTCGATCCATCGCGGCGACCTGCAACGCGTGCTGCTCGATGCGTTCATCGAGCGCGTTGGCGCCGACCGGGTCTTCACCGGCCATTCGGTGGTGCGGGCCGAGAGCGATGCGACCGGCGCCACGGCGCATTTCGTCGATCCGACCGGCGCGGCGCTGCCGCCGCAGCGCGGCGACATCGTGGTCGGGGCCGAGGGCATTCATTCGGTCATCCGCAAGCAGTTCTATCCGAACGAAGGCCCGCCGCGTTATTCCGGCATCAACATGTGGCGCGGCCTGACGCGCTGGAAGCCGTTCCTGACCGGCGCCAGCATGGTTCGCATCGGTTGGCTCGATACTGCGAAGGTGCTGGTCTATCCGATCCGCGACAATATCGATGCCGACGGCAACCAACTCATCAACTGGGTGTGCGACATCGAAACGCCGAAATACAAGGCGCAGCGCGACTGGAATCGCCCGGGTGAACTGTCGGACTTTATCCATGCGGTCGAGGACTGGCACTTCGATTGGCTCGACGTGCCGGCGCTGTTCCGCGCGTCCGAACTGATCCTGGAATATCCGATGGTCGACCAGGATCCGCTGCCGCGCTGGAGCTTCGACCGCGTTACGCTGCTCGGGGATGCCGCGCATCCGATGCTGCCGCGTGGCGCCAACGGCGGCGCGCAGTCGATCCTGGACGGTCGCGCCTTCACCGACAATCTGCTCAAGCACCAGGAGCCGGTCGCGGCGCTGAAGGCCTACGAGGCCGAGCGCCTGCCGCCGACCGCCAAGATTGTGCTGACCAACCGCAAGGATCCGCCGGATTCGATCCTGCGCGAGGTGCATCGCCGCACCGGCGACAAGCCGTTCCGGCATATCGACGACGTCATCAGCCCGGCCGAACTCGCGGCGCTGAACGACGGCTACAAGCGCGTCGCCGGCTTCGACAAGGATAAATTGGCGGCGAGAGCATGATGCCGAAAAGTGCGAAGCGGTTTTCGGACGACATCATGCTCTAACGTATTAGAATCGATCACGTTTATGAATTTGGATCGGTTCGATCCAAATTCATCGTGATCTAGGGGTAATCGAGCGCCCCGCAGCCGGGCGATAGCCGGCTGCGGGCTGCGACTTGAGGGTCCGGTCGCCCGTTATGTGGCGACCACGTTGATCGGCTTGCCGGCCGCGAAGGCCAGCACCTGATCGGTTGCGGCGCCGAACAGCGCCTCGTAGGTGTCTTTCTCGACATATCCGAGATGCGGCGTGGCGACGACATTAGGCAGCTTGAGCAGCGGATGCGCGCCGCGCAGCACCGGCTCGGTCTCGTAGACATCGACGGCGGCGCGGCCAGGCCGCCCGGCCTTCAGGGCCGCCAGCAACGCGCCGGCTTCGATGAGCGGCGCCCGGCTGGTGTTGACCACAATGGCATCGGACTTCATGCGTGCGAGATCCGCCGCCGTCACGATGCCCTGCGTGTCCTTGTTCAGCGGAATGTGTAGCGACACCACGTCGGCGGTTTCGAAAAACGCCTCGCGGCTGGCCGCCACTTCGAAGCCGGCCTCTTTGGCCTTGGCGGTCGAGCCATCGCGGCCCCAGCAGATCACCTTCATGCCGAAGGCGCGGCCGACCTGCGCGACGATGCTGCCGATGCGACCATACGCGTAGACGCCCAGCGTCTTGCCGGCGAGGCCGGTGCCAAGCGTGGTCTGCCAGCGGCCTTCTTTCAACGCCTGAACTTCTTCCGGAATGTGGCGCGCGGCCGAAAGAATCAGTCCCCACGCCAGTTCGGCGGTGGCATTGCCGCCCCCGGCACCGCCGGCCGACACCACGATGCCCCGTTCCTTGCAGGCCGCGAGATCGAGATGCGCGGTGTTGCGGCCGGTCTGGCTGATCATCTTGAGGTCAGGCAGGCGCGCAAGCACGCTGCCCGGCAACGCGGTGCGTTGCATCGTCAGAATAACGGCCTCGGCGCCGGCCAGCATTTCGACAAGGGCGTCCTCGGATTCGGCGGGGGCGTGAAATACCCGGACATCGTTTCCCTTCAGCTTGGCGAAGCTGCCGAGGCGGCTGAAGGCATCCTGATAGTCGTCGATGACGGCAATTTTCATAATGATCCCTGTACGTGAATGGAGTGCGGCGGTTATCCGCGGGAAGGCGTTAGGCTCGCGGGCTCTTGAGCAGTCCGAGGCCGCCCAGCACGGTGACGAAGTCTTCATGTTCCTTGGCGAAGTAGGTACGTAGCGCGTCGCCATCCAAGTACATCGACGACCAACTCAGGCGCGACAGTTCGTCGTGCCATGACGGGTGCGCGGTCGCGGCCCTCAGAACATTCTGCCAGAACGTAATCTGCGGCGCCGTGATGCCGGCCGGTCCGGTGACGCCGCGCCATGCGCCGATCACGCAATCGGCGCCTTGCTCTTTCCAGACCGGCGCACCGGCGAACGGCCCGGACAGCCGCGCCGGTGCCGACAGTGCAATCACGCGGACGCGGCCCGCCGTCAGTTCGGCCAGCACGCTCGCGGCCGTGACGACGCTGACATCGGCGTTGCCGGCCACGACATCGGCGACGGCATCGAGCGCAGTATCGAACACTCGAATGTTCGGTGCCCGGATATCGCCGCCGGCCTGTTGGGTCAGCATGGCGAAGGCGACATGGTTAGGATTGCCGAGCGCGGTCGACAGCGCCACGCTGACTTTCGATGCGTCGGTGCCGAGGCGCCGCATCAGATCGGCGCCATTGCGCAGCGGCGAATCGGTCCGCACTGCGAACGCGATGTATTCGGTCAGCAGCGTGGCGATCGGCGTGTAGCGGCTGTGGTCGAAGCTGGCGATGCCGACCAGATGATCGCTGGTCAGATTGGGCGAACTGATCGAGACGACATGCGCGTCGCCCGGATACTTGTCGACATGGGTCCAGGCTTTGCGCGCGCCGTCGCCGGGGACGTTGACCACCTCCACCGGAACGTCGAGCAATTTCGCTTCGGTCAGGGTGCGGGCCAGCGCGCGCGCGACACGGTCAAGGCCGCCGCCCGGCGGCGTGCCGGCGACGATCTCGATAGGCCGCTCGGGCTTCCAGAGATGGTTCACGGTGATCATTGATCCTTGTTCGAGGTCAGCAGACCGAGATCGCCCAATGCGTCCGTCATCACATCGCGTTCCTCGTCGAGGAACGCGCGCTCCTTGGCGCCGGCGAGGTACGTGTCGGCCCAGTACTTCTTATCGAGTTCGGCCCGCCATTCGGGCGTCGCGGTTGCAGCGCCGAGCGCGGCTTCCCAGAAGCCGATTTCCTCGGACCGGATGCCGGCCGCCGCGATGATGCCGCGCCACATGCCGACCTTGCAGTCGACGCCGTTTTCCAGCAGCGTCGGCACGTCCGCGAACAGGCCGCCGAGCCGTTTCGGAGCCGACAGGGTCAAGGTACGCAACGTGCCGGCGGTCAATTCCGGCACCGCGCTGACGGCCGTGATGACGCCAAGTTCGGCCTTGCCTTCGAGCACATGCGCGATCGCATAGCGGGCCGAGTCGAAGACATCAATCTTCAGGGCCTTCACATTGCCGCCGGCATGCCGGGTCAGCCGCGCCAGTGCGATGTGGTTGGGATTGCCGATCGCGGTCGCGATAGCCACCGAAACGCCGGCCGTGTCGGTCTTGAGGCGCCGCGCCAATCCGGCAACGCCGGCGATCGACGAATCCGCTCGCACGATGAAGATCGGATACTCGGTGTAGAGATTGGCCAGCGGCGTGAGATCCGCATAGGTCAACTCGCTGACGCCGAGCAGCTTGTTGCTGATGATGGTCGGCGAGTTGATCGCCAGCACATGCGGGTTGCCGCGCTGCTTTTGCAGGTAGTCCCAGGCATTGCCGCCGCCGCGCCCCGGAATATTGGTGAGCTTGACCGGGCGGTCGAGCAGTTGATGCTGTGTGAGCACCTCGATGAGCGCGCGCGCCGGGCGATCCTGCCCGCCGCCCGGCGGCGTGCCGGCGACGAGTTCGATGTCCTGCGTCGGCCGCCATGCGCCGTTCGTGCCATCTTGCATAGGCTGGTCCTCTTGAGTCGGAGCTGTTTAGGGCGCGTTGCCCATGTCGAGCGACAGATTATCGGCAGTGAACGGCATGGTGCGGGGCCGTACGCCGAGCGCGTCATGGATAGCGTTGGCAATGGCCGCCACGGTCGGGCCTGTGGCGCATTCGCCGACGCCGACCGGCGGCAGGTCCGGCCGTGGCAGCAATTGCGTCATGACCTGCGGCACGTCCTCGAAGCGCAGGATCTGGTAGGTTTCCCACGCATTGCTGGTGATGCCGCGGCGGTCGAACGTGACCGCTTCCTTCAGCGCGAAGCTGCAGGCCTGCACGGCGCCGCCCTCGATCTGGTGCGCGGCGCCTTCCGGATTGATGACCTCGCCGGCATCGGCCGCGATCCACAATCGACGCACACGGACCTGTTCTTCGGCTTCGATCTCGGCCACGACGGCGCAGTAGGCGCTGGTGCCCTTGTAGCGCGCGAAGGCGAGGCCGCGACCGTAGCCATCCGGCGGCGCAGCCGGTCGCGGCCCGGCCATCGCCACGACGGCTTCGATGACGTCCTTGGCGCGTTGATCGTCGAGATGCGTCAGCCTGTATTCGACCGGATCGCGGCCGGCCGTCGCCGCGAGTTCGTCCATCGTGGCTTCGATCGCCAGCACGTTCACCATCGCGCCGAGCCCGCGCAGCGAGGACACCCGGATCGGCATGTCGAGCAGGCGATGGATATCGAGGGTCAGGCCGCCGGTGCGGTAGATCGGAAAGGCATTGCGGTCGGCGCCGCCGCCTGAAGCCAAAGGCGGATTTTGTGCGATGGGTGCTTCGAACGGAGTGGCCAGTTCGGCGGCCGCGAGCAGGCTTGGTGAATCGAAATTGCCCGGCCGCAGCAGGTGCCCGTTGCTGAACACCTCGTGCTTCCAGTCTACCAGATCGCCCTTGGCATCGACGCCGGCTTCGATCTCGACCAGCATCGCCGAAGAGAACGGCGACCAGCCGAGTTCATCCGCGCGGCTCCATTGCAGCCGGACCGGAGATCCCGGATGAGCACGGGCGACGAGGCTGGCGTCGAGCGCGACGTCGTCGGCGCCATTGTGCCCGTAGCAGCCGGCGCCTTCGCGGTGATGCACCGTGACGGCCTCGATCGGCAGGCCCAGGACGCGGGCTAAGTCCTTGCGCAGCAGGAAGATGCTCTGCGAGTGCGACCAGACTTCCAGCCTGTCGTCGGCGAAGCGCGCCACCGCGCAGCACACGCCGATCGATGCATGGGACAGATAGGGCCGGTAGAATTGAGTGCGCAGCGTTTGCGTCGGCGCGGCCCGCCCGGGCTGATCGGCAAGTGTGAGCTTTTCCGCAGGCGAAGCGCGCAAGAACGCGCGCATCTCGGTCTGCTCGGGCAGGGTGTCGCGCTCGTCCCATCGAATGCGCGCGGCCAATTTGGTGGCTGCGGCGTCGGCGGTCGCCTCGGTGTCGGCCGCCACCGCGACGAAATTGCCGTCAATGACCAGCGAGCAGCCGGCCGGCGCTTCGGGGGCTTCGACCAGGCGCGCGCCGCGTGTCGCAGGCCGCACCACGCGGGCGAATATCATGCCGGGCAGGCGCAGATCGTGGATGAAGCGCGGAAGTCCGAACACTTTGTCGGGCAGATCGATCCGGGCCACCGTGGTGCCGGCGATGCTGCGCTCCGCGGCGCTCTTGATCTTCACCTTGGCGGGCGCTTCGCACGCCAACAGGCCGGTGTCGGCGTCGGCCCAGTACGATCCGATCTCGCCACTGGGGCCGATGAAGCGGCCGTCGACCACTTCGATCCGGTCGAGCGGAACGCCGGTGCGCTGCGCCGTCACCGAAAGGAATATCTGCCGGGCGGCCGCGCAGGCATGGCGTAAAGCCATGCCGCTTTCAGTGACTGAGCGGCTGCCCGACGTGACGCCTTCATTGGGGCTTGTCGCGGTGGTGGCGGGCTGCATGTCGATGCGCTCGAACGCGACATCGAGTTCGTCGGCGGCAATCTGCGCCAGCGCGGTGACAATGCCCTGGCCGATCTCGACCTTGCCGGGCCGGATGCTGACCCGGCCGCTCTTGTCGAAGCCGATCCATTGCGACAGCAATCGATTCGCATTCAGGCTGCCGGGCAGCGCCGGCTTCGGGGCGGCGGCCGTCATGGCGTGTCCCGCAACTGATCGGCGGCGCGCAGCACGGCGCGCACAATGCGGTTATGCGCGCCGCAGCGGCACAGATTGCGGTTCAGCGCGGTGCGCACCTCGGCTTCGTCGGGCTGCGGATTGGCGGACAGCAAGGCGGCGGCGCTGATCAGCATGCCGGACAGGCAGTAGCCGCATTGCCCGGCCTGCTCGGCCAGAAACGCCTGCTGCAGCGGGTGCGGATGCTCCGGCGTGCCAAGCCCCTCGACCGTGATGACGTCGCGGCCGGCGACGCTGTCCAACGGGCGCGTACAGGAAAATTCGGCCTGACCGTCGATCAGCATCATGCAGGAGCCGCATTGTTCGGCGCCGCAGCCGAACCGCGAGCCAAACAGCGCCAATTCATTGCGGATCGCCGTCAGCAACGGCGTGTCGGCCGGCAGATCGACGGACACGGTCGTGCCGTTCAAGTAAAACGCGGTCATGGAATCACGTTCGGGTAGTGACAGAAGCGGGCGCGCAGCATAAGCTGGTACACTGGGTAGCCCACTTTAGGGCGTGCAGGGCTGGTGGCGCAAGCCTTGTTTGAATCCGCAGCGTCGTGACGGCGAGTGATCCGCGGGAAATCGCGGACAGGTATCGAGCGCGATGGATACGCCCTTCACTCCGGTCAGAAGCGCGCGGCTGTCGGAGGAAATCATCCGGCAGATCGCCCGGCTGGTGGAAACCAGGCAGTTGCAGATCAACGAGCGGTTTCCCAGCGAACGCACCTTGCAGGAGCATTGGAAGGTCAGCCGGCCGGTGCTGCGCGAGGCGTTCCGGGCGCTCGAAGTGCAGGGCATGGTGGAAAGCCGTCCCGGAGGCGGGCGCTATCTGCGTTCCAGTTGGATTCCCGATCCGGCGCGTCATCATAATCCGCGGCTCGAAGCCAACCGGGAAAACCTGCTGCAGATCTGGGAAGCGCGCGAGACGGTCGAGACCAAGGCGGCCGAACTGGCGGCCAAATTTGCGACGGCCGACCAGATTCGCGCGCTCGGCGTTCCGCTGCAAATGCTCACCGCGCTGCCGCCCGCCAAGGCGGCGTCGATCGATTTCAACCGCGAATTTCATCTCGTGATTGCCGGCGCTTGCTGCAATCCGCTGATCGAGGAAATGGTCGTGCGCCTCGTCGCTCGGTCGAACGAGATCGGGTTCAAGGAATTCATGGACGTGGAGGATTTCGCCAATCTGCTGCTGATCCATCAGCCGATCTTCGATGCGATCGCGCATCGCAAGCCGGCCGCGGCGCGGCAGGCGATGGCGGAGCACTTCGCCGAACTGCGGCGTCGTATCGAAGTCCGGCCCGCCACGAGTTTGCAGGAAGGCCCCGGCCTCCTTGTTGCGAAACGCCCGGACACGGACGGGCGCAATTGAAACCGAGAAAGGGAGAATGACTTGAGGAAGACACCAATCTGGCTCGTCGTTGCGGCATTGGCCGCGATTCCGGCCGCGCACGCGCAGGAATATCCGACGCGGAACATCACGCTGGTCTCGCCGTTCCCGCCCGGCGGACCGTCGGACACCGCCGCGCGCTTGGTTGCCGGGCCGATGTCAAAAGCGTTGGGCCAGCAGATCATCATCGAGAATGTTTCTGGAGCCGGTGGCACCATCGGGGCCAACCGCATCGCGAAGGCCACGCCCGATGGGTACCAGCTGATCGTCTCCGGCTCCGGCACGCACGCAGCCGCCGAATTCCTCCACAAGAGCCTGCCGTACCGTGCGAACGACTTCGAGCAGATCGGTCTCATTAATCTTTCGCCGATGATCCTGGTCGCCCGCAAGGCAGTCCCGGCCAATACGTTGCAGGAATTCATCGCGTATCTGCGCACCAACGGCGACAAGGTCACCGAGGCGGATGCCGGCGTCGGCTCGATCTCCAATCTGGCCTGCTCGGTGTTTCACTCCCTGGCGGACGTCAAGCCGCTGGTCGCGTCCTATCGCGGCACGCCGCAGGCCACGATGGATCTCGTTGCCGGCAATGTCGACTTCGGCTGCAACCAGGTCATCAATATCGTGCAGCATGTGCAGAGCGGCGCGCTGAAGGCCTATGCGGTCACCAGCGACAAACGCTCGCCGCAGCTCCCGGACGTTCCGACCACGGCGGAAGCCGGCCTGCCGGCTTTCAAGCTCTCGGTCTGGTTTGGCTTGTCGGCGCCCAAGGGCACGCCGAAGCCGATCATCGAGAAGCTGAACAAGGCGCTCTCGGCCGCGCTCGACGATCCCGATGTCGTCAAGCGGTTCGCCGAACTGGGCTATGACGTGGGAGCGCCGGAGCAGCGCAGCGCCGCCTATTTCGACAAGTTCTATACCGATGAAATCGCGCTGTGGACCAAGGTGCTCGGCGGTCTGGCGGCGGACAAGAAGCAGTAAGACGTTCCGTGAAACGCGAAGATGACCGCCGCCGGATGATCCGGCGGCGGTCGAAGCTGAAGGGGCTGCGATGATCTGGTGCCGGTTCCGCGCGGATGACGAAACTGGCTTCGGTATCGTCGAAGGCGACCGCGTCATCGCGGTCGACGGCACGCCGTTCGGCGACTATCGCCAGACCGCCCGGACTTTCCGCCTCGAAGACGTCAAGCTGCTGGTGCCGGTCATTCCCGGCACGTTCTATTGCGTCGGCGTCAACTACGCCGATCACATCACGAAAATGGCGGCGCTGCGCGGCACCAAGCCGGTGTTTCCGGCGCGCCCCGACATCGGCTATCGGGCCAACAATGCGCTGATCGCGCATGACGAGGCCATCGTGAAGCCGAAGGATGCCGGCGACGAGTTGCAATACGAGGGCGAACTGGTCGCGGTATTCGGCAAGCGGGCCCACAACGTGACGCGCGAGGCGGCGCTCGACTATGTGCTCGGTTGGACCATCGGCAACGATGTCAGCGAGCGGAACTGGCAAGCGGGCGACCGCACTTTGTGGCGGGCCAAGAACGCCGACACGTTCAAGCCGATGGGTCCGTGGATCGTCACCGGGCTCGACCCGCGCCGGATGCAGACCACCATCCGCCTCAACGGTAAGGAAACCGATCGCTTCGCGACCGGCAACATGATCTTCGACACCGCGGCCTATATCAGCGAAGTGTCGAAATACTGCACGATCGAGCCCGGCGATGTGATGTGGATGGGGACCGACGGGTTGCCGCAGAACATCCAGCCCGGCGATGTCGTCGAGATCGAGATCAGCGGCATCGGCGTGTTGCGCAATCGGGTCGTCGCCGAGGTTTAGTGCGGGCCCAGAGGGCTCCCACCCAAAATAAGATCCAATAATTCAGGTAAAGTGCGCATTCCCCGTGTCGTGTTTTTGACGTGAGCTGAGCCTAGCTTGGCTCACGTCTTTTCTACAATCGTCCAAAAATATGGGTGATTGTCAGAACAGGGGACCGACACTGCAGCCTGATTCTCACTCGCGGCCATTCCAGTCGTCGATATCCGCGATGGCGGGACGTTACGCCACGTCTGTGAGAGTGAGGCGCGGGCGCGGGCGCGAGCGTTGCGCGACACCTGCATGGCTTGGTTTCCGGGTTTTGCCCAATCGCTGGTACCGGCGATCGACCATTTCGCCAAGCGCGGGCTCGAGCGATCAACTGGCCGTCTGAGGATTGCCGCGCCCGCTCACGAAGTCCCTGGCGAAATGCGCCACGGTTGGCGGTCAGCGTCCAATCGTTCCACGGCGCACGACCTCGGCAGCAGGATCGATAAGAAACACCACGACCACAGACGCCTCCGCGGCGCGAAGGGGCAAGCTCCCTCCCTCCTTGAGGAGGCCCGACTCCGCTTCGCCGAACCGGGTACCCGAAACGAAGATCTCACCCTCGAAGACGTAGAAATATGTATCCCAGCCCGCCGGGGGTTGAGGCAGCTTGACCTCCGCTCCTTCGTCCAGCCGGATATCGAAGAAGCGGATCTCGTTGCGGACTGTAAACGGCGCGTCCGACCCCTCGGGCCCGAACAGGTAGCGCCATTCGTTGGCGGGCACGGGCAGGATCGGGCCGTGCTGGATCTTCGGCTCGAGGTCGGCCGTGTGGGGCCGGACAAAGATCTGGAGCATGCGGAGGAAAGGGTCTGTGCGTAGCGTCTCCTCTTCGTGCCAGAAGCTGCGGCCGGCATTCATCACCATCAAATGTGCGGGATCGGTGACGAGGGCACCGACGGTGCGATCCATATGGCGCATCACGCCCGCCGGCACCCATGAGATAATTTCGTCATTGGCGTGCTCGTGCATGCGAACAACGGTCCCTGGCGCCATAGTGGATTCGATGACGGCGGCGAGCGGCCCATAGCCATGGTCGTTGGAGCCGGGGATGTTCCGTCCCGGCCTGTTCACGTGCAGGACAAAGGGTCCCATAGCGGAAATGTGGTCCGTCCGGCCCGCCTTGAACAGCGAGCCACCTGTGGCAATCCTGATCTGTTCGACCTGTGTCATGTTCCTCTCCAGAGACGAGGCAGCGGGACGACCGGAGTTCGAAAGTGCGGATGCATCAGGGCCTATAGGAACTCCGGATCGCGGCGCGACCGCTTGAGAATGAGCGGGATGCTGACCCTCTTCGGTGTCCAGTGGCGTGGTAGAAGCGAGCTGGGTGCGCATCGAAAATCTCCGGGATGCTTTGGGCTTGGTTCCGTTACCAAGCCCGTGCTTTGAGAATATGCGCGGAACGACACGGTCAATAGCCCGCATTTTCTGGACGCTGTGTTCGACTGATGGAACGCGGCCGTGCCGGATCTCTACCCCCTTCTCCTTCGCGTGCAGCATGCGGGCGCAATGTGCGGCCCGTGGTGTTCTGGTGTCTTAGGCCCGATCGGGAAAACAGACATCAAGTCTGGAATTCCGCAGCAAGAAAGTCGATGAGGCTGCGGACTGCCGGGGACAGCCCGCGGCGCGACGGAAAGACGGCGTGCACAATTCCGCTCGGCAGCGTCCAATCCGGGAGGATGATTTCCAGTGCGCCGGACGCGACCTGATCCATGACAATGTAGTCTGCGAATTGAGCGATGCCGACGCCGTCCTCGGCCGCCTGCCGCAAGGCATACATGTCATCGGTGACGTATCGTGGCTCAAACGCGACGCTGACGAGATGGCCCTCCGCATCCCGAAACTCCCAAGCATGTTTGGGGGAAGAGCGTATGAGATCCAGCGTCGGCAGCCGGCTCAACTCTGCAGGCGTTCCTGGCCGACCGATCTGGTCGAGTAGGGCCGGGGTCCCGACCAGAACTTGCCGGCTCTCGGCAAGCCGCTTCATGACCAACCCCTCATTTTCGAGGGGAGGAAAACGAACGCGCAGGGCGACATCCACCCCTTCCTCGATCACGTCGATGCGGCGGTTGGTCGCTGAAAGCTGCACGCGCACCTGAGGATAGGCCACCAGATAGCGGGAAATGATCGGAGCAACCGAGCTCAACATGAGTGAGATCGGGCAGGTCACGCGTATCGTACCGCGCGGCTCAGCACGGGTGTTGTCTATCGCCTCTTGAGCAGCTTCGGCCTCGGCGATCATCGCCACGCAGTGTCGGTAATAGACTTCGCCGACCTCGGTCATCCCGAAATGCCTGGTCGAGCGTTGCAGGAGCCGGCTCTCCAGCCTTTCTTCCAGCAACGCAACACGGCGGCTGAGCTTGGATTTCGGAACGCCAAGAGCACGCCCGGCAGGCGCGAACCCACCATGTTCAACGACCCGGGCGAAATAGTAGAGGTCGTTGAGGTCCTGCATTTGTCCGTTCCATTTTTCGAACGGACAGTACCGAACTAGGCGACTACAGGCAATTTCGTTCCGTCAGTATCTCTGTTCCGTCAGTGTCTCTTCAGCATCCGGGGCATTATTTCCGTCAACCCCTGCGCCCGCCTTGGCGGGCCGAAAGCAACAAAGGAAATAGAAAATGTCTAATCCCGCTTCCGATGTCGTCAAAAAATTTCTCGATGCCTTGGCACAAGGGAGTTTCACTGACGAATACATCGATCGTCACATTGAATATATTTCGCTCAACCGGAGCAATCCCGAACTCGCGGAGATCCTGCCATGGGCAGGGACGCACAATGGCCCTGTCGAGTTCAAGAAGTTCTTCGGCGAAATGTTGCAAGCGTGGGACTTCCTCGAGTTTCAGATCGACACGATTTTCGGCGAAGCCGAGAAGGTCGCCGTTATCGGACACTTTACCTACCAATCGAAGGTCGTGAAGAAGATCACCCGGTCGCCGTTCGCCATCTTCATCAAGGTACAAGATGGGAAGATCCGGCATTTCCAGTTCTTCGAGGACACCTATGATACGGCGGCAAGCTTTCGTCGGACGGGTCAGTGGAGCATCGAGAACGCTGTCGGCGTGCGAACCGTCGGCGTGTGAGCCCCGGCTAACTTGGGCTGAGAAGCAGGCGCATGCCGCCCCATATAACGAAGAACCGTGCCGTCGCGCACTCCGCGAGGCACCATTCGTGATCGTTATGCGGAGGCTCCAAGCGAGGCTCAGCAGTGAGGACAGGTCGCCCGGAAGCAATGGCCTGGACGGCCCTCGACCAGGGCTGAGCCCGCCACCGGCCGCTGCGTGCTCTCTGCCAGCACCCTCATGACCAGGTCGCTTTCTTCCAGCGTGGAAAGCGCACGCGAATGGCGATGTCAAACTCCTCGCGAATTACATCGTCACGCTTTCCAGATTCGCCTCGTTGGGGCATTTCGCCATGAACCGCGCCATCGCCGACCTGAGAATACAGCACCGATGACGGAAAGGTCACCCACTCCTCGCTCTGCGGATCGGCACGTATCCTGTCGATTGCGTCCTGGGCGGCATCAGCTTCTACCAGCACCGCGACGCATTGGCGGTAGTACTCCTTGCCGATCTCGGTGACCGCGAATTGCCGTGTCAAACGGCGTCCAAAACCGTCCCTTAATCGGCGTCCAATTGTTTGCATGCCGTTCTGGAAGAGCGAACCCTGCATGGCCCGTTCGCGTTTTCTGGATGCCGACGCCATCATCGAAATTGCGCCTAGCCATCCGGCGACGGCAGTGTCGGTAATAGACTTCGCCGACCTCGGTCATCCCGAAATGCCTGGTCGAGCGTTGCAGGAGCCCGCTCCCCAGCCTTTCTTCCAGCAACGCAACACGGCGGCTGAGCGTGGATTTCGGAACGCCAAGAGCACGCCCGGCAGGCGCGAACCCACCATGCTCAACCACCCGGGCGAAATAGTAGAGGTCGTTGAGGTCCTGCATTAGTCCGTTCCATTTTTGGAACGGACAGTACCGAATTAGGCGACTACAGGCAATTTCGTTCCACTGGTAGCTCTTTAGGTCTCGGGGCAATGGCCTCGGTCAAACCCTACGGAGATATCGCTATGGCAAAGAGTTCTCTTCTCACCCCAGACGATCACGCGCTCCTGCTCATCGATCATCAGTATCTGCAGTTGCTGGCGTTGCGCTCTCACACCAGCGAGGCCGTCGTCAACAACACGACCTTCCTCGCCAAGGCGGCGAAGCTGTTCAAGGTGCCGACCCTGCTGACGACGGCCTTTGCCGAGCGCCAGGCATTGTTCGAGGAGGTCCAGGCTGTATTCCCGGATCAGAAGCCGATCGACCGGACCGGCCTCAACTCCTGGGACGATCCGCGGGTGCTCGACTGGGTCAAGAAGACCGGAAAGAAGAAGCTGGTGATGGCCGGCCTGTGGACCGAGGTCTGCTTGAGCATGCCGGTGATCGATGCGCTCGCTGATGGCTATGAGGTCTACATCGTCACCGACGCATCGGGTGGCGGCAGCACCGAAGGCCACGAGCGGGGCGTCCAGCGTATGGTCCAGGCCGGCGCTCAACCGCTCACCACCGTCGCCTACGTGTCCGAACTTCAGCGTGACTGGGCGCGCCCGACCGCGGACGACGTTGCAAAGCTCTTCGCCGAGCATGGCGGCGGCTTCGGTCAGGGTCTGCGCTGGGAGTGGCAGCTGCTGGGCCTCAAGGAAGGCACGCGGTAACGGCCGGCGCCGGTCGTGGTTCATCTCCACGGCCGGCGCAGTGCCGCCGCATAGCAGAAACGGGAGCGTCATCATGAAAGACATCGACAAGGCCCTTACAGTCGACGTGAGGAACGGCCTGCCGGATGAGTTGCTTGGGCTGCTACGCAAGTTCCCCCGCGATCAGTGGGCGAATGATGCACGCCTGCACGGACTGGCCGAAGGCTGGCTCCAGCGGCACAATTTGTTTCGCGAACTCTCGGTGCTGATCGGCGGCATGACGACGGATCTCAGAGAAGGTCGTACGTCACCAACAACGTTTCTACCGCTGTTCCAGCGCCGGATGGGCCTTCTGCTCGGAGAGCTGGATACGCACCATCGTGTTGAGGATGACTACTATTTTCCCTCCTTCGCCGCCGCCGCGCCAAAGCTGCAAAAGGGCTTCGACATTCTCGACAATGACCACGGGGTGATCCACGGCGCGATCTATAGCCTCGGCACCGCAAGCCGTGAGCTTATTGCTGCGCTTTCCGGCGAAGTGTCGGGTCGCGACGGCGACGCGCTGCGCGTGGCCGAACGGCTTGCCGGAGAGATCGAGGGCTTCGACCGAACCTTGCTGCGGCATCTCCAGGATGAGGAAGCGCTGATCATCCCGCTCATTCTGGAGCGCACTCGTGATGATCCGAATTTTCGTTAGGAGCTGCAGCGCCAAGAACGGCGGTAGCCGCTGCGGCTTGTCCTCCAGATCCGCCAAACGCCAACCCGGCTGCCGTTAAGGATGTGGTCATGAGCGCAACAATTACCCGTTTGGCCCCTATCGAAGGCGCCTCACAAAGCGCGGAGCCCCGCCCGCAACGAAAGAAGCCGCGCCGGGCCCTGATCAACCTCGCCCGCACCTCCGTTATCGTCGGGGGTATCGGACTTGCCGTCGTCATTCCGTTCGGTTGGGGCTATTGGATGGCGGGCCTGACCGATCAGAGCACCGACAACGCCTATTTGCGCGCGGATACGACGCCGATCAGCGCCCAGGTCAACGGCCGGGTCAAGCGACTGGCCGTAACCGATTATCAGCCGGTCAAGGCCGGTGATCTCCTGTTCGAGGTCGACGACGCCGAGTACGTCGCACGTGTCGCGCAGGCCCGGGGCGGCGTCGCGGCGGCTGATGCCGCCATCCGCAACATCGAAAGCCGGCTCGAACTCCAGCGCCGCGTCATCGCGCAGTCGGAAGCCGGCATTGCCGCGATCATCGCCGATCGCGATCGCGCCGTGCATGAGCGCGGCCGGCAGGAGACGTTGATACGCGACGGCTGGACCACCGCCCAGCGGGTAGAACTCGCCGTCGCGGATACCAAACGTTTCGATGCCCGCCTGCTGGAGAAGCAGGCTGAAATCGCGGTCCAGCAGCAGCAGCTCGAGGTGCTCGATACGCAGTACCAGCAAGCCAAGGCCGAGCAGGACAGCCAGCGGGCCGCTCTCGAACTCGCGCGGATCGACCTCGGCAATACCCGGATCGTCGCGCCCGTCGCCGGCACCGCCAGCTCCAGCATCGTCCGCGAAGGGCAGTATGTCCGGGCGGGTTCGCAATTGATCTCGATCGTGCCGCTGCCGCGCGTGCATGTGATCGCAAACTACAAGGAGACGCAGCTGTCGCAGGTCCGCCCCGGCCAGGCGGTTAGCGTGAAGGTCGACACCTTCCCGGGACGTGTCCTGACCGGCCATGTCGAGCGCCTGTCGCCGGCAAGCGGTGCCGAGTTCAGCCTGCTTCCCGCCGACAATGCGACCGGCAATTTCACCAAGGTCGCCCAGCGCATCGCGGTCCGGATCGCGCTCGATCCCACGCCCGAGCTCGAAGGCCTGCTGCGTCCCGGCATGTCGGTCGTTACGACGATCCATACCGATCGTGTGGTGGCAGGCAACGCCGCGCAGCGCTGAACCCGACGTGCCCAGGAGGACGATCATGGCCACCACAATCCAGCAGGGTGTCACCGCCAGACCCGCTTCGGCCATGCCGAGCCTGCGCGCCCTGATCGGCGTTGCCGCCGTGCTCCTCGGCACATTCACCTCGATTGTCAATGCGCGCCTGACAGAAATCGGCCTTGCCGATATTCGCGGCGCGCTCGGCATCGGGGCGGACGAAGGCTCTTGGATCGTAACGGCCTATCTAACGGCCGAGGTCGCTGCAATCCCGGCCGCAGTGTGGTTGCGCGGCATCCTCTCGCCGGCGCGCGGCGTGCTGCTCGGCGCCCTGCTCTTCACCCTGTTCTCGCTGGCGGCGCCACTGAGCCCGACGTTCGAAGCCCTCCTGGTGCTGCAGGCGTTGCGCGGGCTCAGCGCCGGCGTGCTGATCCCGATGAGCTATGCGGTGGTCATGCGCCATCTGTCCCAGGCCCAGCGCCTCTACGGATTGTCGCTCTACGCGCTGATCTCGGCGTTCACGCCGAGCATCTCGGTCTCCATCGAAGCCTGGGTTCTGGATCATTTCAGCTGGCAGTATCTGTTCTGGCTGAATGTCCTGCCCGGAACCCTGACGCTCCTGGCCGGTGCCTACGGCCTCACTCGCGACCCGATCAAGTTTATGCGCTTTCGCCGTCCGGACGGTTTCAGCCTCGTCGCCATGTCGCTTGGGCTCGCGGCACTTGTCGCCGCGCTCGACCAGGGCAACCGGCTCGACTGGTTCGCGTCGGGCCTTGTCACGGGCCTGGCCGCTTCGGCTGTACTGCTGCTTGGAGGTGCCTCGGTCCATGCGCTCCTGCATCATGATCCGCTGGTCGATCCACGGCTGCTCTGGCGGCGCAACATCGGGCTGGGGCTGTTCATGCTGTTCCTCTCGCGCATCGCCGTGATGTCGTCGGCTCTCGTGCTGCCGCAGTATTTTGCAGGGGTGCAGGGTTTCCGGGCGCTCGAAAGCGGCAGTGTGTTTCTGGCCTCGGCACTGCCGCAGCTGTTGCTGATGCCGCTCGTCGCCGCGCTGTGCTACGTCGTCGATCCGCGCCGCCTGCTGATGCTCGGTGGGGCCCTGCTGGGCGCGAGCCTACTGATGATGGCCGGTCTCACCCATCAGTGGAGTACGAACGAGATTCTGCTCCCGCTCATCCTGCAGTCGAGCGCGGCATCGTTCCTGGCCCTTCCGATTATGGTGCTGATCACTGAAGACACCGCGCTGCGCGAGATTCCGTGGGTCGCATCGCTGGTTCACATCATGCGGACCGTCGGTTCGGTGATCGGTGTTGCTGTCGTTGGCACCTTCGTCAGGGTGCAGGAGCAGGTTCATTCGAACATGCTCGGAAATTACGTCACCGCGGGAAGCAATCAAGTCGGGCAGAGGATCGAGACGCTTTCGCAGATACTCTCATCGCAAATTCCTGATGCAGACGTCGCTGCAAGGGCCGCGATGGCGCTGGTCGCCCGCACGCTGCAACGGGAAGCCTTTGTTCTCGCCTATCGCGACGCCTTTCTGCTGCTTGGCGTCATGATGCTGGTGTCGATCGTGGCAGCTATGTGCTTCCGCAAGTCCCTTCTCCCCGGAAGGTGGCTGTAATTTCCCGGTCGAAAGAGGCCCTCCCATGCGAATTCGATCAGCGACACCATCGATAGTCGACAACGGTCGGATACGCTCAACGCTTGCCCAAGGTTTACAAGGAGAATGAGATGGGATTGCTCATTGACGGTCGTTGGCACGAGCAGTGGTACGATACCTCGGCCAGCGGCGGACGTTTCGTGCGTCCAGACAGTGTTTTCCGCAACTGGGTGACCACTGACGGTACGCCCGGCCCGACGGGGGTCGGCGGCTACAGAGCCGAGGCCGGGCGTTATCATCTCTATGTCTCCCTGGCCTGCCCCTGGGCGCATCGGACCCTGATCTTCCGCGCCCTGAAAGGGCTCACGCCGCTCATCGACGTCTCGGTGGTGCATTGGCTCTTGGCCGAGCAGGGTTGGAGCTTCGCCACAGGCGATGGTGTGGTTCCCGATCCTATTGGCGGCGCGCACTATCTGCACGAGGTCTACACGAGGTCGGACCCGACCTACTCGGGCCGCGTCACGGTTCCCATTCTGTGGGACAAGCAGACCGGCACGATCGTCAACAACGAGTCGTCCGACATCATTCGCATGTTCAACAGCGCCTTCGACGGCATCGGCGCGAAGGCAGGCGACTATTATCCCGAGGCGCTCAGGACCGAGATCGACGCCTTGAACGCCCGCATCTATGCGACGGTCAATAACGGCGTCTACCGCGCCGGTTTTGCAACGACGCAGGAAGCCTATGAGGAGGCCGTCGGCCCGCTGTTCGAGACACTGGACTGGCTCGAGGATCGCCTGTCATCCCGGCGCTTCCTTACGGGCGGAGAAATCACGGAAGCCGACTGGCGGCTGTTCACGACGCTGATCCGGTTCGATCCCGTCTATGTCGGCCATTTCAAATG
>JAQGJU010000149.1 GCA_028290465.1 Xanthobacteraceae bacterium | reverse complement strand
CGCTCGAACCGCGCCAGTACCAGGCTGCCGAGGGTGTCGGGTTCGAACTCGCCGGCATTGTTCACCAGCACGGTCAGCGGACCGATCGCCGCGACCGCGGCCGGCACCAGCCCGAGCACGGCATCATGATCGGCAAGGTCGGCCCGCACCACGGCGGCGCGGCCACCCTGGGCCTCAATACTCGCGCACAGCGCCTGTGCGTCGGCGACCGAGCGATTGGCATGGACCGCCACGGCATAACCCGCTTCGGCGAGCGCGCGCGCGATCGCCTGACCGATGCGTCGGGCGCCTCCGGTGACCAGGGCAGCGGGCGGAACGGACATGCGGCGGGGCTCGGGCGCAGAGGCTTGGAATGTAACGGGGACCGATAGACTCATACGGAGCCGGCGGCTCCCAAGCAACCCACGGACGAATCACGGGACTACTGTCCAACATGGTAAATGTCATCGGCGGATTTTGGCCATGGGTAAACGGCGCGTTAGTTATAACGGTCCGTTGTACTTACCGATTCAGAAACGTTTAACGTAAAAGGCGCGATAAATTGTCCGCATGAAACAAGCGTTGTTTCGCTCTCGGCGCAGGTTTTCGCGATCCACTTTGCTCACGCAAGTAACGCGGAAGACCAATCCGGAGGCGAACAGGGCCGATTGCGCCGGATGCTTCGCATCCGCGATCAGATCGAGTTCGTGGAGGACAAAATGAAAAAGACTATTGGCCTGATGGCAGCGATCGCGATCGTAGCGGCGGTAAGCGCCGCGCAGGCCGCCGATCTTCCGCGCACGCCCTACTATACGGCGCAGGCGCCGCTCAGCAGCTATAGCTGGGCCGGTCCCTATATCGGCCTGAACCTCGGCTATCAGTGGGGTTCGACCACCGCCAACCCGACCGAGCCCAGCGGCTTCGCGGGCGGCATCCAGGGCGGCTACCTGTGGCAGAGCGGCCAGTTCGTGTTCGGCGGCGAGACCGACCTGCAGATTTCCGGCGCCGATGACACCTTCGCGCCGTGGAAATTCTCCAATCCGTGGTTCGGCACGCTGCGCGGCCGCGCCGGCGTCGCATTCAACAACATCCTGCTGTACGGCACCCTTGGCCTCGCCTATGGGGGCGTCGAAGGCCAGGTCGGCGGACTGTCGGAATCGCGCACCCATCTTGGCTGGGCCGCCGGCCTCGGCATGGAAGTCGGCTTTACGCCGAACTGGTCGGCCCGCGCCGAATACCTGTATGTCGATCTGCAGGATCGCGCCTATTCGATCACCGGCACCAGCAACGGCGTCGAGTCCAACCTGCTGCGGTTCGGCGTCAACTATCGTTTCTAAGACTTCTTTCTGGTCGAACGGCAAAACCCTGGGCAGAACGCCCGGGGTTTTTGCGTTTACGTGCCTTCAGTCCGCAATATATCGATAGTTAACAAAGTATAAATACATTTTCGTCCGCATCTAATCGAAAATTGGCGACAATGCGGCGGGCTCCATTTAAATAAAGGCCGGAATACGGCGCGCTTAAGTCATTTACACGCTTGGTAAGTTGCCGATGCACTGTGGTTTTCCCGCACTAGACGTATACAATTTTATGAATACTGTGCGCACAACATTTACTGACAGCAAGTTGCCCAAGGAGAAGTCGATGAAGCGCGTCGTTATCGCATTGGTGGGTGTTTTGGCTCTGGCCGCGAGTTCGGCCGGCGCGGCGGATCTGCCACGGCGGGCCGCCATGCCGACCAAGGCACCGGCCTATGCGCCGATCTACAACTGGACCGGCCTGTATCTCGGTCTGACCGGCGGCGGCACCTGGGGCAAATCGAGCTGGAGCAATCCGTCGACCGGCGACTTCAATGTGTCGGGCGGCCTGATCGGCGGCACCGTCGGCTACAACTGGCAGACCGGCAATATCGTGTTCGGCGCCGAGGCCGATCTGTCCTGGGTCAACTCCAAGGGCGAAACCAATGTCACCTGTCCGACCGCCTGCGAGACCTCGCAGAGCTGGCTCGGCACGGCGCGCGGCCGCGTCGGCTACGCATTCGACCGATTCCTGCCCTACCTGACGGCCGGCGCCGCGTTCGGCGACATCAAGGCCAACCGTCCGGGCTTTGCCGGCGCCGACAAGACCAATGTCGGCTGGACCGTCGGCGGCGGCCTCGAATACGCCGTCGCCGGCAACTGGACCGTCAAGGCCGAGTACCTCTATGTCGACCTCGGCGACTTCGATTGCGGCACCGCCTGCGGCGGCGTCGCGCCGGACACCGTCAGCCTGCGTGAGAACGTGGTGCGGGCCGGCCTGAACTATCGCTTCTGATCGCTGCATCGCTTGCAACCGCAAAGGCCCCGGATTCGGTCCGGGGCCTTTTTCTTTGTGATGCTGTGCGCCCACAGCCATGGAACTTAGAAGCGGAACTTCGTGACCTTTCGGCCACACGCGACAGCCATCTCCTTCAATGGAACGAAATCACAATTTGCCACGCAACCTTCTTGGAATGGCCACGTTGAGTAGCGACACGTCGGTCGCACGGGGCGATCGAAACACTGCACGGGAGATTCATCATGCGTCGCGTACTTCTGGCCAGCATCGGCCTTACTGCTTTGCTCATTGGTTCCGCCAGCGCCGCTGATTTGCCGCGTCAGAATCAGATGGTCACTAAGGCGCCGGTCTATGCGCCGGCTCCGATCTACAACTGGACCGGCCTCTATGTCGGTATCAACGGCGGCTACGGCTTCAGCGACGCTTCGGGCGGACTGGTCGGCGGCACGCTGGGCTACAACTGGCAGAACGGCAATCTGGTGTTCGGCGTCGAAGGCGATTTGGACTGGACCAATCTGAAGCACGACAACGCGTTCAGCACGACGTCGAACTCATGGCTTGGTACCGCGCGCGCCCGCGTCGGCGTCGCGATGGACCGCTTCATGCCGTACGTCACCGCGGGCGCCGCGGTCGGTAACATCGACATCACGGCGCCGGGCTTTGCCGGCAACAACACCACCAAGCTCGGCTGGACCGCGGGCGCCGGCCTGGAATTCGCACTGGGCGGCAATTGGACCGCCAAGGCCGAATATCTGTACGTCGATCTTGGCAGTGCCGACTGCGGCGCCGGCTGCCCGGTCGGCACCGACACGTCGCTCACCAGCAATATCGTGCGCGCCGGCTTGAACTACCGGTTCTAAGCTCGCGCATTCAGAGTAGTTGCAACGACGCGCGAGCATTGAAATTCGTTCGCGCGTCGTTGCTCAAGAATAAAAAAGAGGCGCAAACAGAAAGAGCCCGGACCGCAAGGTCCGGGCTCTTTTAATTTGGAATGTTGTTGTTACGACGTGACACGGGTCTGCGCGAAGGCTGGCACCTGCGCCGCGAAGGCATCGAGCCAGGCCACCAGCTTCGGATAGTCGGCGCGCCATGTTGCGGCAAAGCGCAGATCGCGATAGCCGAGCAGGCACGCCAGCGCGATCTGGCCGACGCTCGGTACCGGATCGATCGCGGGCGGCGAGGCTTCCAATACGTTCAGCGCCCGTGCCACCTTGTCGTTCTGATAGGCCAGCCACTTGGCTTCGTGATGTTCGGGCGTGCGCCAGCGGCCTTCGTAGACCAGCAGGATGCAGGCATCGAGCGCGCCGTCGCATAGCGCCTGCAGCCGCAACGCATCAAAGCGCGGCTGCGGCGCCGCCGGCAGGATGCGGCCACCACCGGCCCGGTGGTCGAGATATTCCAGGATCACGCGCGAGTCGAAATAGGCGGCGCCGCTCTCGTCGATCAGCACCGGAATTTTACCGACCGGGTTCTGCACCCGCACACTGTCGCCCGGATCGTTCGGATCGGCTTTCTCGACGGTCAGTTCCGACGATAGACCCAGCACGCTGGCCGCGATCACGGCCTTGCGGCCGAACGGCGACGGCGGCGACGAACGCAAAATCATCATGTCGAACTCATCGGGCGAGAGGTGGCGAGGCAGGATTATTATTTGGCGAGGGCGGGATTGGCTTCGTGGGGAGCAAAACGCGCGCGGCGCGACTGACGTGATCCAGGTGGATATTATCCAGACGGATACCGGTTGGTCGCGACAAATGCGATCGCATTTCGCATCGACGCATTACACATCGAAAGCGCCGCCGGTCTGACGGACGCACGCGAACTTCAACCGGTGATCACCAGATTGACGGCCTTGGGGCCTTTGCCCTTCTTGTCCGGCTCGACCTCGAAGCTGATGTGCTGACCTTCGGCCAGCGATTTCAGTCCGGCGTGTTCGACCGCGGTGATGTGCACGAACACATCGCGACCGCCATCGTCCGGCTTGATGAATCCGTAGCCGCGCTCGGTGTTGAAGAATTTGACCGTCCCACCCATCGCCATCGCGAAACTCCTCGCCCCGCATTGTCCGCTGCCGGCCCCCACGGCGTGGCAGCTTGGCCGGACATTCGCGATCGGGGAAAGCGTCGGCCCTCAGGCCTCAGTCACTCCGCCGGCCTCTTCGGAGGCACAACGTCAAAGCCAGCCCAGGTTGTAGAGTAACTCAAACGCCGGGAAAGAATACCAGCTATTTTTCACCCGCCAGCCAGTCGAGGCGCAAGCTGCCGCGTCCATCCGGCGCCAGGGCATCGCGCATTGCCGGAAGCAGAATGGCCATCTCGGCCTGCAGCGTGAAGGGCGGATTGACCACGACGAGACCGCTGGCGCTGAGCGCATCATCGGGCGACACCGGCGCGCTCGCCAGTTCGATCCGCAACAATTTCGCGATACCGAGTTGGCGCAACCGCGCCGCGAACGCATCGGTCGTGCGGTAATCCTTGATCGGATACCAGAGCATGTAGCTGCCGCCCGGCCATTTGCGATACGCCGCTGTCAGGCCTGTGGCGAGCCGGCCGAACTCGTCGGGCTTCTCGAACGGCGGATCAATCAGCACGACGCCGCGCCGCTCGGGCGGCGGCAGATAGGCGCCGAGCGCGGTCCAACCGTCGATCTCGACCGCCTTGGCGCGGCGGTCGCCGCCGAGATGGCGGCCGAGCGCCGTAACGGCGCCAGGCTCAAGTTCGCAGCTAACCAACCGGTCCTGCGACCGCAGCAGCGCCTGCGCGATCAGCGGCGAGCCCGGATAGACCCGCAGCGGCCCGTCGCTATTGGCTTGTTCGGAATTGGGCTGTTCGGAATTGGCGGCGTCGGAATTGGCTTGCCGCACGATATCGAGATACGGCGCCAGCAGTTCGGCGGCCTGCGGCGCGAGCGACGCCGTGAGCAGCCTGCCGATGCCGGCGCGCCATTCGCCGGTGCGCGAGGCTTCGCTGCCGGCGAGATCGAACCGGCCGGCACCCGCATGGGTGTCGAGCACGCGGAACGCGGCCGGTTTTTGCCGCAGATAGACCAGGATACGGCACAGCACCGCATGCTTGAGCACGTCCGCGAAATTGCCGGCATGGAAGGCGTGGCGATAATTCATGCCGCCGTTATAGCGGCTTCACCGGAAAAGGCTTCATCTGTCGGGCCACGGCAGCGCGATGGCATCGACGGCATCGCTCCGTCTCATCCACCGCGCACCGGCGGCATCACCAGCCTGTCGCGGCGGCAGGCCCGGCGGTCGGTCTCGTCGCAGCTACGGAACTGCAAATCGCGGTTCACACAGATACGCACCTCGGTCAGACGCTTGTTGTCGCACGCCACCGCGATGCCGCCCTCGGTCAGTCCTGGATTGGCCTTGACGAAGGCGGTCTCGACCTCGGCCGGCGACACCATCAGCGGCTCCTTCAGTTCGAGATATTCCACCGGGATCTTTACGGCGGCGCGGACCTTGCGCACCATCTCGAAATAAGCGCGCGGCGACAGGCCCGAGCAGGTGCCGTGCCGGTCCCATTCGTGGAACACCAGCCGGGGGCTCGGCATCACGTCAAGCATCGAGGAGACGATATTGCGGTCCAGCCGCGGCGAGGGCTGCTGGCAATATTCCGGAAAGCCCTTCTCGTATTGCGGCCACAGCCCGTGCACGACGAACGAGAACGGCCGGTCGCCGCATTGCGGCTGCTGCGGCGCGCGGTCGGGATTGCGCTCCTGGCTGGCCGCGCAGAACGACGGCGACCATGACAGCGCCAGCACATAGAAATCGAACGCCCCGGCGGTGTTCTGCCGCCGGTCCTGCGCCAGCGCCGGCGTCAGGACCGTCGTCAACGCACCAACCACAACGAGAATAAGGGCGGCCACAAACACGATCTGTGCCGCGCCACGACATACCAGCCGGATCACCTGCCGAAACATGGGGAGCTCCACCCGCACACGTTGAAGAATGCGGAACTCTAGGGTCATTTCGGGGAACAATTCAAGAACAAAATGGGAATTGTCGGCCTAATTCGTTAACAGGCCAGCATGTCCCGAAAAAGCCTGCCCTCGGACTCGATCCGAGGGTGGAAACCGGTTTTCGGAAAAGATCATGCTCAACAAGAAGCTAGACCCCTTCAGGGGCGGGCCATCTTGCAGTGAGGATTGTACGCCATGTTGCGGTCCAGGCCGTCGACGCACCATTCGATGCCCCAACTGTTGCCGATCATGCCGCCGTCCTCGACGATCGAGTAATACACCCGCCGCGCCACGCCATCGGAAACCATCGCGGCGCCGCGGCAGAACCGCCGCGGAATGGTGTCGTTGGCCCAGGGCCGATACGCCGTCTCTCGCACCTGATCGAAACCGACGATTTGCAGCGGCGAATTCCAGAACCGGCCTTCCTTGGTGGCAAAGCGCGAGGCCACGAGGTCGAGCACAGCCGGCGACTCGCAAGCCGGCAGCACGCCGTCGTAGCGCGGCCCCGACAGCCAGATGTTCTTTTCCAGCCAGCCGGCGGCGTTTGCAGGGGCCATGAAAGAAATTGGCGCGAACGCCAGCGTCGCCAAAAGTGCACCCAACAGGACGCCGCGCCGAGCCATGACCGTCTCCGTACTTCCATGAACGTCCGGACGGTGCAGCCTCGCCGGGACGCGGTCAAGGCCGCAGACGCCGCCAGCCATGGAATCCATGGCACCGTGGCGGCGCGGCAACGACTTGCGCATGGAACGCGCCCGCTTTCATAAAGGCGTCGTGGTGGCACAATGATCCGGTCACGCACGCACGCGTGCTTGCTGCGTGGCGGCGGCGACCTGACGCTGTGAACTCCTGAAACGGACCGCTGCACAAGTCGCCGGAACATGCTTTAAGGGAGTTCTGCTGGCGATGTCCGCCGCGCTGAAACGGGTTCGTTCGATGCCGTCGAAGATTGTGTCTCGCCTCCTTCTGCTCAGCACGGTCCTGACGCTCGGCCTTTCGGCCGCGTCCTGCGTCGGGCCAAATGCCGGCGTCACCGGCAACGACACCGGCGGCATCGTGCCGTGGTCGCCGGACAACGATCGCTATGCCCGCGAAATCGCCGACCAGCATTGTGCCGGCTATAGCAAATATGGCCGCGTCACCAGCAAGGTTCGCCAGCCCGGCCACTACATCGCGTGGTCGTGCACGTGGAAGCCGTATGGATGGCGCCCGCTGCGTGCGCGGGGCTAGCTTGAAGGCGCTTTAGCGCCAGTCGCCGAGCACCGCCTGGACCACCGCCAGCGCGGCGACGACCGCGGTGTCGGCGCGCAGGATGCGCGGCCCGAGCGATAGCCGCACCACGTTCGGCAGGCTCAAAAGCGCGTCGCGTTCCTGTTCCGAAAAGCCGCCTTCCGGCCCGGTCAGCACCGCGAGCGGCCAGTCCTCCTCGCTACGAGCCGCCTCGCGACGATGCGCGGCCAGCGCCGCCACCGGATCGCGTGTCTCGGCATCCTCATCGCAGAATATCAGCAGACGCTTCGGGTCCCGGCTGCCGATAACCGCGTCGAACCCGCGCGGCTCGGCGATCTCCGGCAGGCTGAGAATGCCGCATTGCTCGGCGGCCTCGACCGCGTTGGCCTGCATCCGCTCGAGATTGAGCCGCGTCACCTGAACGTGACGGGTGAGGACCGGATGGATGGCGCTCACGCCCATCTCCACGGCCTTCTGCACCAGATAGTCGAGCCGCACATGTTTGAGCGGCGCGAACAGCAGATGCAGGTCGCCCGGCGGGTTCTGCGGCCGCACGCAGGCCTCCGCGACCAGGGCGACGTCGCGGCGGCCGGCCTGGGTCAGCGCGGTCCGCCATTCGCCATCCCGGCCGTTGAACACCAGGACCGGGTCGCCCGGCTTCAGGCGCAGCACATTGACGAGGTAGTTCGACTGCGCGCGGTCCAGCGGCAAGGTCGCGCCGGCGCCGAGCGGCGCGGTCACGTAAAGTCGGGGCGAACGGAAATCGATGCGGGGCATGGGGTACCGGCTTGTCGGGGCCGGTCCGCTTTACAAGCCAGGAACGCTGAAGGCTAGGGCCCGCGAAACGGCGACATATGGCCCCGGTGCCGGCAATTGCCGCCTTCCCGCCTGATTCCCCAGGTTGTAGAAGGGGGCGGGCCGTTATCGGCCCCGCCGCCGTTCAGCTTCGAACCGGCCAATGCGCGACAAGACCAGAGGAATGCCCTGATGCCGGTCCGCCCCGCCCTGCTCGCTGCCGCCTTCGCCGCCTTGTTGGCGAGCGCGGCGCAGGCCCAGTCGCCGTGGCCCGATGCCGGCGGCACCGCCGCACCGCCTGCGGGGGCGTCGCCTTGGCCGGCCAACGGCGGCAACGCCGCGCCACCTGCAGGAGCTTCACCGTTCCCGCCCGCCGGAACCAGTCCGGCGCCGTTTCCGCCACCCGGCGGCGCCCAAAGCCCATTTTCGCAACAGCAGCAACAGCCGCCGGCGGTTTGCAACGACTTCGTCGAAATTCGCACGGCCGCCGAAAAGGGCGCACTCGCGATCCGCGGCGCCACCCAGCGCAAGGCGCCGGCGCCCGAGCTCTGCCCCCTGTTCAAGAGCTACAACGCGAACGAAGCCAAGATGCTCAAGTTCATGCAGGACAATAAAACAACTTGCGGCGTGCCCGACCAAGTGATCGCGCAGGTCAAAGCCAGCTACACCAGAACGACGCAGATCCGTAACCAGGTCTGTAATCCGCAGGCAGCGGGGCCCGGACGTCCGAAGCCGCCCAGCCTCGGCGATGCGCTCGGGACGCCGGCCGTGCCGACCGGCGAGAACACCAAGACCGGCAAGGGCGGCACCTACGACACGCTGAGCGGCAGCAATCCGCTGGCCCGATGAGCGACCCGCCATGAGCGACACGGTGCAACCTGTCGCCGATTCCACCGGCAATTGGGTCGACCGGCTCGCGCCCGCGGCGACACGGCCCTATCTGCGCCTCGCCCGTCTCGACCGGCCGATCGGTTCCTGGCTGCTGCTGATGCCGTGCTGGTGGTCGGCCGGGCTGGCGGCGGTCGCGGCCGGCGCTCCCGGCCCGAACTGGTGGCACGTCTGGCTGCTGTTCGTCGGCGCCTTTGCGATGCGCGGCGCCGGCTGCACCTGGAACGACATCCTCGACCGTGATCTCGACGGCCGCGTGGCCCGGACCCGATCCCGGCCGATCCCGTCTGGCCAGGTCAGCGTCAAGCAGGCCTTCGCGTTCCTGGGTGCGCAGGCATTGATTGGCCTCGGCGTGCTGTTGCAATTCAACGGTTTCGCGATCCTGACCGGCATCGCGTCGCTGGCGGTCGTCGCGGTCTATCCGCTGCTCAAGCGCGTTACCTACTGGCCGCAGATCGGGCTCGGCCTCGCGTTTTCGTGGGGCGCGCTGATGGGCTGGGCGGCCTATTTCGGCCGGCTCGATCCGCCCGCGCTGCTGCTCTATGCTGGATCGATTTGCTGGGTGATCGCGTACGATACCATCTACGCGCACCAGGACCGCGAAGACGACGCCCTGATCGGGATCAAATCCACCGCGCTGCTGTTCGCCGAACGCACCAAGCCGATCCTGTCGGCGTTCTTCGCGGCAGCCGTGGTGCTGATCGGATTCGCCGGCTGGATGGCGGGCGCCGGGCCGGCCTTCGCGATCGGCCTCGCGGCATTCGCGGCGCATCTCGCCTGGCAGGTCTGGCGACTCGATATCGCCGATCCGGCGCTGTGCCTGCGTCTGTTCAAGTCGAACCGCGACGCCGGACTGATGCTGTTCGCAGCGTTGATCGTGGATGCGTGGCTGAAGGCGTCGTAAGCACGCCGCGCTCAGTTCCGCGCGATGATCTCGTCCTCGCCGCGATGCACCGACGGTTCGCCGACGCGCCAGGGCAGCTTGCGGCGCATCAGGGCTTTCGGCCGGCGTTTCTTGATCGCGTTGTGACGGCGGCGGCGCGGTGCCGGTTCGCCGATTTCGAGCGGGCCGACGCGCGGCATCGGATCGCCGAACGCACCGAAGGCATCGCTGACCAGCAGCGGACGATTGAGAATGCGGGCCCAGGCCTGCCATTGCGCGACCACTTCAGCGCAGTCGCTGGTGACGTGCAGCGGCAACGACAGGGCCGGATCGTGATGTTCAAGCATGATGGCCACCGCGCCGAGTTCATCGCCGTCCGGCGGCAGCAGCCGGATCGCGATGCCGCGAAACGCGCTGATCCGTAGATTGACCGCCATCCGCATGCCGCGCACCGCGCGGCGTACGATGACGCGTTCGTGGTAGAGATCGATGACTCGAACCCGTCCGTCCGCGGCGCAATCGCGCGCCTCGAACCGAACGGGCAGAGCAAGCGGGTCGAGCCGCAACGCGCGACTCGACCCGACAGGCATGGCCTGGCCGACTGACATTTGACGCCTCTTGAAACTGAGGTCCCCGCCGGGCTGTTTGCCGCCCGATCAAGGTCCACCCTAAGAGAAGGCCATCGGTTTAGCCTTAAGAACGCTGGTTAACCGCTCGTGTCTGCTTCTCATGCTTGACGAGACCTTGCCGAACGCGTGCAAGATCTTGCAAATGCGGTAACCGTATTGTCCTGATTGGCCTGAGCTGGGCGACGTTGAATCGGCACGTTGCCAACCACATCTGGAGGGTGCCTTCTTGGGCACCCGCCTCCCCCCGCCTAACTTTGAGGAATAAGCCCGCATGTCCTCCCTGCTCGACCAGTCCGCGCTGTCCGCGCTCGCTGAAAAACTGGTGTCGGCCGCGCGCCGCGCCGGTGCCGATGCCGCCGACGCGGTCGCGGTCCGTTCGGTCTCGCTGTCGGTCGAAGTGCGCGATGGCGCGGTCGAGGAATCCGAACGCTCGGAAGGCGACGATATGGGACTGCGGGTCCTGGTCGGCCGCCGCCAGGCGGTAGTGTCGACCAACGACATGTCGGGCGACGGCATCGATGCGCTGGCCGAACGTGCGGTCGCGATGGCGCGCGCCGCGCCCGAGGATCCCTATGCGGGCCTCGCCGATCCGTCGTTGCTGACGCGCGATTTTCCCGACCTCGATCTGGTCGATCCCGAACTGCCGAGCGTTGCCGCATTGGAAGCGATGGCGCAGCAGGCCGAAGCCGCCGGGCTCGGCGTGCAGGGCGTCAGCAAATCGGGCGGCGCGTCGGCGTCCGCCGGCCTCGGCGGCATGGTGCTGGTGTCGAGCGATGGCTTTCACGGCGCTTACGTCGGTTCGCGCCACAGCGTGGCGATGACAGCGATTGCGGGCGAAGGCACCGCGATGGAGCGCGACTACGATTTCTCATCCACGCTGCACGCGGCAGATATGGATTCGCCCGAACAGATCGGCCGGCAGGCCGGCGAGCGCGCGGTGAAGCGGATCAATCCGCGCAAGGTGCCGACGCAGCGCGTGCCGGTGGTGTACGACCCGCGCATGGCCGGTTCGCTGATCGGGCATCTGGTCGGCGCCATCAACGGCGCTTCGATTGCGCGCAAATCCAGCTTTCTGCGCGACAAGATGAACGAGCGGCTGTTTCCGGCCGGTATCCGCATCGTCGACGACCCGCTGCGCAAACGCGGGCTGCGCTCGCGTCCGTTCGACGCCGAAGGCGTTGCCGGCCGGGCGTTGGCGCTGGTCGAGGACGGCGTGTTGCGCTCGTGGGTGCTGGACAGCGCCACCGCGCGCGAACTCGGCCTCGTGACCACTGGCCACGCGCAGCGCGGCGTATCTTCCGTGCCGTCGCCCGGGACGACGAATACACATTTGGAGCCCGGCGACAAAAGCCCGCAGGAATTGATCGCTGGCATCGCGCAGGGCCTTTACGTGTCGGACCTGATCGGCTCCGGGGTCAACGGCGTGACCGGCGACTACAGCCGCGGCGCGGCCGGGTTTTGGATCGAGAACGGCGAGCTGACATTTCCGGTCAGCGAGGTGACCATCGCCGGCCATCTGTTCGACATGTACCGCACACTGGTAGCGGCGAACGATCTGACGTTCCGCTTTGGCACCAACGCGCCGACCCTGGTGGTGGAAGGACTGACGATTGCCGGACACTGAACTCTCGGCCGGCCAAACCACCGATCGGGCTACCGACTACGCCGTTCATGGCGAGCGTCTGGCGGCGGCGGTGCGCGAGGCCGGCGCGCTGGCGCTGACCACCTTTCGCGGTCCGCTCAAAAGCTGGTTCAAGGGCAATGACGGCCAGACCTCGCCGGTCAGCGATGCTGATCTCGCGGTCGACGCCTTGTTGCGCGAGCGGCTGTCGGTGCCGGAGCCCGGTATCGGCTGGCTGTCGGAGGAGACCGAGGACCGGCCCGAGCAGCGCGCCGGACGATTGGTCTTCGTGGTCGATCCGATCGACGGCACGCGGTCCTATCTGGCCGGCAAGCCGGACTGGGTCATTTCGGCCGCGCTGGTCGAGGACGGCCGTCCGGTCGCCGGCGCCTTGTATGCGCCGGTCACCGACGAGTTGTTCACCGGCGTCATCGGCCGGGGCGCGTTCCTGAACGGCGCGCGAATGTTCGCCACGACCGGCGACGACATCGACGGTATTCAGGTCGCCGGGCCGCAGCGCCTGATCGACTGGGTCCGCGGCGATGCCGGCTTCGTGGTTGTGCCCAAAATCGGCTCGCTGGCGTTACGGCTGGCCCGGGTGGCCCAGGGCGCGCTCGACGCCGCTTTCGCGGGCGGCAACAGCCATGACTGGGACCTTGCAGCGGCCGATCTTTTGGTGCACGAAGCCGGAGGCGCTTTGACCACCTTTTCGGGCGAGTTTTTGTCGTATAATCGGCCCGATCCGGTGCACGGCGCGCTCATTGCGGCCGGGCCAGGACGCCACGCGGCGCTGATCGATTTGACGCGCGATCGGCGCTTTTGATCGAAGTCGCTTTGATCCACGCCGCGCCGGGATACGCGGTCTAACGGAGACCGAATCATGTCCGACACGGCCAAACCAAAACAGCTGCCGCATCTGGTTCTCGGCGGCGAACTGACCAGCCTTTCCGATACCGAATTCAAGGATCTCGACAAGGTCGAGATTGTCGGGCTGTACCCGAACTATGCCACCGCCTATACGGCCTGGAAGGCCAAGGCGCAGCAGTCGGTCGACAACGCGCATATGCGCTACTTCATCGTCCATCTGCATCGCCTGCTCGATCCGGATGCCGCCGGCCAAAACGCACCGTCTCGTTAGATGTTAAGGAGCTGATCGCGGCATGTCGCTGTTCAAGCGTTTCGCGGCATCCGCGTCGGGACAGACGGCGCTCGGAATCGTGGCCTCGTGGTATCTTCGGCTGGTATGGAACACCAGCCGCTTCGTCATCGAGCCGGCTGACGTGTACGAACGCGTCGAGCCGGATTTTCCGGTGATCGTCGCAATGTGGCACGGGCAACATTTCATGGCGCCATTCATCAAGCGCCCCGGTCATCGGATCAAGGTGCTGATCTCGCGGCATCGCGACGGTGAGATCAATGCGGTGGCAGCCGAGCGCCTGGGCATCGGGACGGTACGAGGCTCGGGCAGCCACAGCGGCGACTTTCATCGAAAGGGCGGCGTCGGCGCCTTCCGGTTGATGCTCGACACGCTGGCGCAGGGTTGCAGCATGGCGCTGACCGCGGACGTTCCCAAAGTGTCGCGCGTCGCCGGGCTTGGCATCGTCAAGCTGGCGCAGACGTCCGGCCGCCCGATCTATCCGGCCGCCCTCGCCACCAGCCGGCGCAAGGAACTGAACAACTGGGATCGCTCGTCGATCAACCTGCCATTCAGCCGCGGCGCCATCGTGGTCGGCACGCCGATCCGGGTTCCGCGCGACGCCGACGATGCCGCGCTGGAAGCCGCGCGCCAGGCCGTCGAGGCGGCGCTCAACGCGGTCACCGAACGCGCCCATGCCATTGTCGACCGAACGTCCGAGGCCATCCGTCATGGGTGAGTCGCTGCCGCTCACGCTGGTCGCGTATCGGGTGCTGGCCGCCGCCGCCACGCCGCTCGCCGCGACGCTGCTGCGGCATCGCCTGAAGAAGGGCAAGGAGCATCCGTCGCGGATGAACGAGCGGCGCGGCGACGCCAAGATAGCGCGCCCGCCCGGGCCGCTGATCTGGCTGCACGGCGCCAGCGTCGGCGAACTCCTCGCGGTGGTGCCGCTGATCGAGCGCATCCGGGCCCGCGGATTCAAAGTGCTGGTGACGTCCGGCACCGTCACGTCGGCGAAGCTTGCCGCGCAGCGCCTGCCACCCGGCGCCATCCATCAGTTCATCCCGTACGATGCGCCGCCCTTCATGGCGCGGTTCCTCGACCATTGGCGTCCCGATCTCGGCATCTTCGTCGAATCCGATCTGTGGCCGAGCCTGATCGTCGAAGGCGCCGACCGCGAATTGCCGATGATTCTGGTTAACGGCCGGATGTCGGAACGCTCGCACGGACACTGGCGCCGTTTTCCACGCACCATCGCGGCGCTGTTGCAGCGTTTCGACCTGTGCCTCGCGCAATCGCTCGACGATGCCGAACGGCTCACCGAACTCGGCGCGCCGCGCGTGCAGACCACCGGCAATCTGAAACTCGATGTGCCGGAGCCGCCGGCCGCGCCGGCCGCGCTCGCCGCATTGCGCACCGCGATCGGCGGCCGCATCGTCATCGCGGCGACCTCCACGCATCAGGGCGAGGAAGACGCCATGATCGAGGCGCACCGCCGGCTGCGCCATAGTTTCCCGGGCCTGCTGACTATCATCGCGCCGCGTCATCCGGAGCGTGGACGCGGCATCGCCGAGGTCTCGGCCGGCTCGGAATTGAATACGCGGCTGCGTTCGCGTGGCGAACTGCCGGACGCGAAGACCGACATTTACGTCGCCGACACGCTCGGCGAATTGGGCCTGATCTACCGGCTGGCCCCGATCGTGTTCATCGGCGGCTCGCTGATCCCACATGGCGGCCAGAACCCGATCGAGGCCGCCAAGCTTGGCGCCGCCATCGTGCACGGTCCGCATGTGCGCAATTTCAAGGATCTCTATGCCATGCTCGACGCCGCGCATGGCGCAGTGGAAGTTGCGGACGCCGGCAAACTCGCGGTGCGGATCGGCGCCTGGCTGAAGGACGGCCCGGCGCGCCTCGCGGCGGCTGCGGCCGCGCGGCAGACCGTCGACCGGCTCGGCGGCGCGCTGGACCGCACCTTGACCGCGCTGGAGCCGTATCTGATGCAGTTGCAGATCGAACAGCGTAGCGAGACCGATTCCGACCTACCGCCGGACGACGCCATCGCGCCAGATCAAGACGCGCCAGGTCAACTCTCACCAAATCATCTCGAAGCCGAACTTCGCCGTATGCAGCAGCAGGGACCGCGCCATGCGTGAGCCCGCGTTCTGGTGGCGCGCAGGAGGCGCCGCCGCGGCGCTGCTCGCCACGTTCGCGGTCGGCTATGGGGCGGTGGCGGCGCGGCGCCTCGCCCGGCAAGGCAAGCGTGCCGGCATTCCGGTCCTGTGTGTCGGCAATCCGACCATGGGCGGCGCCGGCAAGACCCCGACCGCGATACTGGCCTCCGAGATTTTGACGCAGGCCGGCGCCAAGCCGTTTCTGCTGAGCCGCGGCTATGGCGGCTATCTGGCCGGACCGGTGCGGGTCGAAGCCGATACCCACCGATCGGCCGAGGTCGGCGACGAACCGCTGCTGCTGGCCCGTGCCGCGCCGACCATCGTATCGCGCGACCGCGTCGCCGGCGCGGCGGCCGCGCGCGCCCAGGGCGCCGGCGTCATCGTGATGGATGACGGTTTTCAGAACCCGTCGCTGTACAAGGACCGCTCGCTCTTGGTGATCGACGCCAGGCGCGGCTTCGGCAACGGCAAGGTCTTCCCGGCCGGGCCCCTGCGGGCGCCGCTGGCGCCGCAACTTGCCAAGGCCGATGCGCTGATGCTGATCGGCGAACCGGACGCCGCACGCCTCGATGCCCGCATTACCGCAAGCCCGCTGCCGACCTTCCACGGCACGCTGGTGCCGGACGCGGCCGAACTCGGCGCGCTCCAGGGCCTGCGGGTGCTGGCCTTCACCGGCATCGGCAGCCCGGATAAATTCTTTGCGACGCTGACCGATGTCGGAATCGAGGTAGTCGAGCGTCATCCGTTCCCGGACCACTACCGCTATACGCCGGCCGACGCCAAGACGCTGCTCACCCGCGCCCACAAGGCCGGGCTGACGCTGATCACCACGGAAAAGGATCGCGTGCGGCTGCGCGAGCCGACGCTGACGGCGCTCGCGGCCAAGACCCGGACGCTGCCGGTGCGCCTCGCCGTCACCGAGGCCGAAGCCTTCCGCGCATGGGTGCTGGATACCGTTTCGCAGTCGGCCAAGCCTACGCCGACTTGACGCGCTCCGGGAAATGCCGTTGCAGCACCGCTTGCGGGCTGACATAGGGCTCCTGAAGGTCGACGCTCCAGTATTTCAATTCCTCAAGCGGGATCGGCACGCCGGTGACGGCGCAGCGTACGAAGGCCCCTGGGCGCACCACGCGGAAATCTCCGTCCAGATAGCGGATTTCGGCCTCTCCGGCGGTGGAGCGGTCGGAACGGTTGAGCACGTCGGTCCTCCGTCGCTTGGCGCGACGAACCGGCGCGCATCAATGATCTGAAGCCGCAACATAACCATTGCGGGCGGCCGGCGAAACCCTTCCGGCGGCAGCTTTTCTAACGACGGAGCGGGTGCCCGTCGGTGTCCGGCATCCACTGGCCCGGAACCATCGGCCAGTCGACCTGCGACAACGGCGTCCCGACCGCCTGAATCTCGGATGCATCCGGAATCACCGGCAACACCAGATGCGACGGATGGGCCGCACTGTGATGCACGGCGTTCTCGACCGGCCAGGGCAGCAACTGCACGTCGATCTGGCGCAGCGGATTATTGAACTGGATGTCGTCGCTGGCGATGGTCAGTTGCAGCCGGTGACCGGGCTTGATGGTGTGGAACACCGGCCGCAATTCGATCTGGAATTCGTAGACCGTGCCGGGCTCCAGCAGGTCCGTCGTGGTGAACGGATGAAACGGCTGGCCGGGCTTGGAACGCTCGACGTCGAGCGCCCGGAACGAAGCCCGCAACATGCCACGGCTCAGCGGCATCGATTTGCCGTCCGGGCCGACGTCGAGCACATTGACGAACCACGCGGTGTCGATCTGGCTCGACGACGCGAACAGCGTCAGGCTCATCGGTCCGCCGAGCTTGAGCGGCTGCGTCAGCGGCGCGGTCGCATAGGCCAGCACGGGCTTGCCGGCGATCAACTGTGCGTAAGAGTCCGGCATGCGGTAGGTGTCGGGCGCTTCATCGGCGCTCGGCGCCGCCGCGCCGATCGAATGACCCGCGCCGAGATAGAATGAGGTCCACTGCGTCCGCGCGAGCGGATATTCGCTTTCATAGCGCCACGCGCGTGTGCCGGAATCGAAGATCGCGACCTCCGGCTCGTCCATCAGGCCGGTGTCTTTGCCTTTAAGCCAGTGATCGAACCAGCGCAGCATTTGCAGGTTCAGCGGGCGGTTGGTCAGATAACGCAAATGCGACCAGAACCCGGTCGGCGGCACCACCAACAGTTTCTTCGGCGCATCGATTTGCGGATAGCCGGCCAGCTGGCCGCGGAAATGCATCTGGCCACCCTGGGGCGCGATGCTCATCACCGGCACCTTGATGCGATCGAGCTGCGAGCGCGCCGAGCGGCCCTGCCACCAATCGCTGTCGTAGGGCCGGTTGACGATCTCCCAATGCAGATTCATCGGCGGCTGTTTGCCGTCGACCGGACCGGGCCACGCTGCCATCGCGGTGTGATAGGCAATCCAGTGGTTGATGAAACTGGCGTTGAAGATGCCGCCCGGATAGCAGGCGTCGCGGTACATATCCGTGGTGCCGTCGCAGAGACAAATGCACTTTAGATGCGGCGGCTGCGCCGACGCGGCGGCGTATTGGCTCCAGCTCCAATACGAATCGCCGATCATGCCGACATTGCCGTCACACCACGGTTGCTGTGCGATCCACTCGATCATGTCGTAGCCGTCGGTGCGTTCATGCTCGTCGAACCAGCGCCATTGGCCCTGCGAACGACCACAGCCGCGGCCTTGTGCAATCACATGCACATAGCCGTACGCGACGTAAAATCCGGTGGCGCCGGATTCGATCGCGTGGCTGAATTGCGGCGGCTGTTGCTGAATGTCCTTCGAATAAGGCGACAGCGAAAACAGCACCGGATAGCGGCCGGGCGCCTCCGGCCGATAGACATCGGCCGCCAGCGTGATGCCGTCGCGCATCGCGACGCGGACATTCTCGTCCAGCACGGCGCCGGGCGGCGGCACCGGCGAGCGCACCAGTTCGGGCGGATAGATCAGTTCGACCTTTGGTTCGGAAGCCATGATGGTGCCGCGCGCGTTTTGTTTTTTAGTGGACGCGTTTTCTTAACGCGAGCCGGATGCCACTTCGCTTGAAACGCTATGGCCTATTCGGGCTGCATACCGATCTCGCGCACCACCTTGCCCCAGGCTTCGTATTGCGACTTCACATAGGCGGCGGTGGATTCCGGCGTGCCGGCGCCCTCGCTGTAGAAGCCGACTTCGCGCATGAACTTTATGACCTCAGGATCCTTCAAGATCACGTCGAGCTCCTTGTTGACCCGGGCGATGATCGGCTTCGGCGTGCCGGCCGGCGCCATCAGGGCGAACCAGCCGATGAAGTCGAAGCCCGCATAGGTCTCGGCGATCGGCTTGACGTCGTCATAGCCCGGCACCCGCTGCACTGAACTGGTGGCCAGCGCACGCAACTTGTTGTCTTTCATGAACGGCGCCGCCGACGGCACCGCCAGGATCACCACCTGCACGCGGCCGGCCAGCGCGTCCTGCACGCCCTGCGGCATGGTCTTGTACGGAATCTGCGTGAGGTTGATGCCGCCGAGCTTGCCGATCCACGCGGTCAGCATGCCGGAGAAATTCCGCACGCCGTCGGTCGCGACCGACAGGCTGCCGGGCTTGGCCTTCTCCAGCGCGATCAGTTCCGGCAAGGTCTTGGCCGGCACGTCCGGATGGATCAGCACGAAGAACGGCACCTTGGCGATGGTGGCGACCGCCGTGAAATCCTTCTCGGCATCGTAGTTCAGCGTTTTGAACGTGTAGGGATTGGTCACCAGAGTCGCGGCTGTCGCGAACAGGAACGTGTAGCCGTCCGGCGCGGCCACGGCCGCCGCCTGGGTGCCGATCACATTGGCGCCGCCAGGGCGGTTCTCCACGATGACCGTCTGGCCCAGAACCCGCGTCAGCCGCTCGGCGAGCAGGCGCGCGATGATGTCCGGCGTACCGCCGGCCGCCTGGGTGACGATGAATTTGACCGGGCGCTCCGGCCAGTTCTGCGCCTGAGCGATCTGCGGCGACGCAGCCACGAGCATGAGGAGCGCAATAGCCCAACGTTTCATGTCGACCTCCCGCGCAGCGTTTGGTGGCTGCTTCCGCTTGCTGGTACACGTGTATCGGCTGGCAATACAAAGAAAATTTAACAGCGGCGCGAAAATTATCGATGTGGCCTGCGCTCGCAAGCCGAGGTGCACGGGTCGTCGCCCGCAACCACACCGGGAGCCTTCAGGCGGGGCCGCAGAGTTGGACGCATATTTGCAAATGCATGAAGACCTGCCCCGTTTGCCCGTGACGGCGAGCATCCGCATTTATACTACCCTGACGTCCAGGATGCTCCAGACTCGCGCTTCTTGACCCTACGTTAAGGCAAGTCACCGAAAGTTCCACGGCATGACGCGCCCTTTTGGTGCTGCGCGTGGCCAAGCCGTTGGGGACTTCCATGAATCGCTTCAAA
This sequence comes from Xanthobacteraceae bacterium, assembly GCA_028290465.1. Classification (GTDB taxonomy): domain Bacteria; phylum Pseudomonadota; class Alphaproteobacteria; order Rhizobiales; family Xanthobacteraceae; genus FEB-22. The sequence goes on along the minus strand of JAQGJU010000149.1, from coordinate 47,851 downwards.
CACTCGATCAGCTTCACGCTGTTGACCCTGATGGGATTGATGATGGTCGCGATGATCGCGGTCACCACCGTGCTCGTCGCCACCGGCTGGCAAAATTATCGCCAGAGCGGCACGATGGTGGGCTTGGTCGAAGCCGATCGGGCGCTGTTCGAATCGTTGAACAAGATGCGGCTCAACCGTGGCCTGGTTCAGACCGAACTGAAGGCCAACGACTCTCCGACCGAAACGATCAAGACGCTGCAACAAGACATTCTGTCGGTGATCGATAAAGCGCTTGCGACGGTCGCGGCCCTCGATATCGCCGACAAGACCCAGCTCATTGAGAGCGCGCGCAACGGTACCGTGGACGCCGCCAAGAAGTTCGACCCGATATTGCAGGAAGCCACCAAGCCGAAGGCCGACCGCTCGCTGACGGCGACCGAATCCTGGTACGCCGCCATCAGTAACGTCGAGAGCGCCATCATCCGGGCATCGGATCGGATCGCCGGTGAAGTGCGCCTCGCTGATCCGTTCACCGCCGAACTGCAGCAGTTCAAGACGGCGGCCTGGACGGTGCGCTCGAAATACGGCCTGCAATGCAGCGTGATGCGCGGCAACGTCGCGTCCAGCACCCCGGCCGATGCCAAGCAACTGGCCAGGATCGGAGATCTGCGTGGTGGCGCCAACGTCGCGGTCGAACAACTCACGACGCTGGCTGCGCGTCCAGGGGTCTCAACTGAACTTGTCGCCCTGTCCAAAAATGTCGGCGAGGCCCTGGCAACATCGAACAAATGGATCGACGAGGTCGCGAGCAAACTGGACGGCAGCGGCAAGCCGGCGATGCCGGGCGCCGACTGGACCAATAAATGTACCATCCCGTTCACGGCCTTTATCGGAACCGTCAATCGCGCGCTGGACGAGACCCGCGATTATGCCAACGCGCGCAAGGACGCCGCGCTCGCCACTCTCGGAATGCAGGTCGCGTTCCTGGCCGCGATCATCGCCATCGGCGCGTTCAGCTTCCTCAGCATCCGCCGCCGCGTTACCTCGCCGATCGCCATGCTGATGGCGTCCATCGAGCGGCTGACGGCGCGCGACTTCGCGACGCCGGTGCCGGCCTCGAACTATCCCGACGAGTTCGGTCACCTGAGCGGCGCGCTCGACCAGTTACGCCGCACCGCCGCCGAGGCCGAAGAGCTTTCGCAGCGTAACGCCGAACAGACCAAGGCGCTGGCGCGTGCCGCCGAAATCGACGCCGCCTGTCAGGCGTTCGACAGCAGCGCGACGACATTGACCGAAGGCGTCGCGCGTTCGGCGGATACGGTCCGCACCACCGCGCAGAGCATGAAGACCCTGGCGTCGGACGCCAGCCAACAGGCCAAGGCGGTCGCGACCGGCGCCGAGCAGGCCGGCGCTCACGTACATGATGCGGCGTCCTCGGCCGAACACCTCACCGCCGCGTCCAGCGAGATCGCCCAGCAGATCCAGGCGACGGCGGTGGCGGCGCGCAGCGCAATGCAGGAGGCCGGCAAGACCAACACCAATGTGCAGGCGCTCGATCAGGCCGCGCAGCGCATCGGCGAAGTCGTGTCGCTGATTTCCGCCATCGCGTCGCAGACCAACCTGCTGGCGCTCAATGCCACCATCGAGGCGGCCCGCGCCGGCGAAGCCGGACGCGGCTTCGCGGTCGTAGCCAGCGAAGTGAAATCGCTGGCCAGCCAAACCTCACGGGCCACGGATGAGATCACCCAACAGATTCACGCGATCCAGAACGCCACCCAGACCACGGTGACGGCGATCCGCGACATTACGGGTCTGATCGCCGGCATCGACGAACGCGCCACCGGCATCAGCGCCGCCGTCGAAGAACAGGAAGCCGCGACGCGCGAAATGGCCCGCAGCATCCAGGACGTCGCCAACGTGATGGGACAGGTGACGAAGTCGATCGCCGAGGTGGCGACCGGCAATACCGAAACCAGCCGCGCCGCCGATCAGGCCTTCGCGACCATCGAGACCATGATGCAGGACACCGGCAAACTGAACGGCGAAGTCCGCCGGTTCCTGGGTGTGCTGCAGGTGGCTTGAACGCGAATGCTGCGTAACCCTCGCCCCGCGTGCGGGGAGAGGATGGCGAGTGTTCTTACGCGAGCCGGGTGAGGGGGAGCACTGCTGAGAGGCCCCCTCACCCGACTTCTTCGCTGCGCTCAGAAGTCGACCTTTCCCCGCAACGATCTCGGGTTTACCCGAGATCGTCATGTAAAGTAGCGAAGTCGGATAATCCGACTTCGCGGGGAGAGGTGAAGAAGATCACGCCCCGAACAGACTGCCCTGCCCCGGGCCGCCGGCCGTGCTGCGCGGCTTGGCGGGCGCCGCCGGCTTCGGCGCGGCTGAAGCCGCTGGCCTCGACCCGCCTGGATTAGGCTCGCCCGATGTACCGTCGGCGATGGCGCCGACATGGCCGTCGGCAAACTCGATATCGAGCCGCGTGCCCGGCGCCACCGCTGCCGCGCCGTGCAGCATGTGCCCCTCGGCGTCGCGCACCAGTGCGAAGCCTCGCGCCAACACGCCGCGATGCGACAGCGCATTGAGTAACTGCCCAGCGCGCTCCAGACGCGCGCCACGGCGCTCGACCAGCACCATCGCGGCGCGGTTGGCGCGTTGCAGCAGCACCTCGATGCGGTCGCGCTCGCGAGCGATGCGGTTACGATAGGCCTCGACGTTCGACTGCCGAGCCGCGACCAAGCGCAGCGCTACACTCTGCAGCCGTTCGCGGCGCCGCTCGGCATGGACGCGCGTGCACTGGGCGATCCGCAGGCTGAAGCCCTCAAGCCGAGCGACTTCCTGATGCACCTGCTGGCGCAGCACACGCGGCGTCAGATGCGCGGCGAGTTGGGCGAATTGCCGGCGATGCACCTGCGCATTGGCAATCAGCGCGCGCGGCAAGCGCTCCGACGCGCCGTCGACACGCTGACGCGGGATCGCCAGCAGCGCTTCGGCGTTCGGCAGCGCCCGCATCGCGGCGCGCAATTCGCTGCGGCGATATTCGATGCCGCGCAGCCAGCATGACAGCGCGCGGCGCGCCAAGCCGTCGATGGTGCCGATCAGTTCGGCCCGCACCGGCACCGCCATTTCGGCCGCCGCCGTCGGCGTCGGCGCGCGGCGGTCGGACGCAAAATCGATCAGCGTGATGTCGGTCTCGTGGCCGACCGCCGATATCAGCGGGATCATGCTGTCGGCCGCGGCCCGCACCACGATCTCTTCGTTGAACGACCAGAGATCCTCAAGCGAGCCACCGCCGCGCGCGACGATGATGAGGTCGGGCCGGGGAATCCGGCCATTCTCCAACAGCGCGTTGAATCCGTTGATCGCGTTGGCGACCTCGGCGGCCGAGCCTTCGCCCTGCACCCGCACCGGCCACACCAGCACGCTACGCGGAAAGCGATCCGCAAGCCGATGCAGAATGTCGCGGATGACCGCGCCGGTCGGCGAGGTCACGACGCCGATCACGTCCGGCAGAAAAGGCAGCAGTTGTTTGCGCGCTTCGTCGAACAGGCCTTCGGCCGCGAGCTTTTTCTTGCGCTCTTCGAGCAGCGCCATCAGGGCGCCGACGCCGGCCGGCTCCAGGCTTTCGACCACGATCTGGTATTTCGACTGGCCGGGGAAGGTCGTGAGCTTGCCGGTCGCGATGACCTCGAGGCCTTCCTCGGGCTTGAACCGCATGCGGCCGAGCACGCCCTTCCAGATCACGGCTTCGATTTTGGCGCCGCTGTCCTTTAGCGCAAAATAGCAATGGCCGGACGCGTGCGGGCCGCGATAGCCCGACACTTCGGCGCGCACCCGGACATAACCGTAGGAATCCTCGACGGTCTTCTTCAGCGCCGCCGACAGTTCGGTGACGGTCCATTCCGGCAGATTGACGCGCGGCGGCTCGGCGGCCGCGCCGATGATTCTCTCGGTCATGCGGGGATGCTACACGGTCATTCCCAGGCCGTCATGGCGCGACTTCACCTCTCCCCGCGTGCGGGGAGAGGTCGACTTGCGAGCGCCTCGCGAGCAAGTCGGGTGAGGGGGCGCTCCACAGAGCGCTGTCTCAACGCCCCCTCACCCGCCTCGCCGCTTCGCGGCTCGGCACCCTCTCCCCGCACGCGGGGAGTGGGAAAGCGCATCGTTCGCGAAGACCTCAACGCAAGCTCAGTCCAGCTTGATGCCGATCGACTTCACCAGCGCGCCGTATTTTTCGTAGTCGCTGCGGATCAGGTCGGAAAATTCCTGCGGCGAAAGGTCCAACGGTTCGAGGCTGCCGGAGACCCGCAGCTTGCTGACGAACTCCTCCGAGGCCAACAGCTTCTTCACCTCGGTGCGCAGCCGCGTCACGATCGGCTCCGGCGTGCCGGCCGGCGCGAACAGGCCGAGCCAGATGTCGACCGAATAGCCCGGATAGGTCTCGCCGATGGTCGGCACATCCGGGAACCTCTTGGAGCGCTGCTTGCCGCTGGAGGCAATCGGACGCAGGTGGCCGGAATCGAATTGACCGGTGCTCGACGCACCGGCGAACAACGCCTTGGTCTCGCCCGCGATGGTCGCGGTCGCGGCCGGCGCGCCGCCGCGGAACGGCACATGCAGCAGCTTGATGTCGGCGCGCTGGCGCAGCATCTCCATCGCCAATTGATGCTGGCTGCCATTGCCGCCCGACGCGTAAGCCAGCGGCGGCTCGGTCTTGCGCGCGTAGTCGACGAATTCCTTCAGGGTCTTGGCCGGCACCGACGGATGCACCGCCAGCATGAACTGGTTGGTGGCGACGCTGGCGACCGGGATCAGATCCTTCAGCGGATCGAAGGTCAGCTTCGCATAGACATGCGGATTGATCACGAAGCCGGAGTCAGCGCCGAGCAGCAGGGTGTAGCCGTCCGGCACCGCCTTGGCGGCTGCGTCCGCCGCGATGTTGCCGTTGGCACCCGTGCGGTTCTCGACCACCACCGGTTGGCCGAGCGCACCGGTCAGCGCATTGCCGAGCAGCCGCGCGGCGATGTCGGGCGCGCCGCCGGGCGGGATTGGGACCAGCAACCGGATGGCGCGGTTCGGGTAGTCCTGCGCTGCTGCCGGCAATGCGGTCGGCAGCGTTGCCAGGGCCGCCAGCGCGAGCAGCGTAGCGCGCAGCACGAGATGTCGCATGGGTTTCCTCCGGTATTATTATTACGGCTTGAGGCCGAACATCTTCTCGGCGTTACGATGGCAGATTTTCTCCATGTCGTCTTGCGACAGATCGAGCGATTCCATCACCGCGATGGTCGCCCGGATGTAGCCGGTGCCTTTTTCGGGATCGAACGGGCAATCGGACGCGAACAACACCCGGTCCGGGGTGAAGAACGAGATGCCGCAAATCGTCGGGCCCTTGGCGCCGGCCAGTGCGGTATCGCCGTAGAACTCCTTGAAATAGTCGAACGGGCGCTTTTTCAGCCGCGTCAGGATCGACGCATAGTCCTCGTCCGAGGTGCGAGAACCGAGTTGGTCCCAGGAATGGCCGACGCGGCCCTCGAAATACGGAATGATGCCGCCGAGATGGTGCGAGATCACCTTCAGGCCCGGATAGGTGTCGATGATGCCGGAGAACACCAGCCGGGCCAGCGCCGCGCCGGTTTCGAACGGCCAGCCGATCACGCTGTTGATCTCGTATTTCGACACCTTCTCGTTGCGGTAGTCCGCCATTTCGCGCGTCCGGATCGGATGCAGCAGGATCGGCTTGCCGGTCTTCTCGATGGCCTCAAAGATCGGCCAGAAGCGGTCCTCGTCGAGCGGAGCGCCGTCGACATTGGTATGCAGTTGGATGGCGTTGGCGCCGTTCGCGGCCGCGCGCTCGACCTCGCGCACCGCGGCTTCCGGCGCATTCATCGGCAGCGACGCGGCCCAGCCCGGAAACCGGTCGGGATGCTTGGCGACCAACTCGGCGAGGCCGTCATTGCCGATCTTGGCCCATTCGGGCGCGTCTTCCGGTCCCCACAGCCGGTCGATCGCCGGCATGCCGAGCGACAGGATCTGCGAATAGTCCTGGAACCCGTCGACGATGCGCATCCGGGCGTCGAGATCGTACAGCGCCGGGATGCCGCGCACCCGCTTGCCCATATCCTTCTGGCTGGCGGGCGTTTCCAGCACGCCGTCGAAGAAACGCTTCGGAAAATAATGATTGAACGCATCGATATAGCGCATGACGCTCCCTGGGTTCCTGCCTGGCCCATGAAACCGCGTCTTATGCCGACGCTCCTATAGGCCATCTCCGCCATGCAACAGCGGCGCGGCTGGCACAAGCGAAATCAGGGAATGCAAGGCAGACCGGCATTATCGACGGGAGCGCTGCACGTTCATTTGCGCCAATACGGCGCGTATAGATTGAACAGGTTGGCACCGATGCCGTCGACGGAGCCGAGCGCGTCCGTCACACGTTCTAGCGACATCGGCCGGTCAAACTCGGCAAGCAGCCAGAGGTCGCGGCCGGCTTCGGCTTCGCCTTCAAACACACGCGTTTGCGTGTGGCCCGGAATTATAGCCGCCGTGTCGCGCAATTGCTTGGCGGCTTCGACCGGCTTTGCGACGCCCGGATAGCGCGCCATCAGCAACCGCGACACCTGCTGTAACGGCAACGCGAGCGCGGCGCCCGGCGCGATCTGATCGGCAACGATCCGCATCCGACCCGTGGTCCTGGCGGCCACGCGTTTCGACCACGGCGTCGCATTGGCCAGCGACACCGCCAGATATTCCGGCGTCTCGAGCGCGGCGCGCGACGCCACGTCATAGATCGCCAGCCAGCGCGGCCAACCCGACAGACAGGCCCAGCGCGAGCCGGTCTCGAAACCCGGCAAGCCCATGCGCTGCGGGAAATGCTCGGTGTCGTACCAGTCGTTGAATTCGTCCTCGAATCCGGCGGACGGCTCCATGGTGACGAGCAGCAGCGCTTTGTTATCCGGCATCGGTTTTCTCCGCCGCGACGTTCGTGTGCGCGAGACAATGCCCGCTTATTGCCGCCGCCAGTTCGTGCGGCGCCTGCACGGCCATGATATGCCCGCTGTCGATCACTGCGAAGGCGGCGCCGTGCAACCGCGATGCCATCGCGCGCACCTGCTCCGGCGGGCGCACCAGATCATGGCGGCCGGCCAGCACAAGACACGGCGATGCGATTTCGCGCAGCGCCGGCTCCATGTCGGCACCGGCCAGCGCCGCATTGGCATGCGCGTAACAGACCGGGTCGTTGGCCAGGAAAGCCGCGCGGTAAGTTTCAAACGTGGCAAGGTCGCCACGCAATTGCTCCGGATAGGACCGCGCCAGACTGGCATCGACGATGGCCCGCATGCCGTCGCGCCGCGCCGCCTCGGAGCGTTCGGCCAGGAAGCGTTGCTGCGTGGCGTCGACCGACAGCGCCGGCGAGCACAGCACCAGCGCCGATATCGTCTGCGGATGACGCCGCGCATAGGCCACCGCGATGGCGGCGCCGACCGCGATCCCGCAAATCGCGAACGGAGCTTCAAAGCCGCTCGCCGCGATCACGCGTTCCAGGTCGTCGACATGATCGTCATAGGTGAACGGCGCACGCGGTTTTTCGGAGCAGCCGGCGCCGCGCTGATCGTAACGCAACGTGGTGAAACCGTCGGCCAGCAGCGGCACGACCGCATCCCAGCTTTCGAGATTGCCGCCCATCTCGTGCAGCAGAACCAGCCGGCGCGGGCCGCGCCCTTCCCGCGCATAGCGCAGGTTGGGAGCCTCACCGCCGGTGAACACCATGCCGGGCTGCGCCATCAGCGGATCACGAACAATGTAAGAGTGACGCCGCCATCGATTAGTTGATCTTGATGTTGGCGGCCTTGACGACCTTTGCCCATTTCTCGATTTCGCTCTTGATGAAGGCGCCGAATTCCTCGGGCGAATTGCCGACCAGGGTGGCGCCTTGCGCGGCCAGCTTTTCCTTGACGTCCGAGCTGCGCATCGCTTCGACGGCGGCGCTATGCAGCTTGGCCACGATGGCGGGCGGCGTACCGGCAGCCGCCACCATACCGTACCAATTCTCGGCCTGAACCTCCGGCATGCCGGCTTCGGCCGTGGTCGGCACGTCCGGCAGCGACGGCACGCGCTTCGATGTCGCGACCGCAATCGGCTTCAGCTTGCCGGCTGTGACCTGCGGCAACAGCACCGGCAGATCGAGAAACACCATCTGCACCTGCTGGGCCAGTAGATCGTTCACGGCCGGCGCCGCGCCGCGATACGGCACATGCGTGATGTCGATGCCGGCCGTGATCTTGAACATCTCGCCGGCCAGATGCGGCATGCTGCCGGGACCGGACGACGCGAAGTTCATCGTGCCCGGCTTGGCCTTCGCCATCGCGATCAGGTCTTTCAGATTGTTGGCCGGCACATTGGTGGCGACCACCAGCAGTTCCGGCACCGTCGCGACCAGCGTGATCGCTTGCAGGTTCTTGGCCGAATCGTACGGCACCTTTTCCTGCAGGCTGAAGCTGATAGCGAGCGCGCCGGCGCTGGTCACCCCGATCGTGTAGCCGTCAGGGTCGGACTTCGCGACCATGTCGGTGCCCAGAATGCCGCCGGCGCCGCCGCGGTTGTCGATCACGATGGGCTGCTTGAGAATTTCCGACATGCGCTGGCCGACGACCCGCGCGATGATGTCGTTCGGACCTCCGGCCGGGAACGGCACGATCAGCTTGATGGCTTTGTTGGGGAACTCCTGCGCAACGGCCAACGCGGGCGCCAGCAGCACAAGACCAAATAGCGCGGCACCCAACGGAAGGTGGCCGAACCGAATTCGTGAGGCGCGCTTCATCGGCTTCTCCTGAGCGTTCCCGTCGGCGTCGTCGGACGCCTGCGTCTCTGGTCGAACGCTGCCGGCATCTTGGGCCTCGGCGGCCGATTTGACAAAAACCTTTTGACACCACCAAGCTATGCCGGATCGGCATGGCCGGAGACTGGCATGGAATTACGCGAAATCCGTTATTTCGCCCAGGTGGCGCGCAGCGGCAGCTTCAGCGGCGCGGCGCTTGAACTGCGCATCGCGCAGCCGGCGCTGAGCCGCAAGGTTCGTAAACTGGAAAAGGAACTTGGCGTCGACCTGCTGGTCCGTCATGGCCGCGGCATCCGGCTGACCGAGGCCGGATCGAGCTTTCTCAAGAACGCCGAAGCCATCGACCATCTGGTGCGCCAAAGCAGCGATCAGGTGAAAGCCAAAGTCGCGGCGCCGATCGGCCATGCGGCGCTCGGCGTGCCGCCGGCCGCGGGCCTCCTCGTGGTGCCGCCGGTGATCGAGCGCTTCCGGGCCGACTGGCCGCTGGTGTCGCTGCACATCCGCGAGGGCATCAGTACCTCGCTGCAGGAATGGCTGCTCGACCGCCGCATCGACGTCGCGCTGCTGCATAATCCGCCACCGCTGCAAGCCATCGAAACCGTGCCGGTGCTGACCGAGCGCATGGTGGTGATCGGCCCACCGACACGTCGCGGCGGCCGCGCCGATCCGCGCCCACATCTGCGCATCCGCGATCTGGCAGACTTGCCGCTGATCATGCCGAGCCTGCCGCATAACAACCGACGCCTGCTCGAACAGGCCGCCGTGCAGCACGGCGTCAACCTGAGCATTCTGTTCGAGGTCGACAGCGTCGGCCTGACCAAGCAGTTGGTATCACGCGGCCTCGGCTACAGCGTGATCGCCGCGTCGGCGGTGCGCGAAGAGGTCGCGCGCGGATTGCTGCGGGCCATCCCGATCGAGCGTCCGGCCCTGACCGCGACCATCGCCATCGCGACGCCGCATGGGGCGCAGCCGTCGGCCTTTGTGTCCGACCTGATCGCCAAGCTGCGCGAAACGGTCCGCGACCTAGTGCGTAGCGGCGTCTGGGCCAATGCGCGGTATTTGGGGTAGGCGGCCCGACCCCTTAGGACCCGTAATGGGGTTGCCGGCCGAGTTTGGCATGGTACACCCCAAGGACAAATTGTCCTCGCGGAAAGCCCCGAATGAACATCCTCCTCCTCGGCTCCGGCGGCCGCGAACATGCGCTGGCGTGGAAGATCGCCGGCAGCCCGCTGACCGACAAATTGTTCTGCGCGCCCGGCAATGCCGGCATCGCGCGCGAGGCCGAATGCGTCGCGCTGGATATCGCCGAACATGCGGCCGTGATCGCGTTCTGCCGGGCGCAGAACATCGACTTCGTCGTGGTCGGACCGGAAGCACCGCTGTGCGCCGGCATCGTCGATGACCTGGAAATCGCCGGCATCAAGGCATTCGGCCCGAGCAAGGCGGCCGCTCAGTTGGAAGGCTCCAAGGGCTTCACCAAGGATCTGTGCCGGGCCAACAATATCCCGACCGCCGCCTATGAGCGCTTCACCGCGCCCGAGCCCGCAAAAGACTATGCGCGCCAGCAGGGGGCGCCGATCGTCGTGAAGGCGGACGGCCTCGCGGCCGGCAAGGGCGTCGTGGTGGCAATGACGGTCGATGAAGCCACAGCCGCGATCGACATGATGTTCGGCGGCGAGCTTGGCGCGGCCGGCGCCGAAGTCGTAGTCGAGGAATTTCTTGAGGGCGAAGAGGCTTCGTTCTTCGCGCTATGCGACGGCACGACTGCGATCGCCTTCGCGTCGGCGCAGGACCACAAGCGCGTGTTCGACGGCGACAAAGGGCCGAACACCGGCGGTATGGGCGCTTATTCTCCGGCACCCATCATGACGCCTGACATGACCCAGCGCGTGATGGATGAAATCATCCATCCGACCATGCGGGCGATGGCCGCGATGGGCGCGCCGTTCAAGGGCGTGCTGTTCGCCGGCCTGATGATCACCCGGGATGGCCCGAAGCTGATCGAATACAATGCCCGGTTCGGCGATCCGGAAACCCAGGTCTTGATGCTGCGGATGATGTCGGACATCCTGCCGGCGCTGCTGGCGTCGCGCGACGGCATGCTGAAGAATTTCGATCTGCGCTGGTATGGCGACGCGGCGCTCACCGTGGTGATGGCCGCCAACGGCTATCCGGGCGCCTACGACAAAGGCTCGGTCATCGAAGGCCTGGACGAGGCTGGCGCGGTCGAGGGCGTCGAGATCTTTCACGCCGGCACCAAAGCCGAGGGCGGCAAGATCCTGGCGATCGGCGGCCGTGTGCTCAACGTCACGGCCACGGCCAAGACCGTCGCCGAAGCGCAGGCGTTGGCTTATCAGGCCGTCGACCGCATCCGTTGGCCGGGCGGTTTCTGCCGCCGCGACATCGGCTGGCGCGCGGTGGAACGGGAGCAGGCCAAGGGCTAATATCCCGAACCGGCCGGCCTCGGCCGGGTGTAAGGATATCGCCATGCCTGATCTTGCCGACCTGTTCCCCGGCTTCGACGCCAAGTGGATCGACACGTCCATCGGCAAGATGTTCGCGCGGGTCGGCGGTTCCGGGCCGCCGCTGCTGTTGCTGCACGGCTATCCGCAGACGCATGTCATCTGGCACAAGGTCGCGCCGCTGCTGGCGGACCGTTTCACCCTGGTGATCGCCGACCTGCCCGGTTACGGCTGGGCGGCGGCGCCGCGACCGGAGCCCGACCACGCGCCCTATACCAAGCGCGCGATGGCCAATGTGATGATCGAACTGATGGAGCAGATCGGCTTCGCTCAGTTCAATCTCGCCGGACATGATCGCGGCGGCCGGGTGTCGTATCGCTTGGCTCTGGACCATCCCGGCCGGCTGGCGAAACTCGCGGTGCTGGACATCGTGCCGACCTACGCGATGTGGCACGGCATCAACAAAGACCTCGCCATGAAGATCTGGCACTGGACCTTCCTGGCGCAGGCGCATCCGCTACCGGAAATGTTCATCGGCAAGGCGCCGGTCGAGTATCTCGAATGGAAGATGGCGAGCCTGACCGGCACCGGAGATCTATCGCCGTTCGATCCGCGCGCGCTCGATCACTATCGCGCGTTCATCCAGTCGCCGGATCGCATTCACGCCACGTGTGAAGACTACCGCGCCGGCTTTGAAGGTGATCTCGCGGCCGACGAGGTCGATCATGCGGCCGGCAATAAGATCACCTGCCCGATGCTGGCGCTGTGGGGCGGCCGCGGCATTCCGAGCGTGACCAGCGGTCCGTTAGCGATCTGGCGCGAGTGGGCGACCGATATACGCGGCGTCGCGATCGATTGCGGGCACTATCCGTGCGAGGAAAAGCCGCAGGAGACCGCCACGGCGCTCAAGGAATTCTTTGCGGCCTGACACACTCCTGTCCCGATCACCAGCAAGAGTCATGCGATGACGCAGATCGACCGGCAGGCCGCATTCTCGGGCACCAAGGACGTCGCGGCGGCATTGCGCTTCGATGTCGCGCCGCTCGAGGCCTATCTGGCGGAGCAGATTTTCGGTTTCAAGGGCCCCCTCACCGTCAGCCAGTTCAAGGGCGGCCAGTCGAACCCGACCTATTGCCTGGAAACGCCGACGCATCGCTACGTGTTGCGCCGCAAGCCGCCCGGCCAACTGTTGCCTTCGGCGCATGCGGTCGAGCGCGAATACCGGGTGATCAGCGCGCTGTATGAACAAGGCTTCCCGGTCGCGGAGCCGATGGTGCTGTGCGAGGACCCGAGCGTGGTCGGCACCACATTCTATGTGATGGCGTTCGAGCAGGGCCGCGTATTCTGGGAGCCGTCGATGCCGGGCGCGACACCGCTCGAGCGCGAGGTCGTGTACGACGCGATGAACGCCACCATCGCACGGCTGCATAATTTCGATCCGGCCGAGATCGGCCTCGGCGACTTCGGCCGCGGCGAAAACTATATCGCCCGGCAGGTCGAGCGCTGGTCGAGGCAGTATCGCGCGTCGCAGACCGAGCCGATCGACGAGATGGAAAGGCTGATCGACTGGCTGCCAGCACATCTGCCGCCGCCGGGTCCAGTGCGGCTGGTGCATGGCGACTACCGGATCGACAATCTTATTCTGGCGCCGGTCAGTCCGGAAATTCACGCCGTGCTGGATTGGGAGTTGTCGACGCTGGGCGATCCGCTCGCCGACTTCACCTACCACCTGATGCCCTGGCACATGCCACAGACCGAAATCACAGCCGCCGCCGCCTCGCTGACCGGCCACGATCTCCTCGCGCTCGGCATCCCGACGCTCGCCGACTATGTCGACCTCTATGTCGCGCGCACCGGGCTCGATCCGCGTCCTTATCTGCCGGTCTATCTGGCGTATAATTTCTTCCGTCTCACGGCCATTCTGCAGGGCATCATCGGCCGGGTGCGTGACGGCACCGCGACCAGCGCGGTTGCGCCGGCGCAGGCCAGCATGATCCGGCCCCTGGCGGAAAAAGCTTGGACGTTCGCCCGGCAGGCCGGCGCATGACCGCGCGGAAACCGTCCGCTGCCAAGAAGAACGAACCACCGCGCGCCAAGACCTTTGCGCTGGCGCTCGGCGGCGGCGGTGCGCGCGGCCTCGCCCATATCGCGGTCATCGAGGCGCTCGACGAACTCGGGCTGCGGCCGGTCGCGATCGCCGGCACGTCAATCGGCGCCGCCGTCGGCGCGGCCTATGCGGCCGGCATGACCGGCAAGGCGATGCGCCGCTACGTCACGACGCTGGCCCATAACCGGCCCGACGTGTGGTCGCGGCTGATGCGGGCGCGCGGCGCTGCATTTTCGCAGATGTTCACCACCGCGTTCGGCAATCCGATGGTGCTCGACGCCGAAAAATTCAGCGCCGCGTTCCTGCCGCCGGACCTGCCCGAGAATTTCACGGATCTGGGCATTCCGTTGCAGATCATCGCGGCTGACTTATACGGTCGCGACGAAGTGGTGTTTACCGACGGCCCATTGCGGCCTGCGATCGCCGCTTCGATGGCGGTGCCGGGCCTGTTGCGGCCCGTCGAGATCGACGGCCGCATTCTGGTCGATGGGGGCGCCGTCAATCCGCTGCCGTTCGACCGGTTGCGCGGCACCGCCGATATCGTGATCGCGGTCGACGCTTCGATCGGCCCGGTCGCGCCGCGCGGCGTGCCGGACCCATGGGAAACCCTGTTCAGCACGCTGCAGGTGATGGGTCACACCATCGTGACAGCCAAGCTTAAGGCCGGCCCTCCTGACCTTGTGCTGCGGCCGAATGTCGGCGTGTTCCGCATGCTGGACTTCTTCCAGGCCAGCGCCATCCTGCGCGCCGCCGAGCCGATCAAGGCCGAACTCGCTGACAAGCTCGGCGCGTTGCTCGCTAATGCCGCGTAAAGCATAGTTCGCATTTTACGAAAACATGAATGAGTTGCCAGCCGATGGTTTAATGGCTTCTGCGCGATAACGGATACGCTCCATCAAGTGAGAGGTTATCCAATGTCCGTATCAGCGACCGCAGTTGCCCCGGTCTTCGACAAAACGCCGACGGCACAGGTCTCTCAGATCCAGGCCCGCGACAAGGTCAACGACCACGACCAGGACGACATGGCAAGCGCATCGGCTCCGCCGCCGCCGGCCAAGCCGCCCGAAGGCATGGGCCAGGTCGTCGACAAGATGGTCTAGCGCTAACTCAATAATGTAGCGCCGAACCAAAGAACATTTCTTCAGGGCCCCGCCATGTCGCGGGGCCTTGCGCGTTTCAGCGCCAGATTTTAGCGCCGTGCGCCGAAGAACGAGCGCAGCACCGCCGCGGCGGCGGTCTCGTTGATGCCGCCATAAATCTCCGGCCAATGGTGGCAGGTGTTCGCGGCGAAGAACCGCACGCCATGCTCGACCGCGCCGCCCTTCGGATCGGCCGCGCCGTAATACAGCCGCCGGATCCGCGCGAACGAGATCGCGCCGGCGCACATCGCGCAGGGTTCCAGCGTCACGTAGAGATCGCAGTCGGTCAGCCGCTCGTTGCCGAGCACCGCCGCGGCGCGGCGGATCGCCACGATTTCAGCATGGGCGGTCGGGTCATGGTCGGTCAGGGTCCGGTTACCGGCTCGGGCGATGACCTCGCCGTTACGGACGATTACGCAGCCGACCGGCACCTCGTTGGCGGCGCCGGCCGCATGGGCCTCCTCCAGCGCCAAATCCATAAACGAGGGGGTTTTCACGGCTCGTGGTTCTCGGTGAAAGCTGCTATCAGCGGCTAAATCGCGGTCCCCTTTTTGGGATCACGCGCTAACTATCGGCGACGAGGCCCATGGACCGCAAGAGCCCCCCCAATCGAGGCGATAAGACCGTACTGGGCAAGCGCCCCGGACGGCCGGCCTTTCGCCCGAAAAAGCTGGTCACCAAGCTGGCCCGCCCGGTCGCCACCACGCCGATACCGCCCAAGAAGGAGGCCGAACGGATCGCCAAGGCGATGGCCCGCGCCGGGCTCTGCTCGCGCCGCGAGGCCGAGGAATGGATCGAGGCCGGCCGGGTTGCCGTGAACGGCAAGCCGATCTCCTCGCCGGCCCTCAATATTGGCCCCAAGGACCACGTCACGGTCGACGGCAAGCCGATGCGCGAGCGCGAGCGCACCCGGCTGTTTTTGTACCACAAGCCGCGCGGCCTGGTGACCACGCATGCCGATCCGGAAGACCGCCCGACCATTTTCGGCGCGATGCCGGCCAACCTGCCCCGGCTGATCAGCATCGGCCGGCTCGATATCGGCACCGAAGGCCTGCTGCTGCTGACCAATGATGGCGGCCTCGCCCGCGTGCTGGAATTGCCCGAGACCGGCTGGCTGCGCCGCTACCGCGTGCGCGCCCACGGCAAGGTGACGCAGCCGCAGCTCGACGCCCTGAAGAACGGCATCACCATCGAGGGCATCCGGTACGGCGGGATCGAGGCCACCATCGAGCGCGAACAGGGCGCCAATGTGTGGATCACCTTCGCCATTCGCGAGGGCAAGAACCGCGAAGTGAAGAACGTGATGGGCCATCTCGGCCTCGCGGTGAACCGGCTGATCCGCGTGTCGTTCGGTCCATTCCAGTTGGCCGAAATTGAAGAAGGCGCGATCGAAGAGGTCAAGACCAAGGTGCTGCGCGAACAGCTCGGCGAGCGCGTGGTCGCGCTGGCCGCCGCGGACTTTTCGGCGCCGGTGCTGGAGCATGAGCGCGAGCACAAGCCCAATCCGGAGCCGCTGCGCCGCGAAGGGCCGCGCCGCGCCAGTGATGCGCGCAAGGATCTGCCGCGCAAGGTCTCGGTCCGCGACACCGGACGCGACCGCGACGCCAAGAGCGCCGACGAACGCGCGCCAAGCCGTGGCCGTACCGGCAAAGGCGCCGAGCGCCCGGCGAGAAGCGGCCCACAACGCGCCGCTCACCCAAAGCGCACCGCGCCGGATCGCGGCGGCAAGCGAAGCAGTTCGCGCGATGCCGCGCCGCGCGCTTCACGCGACGCCGTCCCGCTCGATGCGGCTGCAGAGTACAACGCCAAGCGCGAGGCGAAGCCCCTGGGCCGTCCGCAGCGGGTGCATCGCGATCCTAATGCCCGGCCGGCAGCCGGCGGCGCAACCGTGGTGGCCGACCGCAAGGGTCGGCACATTTCGGTCGAGCGCGCCGCCGAACGTCTTGGCGGACCCGAGATGGCGCGGCGCGAGCGCGGCAAGCGGCCCTGGAAGGGCACGCCTCCGCCCGGTAAAAAGGGTCGCTGATGCGCATCGTCGGCGGCCGTTGGCGCTCGCGGGCGCTGGCGTCGCCGCGCACGGATCAGATCCGTCCGACCTCGGATCGGCTGCGCGAATCCCTATTCAACATTCTGGCGCATGCCTATGACGATCCGGTCCGGGGTGCGCGCGTGCTCGACCTGTTCGCCGGCACCGGGGCGCTCGGCATCGAGGCCCTGTCACGCGGCGCGGAATTTGCACTGTTCGTCGATGACGGCTCCGAAGCGCGGGCACTGCTGCGCGAGAACGTGCAGACCTTCGGCCTCGGCGGCACCTCGAAAGTGTATCGCCGCGACGCGACCAAGCTTGGCCCAGCCGCGCCGATGCCGCCGTTCGGATTGATGTTCGCCGATCCGCCTTATGGCAAGGGCCTCGCCGAACTCGCATTGGTTTCGGCGCGCGACGGCGGTTGGCTATTGCCGGACGCGTTGATCGTGGTCGAGGAAGCCACCGAGCCGGGCTTCAAGACGCCGGAAGGTTTTGAAGAGCTCGACCGGCGGCGTTACGACGCCACCGAGATCGTGGTGCTGCGAAACGCCGTGGCTGACGTGAAATAAAAATGGCCGGGTCGCGCTGAAGCGCCTCCCGGCCATCCGTACAGATGATTCTAGATCTTACTTTTTCTTCCAGAGTTCGGTGCCCTTGGTGCCGGCATCCGTGCGGCGCCACCACTTGCCTTCGAGCGTCCCGTCCGGCTTGACGTCCATCACCATGATGACGACCTTGCCTTCGGCTACCGAGCCGACGAACATCTGGCTGCCGGCGACCTGACCGATGCCGACATATTTGCCGCCATCCCATTTCACTTCCAGCGCGCCGGACTTGTCCATCGTGACCTTGAGCGCGCCGGCGCCGTCATACTTGCTTCCGTCGGTTTCAGTGCCGGTGTATTCGTAATCGCCGACCAGGCCGGAAGCCGTCACCTGCGCCATGGCGGGCGCGGTCCAAGCCGTGATGGCCAGCAGAGCCAGCGCGAACAACGTCTTCATGAAGAGTACCTTTAAGATTATCGGCCGGAACGGCCTGTACATGCCGACCTGGATTCAGGCCGCGCTGCTTGATAGCGGAACTCTCCATCGTGCGGAATCACATTTATGGCGGATGGTTATTCCGGAAGCTTAACGCCGGCCGAACAACCGCTCGATATCGTGGAGCTTGAGTTCGACATAGGTCGGCCGGCCGTGATTGCACTGGCCGGAATTCGGCGTGGCTTCCATCTCGCGCAGCAGCGCGTTCATCTCTTCGGGCTTGAGCCGCCGCCCGGCCCGCACCGAGCCGTGGCACGCCATCGTGGCGGCGACGTGCATCAGCCGCCGTTCCAATGGCAACGCCTCGTCCCATTCGGCGAGGTGTTCGGCCAGATCGGTGACCAGCCCGCGGATATCGATATCGCCGAGCAGCGACGGCGTCTCGCGCACCGCCACCGCGCCCGGTCCAAACGATTCCAGAACAAGACCGAACTTGGCGAGCTCGTCGGCGCGCTCCAACAGGCGCGCCACATCGGCGTCGTCGAGTTCGACAATCTCCGGAATGAGGAGAATTTGTCGGCCGATGCCGTGCTGTTCGAGCGCCGCCTTCATGCGCTCATAGACGATGCGCTCATGCGCGGCGTGCTGGTCGACGATCACCAGCCCATCATGGGTCTGCGCGACGATGAAGTTCTCATGCAGCTGCGCCCGGGCGGCGCCAAGCGGCCGGTCGGCGACTTCGGATGCCACTTCGCCGTTGCCACGTGCATCGGCCGACGGGCCGCCGACATCGAATCCCGCCTGCCCGGTCTCGGCGAAGCCACTACCAGCCGGGCGCGACGGCGAATTCTGCCAATCCCAGTTGCGCACCGGGGCGACGTCTCTCGGCTGCATCCCCATCGGCCGGAACGCCGCCAGCGTTTCGCTGCCGCCGGTGGTCGAAGCCCGGCCGCCTTCGCGCGCCAATGCGGTCTTGAGCGCATGCAGGATCAGCGAGCGCACCAGACCCGGATCGCGGAACCGGACTTCGGCCTTGGCCGGATGCACGTTGACGTCGACCTCGCGGCCGTCCAGCGTGACGAACAAAGCGAGCAGCGGATGCCGGTCGCGCGGCAGGTAGTCCGCGTAGGCGGCCCGCACCACGCCGAGCAGCAGCTTGTCGCGCACCGGGCGGTCGTTGACGAACAGATATTGCCCGAGCGAATTGGCGCGGCTCAGCGTCGGCAGCGCCGCGAAGCCCTCGACCGTGACGCCCTCGCGCTCGGCAAACAGCTCGACTGCATTGCCGCGAAACTCAGCCCCCAGCACGTCGGACAGCCGCGCCAGCCGGCCGGCATTGCCGGGCAGCGCCGCCGCATAGGTGACCGGCGCCCGCTCCTCGCCGGCAAACGTGAACGCGACATCCGGCCGGCTCATGGCGAGCCGCCGCACCACCTCGCGGATCGCTTCGGCCTCGCTGCGGTCGGTCTTGAGAAACTTCAGCCGCGCCGGCGTCGCATAGAACAGGTCGCGGACTTCGACGCGGGTGCCCTCGCCGAGCGCCGCCGGCTTTACGTCGGATTTGTCGCCGCCCTCGACCGACAGCGTCCAGGCATGCGGCTCGCTGGCGTGGCGCGTGGTGATCGACAGCCGCGCCACCGAGCCGATCGACGGCAGCGCCTCGCCGCGAAAACCCATCGTCGCAATCTGCATCAGATCGTCGTCGGGCAGCTTCGAGGTGGCGTGGCGCTCGACCGCCAATGTCAGATCGGCGCGACCCATGCCGGCGCCGTCGTCGGCAACGCGAATCAGCCGCCGGCCGCCGCCATCGGTCAGCACGTCGATGCGGTGCGCGCCGGCATCGAGCGCGTTCTCGACCAGTTCCTTGACCACGCTTGCCGGCCGCTCGACCACCTCGCCGGCGGCGATGCGGTTGACGGTGCCTTCGGACAATTGGCGGATCGGCATCGGCTACTCGGGCTGTGGCGACTCAGGGCCATAAAGGATCGATTTTAGAGCATTATCAGGCAAATGGTCAGGCGGTTGAACGATCCGGCCTCCGGCGGCGACTAACCGCCGCAAAGGGAGCCCCCATGAATTCTCATACTGTCGCCTGGATCGTCGCTATCGTGTTTCTCACTCTTGGAGTTTGCGGCATCGCCGGCGCCATTCAATGGTACCTGAAAGGCCGGAAAAGCCGGTCCTGGCCGACCGCGCATGGCAAGGTGACGGTCTCGGAATTGACCGAAGAGACCCGCACCGAAACCGAGGACGGCCGCACCAGGGAAACCAAGCTGTACGGCGCCAAGATCAAGTACCGCTATCAGGTGGCCGGCGTGGCGCACGAAAGCAACCGGGTGTTCTGGGCGGATGGATTGAAATCCAGTGGCGGCGGCGGTGCCCGCAAGCTGGTCGCGAAATATCCCATCGGCCAGGACGTCACGGTGTTCTATCAGCCGAGCGATCCGACCGTCGCGCTGCTGGAGCCCAGCACCGTGAAGGGCGTTGTGACAACCGCGGCATTCGCGGTTGGCTTCGCGGCTTTCGGCATGATCTTTCTCGGACTGGCGCTCGGCCAATAGGTTGGTCTGGCCCCACGGTTAATCTGCGCCGGGCTTGCTCCGGCGCAGATTCTTCACGCCGCTGCGGATTTTCTTGCCCTCGATGCGACGCTCCTTCGAAGCCTTGGTCGGCTTGGTCGCCCGGCGCTTGATCGGCTTCACGGCGGCCTGCCGGATCAGTTCGACCAGCCGCTCGCGCGCGTCGGCGCGGTTGCGCTCCTGGGTGCGGTGCTGCTGCGCCGTGATGACAATCACGCCGTCATTGGTCAGCCGCTGACCGGCCAGCGCCATCAGCCGCAGCGCCACGTCGTTTTCCAGCGAACGCGACTGACGCACGTCGAAGCGGAGTTGGACCGCGCTCGACACTTTGTTGACGTTCTGCCCGCCCGGCCCCGAGGCGCGGATGAAGCGCTCGTCGAGTTCGCTTTCGTCCAGGCTGATGCTGTCGGTGACGCGGATCATGAACCTTCTCGCCCATCCGGGCGACCCATGCGTGATTAGTTTATTCCAGCGAGCGTATCATGATCGGCCTGCAAGTCCTCAGTATGGCGATGGCTTTCGTCGGCGCCGCATGGTCGTTCGAGAATTGGCGCGGCCGGCGCCTCAAGCAGGACAGCGCGTTCTGGCCGACCACCAAGGGCGAGATCGTCTGGTCCGACATCGTGGTCGAGACCGGCCGCGACGAGACCGGCCGGACCGCGACCCGCTACGGCGCGGCGATCCGCTATCGCTATCTGCTGGGCGGCACGCGGTTCGAGAGCACACGCATTACCTGGCGCGACGGCCAGAAGACCACCCGCGCGGCGGCCCAGCGCAAGCTGCTGGCGCGCTATCCGGTCGGCCGCGCGGTGAATGTGCATTACGACCCGCGCCGGCCCGCAATGGCGGTGCTGGAGACCGAGAACCGCACCGTCCGACGGCTCGGCCGGCTGACCGCCACGGCGTTGCTGGTGTTCGGCCCGATCGGCATGATCGCAGCGACGCTAACGGCGTAAAGTTTTGCGTAGACGCGCGATCGGACGGAAAACCGGTGACCACTTTTCCTGATCGCGCTTTTAGCTTTTTTCGGCGAGGTAGCGCTTCGCCAGGACCTTGCCCTCTTCGACGGCCGGCTGATCGAACGCATCGACGCCGAGCAGCCGCGCCGCGATGATGGTCTCCAGCATAAAATGCATCAGCAGCGCGCCGAGCGCGGCCTCGTCCAGCCGTTCGATGTGAATGGCCCGCACCGGCCGTCCGTTCTTGGCCAGGGTCTCGGCGGTGGCACGGCCCTGCGCGGCGACGAGATCGCCGATAGTCCGGCCGGCGAAGTCGGGTTCTCCGGCGAGTTGCGCGAGATCGGCCGAAATTTTCGGACCAGTGCCGGCAACATCCAGCGTGATCACGGTGAACATCTTGTCGGGCGGACCGGCGATGAACAGCTGCAACTGGCTGTGCTGGTCGACCGGGCCGATCGCCGCGATCGGCGTCGTACCCTTGCCGGCCTTGCCGAGGCTTTCGGCCCAGAGTTGCACATACCAGCGCGAGAACAGGCCGAGCCGGTCCGCATAGGCCATCAGTACGGTGATCGATTTGCCGGAAGTCTCGGCGAGCGCGATCGACAAGGCGGCGCCGACCGCCGCCGGCACCTGATCGGGGGCCTGACCGTCGAGGATCGGCTGGAGCGCGGTCAGCGCGCCGGCCCGGATTTTTGCAATGTCCAGGCCGGCAATCGCGGCCGGCAGCAGCCCGACATTGGTCAGCACGGAGAACCGTCCGCCGACGCCGGTGTCGTGTTCGATGAATGGCACGTTGAACGGCGCCAGCAGCGACCGCAGTCCGTTCGGCTTGCCGGCGCGGGCGGGCTCACTGAGGCCCAGCATGAGTTCCGGGATGCGCGCCGTCAGGCCGGCCTTCTGCAGCGCCGCGATCACGCTGGCGGTCTGCATCAGGGTTTCGCCGGTGCCACCGGATTTCGAGATCGCGACAAAGCGCGAGGTGGCGAGCGGCAGGCGGGCCAATAGCTCGGCGAAACTTTGCGGGTCGAGATTGTCCATGAAATGCATACGCGGCCGGCCGCTCGGCTGGCCGGCGCCCGGCACCGCATGGCCGGCGAGTTGCAGCAGCGCCTGACCGCCCAGGCTTGAACCGCCGGTGCCGAGGATCACCACATCGGTCGCGCCGTCTTTGAGCCGCCGCGCGATCTCTTGGACTGCGTCGAGATCGTCCGTGGTGCCGGGGAGTCGCAGCAGCGGCAATCCGCCATCGGCATGGCGGGCATTCAGCCAGTCGAGCGCCTCGGCGGTCTGGACCAGCGCGCCCGCGTAGTTCTCGCGCGTGACGCCGCCGCTGCCGATGTGGTCCGACAGCGCCAGGTCGATCGATTGTTCAAAATGCATCGCGTGCTCCGTCATTACCTTCAGCATAACGGAGCCATCGTGGCAAAAAACAGGAAACGAATGCGCTAAAGAGATATTGCCTTAAACCAACTCATACTTTGATCCGTCATCCTGAGGTGCGAGCGAAGCGAGCCTCGAAGGATCGACGCCGGGGTGTTGCAACATCGGGGCCGTGCATCCTTCGAGGCCCGGCTGCGCCGGGCACCTCAGGATGACGGAGAAATGCCAACAGCAAGGGCCGTCAGCCGCCCTCGCCCTTCGCCGTGAGGCCGGCCGGGCGGCCGACCACGGTGACCAGTAGGCCGCCGTCGAGCAGCCGCTTGGCGACGCGGCGGGCGTCGTCGAGCGTCACGGCGTCGATCATCTGGTCGCGACGCTCGATGTAGTCGATGCCCAAGTCGTCGAGTTGAATCTGCACCAGTTGGGACGCGATCTTGCTCGAGGTGTCGAGGTTCAGCGGATAGGAGCCCTTGAGATACGACTTGGCCTTGGCGAATTCGTCGGCGTCCGGACCGCCGGCCGCCATGCGCTTGATCTCGGCCTCGATGATCTCCAGCGTTTCCTTGGTGCGGTCGTTGCGCGTCGCGGTCGAACCGGCGAACACCGCCGCCGACCGGTACCACAGCAATGAGCCGCTAACCCCATAGGCGAGGCCGCGCTTCTCGCGCACTTCTGTGTACAGCCGCGACGAGAACGAACCGCCGGCCAGAATATGATTGACGATATAGGCCGGGATGAAATCCGGATCCTTGCGGGCGATACCGAGACCGCCGAAATTGATCACGGCCTGCGGCACGTCGAGTTCGGCCACGATACGCTGGCCGAGCTTTTGCGGCTTGGCTTCCGGCACCGCGACCAGGGTCGCCTTGGCCGGCAGGCCGCCGAACACCTGGTCGAGCATGGCGCCGACCGCCGGCGCATCGATATCGCCGACCACCGCGACGGTGAGATATTCGCGCGCGAACACGCGCTTTGCATAACCCTTCAGATCGTCCGGCGTGATCTTCGCGACGGTCTCGATGGTGCCGCCGCTATTGCGGCCATACGGATGGTTCGGGAACGCGGCCTCCCACCAGCGGCGCCGCGCGATCGCATTCGGATTTTGGGTTTCACGCTCCAGGCCTGACAGGGTCTGGGCGCGGATGCGCTCGAGCTCCGGCGCATCGAAGCGCGGCGCGCCGAGGGCCAGCTTCAGCAGATCGAACGCCTTGGCCCGATGGGCGCCCAGCGTACGCAGCGTGCCGTGGAAATTGTCCTGGCCGGTGCGGAAGCTCAACTCGATCGCGGACTTTTCCATTTCCTGCTGGAAGGCGCGGCTGTCGAGTTCGCCGGCACCCTCATCGAGCATTTGCGCGGTCATCTGCGACAGGCCGACCTTGTCGACCGCGTCCTGGCTGGCGCCGCCCCGGAACGCGAATTCGACCGTCACCAGCGGCACCGCCGGCTCGCGCACCAACCAGGCGACGATGCCGCCCGGGCTGACCACGCGTTCGATCTTTACGGCAGCGAACACCGGCTGCGCGATCAGCGCCATGCCGAGCGTCAGAACGGCCAACAATCCGCCACGCCGGATCGACGGTGCGCGCATAGTCATCATGTGTCCGATCACGAGCGTTTCTCCGCGGGCTTGGCGTTGCCCTTGAGCAAATAGCCGGTCACCGAACGGCGCTTGTCGAGCCAGTTGCGGGCAGCGTCGCGCACTTCATCCGCCGTCACCTTGGCGATGCGGTCGGTCCAGGTCTGGGTCTTCTCGACCGTCATTCCGCTGGTGATCGCGGCCCCGTACCAGCGCGCCAACGCGGCCTGGCTATCCTGGGCATAGACGGCCTCGGAAATAAGCTTGGTCCGGGCCACGCTCAGTTCATCGTCGGTGATGCCTTCGGCCGCGACGGTGCCGATCACCGCATCGATCTCGGCTTCAACCTTCGCAAGCTCGACACCGGGGCGCGCCGAGCCGTAGACGCCGAACTTGGTCTGATCGAGCGCCGTGCCTTGGTACCAGCCACCGGCGCTGACCGCGAGGCTCTTGTCGATGACCAGCGAGCGATACAGCCGGCTGTTCGATCCGGACCCCAGGATATGCGCCAGCACGTCGAGCGCCTCGGCTTCGCCGGGCTTGGCGGTCGCATAGGACGGCACCAGATAGCTGCGCTGCACGCTCGGGTCGGTAACGCGCGGATCGGTCAGCGTCGCGGTGCGCGGCGCTTCCGACGCCGGCTCCTGCGGACGGCGGCGCGGGCCGAGATCGGGACCGCGCGCGACTTTGCCATAGGTCTTGAGCGCCAGTTCGCGGACTTCGTCGGCCGTAACATCGCCAGCGATCACCAGCGCGGCGTTGTTGGGCGCGTAGAAGCGTTTGTAGAATTCCAGCGCCTGGGTGCGGCCAAGCTGCTCGATCTCATGCCGCCAGCCGATCACCGGCTTGCCGTACGGATGATTGCGATACAGCGCCGCGTTCATCTCTTCGCCGAGGCGCGCGCCCGGATTGTTGGCGACCCGCTGGTTCTGCTCTTCCAGCACGACCAATAGCTCCGGCGCCACCACGGCGTCGGTCAGCACCAGACCGGTCATGCGGTCGGCCTCGAAATCCATCACTTTGCCGAGTTCGGCCTTCGGCACGCGCTGGAAATAGCCGGTGTAATCGTTCGACGTGAACGCGTTTTCCTGGCCGCCCAGATTGGCGACAAGCTGCGAAAAGCGCCCGGCCGGATTTTTTTCGGTGCCCTTGAACATCAGGTGTTCGAGGAAATGCGCGATCCCCGAAACGCCCGGCTGCTCATCGGCAGAGCCGACCTTGTACCAGACCATATGGGTGACGACCGGCGTGCGATGGTCAGGGATGACCACGACTTCCATGCCGTTCGGCAGCGTAAAATGCGCGATGTTGGGGGCGGCGGACACGGCGTTGGCGCTTATCAGCACCAATGCGGCGGCGAGGCTGGCCGCATGCCACATATTCGCGAGCATGCGGGTCACGCGAATCACGTTCAGATTTTGAATCAAGGGCTTCTCGGCTCTGCGGTTCGGGACTTCCATCCGTCGGCGATGCCATCCCGTCGGCAACATCGCTGGCCTGTCGCTCCACTTTTTACTTTTGGCAGCCCGTTGAAGGCCTGACGACATCGTCGCAGGTCTTAACGGTTCCGCTCCAGGCGCGTTAGTTGGTCCCGGTCCCGGTGCCCTTGTCTTTCTGGTTGAGAGGCTTCACCGCTTCCTTGCCCAGGATGCCGTAGGGCTGCGCCGGCGAAGGCGTCCGATAGCCCTTCGGCGGCTCAATGAGGGTCTCGCGCGCCGGCTCACCGGTGAACGGAACGACTTCTTCCTTGTAGCCGAACAGCGACGAGAAGATGCCGCCCTTGTAGCCGAGCTCCGACGGCTTCACCGGACGGCCGCTCTCCTCAACCGTCGGCCCATCGGCCGTGGTGCGGATCGGTCCGTTGCGCGGCTTGTCCAACTGGTCGGGCCGCAGCGGCTTGGCTTCATCGTCCCAATAGCCCTGGGTGATGGCGTCGCGCTTTTTATCCTGCTTGGCCTTGGTGCGGTCCGGATCCTTCGGCCAAGCCGGATTCTGCCGCACGGCAGCGGCGTTTTCCGGCGGCGGCAGATTTTGCGCCGGCGGAATCACCAGCGGCGAGCGCTCATGATAATTGATGGTGTCGGAGTCGTTGGTCAGGCCGAGGCCGCCCATGAAGTTGCGGAACAGCTTCTGGTCCAGCCACTCATCCTTGCGCTCTTCGTCGTCGGCGGCGCGGGCCAGCCCACCGGCCGCGACCAGCAGCGCGACGCTGAGCAATCCGGCGACCACGCGCCGTGGCGAGAATGCCGCAAGCCTGCCCGGACGAAGGCTGCCCGCAAGGGTCGCGAAGCTGGGCCTGCGCAGGCCCAAGGTCGGTTTCGTGTCCGTCATGGTGGCCACCCGATCCTCGTCAAGATATTCAAATTACGGTAGAAACCGCATCCGCCCCGGCCAGCACTTTAACCGTGATCAGGGCGCTTTTGCGGCGCGCTCGCCGATCAGGGATTCATATAGCAGGACGGCCACCCCGGCAACGATCGCCACGTCGGCGAGGTTAAAGACGTACCAGTTGAAGTTCCAGGTCGGGGTCCGGATGTGGAACAGGACGAAATCGGCCACCGCCCCATAGGCCACGCGGTCGACGGCATTGCCGATCGCACCGCCCATGATCAGGCCTAGCGCCAGGGCGGTCAGCCGCGACGGGGTGCGGGCCAGCCAGATCCACAGCAGCGCCACCGCCACCACCTTCAGGGTCAGCAGCGCCCATTGGCCGAACGGCCCGTCCTGCTGCAGCAGCCCATAGGAGATGCCGGTATTCCAGGTCAGGACCAGATCGAAATACGGGCCGACCGCGACCGGGCCCCGGCTGCCGAGTTCATAGACGAACAGCAGCCAGAGCTTGCTGGCCTGGTCGAGCAGGCCGACGACCGCCGCCACGGCGAGGCCGACCCCAGTTACGGGGCCGCGAAAATAGCCGGTCGGATTCGTTGTCGCGGTCTCAGTCACGGATACCCTTTCGTCCCGGAAGGGGGCTGCAATGCGGCCTTACTCGGCCGCCTTGCGCATCGTTTCCCATTCGCGCAGCGCCTTGGCGTCGCGCGGGGTGACTTCGGGATATTCCGGGTCCTGGCCGACCGCGGGCGAAATCTTCCACGACCGGGCGCATTTGGTGCCCGAAGCCAGCCGCGGCAGCACGGCGACGCCGCGCACCTCGTCCAGCCGGAACGCCTCGGCCGGCCCCTCGCCTTCGACCAGGGTCGCGTCCGACGTGATGCAGGCTTCGGCCAGATCGACGTCGACCAGCGCTGCGAACAGATCAGCGTCGGCCACATAGACGACCGGCGCCGCCTCCAGCGACGAGCCGATGCGCTTGTTGGCGCGCTCCAGCTCCAAGGCTCCGGTGACGACGCGGCGCACTGCGCGCACCTTGCGCCACTTCTCGGCTAACGCCTCGTCGCGCCACGCGGCCAGTACCTTGGGAAACGCCTCAAGGTGCACGGAGTCGGCGTCGTCGCCGTAGCGAGACAGCCACGATTCCTCGCAGGTGAAGCACAGCATCGGCGCCAGCCACGTGACGGTGCAACGGAACAGGTAATCGACGACGGTCAGCGAGGCCTTGCGGGTCACCGACGAGATCGGGTCGCAATACAGCGCGTCCTTGCGGATGTCGAAATAGAACGCCGAGAGTTCGACGGTCATGAACGCGGTCAGCAACGCGAAGATCCGCTTGGTGTCGAAGTCGGCATAGGCCTGCCGGATCTGGCCATCGAGTTCGACCAGCCGGTGCAGCATCAGCCGCTCCAGCTCCGGCATCTTGTCGACGGCGACGCGATCCTCGTCCTGGAAGTGCGCCAGGGTGCCGAGCATCCAGCGGATGGTGTTGCGCAGCTTGCGATAGGTGTCGGCGGTGGTCTTGAGGATTTCCGGCCCGATGCGCAGATCGTCCGCGTAGTCCGACGCGCACACCCACATCCGCAGGATGTCGGCGCCGGACGCCTTCATCACGTCCTGCGGCGCGGTCACGTTGCCGAGCGACTTCGACATCTTGCGGCCCTGCTCGTCGAGCACAAAGCCATGCGTCAGCACCACGTCATAGGGCGCGACGCCGCGGGTGCCGCAGCTTTCCAGCAAGGACGAATGAAACCAGCCGCGATGCTGGTCGGAGCCTTCGAGATACATCACCGTATCCTGGCCGCCATCTTTCTTGCGACGAATGCCGGCCAGCGACGGAAAGTGCTCGGGATCTTCCAGCACGAAAGCGTGCGTCGAGCCGGAATCGAACCAGACGTCGCAGATGTCGTCGACCTTCTTCCAGTCTTCGTTGGCGAGCGAACCAAGAAAGCGCTCGCGCGCGCCTTCGGCGTACCAGGCATCGGCGCCGTCCTGCTCGAAGGCATCGGCGATGCGCTTGTTGACGGCGGCATCGTTCAGTATCTCGGCCGAACCGTCAGCATTCTCGCGCACGAACACCGCGATCGGCACGCCCCAGGCGCGCTGGCGCGAGATCACCCAATCGGGACGGCCCTTGATCATGCCGGTGATGCGGTTCTCGCCCTGCGCCGGCACCCAGCGGGTCTTGCCGATCTCGCGCAATGCGACATCGCGCAGCGTCGCGTTGAACGCCGGGATCGACTTGTCCATCGCGATGAACCATTGCGGCGTGTTGCGATAGATCACCGGCTTCTTGGAGCGCCAGGAATGCGGATACTGGTGCTTCAGCCGACTGCGCGCGATGATGTTGCCGGCGGCCGCGAGCGCCTTGATGACGGCGTCGTTGGCGTCGCCCTTCTCGCCCTTGTCGTTGATGACGCGTTTGCCCTCGAAGCCGGGCGCATGCGCGGTCAGCGCGCCATTGGCGTCGACGGTGTAAGGGATCGCCGCACTGATGCCGCGCGCTTCCAGCGCGCGCGCATTGGCCATCCAGATGTCAAAGTCCTCGCGGCCATGGCCCGGCGCGGTGTGCACGAAGCCGGTGCCGGTGTCGTCGGTGACGTGATCGCCGTCGAGCAGCGGGACGACAAAGTCGTAGCCCTGGCCGTGGAACGGATGGTTCAGCGTGACATTGGCCAGCACGTCCGCCGGAACGTCGGCGACCCTGTCATAGGCCGTTACCTTGGCCTGCTTGAACACGTCGCCGGCCAGCGTGTCGGCCAGGACAAACAGATCGCCGAACTTCGCCCAGTTGTCGGGCGCCGCATCGGTGACTTTATACAGGCCGTATTTGATTTTCGACGAGAACGTCACCGCGCGGTTGCCCGGCAGCGTCCACGGCGTCGTGGTCCAGATCACGACCGCCGCGCCGTTCAGTGCGGCATCGTCGGTCTTTGCGACCGGAAACTTCACCCACACCGTGTCGGACGTGTAGTCCTCGTATTCGACCTCGGCCTCGGCCAGCGCAGTCTTTTCGACCACCGACCACATCACCGGCTTGGAGCCGCGATACAGCGTGCCGTTGGCGGCGAACTTCATCAGCTCGCGGGCGATCTGCGCCTCGGCCGCAAAGCTCATCGTCGTATACGGATGACCCCAGTCGCCCTCGACGCCGAGCCGCTTGAACTCGGCGCGCTGCACGTCGATCCAGTTCTGCGCAAAGGCGCGGCACTCGCGGCGGAATTCGTTGATCGGCACCGCGTCTTTGTTCTTGCCCTTGGCGCGATATTCTTCCTCGATCTTCCATTCGATCGGCAGGCCGTGGCAGTCCCAGCCCGGTACATAGTTGGAATCGAAGCCGAGCATCTGCTGGCTGCGCGTCACCACGTCCTTCAGGATCTTGTTGAGCGCGTGCCCGATATGGATGTTGCCGTTGGCGTAAGGCGGGCCGTCATGCAGCACGAATTTGGTCCGGCCCTTGGCGGCCTCGCGCAGCCGGCCATAGAGGTTTTGCTTTTCCCACCGCGCCAAGAGTTCGGGCTCCTTTTGCGGGAGCCCGGCGCGCATCGGAAAATCCGTCTGCGGCAGGAACAGGGTCTGCGAATAGTCGTTTTTCGGGCTGTCGGTCATGGCGCGGTTAGTAGCAGGGCCGATGGGAAGCGAAAAGGCCCGGATCCAGGCCTCGCGGGGCGCGAGATCGCGTCAGATCGGCGGAAACGCGTCCGGCATGCGGGCCAGTACCGCACGGGCCTGATCTGCGTCGTCGTGCATGCGCTGAACCAGCGCATCGGCGCTGTCGAACCGCAGTTCCGGCCGGATCCAGCCGATCAGGGCGACGTCGAGCTGCTGGCCGTACAGGTCGCCAGCGAAGTCGAATAGGAATATTTCCAGCAAAGCCGAGCCGTTATCGAAGGTCGGCCGTCTACCAAAAGAAGCCACGCCATCATAGTGTCGGCCTTTGAGCCCGACCCGCACCGCATAGATGCCGTGCTTGAGGCCGCAGCCCGGATCGAGCGCCATATTGGCGGTCGGAAAGCCGAGTTCGCGGCCGCGCTTCTCGCCATGGATTACTTCGCCGGTCACGAACCAGGGGTGACCGATCAGTTCGGCCGCCTCGACGACCCGCCCGGCCTCCAGCGCCGTCCGGATGGTGCCGGACGACACCGGCCGGCCTTCGTCCTCCAGCGGCGGCACCACATCGACGCTAAAGCCGCGCATCTGGCCCTGGGCCGACAGGAAGGCCGGCGAGCCGCTGCGCTTATGGCCGAAATGGAAGTCGAAGCCGATCACCGCGCCCGAAATCGCGAACCGGCCGACCAGGATTTCCGCGATAAAATCCTCGGCCGACAGCGCCGCCAAGCCGGCATTGAAGTTGAGCACGATAGCCCCGTCGAGCCCGGTCGCGGCCAGCAGCCGGAGCTTGGTCGACTCCGGGGTCAGCCGGAACAGCGGTTCGCCCGGCCGCAGGAAGACGCGGGGGTGCGGCTCGAAGGTAAAAGCGGCCGCCGGCACCTTGAGCCGAGCGGCGCGCGCCATCGCGGCGCCGATCACCGCCCGGTGGCCGCGATGCACGCCGTCGAAATTGCCGATCGCCACCACCGCACCGCGCAGGGCGGCGGTGGCCTGAGCCGACCGGCTTTGATTTACGTCGCCGTGCACGACGACGAACGGCTTCGCCGGCTGTTCTTTTGGATCCATGACTTCGGAAAATCGGTTCGGGAGCCGGACCGTGCCGTCACCGGCGCGATCAAGTCAACCGCGCCACAGTATAAGAGCGGAACTCAGATGACCGGCTCGGCCGGGCGGGCCGGCACCGACACCACAGCCTCTCCGTCCAGCACCGTGCGGCCATCCACCGAGGCCTCGCAGATCAGCCGCACCTTGCGGCCGACCTGGATCAGTTCGGCGACCTCGACCGTCACCGTCACCACGTCGCCGATCGAGACCGGGGCATGAAAATTCAGGCTCTGCGAGCGGTATACCGCGCCGGGCCCCGGCAGCCTGGTGCCGAGCACCGCGGAAATCAGGCTGGCCGTATACAGTCCGTGGGCGATGCGCTGGCCGAACCGCGTGCCGGCCGCATAGACGTCGCACAGGTGAATCGGATTGTCGTCGCCGGACAGTTTGGCGAAGCCGACCACGTCGGTGTCCATCACCGTCTTCATCAGCGTTTCGCGCTGGCCGACGACAAGGTCCTCAAAATAATTCAGCTTGAGCATCCGCGGATCGACCGGCAGGCGGGCCGATGGAAGCTGCGCGGTATCAAACTCCGGCGCCGGCGCGGGGTGCGCCTTCGGCCGGACCGACGATTTCGGCTCAATGCCGGATTTATGGGCGGATTTCGACATGGCGTGGATCAGACCCGGATCGATATTGCACCGCAACAGTGCCCGGATACCTAACAAAGCGTCAACACGCTTTTCGGTCAGGTTTGCCATCAAGCCAGCGACGATTAACCGGATGTTCAAATGCCGCTGCTAGTTTCCGGACGTTGGGGAGACGCCCGGACGCTTTCGGGCGGTGGGAATCTTGCCCCTCGAACGTAGAAGCAACGACGGCCGCAATCCGCGCGCCTGGTTGACGCGAAACGGAGCAGGAGCGATGGCTTTTGATCTTTCGATGCCGGTCCTGGTGGTCGATGATTACAACACGATGATCCGCATCATCCGCAATCTTCTAAAGCAGCTTGGCTTCGTCGACATCGACGACGCCGCCGATGGTTCGGCGGCACTTGCCAAGATGAAAGAGAAGAAATACGGCCTGGTGATCTCGGACTGGAACATGGAGCCGATGACCGGCTACGAGCTCCTGAAAGAGGTGCGGGCCGATCCCGGCCTGCAGAAGACCCCGTTCATCATGGTCACGGCCGAATCCAAGACCGAGAACGTGATCGCGGCCAAGAAGGCGGGCGTGAATAACTATATCGTCAAGCCCTTCAACGCCCAGACCCTGAAGACCAAGATCGAAGCGGTCTTCGCCGAGTAAGGCGTTGCGAACAAGGCGTCCGCATAAACGCGGACGCCGCACGGCGCGGCCCTGTCAGAGTCAATCAGTGCCGTCGTCCGCCACCCAAAAGGCACGGACGCCGCTACGCGAAGTTCGTTCGACCTTCGCATAAATCGGACGGGATGCGCTATGAGCACCGCTACTGATACGTCGCAGCACTTCGACAACCTGATCGGCTTCCTCAAGGAAAAGCGCGAGAACGTCACCTTCGGTGACATCATCAAGCTGGCCGAGATCGCGGCACAATCGCTGCAGAGCTTCTTCCAGACGATGGACCACACGGTTTATCGCGAGCTGAACGAGATCGCCGGCTACATCATGACGATGAAGCAGGAGATCGGGGCGTTGCGCGCCAACGATCTCAAGGACAGCCGCATTCCGTCGGCCGGCCAGGAACTCGACGCCATCGTCAAGGCGACCGAAGGCGCCACCAACACCATCATGGAAACCGCCGAAACCCTGATGGCAGCCGATGCCAGCGATCCGGTGGCCTATAAGGCCCTGGTCGATCAGCACATGCTGATCCTGTTCGAGGCCTGCTCGTTCCAGGACATCACCGGCCAGCGCATCGCCAAGGTGGTCTCGACCCTGCAGCACATCGAAGAGCGCGTGTCGCGCTTCGCCGAAGTGATGCAGGCCAAGGATCTCGACGGCTTCATGAGCGATCGCGAGAAAGCCGCGAACGCGCGCAACGAAAAGCTATTGCTGAACGGCCCGCAGATGGCCGCCGAAGCCATCGCGCAGAACGACGTCGACTCGCTGCTCGGCAAGCCGAAGGTCAAGGCGCCGCCGACCGCGCCGGCCTCGACCGGCAGCGCGCAGTCCGACGTCGATGCGATGTTCCCCTGATCTATCGACACGCTTAACGGATCGTTTCGATCGGCGAGCCGCCCCGGATCAACCCGCGGGCGGCTTTTGCTTTTAGGATGGTTTAAAAAAACCACCGCGCCCGATCGCGCGCGAAACGGTCCGCCAGAAAATTCAGCAAAGCCCGCACCCGGGGCGTCTTGTTGGTCTTGGCGTGCGACAGCATCCAGATGTCCGACGTCAGCTTGAGCGGGATGTCGAGCATGATCAGGTCGGGGGCCGCCGCCTCGAAGAAGGTCGGCAGCATCGCGATGCCGCCCCCTGCCCGCACGCTCGCCAGCACCGTGGCGGCCGCATTGGCGGCCAGCATCGCCGGATTGCTGGCCAGCGCCGCCTGCCAGGCCGTCAGCGCCGCATTGGTGCGAAAGTTCACGTTCTCGATGATGGTGTGATGCTTGAGATCCGCCAGCGTTTCCGGCGTGCCGAACGCATCGAAATAGGCCTTGGTGCCGTAGAGCGCGAAATGCGTGCGGCCGACCTTGCGGCTCGTGGTGTCGCCGGCGACCGGCCGCGCATAGCGCAGCGCGATGTCGGCTTCCTCGATCGCCAGTTCGCCCCAGGAATTGACCGTCGCGATCTCAACCCGGATCGCCGGATTGGCGCGGTTGAAGGCGATCAGTTGCGGCGCCAGCCAGAACGTCGCGAGGCCGTCGGTCGCCGTGATCCGCACCGTGCCGGCCATCTCGGTCTTGGAGCCGAACAGATGCCGCTCGATCTCGGCGGCGGTGGTTTCCATCGCGGCCAGACGCCGCGCCAGTTCGTGGCCGCGATGGGTGAGCCGCATCCCCTTGCTGTGGCGCGCCAGAAGTTTGGCGCCGAGTTGCGCCTCGATCTCCGCGATCCGCCGGCCGACGGTGGTGTGCACCATGCCCAGATGGTCGGCGGCCGACGAGAAGCTCCCGAGTCGGGCCACCATCAGAAACACCCGCAGATCGTCCCAATTGATGTTCTTTCCGATGTGCATTTATGCACAATACGCCTGCGGCGATGTGACTTCCAGCCCGGCCCGGTTGCGCCTAGCATCCGGGCAATGCCGGACACCATCGAACTCATCGGAATTTCAGGAAGCCTGCGCGCCGCCTCGGCGACCACGGCCGTGCTCACGTCGCTGTTCGACCGGCTGCCGCCGGACGTCCGGCTGACCATGGTGCCGATCGGGCATCTCCCGGTTTATAACGACGACGATGAACGTCCCGAAACACGCGAGGCGGTCAAGGCGCTGCAGCAGACTATCGACCGGGCGGATGGCGTGATCGCGATCTCGCCGGAATACAATCACGGCATGTCGGGCGTGCTGAAGAACGCCGTCGATTGGGTGTCACGGCCCGGATACGCATCGGTGCTACGCAACAAGCCAGTGCTGGTGATGTCGACGTCAAACAGCCCGCTCGGCGGTGCCCGCGCGCAGGCGCAGTTGCGCGAGACGTTCGCCTCGACACTGTCGCGTGTGGTGGCGCGCCGGCAGGTCTGCATCGGCCATGCGCCGAAGAAGATCACCGACGGCAAACTCAACGACGAACCGACTTACGCGTTCATTTTGGACGCGATCGGCGACCTCATCGATGAAATCATGATGTGGCGTCACCACAAGGAACTTGAGCCGCGAGGCTCGCTGCTGCGGCCGGTACCGCCCGGCACGGCAAAAGACTGACCGGATCTGGCGCGACGATAAAAAAGCCGGGTCTGAGGCATCAAGGGAGAGAGCATCATGGAATCTCATTTTCGGACGGCCGCGTCTTTATTGATCGCACTGGCATGCAGCAGCGCGATGCTGAACGAAGCCCGCGCGCAGACCTATCCGTCAGGACGAATTCTTCTCATCGTGCCGGCGGCGGCGGGCGGCGTGACCGATCTGGTCGCGCGCATCACGGCGGATTATCTCGCGGCCCGCACCAAGCAGCAGGTCGTGGTCGAGAACCGGACCGGCGCTGGCGGCAATCTGGCCACCGCCGCGGTCGCGAAGGCCGAACCTGACGGCTACACGCTGGGCGTGGTGGCGAGCGGCAACATCGTGATCAATCCCTATCTCTATAAGACGATGCCGTTCGACGCGAAGAACGACGTCATTCCGGTCGCCGCCATCGCCGAAGCGCCCCAGGTCATCGCGATCCACAAGGACATTCCGGCGAAGAACCTTCAGGAATTCATCGCGCTCGCCAAAGCCAAGCCGAACACGATCAATTACGGATCGGCCGGCGTCGGCACCAGCATGCATCTGGCCGGCGACCAGTTCGCGCGGCTGGCCGGCGTGCAATTGACGCATGTGCCGTATCGCGGCGCGGCACCGGCCGTCACCGACCTGATCGCCGGCAACATCCAGATGATCTCGGTTTCGGCCGGCCCCATCATGGGCTTCGTGCGCTCCGGCGATCTGCGGGTGTTGGCGGCCGCCAGTCAGAAGCCCTTGAAGCATTTCCCGGACGTGCCGACCTCCAGCGCGGCCGGCCTGAAGGGCTATGAAATGACCACTTGGTTTGCGCTATTCGCACCGCGCGGCACGCCGCCCGAAGTCGTGAAGACGCTGCATGGCCTGGTGCAGGACATGCTCAACGATCCAACCTCCAAGAAACGCCTGGAAGAAAACTTCCTCGACCTGATGCCGGCCAGCCAAGCCGACTTCGCCAGCTTCGTCACATCCGAGTTCTCGACCTGGGAACGGATCGTGCGCGACGCCGGCCTGCAACCGCAATAGGCCCCATCATGAACCTGTGCCGCTATAACGAGGATTGCATCGGCCTTGTGGTCGGTTTGGTGGTGCATGACGTCACGCGCTACGTCCCGGCCGGCGCCGCCGAGCCGGTGCTGGCGGCCGTGCAGGCGGTCGCGGCGCTGTCCGAACGCGACATCGCCCGCGCGCCGCGCCATGCGCTGGACTCAGTCACCCTGCTGTCGCCGATCCGCTGTCCGGGAAAAATCCTGGCGGCGCCGGACAACTACAAGGCCCATGCGGCCGAGATGCAGGCCGACCCGGCCGCCTCGTTCGGCCGCGTGGTCACGCCGCTGGACCAAGCCGGACTATTTTTGAAGGCCCCATCTTCGCTGATCGGCCCGTCCGCCGGCGTGGTCCGCCGTTTTCCGGAGCGGCGCACCGACTATGAAGTCGAACTGGTGGCCGTCATCGGCCGGCAGGCCAGCGACATCAAGCCGGAACACGCGCTCGATATCGTGGCCGGCTATGCGATCGGCCTCGACATCACCGTGCGGGGACCGGAAGACCGCTCGTTTCGCAAGTCGCTCGACACCTACACGGTGGTCGGACCGTGGATGACCAGCGCCGACGCGATTCCGGATCCGCAGCAGTTGAACATGTCGCTGCACGCCAACGGCGTGTTGAAGCAGCAGACCTTGCTCAACGACATGATCACCGACGTGCGCGGCCTGATCGCCTATTGTTCGACCTTTGCGACGCTCAAGCCCGGCGACATGATCTTCACCGGCACCCCGGCCGGCGTTGGTCCCATTCAACATGGCGATGTGCTGACGGCGGAGATCGACCGCATCGGACGCATGCAGGTCGCGGTGCGCG
The DNA here is from genome assembly GCA_028290465.1 of Xanthobacteraceae bacterium. Lineage (GTDB taxonomy): Bacteria > Pseudomonadota > Alphaproteobacteria > Rhizobiales > Xanthobacteraceae > FEB-22. The sequence continues at coordinate 11,116 of JAQGJU010000149.1, read as the reverse complement.
ATCACGTCATTGCCGATTCCAAATCGTGAGGAACCACCCATGATCAACGTTCGACGCATTGGCCACGCCACCCTCGAGACTCCCGATCTCGACCGCCAGATCGAATATTACACGCAGATTTTCGGCTTGGCGCTGACCGGGCGCGAGAAAGGCCGCGCCTTCCTGTCGACGCGCCTCGGGCAGCAGACGGTGGTGCTCGAACAGGGCGACCAGCCTCGCTGCACCAAGATCGCGTTCGAAGCTGATCCGAACGACGATCTGACTGCTCTATCGCGCGCGCTTTCAGACAAGAGCATCACGGCCAAGCGCCGCAGCGACGCAACGCCGGCGATCTCCGACGTGCTGGCGTTCTCCGATCCGAAGGGCACCGAGATCGAGATTTTCACGTCCGCCAAGATGGCACCGTTCGACGCCGCGCCGAGCGGATTTACGCCGCTCAAACTCGGTCATCTGGCGTTCAACGTCGCCGATATCCAGAAGGTCGTCAGCTTCTACACCGATGTGCTGGGATTTCGGATTTCGGATTGGCGCAGCGATTTCTTCGCGTTCCTGCGCTGCGGACCGGATCATCACACGATCAACTTCGCGTCGCACGGCGCGCACGAGAAGATGCATCACATCGCCTTCGAACTGAAGGACTGGGCCGAAATCCAGCGCGCCTGCGATTTCCTCGGCCGGCACAACTATCATCTGGTGTGGGGACCGGGCCGCCACGTCATCGGCCACAACGTGTTCATCTATCACAAGAACCCAGACGGCCAGATCATGGAGCTGTATTGCGAGCTCGATCAGATGAAGCAGGAAAGCCTCGGCTATTTCGAGCCGCGTCCGTGGCACCAGGACCAGCCGCAGAATCCGAAGGTCTGGCCGACCGATACGCTCGGCAGCTATTGGGGCGGTCGCGCGCCTCCGGGATTTGGCGACTGAGATAGAATTCAGACCGTAGGGTGGGCGAAGCGAAGCGCGCCCACCTACAAGCAAACAAAGGCTGCTGCGCTACCACACCAGCTTTGTCGTCACCGCCGTCGGGTGCACGCCGGCGGCCGTGAACAGCTTGCCGAGCACCGCCGGATCGGGCGCATCGCGCGCGCCCAGCTCTTCGGCGTGAATGCCGGCGGTGACGAACAGGCAGTCGATGCCGAACGCCGCCGCACCCTTGAGATCGGTGCGGATCGAATCGCCGATCGCCAGCACGCGCGCGGTTCCGGTGCCGCCGTCCGGGCGCGCCAGCTTCAGCGCGGTCTCGTAGATCGGCCGGTACGGCTTGCCGGCATACAGCACCTTGCCGCCCGCCGCCGCGTAGCGGTCGGCGATGGCGCCGGCGCAATAAACCAATTCGTCGCCGCGCTCCACCACCACATCCGGATTGGCGCACACCATGAACAGGTCGCGGCTGCGCATCTGCTCGATCATCTTGGCGTAATCGTCCGGCGTTTCGGTCTCGTCGTGGAACAGCCCCGAGCACACCACGTAGTCGGCGGACTCGAGGGGCACGAGAGCGGCGTCAAAGCCTGCGAAAATCGGCAGGTCGCGCTGCGGGCCGAGATGAAACACGCTCTGGCCCGGACGCGCCGCGATCTCGGCTCTCGTGACATCGCCGGAAGATACAATCGCATCATAGGCGCTGCGGGCGACGCCGAACTGTTCGATCTGCCGGGCCACATCGGCGTTCGGCCGTGGCGCATTGGTGATCATCACCACACGGCCGCCGCCAGCCCGAAATCGGGTCAGCGCGTCGCTGGCCTCCGGGGTGGCCACGATGCCGTTATGCACCACGCCCCAGACGTCGCTCAGGATGACGTCGTAGCCGGACGCGAGCTTGGCAAAATGATCGATGAAGGGCGGGATCGAGGACAACGGGAGGGCGGACATAACGGCCTTTCGGTTCAGAACGGTGCGTCCTTAACCGATCGCCCGGCCGCCGTCACCTAGAGCGTTTTCAAGCGAAGTGGCATCCGGTTCGCGTAAAGAAAACGCGCTTCTCTATAAAGACGCCTTTACGGTGGATCAGCCGTTGCGCACCACGACTCCGCGCGCCAGCGCGGCGATGCCGCCGGTGCGCTGGCCGGTACCGGCGGGCCGGCCATCGGCCGGCGGGTCGCGGCGCGGCTCGTCGGCGATGGGCGCGTCGCGCGCGACCACGTCGTTACGCTCGGTGATGCCCTGCAAGGCCTCGGCCCGCACCGGCCGGGGCGGCGAGAACAGGAAGCCCTGGCCGAACCGCACGTCGTAATCGAGCAGATCCACCACCATGGTCTCGCCTTCGATCTTGTCGGCTATCAGGTCGATGCCGAACCGGCCAAGGAGATCGGACATGTCGGCCGGATGGATATTGGAGGTCGCCGCCGTGGCCTGATTGAGCAGCAGGGCGCCCGGCGCCTTGATGAAGCGGAAGCCGCGTTCGGATAGATCGCGCGGTTCGAACCGCAGGTCAGTCAGATTGTCCATCGAGAACCGGAAGCCGCGCTCGGCCAGCGCCGCCATGCTCTCCTGCTCCATCGGACCCATCGCCCGATAGGCGGCCTGGGTGAATTCGAACACCAGCGACGGTCCCAGCGCTTTGTTCGCCTCCAGGAATTCCAGCAATTGCGGGTAGAGCTGACTGGTCAGTGTCGGCGCCGAGATATTGCAGAACAGGCCGATGTCGCGGTTCTTCAGCAGCAGCCGGCGCAATACCTGCACGCAACGGAACAGCAGCAGATTGTCGAGCTTCGGCATCAGGCCGCTGCTCTCGGCATATTCCAGGAATGCCGAGGCCGGCACCACTTCGCCGTCGTCGGTCTTGAGCCGCGACATCGCCTCGTAGTAGCGCACCTTGCGCTGCGGCAGCGTGACGATCGGCTGCAGATACAGGTCGACGCGATTGGCCTCGATCGCCCGCGCCAACATTTCGAGAATGGCTTTGCGCTCCATGCCCTTGAATGGCGGGGGCACCGGCTCGCCCAATTCGAGGATCGAATCGGACCGGGCCTCGGACGGCGGGCTCACGGCTGGCTTTGCCGGCGGGGCCTGCTGAACGGCTGGAGCGCCGTAGGCCGACGCTTCGGAGGGCGGGGCAGACGACGACGTGCCAGATGATGGCGCGACAAACATGGTCGCCTGGATCTGACGGGACGCCGCCGTGTCATGCGCGGCCACCGATTCGGCAAGCCGGGTGACCAGCACGCCGAGTTCGCCGATCTCGCTGGCCAGAGGCTCGGTGGCGGCCAACGCCTTGTCGACCGCGCCGTCGATCTTGGACTCAACGGCGACGACCCGGCGGCCCAGTTCGGCGACCTGACGGGCAAGGTCGCCGGTGCCGCGCGACAGATCAGCGATCTGCATGCTGACATCGCTGCGATCGCGGCCCCGGCTGGTCATGGCGGTGTACAGGCCGAGCGCGGTCAGCACCGCCACGCCGACCACGGCCGACTCGGCGCCGCTCAGCCCAAACATCATGTAGAGGATGGCGCCGACCGAAGCCGAAATCAGGATCGAACAGACGGCGACAAAAATGGCGGTCAGGCGCGACATGGGCTCTCCGCGCGGCGCTCCGCATCAACCGGGAGATGATTCGCCGGGCCGGAAACACTGTCCATGAGGCGCGCCGGCCATGCAAGCGGGCAGAAACCAGATGGTGCGATAACGCTTAGTGCTTACACAAGCTTTAGGGCTGCGGCGGCACGATGGCGTAGCGCAGCCGGGCCGGCGGGATCGGCCGCAGCGTCTGCTGCGGAATTTCCAGCAGCGGCCCGATCCGCATGCCCGGAAAGGTGCTGTTCCATTCGTCCAGCTTGGCCTGGGCGTGGCCCTCTTCCCAGACCAGCAGCACGCCGCGCCGGCGCAGATCCGCCATGTCGATCCAGGAGCTGAGTTTCGGTTCGCCATGCACCACGACATGCGGATGGCTCGGCGCATAGACGGCGACATTGTTGACGGCGAATTCGCTGCCCGCGACATACACCAGCGGCGCGCCGGTCTGGTCCTGCCAGGCCTTGGTGACGATTTCGGTGAATGCGCGTCCGGGGAAATCAGTGGCGCGCGCGCGCTTACGGATCAGCGGCTCGCCCCATTGGGTAGCCGCGTAAGCCACCGGGATGGCGACGAACAGCGCAACGAACGCGCGCGCGAACCAGGTCAACCGGCGTTCGTCGGTCGCCTCGCCGAGCCACAGCACCGCGGCGAGCGGCGCGAACGACCACAACGGATAGCCCCACATCGCGACCGGCAATCGCCCGGCCGCCAGCGCGACCACGGTCGTCACCAGGAACGGCCCGAGCGCCAACATGGTGACGTAGCGCCGCGCGAAAGCCGCGTCCGCTGCGGTGATCACCGCCGGCCGCCGTTCGGCGCGCGCATACAGCAGCCCGAACAGGCCAATTGCCGGCAGCACATAGCCGATCTGGCCGAAGGTCCATTGCAGCGGAAATACGATGTAATGGTACCAATGCGTCGCCGTCTTGGCCCGCGCCTCGACATAGCGGAACGGCATGAACTCGGTCTGGACCAGTCCGTAGATGTTCGGCGCCAGCACGACTGCGAAGGCAAGCGCCATCAGATAGGGGCCGGGCGTGCGCCAGTTCCGCCGTGCGGTCGGATCGAACAGCAGGAACAGGCCGAAACTGCCGGCCAGCGCGAAGGCGGCATATTTCGACCAGAAACACAGCGCCAGCAGCGCGCCGGCCGCGAGCCAGTCCGTCGCCTTTTGCCGCGTGATCGCGCGATAGAAAAACAGCGCCGCGAAGGCCCAGAACGGCAACTGCATCTGGTCGTGGGCGAATTTCACGACCGAGAAATTGTAGTAATGAATGCCTTCGAGCGCGAGCACCGCGATCAGTGCATTGAGCGGCGTGGTGACGTCGCGCGCCAGCCGCCATACGCCGTAGAAGCACAGCACCGCCGCCAGCGGGCCGAGCAGATACACGATGTCGATCTGCCCGGTAATGCGATAAGCGAGATCGGCCAGCCACCACGGCAGCGGCGGGTGCTTCCAGTAGCTGAGCTGCCACTCCTTGCCGAGCGCGAGATCCTCGGCGAGATCAAGCTGCAGATTGGGCGACGCCAGGATCGGCAGGATGGTCCAGATGACCAGATGCAGGCCGAGCACGATCGCCAGGGCGCGGCCGGGCGAACGGCGCGCGAACGCGACCAGTCCAGCCCCGCGATAACCATCCGGCAACGCCATTCCGTCCGTCCCTGCTTTGCGATTTCCCTATATGGGGAAAGGCACTAGATTGCGCCCGCCTGTCGGATGACCGACAGACAACCGACATACAGACCAGACAACTGCCCGGCCGGCCTGCTTCCGTCAATCGCCCCTCGTTCATGAGAGTTCATGCGCACCTCCTCCCCCGATCTGTCGGTCGTCCTGCCGGCCCACAATGAAGCCGGCAATATCGCCCGGATGTGTGAGACACTGGTGCGCCTCCTTGCGCCCTACGGCCGCTGCGAAGTCGTGTTCGTCGACGACGGCAGCCAGGACGGCACGCTGGCGGCGCTGCGCGAGGCCGCCGAGCGGCACCCCGAGGTGCGCTACGTGTCGTTCACCCGCAATTTCGGCCATCAGGCCGCCTTGCGGGCCGGCCTGCGGCAGGCACGCGGCACCGCCGTGATCGTGATGGATTCAGACTTCGAGCATCCGCCGGAACTGATCCCCGAACTGATCGCGGCGTGGCGGCTGGGCGCCAAGATCGTGGCGACGCGGCGCAACGATACCGAGGCCGACGTCTCGGCGACCAAGCGCTTTACCTCGAACGCGTATTACCGCCTGCTCGACAGCATCGGCGACGTGCGCATCGAACCCGGCAGCGCCGACTACATGCTGCTCGACCGGGCTGTCGTGGACGTCGTCAACAGCCTGGAGGACCAGGACATCTTCCTGCGCGGGCTGGTGCGCTGGCTCGGCTTCCCGATGGTGACGCTGCCCTATGCGCGCGGCGAGCGCACCCACGGCACCAGCAAGTATTCGCTGCGCAAGATGGTCGATCTTGCGATCACCGGCATCGCGGCGCATTCGGTGCGGCCGTTGCGCATGGCGATCTATCTGGCGCTCGGCTTCGCGGCGCTGGGCTTTCTGTTCGTGATCTATTCGGTGATCAGTTTTCTGTTCGTGCAGCACACCGTCGCCGGCTGGACCTCGATCATGGCGGCGATCGCCCTATTGGGCGCCGCGCAATTGCTGGTGCTCGGCATCATCGGCGAATATGTCGGCCGCATCCTGCGCGAGACACGCCGCCGCCCGACCTACATCGTCGGCGAGACCGACGCCGACCGTCGCGGCGCGACGATCGGCTTTGTGCCGCCGCGCACGCCAGAATAGCCCCAATCAGCTCACGGCCTTTATAACGCGGCCGACCTTTTCGACGATCTCGCCGATCTGCGCTTCGCTGACAATCAGCGGCGGCGACAGCGCAATGGTGTCGCCGGTGGTCCGCACCAGCAGATCTTCCTTGTGGAACGCATGCTCCATTGCGGCGGTGCCGCGTTTTCCGACGCCGTCCGGATGCGGCGCGAGATCGATGCCGGCCACGATGCCGAGGGTGCGAATATCGAGCACGCCCGGCAGGCTTTTCAGCCCCATCACGGCATCGGCGAACATCGGCTCCAGCGCCTTGGCGCGTTCGAACAGCTTTTCCTCGCGGTAGAGATTCAGCGTCGCAAGCCCGGCCGCGCAGGCCAACGGATGCGCCGAATAGGTGTAGCCGTGGAACAGTTCGATGACGTGCTCCGGCCCGCGCATGAACGCGTCGTAGATTCCGGCCCGCACGATCACGCCGCCCATCGGCACGGTGCCGGAGGTGACGCCTTTGGCGAACGTGATCATGTCCGGCACGACGCCGTAGCGCTCGGCCGCGAAGGCAAAACCCAGCCGGCCGAAGCCGGTGATCACTTCGTCGAAGATCAGCAGGATGCCGTACTTGTCGCAGATCGCGCGCAGCTTTTTCAGATAGTCCTTGGGCGGCGGCAGCACGCCGGTCGAGCCCGCCATCGGCTCGACGATCACGGCCGCGATGGTCGAGGCGTCGTGCAGCGCGACGATGCGCTCCAGATCGTCGGCCAGATGCGCGCCCCAGTCCGGCTCGCCCTTGGTGAAGGCCTGATGCTCGCGGCTATAGGTGTGCGGCAGATGGTCGACGCCGGCCAGCAGCGTGCCGCACATTTTACGCTTGTTGACGATGCCGCCGACCGAGATTCCGCCGAAGCCGACGCCGTGATAGCCGCGCTCGCGGCCGATAAGCCGGGTGCGCGCGCCTTGCCCGGCGATGTTGTGATAGGCGAGCGCGATCTTCAGTGCGCTGTCGACCGCTTCCGAACCCGAATTGCAGAAGAACACATGGTCGAGATCGCCGGGCGCCAGCGCGGCGATCCGGCTCGCCAGTTCGAAGGCCTGCGGATTGGCGAACTGGAACGGCGGCGAATAGTCCAGCGTGCCGGCCGAATGGCGGATCGCCTCGACGATCGGCGCGCGGTTGTGGCCGGCATTGCAGCACCAAAGCCCGGCGGCGGCGTCCAGCACCGCGCGACCGTCGCTGGCCGTGTAATGCATGTCGTTGGCCGCGACCAGCAGGCGCGGCGCCTTCTTGAAGGCGCGATTCGGCGTGAACGGCAGCCAATACGCCTCAAGATCGTTCGGTACGCTGGACGCAAGGCCGGTCGGCGGCATGGCGAAGTCCTTAATCTGCTGGGTGCTTGGACGCTGGTGTACGTCGAGCCGGCACAAGGGCGCAAATTAGGAATATATACAGCACACGAATTGGTGGAAACACGCAAAAATACATCTAAAATGGAGACCAGCACTGGCATACGCCCAAATGCTATGTAGGGTGCTTATGTGCCAGCGCTTCGGTCGCATCTGTCGTGCGAGCGGAGAGCCATCGGAAGCATCGGGTCATCCCGTGGCGGACGTTGCCTTAACTCGCCGCGGCAGATCGTCATTTTGCCATGGCCCGCATGGCGGTCGGCGCCGCGCATGCGAACCGGCAAGCGTTTCGTCTTACATAGGGACCGAGCATGAGCGTGAAGCGATTGGCGCCATCGGGCCAGCCGGTAAAGCGGCCGCGATCCGTGTCGGGGGCGGCGCGCAAACCGAAGCCGAAGCTTCCGGCCATCCTGGCCGCCTCGGCCAAGTTCGATCCGAAACAGTTTCTCGCCCGGATCGGTGCCGGCCGGTCGATCGCCAAATACCCGAAGGACCGTCCGGTATTCACCCAGGGCGAGACCGCGAGCGCCGTCTATTACGTGCAGAAGGGCAAGGTCAAAATCTCGGTGCTGGCGAAAAGCGGCAAGGAAGCCGTGCTTGGCATTCTCGGCCCCGGCGATTTCTTCGGTGAAGGCTGCCTCGCCGGCAGCCGAAACGGATGGCGTCCGCCACCACAATGACGGACTCCTCGGTCATGCGAATCGACAGGGACGCGATGATCCGGGTGCTGCATAGCGAACCGAAATTTGCCGACGTATTCACCGCGTTCCTGTTGGCTCGGACTCTCCGTATTGAGGAGGATCTGATGGATCAATTGTTCAATTCCAGCGAGAAGCGGTTGGCGCGCCTGCTCCTGATCCTGGCCAATTTCGGCAAGGAGGGAAAACCGGAGCCGATCATTCCGAAGATCAGCCAGGAAGTGCTGGCCGAGATGATCGGCACTACGCGCTCCCGCGTCAGCCATTTCATGAACAAATTCCGCCGCCACGGCTTCATCCACTACAATGGCGGCCTTCAGGTCCACTCCTCGCTGCTGACCGTGGTGCTGCGCGACTGAAGCAGCGCGGCACGGGTGGTGTGCTTGACGAGGTATCGGCCGGGAACGGCACCACCTGGCTGACGATGACGCCCTTGCCGTCGGGGCCGAGTTCGGCCGCCAGCGCATTGGCGCCCCACGAAGGAGATATTCACAAACTCCGGCGTGAAATCGATCTTGCGGGCCAGTTTGATGAATTCGGCTCACGGCTTGTAGGGCCCAACCATGACCACGGCCTCCGGCTGGCCCGCTTGAGCGTCAGCAGCGCCGACTTCACCGCGATGGTGTTGCGCTCGAAGGTGCCCTCGGGGGCCAGCTCCATATTGCGCTTTTTTAGCGCGGCCTTGATGCCGTCCAGGCCGGAGCGGCCGAACGCGTCGTCCTGGTACAGGATGGCCGAGATCCTCGGTCAGATGCCGAACCCAGTCTTCGGTCTCGGCCCCATAACTGGCCCGGACATTGACGACGTTTTCCAGCTTGGAATTGCGCAGGAAGCCGGCGCCCGGGATGCGGGATACGATTCGCGGGGTGCCGAATTCTTTCTTGTTCAAAGTATACGTGGCTACCTATCTTGCGTCACTTGGCGCAATACGCTTTAGCCGACGGAGAGTCGTGTATATCGCCCATAATCTCCACCCGCAGTCGGCCGGAGGCTGGCCGCCTTGCGGCCCTACCCCCCATGCGATACCAACCGCCGTCTCACCGACAGCGCGAGGTTTTGTGTCTTGGCCAACGAAAAACAGCAGCGTTTGAAGGCGCGCCTGCCGCGCGGGCTGGCGGATCGCGGCCCGGCCGAGATCGCGGCGACGCGCGACATGCTGGAGAAAATCCGCGTGGTCTATGAGCGCTACGGCTTTGACCCGGTCGAAACCCCGGCGATGGAATACACCGATGCGCTCGGCAAGTTCCTGCCCGACCAGGACCGGCCGAACGAAGGCGTGTTCTCGTTCCAGGACGACGACGAGCAGTGGATCAGCCTGCGCTACGACCTGACGGCGCCGCTGGCGCGTTACGTCGCCGAAAACTACGACGCGCTGCCGAAGCCCTATCGCTCGTACCGCGCCGGCTACGTCTATCGCAACGAGAAGCCGGGTCCGGGGCGGTTTCGCCAGTTCATGCAGTTCGACGCCGACACGGTCGGATCGAGCTCGCCGGCGGCCGACGCCGAGATCTGCATGATGGCCGCCGACACCATGGAGGCGCTCGGAATCAAGCGCGGCCAGTACGTGGTGAAGGTGAATAACCGCAAGGTGCTGGATGGGGTCATGGAGTCGATTGGACTCGGCGGAGATGAAAACGCCGGCAAGCGACTGACGGTGCTGCGCGCAATCGATAAATATGATCGTCTTGGACACGATGGCGTCCAACAACTTTTGGGCGCTGGTCGCAAAGATGAAAGCGGCGACGTCACCAAAGGCGCCGGCCTCGACAATCCGTCCATCGGCACCGTCATGATGTACGTGACCGCGCAGTCGCGCGATACAAACCGGTCCACCGTCGCCAACATAACGTCGAATATCGCCTTGGGACCGACAGGCCAAGACGGGATCAATGAGCTTGAGCAATTTGCCGATCTGATCGAAAGCGCAGGATATGGCGACCGCGTCCGTATCGAACCTTCGGTCGTTCGAGGTCTCGAATACTACACCGGCCTAGTCTACGAAGTTGAGCTGACGTTCGAGACTAACGATGAAAAAGGCCGCCCGGTGCGGTTCGGCTCGGTCGCAGGCGGCGGACGCTATGACGGCTTGGTCGGGCGCTTCCGCCCGGAGAAGGTGCCGGCCACCGGATTCTCCATCGGCGTGTCGCGCCTGCAAGCGGCGCTGACGCTGATCGGCAAACTCGACACCAAGCCGGCCGCCGGGCCGGTCGTCGTCACGGTATTCGATAAAGACCGCCTCGCCGACTACCAGGGCATGGTGAAGCGGCTGCGCGACGCCGGCATAAGGGCCGAGCTCTATCTCGGCAATCCGAAGAACATGGGCGCGCAGTTCAAATACGCCGACCGGCGCAATTCGCCTTGCGTGATCATCCAGGGCGGCGACGAGAAGGCGAAGGGCGAAGTGCAGATCAAGGATCTGGTGCTCGGCGCCGAGATCGCGACGCTCTCGAAAGAGCGCGACGACTATCTGAAGAAACAGGCCGAGGCGCAGTTCGCGGTGGCCGAGGCCGATCTGGTCAAGGCCGTGCAGGATTTGTTGGCGCGGCGCGGGGTGAGCTTCTAACCTCTGCCTCGCACTTACTTACCCTCCCCCTTGCGGGGAGGGTCGCTCGCCGAAGGCGATCGGGGTGGGGGTAACCCAGCAAGCACCTTCTAGGTAACGACTTGCATGACGCCGTCGAGGTTCGACAACACGTCGTTGTTTCAGAAACTCAGAATCTAGAACCCCTCACCGCGCAGA
>JAQGJU010000121.1 GCA_028290465.1 Xanthobacteraceae bacterium | reverse complement strand
CACGACACCTCGTGCGAACTCTTCGAGACCTCTTCGAGACCTCATCGAGGCGTGTTCGAGACCTCTTCAACGTCTCTTCGACACCTCTTCGCGACGCGCATGAGGCGTCTCTTATCCGAATCAGTTTTAGCGATTCGCACGTTTTGCGTTCGAGTGACGCTCTCGAGAGGCTCTCGAAACGCGATTCAAGCGTGGCTGTGTAAAAATATTTTTGATCTGTGCGACTGCGCAATATCGGCTCATGCGAGACGCGCACGACGACAATATTTTTGATTTTTTTTAGCGCGCCGACGCGCGATGCGCGGTCTTCGACATCAAAGAAATCCGCATGACATCGATACTTTTGCAAAATGCGCGTCATCGCGATGATGTTCTCGCGCATTCGTGTTGCGACGCGCGTCATCATCCTCTTGACGTTCGCCGATGTCGGCGCGACGCGGCGTTGAGTGACGCGCGTACACGTTTCGTTAAGTGGAACGCTGCTTTTTTCGTTGTTGTGTAGTATTCGGAATGCAGTGCAGATCGATTCGCGACTGCACTGTTCCTAAAGCGCCACTCGATGTGGCTAAGGAGGGCAGCATGGCGAAGAAAGCTAAGAAGGCCAAGACGAAGACGAAGTCGGCAGTGAAGAAGACTGCCAAGAAGACGAAGCGCAAGGCTAAGAAGTAAGCCTACGATAACGCGCTCGACGTCATCTGATGTCGATCGCCATTCGCACATGCCGGCGAGGCCGATGCGGGCCAGCTTCCAAGCTGAGCCAAGTGGCCACGCCGGCCGGGCGATAGCGGAGGGCGTCGGCGGGACGGAGATACGAGCGTCGCACCGCGGTTCTAGGACCGGGGTGTGATGCGGAAGCGAAGGTAAGCCTTCGTTTTCCCGAATCTGGAGCAATCCTCTTTCGGGCTCGTATCTCGAGCATCTCGCCGACGCCCTCGGTCCCGGACATGTTTTGTTCGGCTGTACCATAACGAGACGCCTCTTATGGACGAGCCTCGTCCGTATGGTGGGCCGGGTTTCGAGCCTCGTAGGTCGCGAGCCTTGTCGAGACAGCCTGATCGGCGAGCGGGTTTGGTTCGCCTTAGATCGGCGTCGGGCGCAATGAGCGCCACGCTAAATCCTCCATCATCGTTTTGGTTTGTTCGTCGCCCGGCTCAGCGTGGAGCGCCACCGACCCGACAGGCCTATACTGGGTCTAGAGAGGCGAGGGCATCGTTGGACGCGGTTGCGGATCGCCGCGGCCGATCCTACGTGTCGGACGTTGACGCCTCTTTCCGCCGACGCAGGGAGTTTTGCATGGCGCGCGCCGCATCGAAGTCCAAATCCAAGACCAAGGCCCGTTCGAAGTCTTCTTCGAAGTCTTCAGTGAAGGCCAAGTCTTCCCTGAAGGCCAAGTCTTCGTCCAAGGTCACGCGTAAGCCGGCCGCCGCGAAGGCAAGCGCCAAACGCACTGGACAGTCCGCCAAGTCGGCGGCGAAAAAGTCGGCAAAGAGCAAGTCAGCGGCCAAGCGTGCGCCGCGGCAGCAGCCGATCGACCTGTATTTCTGGCCGACCCCGAACGGCTACAAGATTTCGATCATGCTGGAGGAGTGCGGGCTGCCGTACAACACGATCCCGGTCAACATCTCCAAGGGCGAGCAGTTCGAGCCGGACTTTCTGAAGATCTCGCCGAACAACCGGATGCCGGCGATCGTCGATCCGAACGGGCCGGGCGGCAAGCCGATCTCGGTGTTCGAGTCGGGCGCCATCCTGCAATATCTCGGCCGCAAGACCGGCAAGTTCTATCCGGCCAACGAGCGCGCCCGCGTCGCGGTCGACGAGTGGCTGTTCTGGCAGATGGGCGGCCTGGGGCCGATGGCCGGGCAGACGCATCACTTCCGCAACTATGCGCCGGAGAAGATTCCGTACGCGATCAACCGCTACGTCAATGAGGTCAACCGCCTCTACGGCGTGATGAACAAGCGGCTCGCCGACCGCGAGTTTCTGGCGGACAAATATTCGATCGCCGACATGGCCTGCGTCGGCTGGGCGCGCGGTTGGGAGAAGCAGGGTCAGGACATCAAGGATTTCCCGCATCTCGCCCGCTGGCTCGATCGGGTCCAGACGCGTCCCGCGGTCAAGCGCGGCTTTGCCGTCACGGCCGAAGAGCACGGCAAGGTCAACATGCTCGACCCGCAGGTGCAGGCCGTGCTGTTCGGTCAGCGCGCGCGCTAGAGCGTTTCCTGGAGAGCTTGAACCACACTCCCTCGTCATGCGCGGGCTTGTCTTCATCTCTCGCCGCGAAGTCGGATTTATCCGACTTCGCTACTTTCATGCCGACCTCAGGTAAACCCGAGGTCGGGGCGAGGGCGAGCCTCAGTTCGTGCGCGTCCAGGCCTGCGCCTTGCAGACCAGGCCGCCCAGCGCGCAGCCTTCGAGCTTGAGGCTGTCGCCGCCTGTCAGGGTCAGGGAGCCGCTATAGGTCTTGCCGTCGGTCGCGTTGTAGACCTGCCCCTGCCACTTATCCGCGCCGCTCTTCTTCATGCTGAGCACGATCGGGACGCCGATCAGCGGACGGCTGCGCTTGCCGGCGTCGGCATTGTTCTTGTCGAGTTTCGGCTTGCCGGTTTCCGGATCATTCGGCTCCTTGAGCGAGACGATGGTGCCGCACAGCGCATCGCCGCAGGCGCCGATGCGGACGCGCGACAGGCCGCCCTCGGTGCTCCAGGTGCCGTTCGGCTCCGCGGCGCGGCCGTCTGCCATTCCCAAGGTCAGTATCGCGGCGGTCAGTGCCGCCAGTTTTTGAAGATGGTGCATCGTTTTTCCTCCCAAGACTGAATGTCGGCCATTTTAATCCGCAACCCACGCTTGTGGGAAGGCTGACCGTGAGCCGCTCCGCTCACGGTCGATTGACACCCTCAATAGGGCGAAACGTCGGCATCGACCGGCTGCGTTGCACAGATGGGCACGTGTGAACTTTTCCGGCGACGGATTCCGTGGCGGCAAGGCTGCGGCCGTTCGCATCGAGTTGTGTCGTGCGAAGCGCGCGCTTCGCCGATCCGGCCGCGTGGTTATCGCGTCGCCAACAGGCACGGTTACCGAACCATGTTCGGAACCCGCGGAAATGCAGCAAACACGCGATTTAAGCCCATTTTATGTGGGTTTCTACCGTCGGCGCGGCGCGCGCGTTCACGTTCGATTCATCGCGATACTTAAACCACTGTTCAAATTTTCTACGCATCATCCGGGTCATCGGCCTTGGGGGGCCGAAGCAAAATTGTAGCGCGAACTCCGACAGGACAGCGGACCGCGCCCTAGAACAGGGGAGGCCTTCATGGCACGTTTTGAAATGGCGGAAATCGACCGGGCTCCGATGGGCGAAGCGCCCGCGCGCGGCGATGCGTTGTTCGACCTCGGCATGATGTACGCGGCCGGACGCGGCGTGCCGCTCGATCTCGTGTCGGCGCACAAGTGGTTCAACCTTGCTTCGATGAAGGGCCACGAGGACGCCGCGCGGCTGCGCCGCGAAATCGCCGAGCAGATGTCCGAGCAGGAAATCGCGACGGCCCAGCGCGCTGCCCGCACCTGGCTGACCACGCACTAATTCGTCGTGCAGGACCGGCATGCCCGCGGAATTGCCGCGGGCGGTTGCCTTGCCAACGCCCCGGCGCTCAGGCATATCCGCGCGGACGGAGACGTGGCCGAGTGGCTGAAGGCGGCGGTTTGCTAAACCGTTATACGCTCCAAAGGCGTATCAAGGGTTCGAATCCCTTCGTCTCCGCCAACTATCGTGTGCGTAAGTGTCTGATATTAATGTCGGAATTAGCTCCGGCTGCTCCCGAAAGGTGGCCGGCTACGTTTTTGCGTGAACCGTCCCGTCCGGCGTGGCGGTCAGGACATCGTCCGCAAAGCGTAATGGCTTACGATTCGAAACCGCGAGCCGGCATCGTCCTGGCGACATAATGCGATCCGGTCGACAGTCCCGCAATGTCGCCATGAGGCGGCGCTCGGCCGGGACCGCGCCCGTCAGCGTCATGGATCAGCAGTTGGACGTGCTATTCGCCAAGCGCTTCGAATACCAGAAGGCTTACGCGGAAACCAACATGCGCCAGATCGTAGCGCTGGCCCAGCAATACGACATTCCGCTGACCAGCCACGACGACACGACCGACGAGAACGTCACCGACGCGGTGCGCGACCGGGTCTCGGTGGCCGAATTCCCGACCACCCTGGAGGCGGCGCGCGGCCTGCATGCGGCCCGCATCGGCATCCTGATGGGCGCGCGAATGTCATGCGCGGCGGCTCGCATTCCGGCAATATCGCGGCGCCGAAGCACGTGCTGGCGATTGATCTGGCTTCCGCCGTGCGCATGGTCAGCAAGACGCCGGCCGAAGCGGTCGGCCTGAACGACCGTGGTGCGATCGCGGTCGGCAAGCGCGCCGACTTGATCCGCGTGCATGTCGCCGGCGACGTGCCGGTGGTTCGCAGCGTCTGGCGGGAAGGACATCGCGTATCGTGACAGCGGCGAGCCCATCCGGTGATCCTGCGCAGCCGTTAGGTCCCGGACGGCTGGTGCTGGTCGTCGGCCCAAGCGGCGCCGGCAAGGACACGCTGCTCGATCTGGTGCGCGCAGCCTGCGCGGACGACAGTAGCGTCGTGTTTCCCAAGCGCGTGGTGACCCGCGAAGCCTCGTCGTTCGAAGACAATGAATCCATCTCGCCGGCCGACTTCGCGCAGGCGATGACGCGCGGCGCGTTCGCCGTTCACTGGCAGGCGCATGGCCTCTATTACGGACTGCCGTGCTCGATCGTCGATGACATCCGCGCCAGCCGCACCGTCGTGGCCAATGTGTCGCGCACCGTTATCGCGGGGTGCCGCGAGACGTTTGCCCATGTGACGGTCGTGTCCGTCACGGCGCCGCCGGATGTTCTCGCGGCGCGTCTCGCCGGGCGCGCGCGCAGCAGCGACGGCAAGCTCGACGACCGGCTCCTTCGCACCGTTCCGGACGCCGCGTTCGACGTGGTCATCAACAATGTCGGGCGCGCCGAAGACCATGCTTCCGAACTGCTGAGGGTCATCAAGGGGTAGGGGCAGCCGTGTCGATCATCCAATCCGTCGAGGCGCTTGAAGCCATTTACGGCCAGCCCAACGAGGCCTCGACCGTCAAGGTCGCCGACCGGATCACGCCGCGCTACCAAGTGCTGATCGACAATCGCCGTTCGTCCGCTCGCGACCTCCGGGCCGGAAGGGCTCGATTGCTCGCCGCGCGGCGACAGGGCCGGCTTCGTCCGCGTGCACGACGAAAAGACCCTGATGATGCCCGACCGCCGTGGCAACAACCGGGTGGATTCGCTGCGCAATATCGTGCGCGATCCTAAATGAGCGAGAATCGGGTCGACGGCGAGGAGTATGACCGGGCATGGCCGGAACGGGCGCGGCAATCGCTTTGGTAGTGCGTCGGCCACGCGCCTCCACGGACGGATGGCGGTTCTCGGCGGTACGCGATAATGACTGAGCTGGCTCATCTATCGAGATAAGGAAGCCGCGCGGATGCGTCTGCTGACGACTCAGGAGGCCGCCGAGTATCTCCGGCTCAAAGAGCGCAAGATCTATGAGTTGGTCAGCGAGGGTGCGATCCCGTGCACCAAGGTAACCGGGAAGTGGCTGTTTCCGAAGGAGGAGCTCGATCGTTGGCTGAGCTCCAGCCTGGCGCGGCCGGACGGGTTCGATGCCGCAGCGCCATTGCCGATCGTGGGCGGCAGCCACGATCCGCTGCTGGAATGGGCTCTAAGAGAGAGCGGTTCCGGCCTCGCGACCCTGCCAGAAGGCAGTGAGGCGGGCCTTGCCCGATTCGAGCAGGGCGGGGTGGTGGCGGCCGCGATTCATCTGCACGCGCTCGACAATGCCGGCGACGCCAATGTCGCCGCCTTGCAGGCGCGCGGCGCGTTTCATGACGCGGTGCTGATCGGCTTCGTGCGGCGTGAGCAGGGCTTTGTCGTGGCGTCGGGCAATCCGCTGCGTCTGCTGTCGATCGCCGATGTCGTCAACACTAAGGCCCGCATGGCGATGCGGCCGGAAGGCGCCGGCGCGCATTTGCTGATGCTGTCGCTGCTGTTTCGCGCCGGCCTCGCGATCGATCAGATAACGCGGGTGCATCCCGCATGCCCGACCGGGCCCGATATCGCGCAGGCGATCCGCGCCGGCCGCGCCGATTGCGGCGTGGCGACTCGCTCGGTCGCCAGCGCGGCCGGTCTCGACTTCGTGCCGCTGACCTGGGAGGCGTTCGATCTGGTGATGCGCCAGCGCGACTATTTCCGGCCGGCCCTGCAGGCGTTTATCGGATTTATGCGCTCGGAAGCTTCGGCGGCGCGGGCGTTGGAACTCGGCGGTTACGACCTTGCGCCGGCCGGGATGGTGCGGTTCGCGCCGTGAGAGATTCGCCGGGGGGCGGCCATTCTCGTCGATATTCGAACGCTATGAAGGGTTTAGGGTTCCGGGGCGCGGCCGCGGCACAAAGATTCGGCGATTCCCGCCCTGCAGGCCTGCCCCGGAACATCGAGCCAAGTGGCCCCCGGACTTTGCCGCGGAACCTTTTCTAACCGCGCCCGAGAACCCGGTTCAGCCCGGGTCCAAAGCTACAATCGATTGAAAACAAAGTAGAAAATATCTAAGATGAGGCCCTTATGCGGCCGCAGGGCGGTCCGGATTTATGCTTAATCGGCCGAGTTCCATTCGTGCTCTTTATGCAACACGCGGCTGAAAACCAGCCCGACAGCCTGTGCGAACGGCGCTTCTTCATTGCATGAGAAGGCGCCTTGGATATTGTGATCAAGCGACGACGGGGGGCGACCCCATGGTCGCTTCTTTCTTCCGGGTTCTGTGTTCAGTCGAGAGAATTCCGGCAGTTTTCGGGGAACGTAAGGGGGCCTTCCAGGGGTGCAATTCAGCACTCCGGCGGAGACGGAACCCTCCCACTACATAACTTGGAGGTTCAATATGAAGATGGTGAAAAGCCTTCTCCTTGGCAGCGCAGCCGGTATCGTTGCGATCGCCTCGGCCCAGGCAGCCGATCTTCCCGTCAAGGCCAAAGCGGTCGAGTACGTGAAGGTTTGCTCCCTGTACGGCGCTGGTTTCTACTACATGCCCGGCACCGACACCTGCTTGAAGGTCGGCGGCTATATCCGCACCCAGTATGAAACCGGCTCGTCCGCCGGCGGCATCACGCAGATCATGAACGGCGAAGGTTCGCAGACCCGCACCGAAACCCGCAACATCGGCTGGCGCGTCCGCGGCGACGTCACCCTCGACGCCCGCACCCAGTCGGCTTACGGCACCATTCGTTCGTACGCGCGTTTCGGCGTGGAGCAGAACGACGGCGGCACGAAGGCCCCTCACTACGATCGCGCGTTCATCCAGTTCGCCGGCTTCACCTTCGGCCTGACGCAGTCGTTCTACGACTTCCTCAGCCTGGCGCCGTACAACTACAGCAACCCGCGCATCGGCTCTGACACCGGCGCGCAAGGCGTGATGGTCGCTGCCTATACCGCTCAGTTCGGCAACGGCCTGTCGGGCACCATCGCATTCGAACAGCCGCGCACCCCGCTGCTGATCGACGCCAACAATGCGATCACCGCGACCACCATCTCGACCACCACTTCGGACACCGCGCTGATTGCGAAGTCCTTCGACGTCGTCGGCAACGTACGTGTCGACCAAGCCTGGGGTTCTGCCCAGGTGATGGCCGCCGCGCATAACGCCTCCGCTGGCTACTTTGGCAGCGCCAACAGCGTCATCAATGGTCATCCGAGCGACAAGTGGGGCTACGCCGTCGGCGCCGGCCTGCAGCTGAACGTTCCGGGCATGAAGGGCGACATCGTCGCCATCCAGGCCAACTATGCCAAGGGTGCGATCGGCTACGTCACCTTCGTTGGTAACAACTTCGGCTTCCAGGATGGCGGCGGCGTTGGTGGCAGCGTCGGCGTTGGCTACGTCTCGGACGGCGTGTTCAGCACCGCGCTGGGCTCGATCGAACAGACCACTGGCTGGAGCTTCTCGGGTGTGTATCAGCACCTCTGGTCCCCGGCCCTGCGCACGTCGATCTACGGCGGCTACACCTCGATCAGCTACACCGACGCGGGTTCTGCCGCGCTGGTCGCAGCTATTCCTGGTGTCCAGGCGAATGCCGATGCCGACTTCAGCTTCTGGCAGGTTGGTACCCGTACCGCTTGGTTCCCCCATCCGGATCTGGAACTCGGTCTGGACGTGATGTACACCAAGCTGAATACGGCGTTTGGCGGCACCACGGCCGGCGTTTCGCAGAGCTCGACGCAGAGCCTGGTCACCAACTTCGACGACCAGAACATTGTGTCGGTCATGGCGCGCGTGCAGCGCAACTTCCTGCCCTGATCGGTTGATCTAGGCTGAAGGTTTGGACCCCCGGCGCTCGCGCCGGGGGTCTTTTTTATGGCTGTCGTCTGTGCTGCTGTCTGTGGTTTGAACGCGACCGGCAGCGCCGTTGCCGGCCGATTGTCGATAAAATCGGATCAGCGCTGCGGAGCCGACGCGCAGCGCCGGGCAAAATCCCCGATTCGGGCGATGATTTCGGGCTCGACCAGTAGCGGCGCATGGCCCTGGTCCGGCACTTCGACCGTTTCCATCTCTTGTCGCCGTTGCCGCATCGCCTGGACGGTCTCGGGCGACAGGATGTCGGAATTGGCGCCGCGCACCACCAGCAGCGGAATTCGCGCCAGCGCATCGAATTCGTTCCACAGCGGCGGTAGCGGCCGGGACATCTCGACACCCTTGAGCGTCGCGGCGAGCCGCACGTCGTAGGTCGGCCGCAGCCGGCCTTTATGCTCGACCCAGCTACGGCGCGCGAACGCCAGCCAATCCTCGGCCATCAGCTTCGGAAACTGCATATCGAACAGCCGGCGCAGGATCTCGGCGCCTTCCTCGAAACTCTGCGGCTCCGGCAGCTTGCCGACATAGCCCTTGATGCGCATCAGGCCCTTGGGCTCGATGGCCGGGCCGATGTCGTTGAGCACCGCGCCCGCGATGGCGCCCGGCCGGGCCGCGGCCAGCAGCATGGTCAACAACCCGCCGCGCGAGGTGCCGACGAACACCGCCCGGCCGATATCGAGGGCCGACAGCACCGCCAGCACGTCGGCGAGTTCGACGGTGAAATTGTAATTCGCCGGATTGCGGTCGTAGCCGGATTGTCCGCGGCCGCGATAATCCAGCGCGAATACGCGGCGCGGCGCGGCGTCATCGGCGGCGAGCGCCGTGGCAAGAGGTGCGAAATCGTCGGCCGTCCTGGCCAGCCCCGGCAGGCAGACGACCGGCAATCCGGGCGCGCCGGCGGCGCCATAGCGGCGCACATGCAGGCGCAGGCCGTCCTGCGCGGTGACGAAGAGGCTTTCGCTGTCATTGTCGGTCATCGGAACAAGGTCTCGGCTCATATCCCGCAACCTATCGTGTTTGGCTGATCTGTGCCTACCTTTGCCAAGCGGTTGTTTTCCGGCCCACATCGCCGCATAAGCCAGCCATGACGACGGGATCCACCCTGCTGGAAGAGGCGCGGCGACTGCATCGCGCCGGCGCCGTGGCCGACGCCGAGCGCAGCTACGCGCAAGTGTTGCGGGCCGAACCGGCCAATGCCGACGCGCTCTATGGCCTCGCGTCGCTGGCCTGCGGGCAGGGCCGGTTTGCCGACGGCATTGCGCTTGGCCGCCGGGCGTTGGCGGCGGCGCCGCGCGATGTGCGGGCGCACATCCTGGTCGGCATGGCGCTGGAGCGGCTCGAACGCCCGGACGAAGCGCTGACCAGTTTCGATTCCGCGATCGCGTGTGATCCCGGCAGTGCGGATGCGCAGGCCTGCCGGGCCGATGTGCTGAGCGCGCTGGGACGCCGCGCCGAGGCCGTGGCCGCCTATGATGCCGCGCTGGCGTTGCGCTCGGAATCCGTCGCCGACTGGTGCAATCGCGGCGTTGTGCTGCATGAGCTCCGCCGCGACCTCGACGCCGTCGCCAGCTTCGATCGGGCGCTGGCGCTCGCCGATAATTTCGCCGACGCGCATTACAATCGCGCCAATGCGCTGGTCCGGCTGGGACGCCTTGAAGAGGCGCTGGCCGGCTATACGCGCGTCCAGGCGCTGGCGCCGCGCCATGGCCAAGCACTCGGCGGAAGCGGGGGCGTGCTGTCGCGGCTCGGCCGCCACGATGAGGCGCTGGCCAGCTGCGACGAGGCCCTCGCGATCCGGGCGGACGATGTGGAGGCACTCGGCAATCGGGCGCTCGCGCTGCGCCATCTGTTGCGCTTCGACGAGGCCTTGGCGAGCGCCGACCGGGCGCTGGCGCTGGCGCCGCGGCATGTCGCGATCCTGATCAATCGCGGCAATGTTCTGGGCGGGCTCGGCCGGCCGCTTGAGGCGATCGCCGGTTTCGACCGCGCGCTCGCGGTATCGCCCGACGAAGCCGACGCGCATAACGGGCGCGGCATCGCGCTGGCCGCGCTCGGCCGGTTGGACGAAGCGGTCGCCGCCTATGACCGCGCTTTGGCCGCACGGCCCGAGCATATCGATGCGCTGCTCAACCGCGCCAATGTGTTGCCCAAGCTCGGCCGCCATGCCGATGCGCTCGCGTCGAGCGCGCGCGCCTTCGCGCTGGCGCCGGACCATCCGTCGGCGTTCGGTATTCTGCTCGATCAGTATCTGGCGGCCGGCGATTGGGAGGCGCTGGCGCCGCTCGTCGCCGAACTGCCGGTCTGTGTCGCGAACGGCGCCTTGATCGGGCCGCTGGCGCTACCGCTGCTCACCGACGATCCGGCGTTGCATGTGCGGGCCGCGCGGTCGTTCGCCCGGCACCGCCGCGCGGTGGCGCCGCTGCCTCAGCCGGCCGCGATGCCGGTTCGGGCCGATGGCCGCATCCGGATCGGATACCTGTCGGCCGATTTCCGCGATCACCCGGTGGCGCATGCCATCGCCGACCTGTTGTCGCGCCATGATCGCGGCAGGTTTGAAGTCGTGGCCTGGTCGATCGGTCCGGACGACGGCAGCGCGATGCGCGCGCGCCTTGTCGGCGCGGTGGACGCATTCCATGACCTACGGGCGCTCGGCGACGGCGCGGCGGCCGAACGGATCCGGGCGCACGGCACCGACATCTTGGTCGATCTCGGCGGCTATACCGATCACAGCCGGCCCGGCATTCTAGCCTACCGGGCGGCGCCCCTGCAGGTGAACTTTCTCGGCTTTCCGGGCAGCATGGGCGTCGAATTCGTCGACTACATTGTAGCCGATGCCTTTGCGTTGCCGTTCGACCAGCGGCCGTTTTTCGATGAGAAGATCGTGCATCTGCCGGATTGCTTCTTCGTCAACGATCCCGGCCGGCCCATCGCAGCAACGCCGACGCGGGCGGCGGCCGGACTGCCCGAGCAGGGCGTCGTGTTCTGCGCGTTCAACAATCCGATGAAGTTCACGCCCGCCGTGTTCGATGTCTGGATGCGGCTGCTGCGGCAAGTCGACGGCAGTGTGCTGTGGCTGTCGGCGGCGCGGGACACCATGCAGGATAGCCTGCGCGGCGCCGCGACGGCGCGCGGCATCGACCCGCATCGGCTGATCTTCGCGCCACGGATCGGCGCCAGCGCCGACCATCTGGCGCGCCTGGCTCTTGCCGATCTGTTTCTCGATACGCTGCCGTACAATGCGCATTCGACGGCCTGCGATGCGCTGTATGCCGGATTGCCCATGGTGACCTGTGCGGGGGCGACGTTCGCGTCCCGTGTCGCCGGCAGCCTGCTGCGCGCCGCCGGTCTGCCGGACTTAGTAACGGCGGACCTTGCCGAATACGAGGCGCTTGCCCTCGCATTGGCCGGCGATCCTGTACGGCGGGACGTGCTTCGCCGGCGTCTGAATGAAGCTCGAAGCACCAGCGCGCTGTTCGATGCGACCCGTTTCCGCCGCCACATCGAGGCCGCTTACGCGCGGATGCATGAGATCGCGTGCGCGGGCGAAGCGCCACGCGCCTTTAGCGTCGAGCCGGTGTCCGCATGAGCGTTCCGGCGGCTGAAGTTCTGCTGGAGGAAGCGCGGGCGCGGCATCGCGCTGGCGCGCTTGATGACGCCGAGCGCGGCTATCGTGAGGTACTCGCGCACGATCCCCGCCATGCCGACGCGCTGCACGGACTTGCCGCGCTGGCCTGCCAGTGGGGGCAGTTGGAACCGGGCATCGAACTCGCGCGCCAAGTGCTGGCGGTCGCGCCCCAGCATGCGCGCGCGCATCATCTGATCGGGCTGGCGTTCGACCGGCTGGGGCGGCGCAATGAGGCGCTTGCCAGTCTTGACGCGGCTGTGGCGGCCGATCCGGCGTTTGCCGACGCGCATGCCTGCCGAGGCGACGTGCTGGCGGTGCTCGGCCGTGGCTTTGAGGCGGTCGAGGCCTATGACCGGGCGCTGGCGCTGCGCCCCGGTTCGCCCGACGACTGGTGCAATCGCGGCGTTGTTCTGCATGATTTGGACCGAGATCTTGAGGCCGTTGCCAGCTTCGACCGGGCGCTGGCGCTGGACGGAAATTTCATCGAAGCGCACTACAATCGCGGCAACGCGCTGGCGCATCTGCGCCGTTACGACGACGCGCTGAAAGCCTTTCAGCGCACGCTCGCCGGCCGGCCGGACGATGTGGATGCGCTGAACAATTGCGGCCATGTGCTGCACAAGCTCGGCCGCTCCGAGGACGCGCTGGCGCAATTCGCGCGGGCGCTGGAAGTGCGGCCCGGCTTTGCCGAGGCGCGGGTGAACCAGGGCGACGTGCTGTTCGGCCTCGGCCGCGTCGCCGAGGCGGCGGCGGCCTATGAGCAGGTGTTGGCGATCGCTCCCGACCATCGGTACATGCTGGGCAATGCGGCGCATTGCCGGCGTCTGTTGTGCGACTGGCGCGGGCAGGCAGCGCGTGACACGCAGGTGAGGGATGCGGTCGCGCGCCGCCGGCCGGCCGTGCAGCCGTTGACCTTGCTGGCGATCGGCGCCGATCCGGCGCTGCAACGCGCCTGCGCGGAGATCTATGTCGGCGACAAGATCGCCGGCGATGCGAAGCCGGCATCCATGTTGCCAGCGACGGCGCGCGGCGACATGCCGAACCGCCGCCTGCGCATTGCTTACCTTTCGACAGATTTTCGCACCCATCCGGTCGGCTCGTTGATGGCCGATCTGATCGAGCAGCACGACCGCGCGCGGTTTGAAATCTTCGGCGTGTCCTATGCGGCCAACGACGGCAGTGCGATCCGCGCCCGTCTCGTCGCCGCGTTCGATCATTTTCACGACGCCAGTGCGGAGCCGGACTCCGATGTCGATGCGTTTCTCCGCGCGCAGCGCATCGACATCGCGGTCGACCTCAACGGTCATACGCAAGGCGCGCGGCTCGGCGCGCTGGCATCGCGGCCGGCGCCGGTGCAGGTCAGCTATCTGGGCTTTCCGGGGACTGTGGGCGCGGGCTTCATCGATTATGTGCTGGCCGACCCGGTCATTCTGCCTTTCGATCGGCAGGCGTTTTACAGCGAGCAGATCGTTCATCTGCCGGACTGCTACATGCCAGCGGTCCCGCGAAATCTGGAGGTTGCGCCGCTGCCGGGCCGTGCGGCGGCCGGCCTGCCGGAGCAGGGGCTCGTGCTCTGCGCGTTCAATCAAAGCTTCAAGATCGCACCCGCGCTGTTCGATATCTGGATGCGGCTGCTGGCCGACACGCCCGGCAGCGTGTTGTGGCTGACACGGCCGCACGCGCTGGCGATGGAAAATTTGCGGCGGGAAGCGACCGCGCGGGGCGTTGACCCTGGCCGGCTGATTTTCGCGCCGCGGGTCGACGCGATGGCGGATCACCATGCCCGGCTGTCTCTGGCCGATCTGTTCCTGGATACGCTGCCGTACAATGCCCACTCCACCGCGCATGACGCATTGGCGGCGGGCGTGCCGATCATCACATGTCGCGGTCCAAGTTTTGAAGGCCGGGTGGCGGCCAGCCTCGTCACGGCGGCGGGTCTGCCCGAACTGGTGACCGACAGCCTTGAAGCCTATGAGGGGCTAGCGCGCGACCTTGCGCATGACCCCACGCGCCGTCAGGCGCTGCGCGATAAGCTGCGGGCCAACCGCTCCACCGCACCGTTATTCGATCCCGACCGCTTCCGTCGCGGTATCGAGGCGGCTTATGCGCGGATGTGGGAGACCGCGTGCCGGGGCGAGCCGCCCCAAGGGTTTGCCGTCAAGCTGGACTAGTTTTCCACGGTGCCGCGGCGCATCTTGTAGGGTGGGCGAAGGCGCGGAGCGCCGTGCCCACCAAATCCATTCGTGTAATTGTGCGAGAGCTGTGAAGGTGGGCGCGCTTCGCTTCGCCCACCCTACGGTCTGTATCAATTCTCGACCGTGCCGCGGCGCAGATCCGCCTCGATCAGCAGGCGCGAGCCGCCGCCGAACAGCGTGCGGTAGATCTGCAAATTCTCCAGAATCCGTTCGACGTAATTGCGGGTCTCGGAGAACGGGATGCGCTCGACCCAGTCGATCGGATCGACCTTCGGATCGCGCGGATCGCCGAACCGCGCCACCCAGTCGCGCACCCGGCCGCGACCGGCATTGTAGCCGACGAAGGACAGAATGTAGGAGCCGCGATAATCCTTCACCAGGTCCGCCAACTCGGCGGCGCCCATCTGCACGTTGTAGACCGGGTCCAGCAGCAGCTTCCTTTCGTCGAAGCCGACGTTGAATTTCTTCGCGATATATTTGCCGGCATCGGGCGTCACCTGCATCAGGCCCATCGCCTTGGCGCTCGATACGGTGCGCTGGTTGAAGGTGCTTTCCTGGCGGGCGATCGAATACACCAAAGCCGGCTCGGCCGGCGGCCCGATGGTCTCGTATTTCGGCATGCCGAAGGTCGGGAACGCATAGACAGCGAACGGCAGGTCGCGGCCGAGCGCGGTCTTGCCGAGCAGCAGTGTCGCGCGCGCGTCGTTGTTCTTCACGCAGAGATCGGCCAGCGCCGTCAACGCGCCGACATCGGTCACACGGCTGGCGAGATCGACCGCCATCGGGATCACCAGATCGCGCTCCTCGATGGCATAGAGCAGCGCCACCGCGCGCAGCACTTCGAGCCGTTCGTAATTGGCGCGCTGCGCCGACGACAGCGCCGGCGGCATCGACGGCGACAGGTCGGTCATGCCGAGCTTGGCGCGGGCGATCTGGCCATAATAGGCGGTCGGATACTGAGCGGCCTCGGTGTAGTGACGGCGGGCTTCGTCGTGCCGGCCTGCGGCCTCGGCGGCGCGGCCCTGCCAATCGCCGGCGCGCGCCTTGGCGTTTGGGTTTTCGATGTCGGGTGCGATACGGGCGAAGTGCTGCGCGGCGGCGCCCGGATCGTTCAGAAAACGTAAGGCGATCCAGCCCGCCGTGAACTGATGTTCGGCGCGGTAGTTCTCTTTGGTCGGCGGCACCGCTTCGCGGGCCACTTGATAGGCGAGGCGGGCATTGCCAGCGTCGAGCATGGCGCGCGACACCAGCCGACGCTCGACCCACCATTCGTCCGGATCGACGACTTGCGTTAGGGTTTTCGGCGCGGTCAGCAGCAGTTGCGCGGCCTCGTCCTGCTTGTCGTTGCGGCGCAGCCATTGGCTGCGGCTGAAGATGTAGCCGGCATCATGACGAGACGCAGCCGGCACCGCGTCGAGCAACGCCTTGGCGTTGTTGGCCTTGCCGATCACCGCGATGCGCGCCTTGGCGATGGCGAGGTCGGTGGCGCCGAGGCGCTTGGCGGCGCGCAGGCTGCCGTCGATATCCTCGGCGTAGAGCCGCGCGTCCATGCGGGTCTTGTGATCGGCCGCGCCCAGCAACTCGCCGAACTGGTCGAGAACCGTGTCCTCAAGGTCGCTGCTCAGCGCTTCGCCGCGCCAGCCTTCGCGCACCAGAAGCTGCGCATTGGCGCGATCGCCCATCGCGATCAGGGCGCGGGCGTGCGCGAAGCGGCCCTTGGCGGTCAGGGCAGGCGTCTGCGTGAAGAAAGCCTGCACGGTGGCGGTATCGAGCTTTTCGGTCCACAGCATCGCCTCGGCGCGCCGCCGCAGGAAGGTGATGCCGGGCCAGCTCGGATTGTTGACGATGAAGGCATTGTAGCGGGCGAAGCTGGCGCCGTTGCCGTCGCCGCGCAGGATCGCCCATTCGACCAGCTTGCGGGCCAGCGGATCTTCGATCGACTGCATGGTCTGGGTCGCGGCACTGGCCTTGTTGGCCTGGGACTCGTCGATGGCTTGCTTGACCAACTGCATGTCGGCCACCGAGGTGCCGGCGGTCGGCGCGAAGGTCAGCGGCGCGCGGGGAGGTTCGGCGGCGCGCTTGCGGGACGCCGGGGTGACCGCTGGCGTCTTGCTGGCTTGTTTCTTGGTGTCGGCTTTTGGTGTCTTGGCGGGCTGCGACATCTTGGCTGCCTGCGCAGGCTTCACCGGCTGCGCCGGCTTGGCAGATGGCTTTGCTTTGGATTGGGCCGTCTTGCTAGCGTCCGGCTTCTTGGCAGCGTCGGGCTTTTTGCCGGGATCCGGCTTTTTGCTGGCCGCCGGTGTCGGCTTGGCGGTCGCGGCGGGTTGCTCGGTCTTGGCTGCGGGTGCGTCGGGCGCCGCCACCGTGGGGGCGACCATTGGGCCAAGCAGTAGCGCGGCGCCAAGCAGTACCCTGCAGATCGCCCGGTGGGAGGTGGTCTGCCGCATGTGGGTTCCCGGAACGGCCACGAATCAGCCCCTGTTTCTACCTACTGTTTTGACGAATATGAGGAAATGCTACCTTAATGCGGCGCTGTCGGGGCGCGGCGCGACCCTAAAACGCGAACCCGCCGTGGATACCATCGGGCGAGCGGGCAAATAGCGGCATAAGCCCGCGCACGGGGGGGCTTTTGTCCGCGCGGCGGCTCCGGTATCAATACGCCCCAATTCTAGACGCCAATGACGACGAACCCCCGCGACGCCACCGGCGCTGAGACGACAAGGAACACCACATGGCTGCCAAGACGAGTTTCAAGGGATCTTTCACCGCGCTCGTCACGCCGTTCAAGAACGGCGGGCTCGACGAGGCGGCGTTCCGTGGCCTGGTCGACTGGCAGATCGCCGAGGGAACCAGTGGTCTAGTGCCGGTCGGGACCACCGGCGAGAGCCCGACGGTGTCGCATGACGAGCACAAGCAGGTCGTCGAGTGGTGCGTCGAGCAGGCCAAGGGCCGGGTTCCGGTGATCGCCGGTGCGGGTTCGAACTCGACCAAGGAAGCCATCGAACTGGCGCAGCATGCCGAAAAGGCCGGCGCGTCGGCCGTGCTGGTGGTGACGCCGTATTACAACAAGCCGACCCAGGAAGGCATGTACCAGCACTTCAAGGCGATCAACGACGCGATCGGCATTCCGATCATCATCTACAACATTCCGCCGCGGTCGGTGATCGACATGTCCGTCGATACCATGGCGCGGCTGTTCGAACTGAAGAATATCGCCGGCGTGAAGGATGCGACTGCCAGCATGGTGCGGGTATCGCAGCAGCGCGCCGCGATGGGCGAGGACTTCAATCAATTGTCGGGCGAGGACGCGACCGTGCTCGGCTATATGGCGCATGGCGGCCATGGCTGCATTTCGGTGACCTCGAACGTCGCACCGCGGCTGTGCGCGGAATTCCACGCGGCCTGGCAGAAAGGCGACGTCGCCACCGCGCTCAAGGTGCACGACAAGCTGATGCCGCTGCATACCAATCTCTTCATCGAGTCCAATCCGGCGCCGGTGAAATATGCGCTGTCGCTGCTCGGCAAGATGGACGAAAAGCTGCGTCTGCCGATGGTGCCGGTGTCCGAACCGACTCGCGCCGCCGTTCGCAGCGCCATGGTCCACGCCGGCCTGATCAATTAAGGCAGTTCGCTCGCAAGATTCTTCACCTCATAATTCTTTGCTTGAAAATCGAACAAGGGGATCGAAATGCTGAAGGAATTCCGCGAAT
>JAQGJU010000115.1 GCA_028290465.1 Xanthobacteraceae bacterium | reverse complement strand
CATTTCAAATAACCGCCGACAGAGGCGTGCAGGAGTATTACCCGCATGTGGAGGCATTCAGGAGGATTACCCTGAGGCGTCATGCAAGAGCAGTTGGAGGAGCCATTTAGAATATCCGCCGGAGGAGGCATTTAGATGCATCACCCTGAGGGGTCATTCAAGAACATTAGTTGGAGCAGCCATTTAGAAGCATTTCCCGCCGGAGGAGGCATTCAGTCGTATTGTTTGCCGGAGGAGTTCAAAGAATTGTCCAGATGAGGCATTCAGAAGGGTTGTTTGGAGGAGGCAGTTAGAATATCCCCCGGAGGCGCCATTTAGATGCATTACCCTGAGGCGTCATTCAAAAACATTATTTGGAGGAGCCAGTTAGAATATCCCCCGGACGAGGCATTCATGCGTACTCCTTGCCGCAGGAGTTCAGTAGTATTGTCCAGAGGATGCATTCAAGAACATTCTTTGGAGGAGCCAGTTAGAATATCGTCCGGAGGAGCCATTTCGAATGTCCGCCGGAAGAGGCATTTAGATGCAATACCCTGAGGCGTCATTCAAGTGCATTATTTGCAGGTGCCATTTCGAATATCCGCCGGAGGAGGCATTCGAGGGATTCAGGAGTATTGGTTGCCGCAGGAGTTCAGTACTATTGATATTGTGCAGAGGAGGCCTTTAGGAGGATTACACGCTGATGGCTCGACTACAACGGTTACAGCGTCGTGACCAAGGCCACGAAAGAGTTCGTCGACCAGACCGGGCGCCGCAAGGTGAAGGGCAACATGGACATCGAACTGGCGGTCGACGCGATGGAGATCGCCCCGCACATCGACCACATGGTGCTGTTTTCCGGCGATGGCGATTTCCGCTCGCTGGTCGAAGCGGTGCAGCGCCGCGGAGTGCGCGTGACGGTGGTCTCGACGATATCGACCCAGCCCCCGATGGTGGCCGACGAGTTACGCCGCCAGGCCGACGTGTTCCAGGACATCGTCGAATTGCAGAACAAGATCGGCCGCGACCCGGCGCAGCGCACCTCGCGCGAGCCGCGCCAGCATACGCCGCAGTTCCTGCAACGTCCGACGACCGGCAGCCCGCAACGCGCGGGCGCTGGCGGCGACGACGACGATTTCGAAGATTGATCGAGCATGCCGGCCAAGACGCGGGCATCGCCGGTCGCTGTACCGGCTTCGCCGACTGCGCCCTCACACGATTGCCCCCTGTGCCCACGGCTGGTCGCGTTCCGCGATGAGTCGCGCCAGCGTCATCCCGACTGGTTCAATGGCCCAGTGCCGTCATTCGGCGCGGCCGATGGCCGCCTGCTGATCGTCGGGCTGGCGCCCGGCCTGCAAGGCGCCAATCGCACCGGCCGGCCGTTCACCGGCGATTACGCCGGTGTGCTGCTGTACGACACGCTCATTCGCTACGGTTTTGCGCGCGGCGTGTTCGAAGCACGCCCCGACGACAGCCTGGAGCTGATCGATGCGCGGATCAGCAATGGCGTGCGCTGCGTGCCGCCCGAGAACAAACCCACCACCGTCGAGATCGCGACCTGCCGTCAGTTCTTAACGGCAACCATCGCCACGATGCCGAACTTGCGCGTCATGGTCGCGCTCGGCCGCATCGCGCACGACACCGCCTTGGTCGCGCTCGGCGCCAAGCGCAGCCATTTTGCCTTCGGTCATAATGCGACGCATGCGGTCGGCGGCCTGACTCTGATCGATAGCTATCACTGCTCGCGCTACAACACGAACACCGGCGTGCTGACGACGGAAATGTTTCAGGCGGTGTTCGCCAAGGTCCGCGCGCATATCGATGCAAGTGCTTAGCTGGCGCGTGTTACCGGCGCTCTACTGCACCTCGGAAACAAACAGCGTCACGCCCCCGGTCGCGAAGTTGGCGAGATCGTCGGCAACCGCCTTGCCTTCCGGCGAGCCCATCGTGGCGTCCATCTGCGCCGGGCTATCGAAATACACATTCGCCATGCGGTAGAACGCCGGCTGTCCGCCGCCCGGCGCGCCGACCACCTTGGATAGTTCGAGGCGCGTGTGGCCTGTCATCTTGGCGGCCAGCGGCAGATGCGTCTGCGCGTAATAGCGCTCGAACGCCGCCGTATCTGTCGGATGACCATAGAGAACCGTCAGCTTGACCATGTGGTGCCTCCCTGTCCGGCTGCCGTTTTCAGTGCTGCGGCCGCTTCAGCCAATCCGCTTGAGCCAATCGATCACCTGCCTGGCGCTCTGATCGGGCGGAAACACCGGATAGAACACCTGCGTGATCGTGCCGTGGTCGACGATCAGCGTCAGGCGCTTGAGCAGCGTCATAGTCGAAGCGTTTTCAAGCGAAGTGGATACCGGTTCGCGTGAAGAAAACGCGTCTCTTGACATATTTGGAGCGCGTTCGGACGCAAAACCGGAGTCCACTTTTGCTGACCGCGCTCCGTCCACCGAAAAGGTCGGCAGGTTCAGCGCCCGGGTCAGCGCCAGATCGGCGTCGGACAGGATCGCGAACGGCAGATGCAGGCGCTCGGCCACTTCCCGCTGATAGGCATTGTCCTGCGTCGACAGGCCATAGACCTGCGCCACGCCGAGATCCCGCAGCTCGCCGAAATGATCCCGGAACGCGCAGGATTGCGGCGTGCAGCCCCGGGCACCCGGTATGGCGTCCCAGCCGTCAGGCAGCGCCTGCCCGGGCACGCCGGTGCGCGGATAGGCGTAAATGACGGTGCGGCCTTTGAGCCTCGACACATGCACCGTGGCGCCGTCGGTCCCGGTCAGCGCGAGATCGGGCCATCGCGCGCCGGTCAAATGCGCGGCGGCGCCGTCGTCCTGCGGGACCGGCAGATCGGCGGGCAGCACCAAGGGATTATGCAAGGTCGACATGCGGCAAAACCCATGAGCATCGCGGCCATGGTGGCCGCGTCAGCAATATCTTGTGGCGCTGCCGCGACGATGTCCAATGGGTTTCAAGCCGTCGTGATGGGTGAATTTATGGGCGAGTCCAATCAGCCCTTGTCGCGCATGATCCGACCGCGCTCTTTTTCCCAGTCGCGCTTCTTCTCGGTCTCGCGCTTGTCGTGCAGCTTCTTGCCGCGCGCCAGCGCGATCTCGACCTTGGCGCGGCCCTGCTCGTTGAAATACATCTTCAGCGGCACGATGGTCATGCCCTCGCGGTCGACCGCGCTGGCCAGCTTGTCGATCTGCCGCCGGTGCATCAACAGTTTGCGTTTCCGCTTCGGCTCGTGATTGTCGCGGCCGCCCTGCAGATATTCCGGAATGTTGGAGTTGATCAGCCAGAGCTCGCCGCCGCGCGAATCCGCATAGGATTCTGCGATCGTCACCCGGCTGGCCCGCAAGGCCTTCACCTCGGTGCCGTGCAGCATGATGCCGGCCTCGAAGACCTCGCCGATCTCAAAGTTGAACCGCGCCTTGCGGTTGTCGGCGATGATCTTGAGCTTGCGCTCGCCCTGGGGGGCCATTGCGAATTCCTCTTAAGTCCGACGCCCGGCGCACCGGGCGGCCCCTACATATCGGGTACCGCCGGCCTTGTGGCAACGGGCTTGCGACAAAGGGCTCCGGCTGGGGCCGCTCAGGCGCTCGGATAGGGCTTCGGCGCATCCGGGGCGCCGACCGGATTTGGGCGCTGCTTGAGGAGATCGCGGATTTCCATCAGCAACGCCTCCTCGCGGGTCGGCGATGGCGCCTTGGCGGGCTCGGCGGCGTCCTGCCGCCTGATGTTGTTGACCAGCTTAACGATCAGGAACAGCACCCAGGCGACGATCACGAAATTGATCGCGACGGTCAGGAAGCTGCCCCAGGCAAGCACGGCGCCCTGCTTCTTGGCGTCTGCTAACGAGACCGCCGTGACCTTCGACGACAACGCCAAAAAGTAGTTGGAAAAGTCCAACCCGCCGGTGACCGAGCCGATCAGCGGCATGAAGACGTCGCCGACCAGCGACTGCACGATGTTGCCGAATGCCGCCCCGATGATCACACCGATGGCCAGATCCACCACATTGCCCCGTACGGCGAATTCGCGGAATTCCTTCAGCACGGGAAGGTCCTTCTCATGTGGCCCATGTCTTTATCGGCGCACCGCAACGGCTTCGCCCGAACATGGGCTAGTTGATCAGACCGGCGTGGGTCATCGCCTCGCGTACAATGGCCTTGGACTTGTCGGACAGCGGCACCATCGGCAGCCGCACCGCGTCACTGCACTTGCCCAGCACCGACAGTGCATACTTGGCCGGCGACGGGTTGGTCTCGACGAACAGGTGCTGGTGCAACGGCAGCAGCTTGTCCTGAACCTTGATCGCGGCCGCGTAATCGCCCTTAAGGCAGGCGGCCTGGAATTCGGCGCACAGCCGGGGCGCGACGTTCGAGGTCACCGAGATGCAGCCATGGCCGCCATGCGCCATGAAGCCGAGCGCCGTGCCGTCCTCACCCGAGAGCTGATTGAAGTCCGGACCCATCGCGGCGCGCTGCTGCGACACCCGCAGCACATTGGCGGTGGCGTCCTTGACGCCGGTGATGTTCTTCAATTCGTACAGCCGCGCCATGGTCTCGACCGACATGTCGATCACCGAACGCGGCGGAATGTTGTAGATGATGATCGGAATGCCGATGGCGTCGTTGATCGCCTTGTAGTGCTGGTAGAGCCCCTCCTGTGTCGGCTTGTTGTAATAAGGCGTCACCACCAGCACCGCGTCGGCGCCGGCCTTCTCGGCGTGCTTCGACAGGCTGACCGCCTCGGCGGTCGAGTTCGAGCCCGCGCCCGCGACCACGGGAACCCGGCCCTTGGCCTGGTCCACGCACCATTCGACCACCTGCTCGTGCTCCTTGTGGCTCAGCGTCGGGCTCTCGCCCGTGGTGCCGACCGGAACGAGGCCGTTGGTGCCTTCAGCGATCTGCCAGTCCACCAGGTCGCGGAACGCCCTTTCGTCGACCGAGCCGTTCTTGAACGGCGTGACGAGCGCGGTGAAGGAGCCCCGAAACCTCGTCTTGGCGGTCATGGCATTCCTCGATTTACTGTGGCGGCGGCCCCGGCGGGCGCCTTCCAGGGAAAGATACCAACAAAATATCTACTCGGCTCGGTCGATGA
>JAQGJU010000100.1 GCA_028290465.1 Xanthobacteraceae bacterium | reverse complement strand
AGGACAATGCCCGCACGCCCTCCGGCGTCTCCTACATGCTGGAGAACCGGGAGATCATGCTGCGGCTGTTTCCGGAACTGTTTGCCCGCCACCGGGTCGCGCCGGTGGAGAATTATACCGACGACCTGCTGGCGACGTTGAAATCGGTGGCGCCGACGACCGCCAGCGCCGAGCCGATCGTCGTGCTGCTGACCCCGGGAGTTCACAACTCGGCCTATTACGAGCACTCGTTCCTGGCCGACAAGCTCGGCATCGAACTGGTCGAGGGCCGCGACCTGTTCGTCAAGGACGACGTGGTCTACATGCGGACCACGCAGGGGCCGTCGCGCGTCGACGTGATCTATCGCCGCGTCGATGACGACTTCCTCGATCCGCTGGCGTTCCGGCCGGATTCTATTCTGGGCGTGCCCGGCATCATGTCGGCCTATCAGGCCGGCAACGTGACGCTCGCCAACGCGGTCGGCACCGGCATCGCGGACGACAAGGCCGTCTACAGCTACATGCCGCAGATCGTGAAATTCTATCTCGGCGAGGAGCCGATTCTGAAGAACGTGCCGACCTGGCGCTGCCGCGAGCCCGAGCATCTTTCGTACGTGCTCGATCATCTCGAAGAACTGGTCGTCAAGGAAGTGCACGGCTCCGGCGGCTACGGCATGCTGATCGGCCCGAAGGCCGACAAGGCCACCATCGCCGCGTTCCGGGCCAAGCTGAAATCCGATCCGAAGAACTTCATCGCCCAGCCGACGCTGGCGCTGTCGACCTGTCCGACCTGTGTCGACGAAGGCGTCGCGCCGCGCCATGTCGATCTGCGGCCGTTCGTGCTCACCGGCCGCGACAAAGTCAGGATCGTGCCCGGCGGCCTCACCCGCGTGGCGCTGAAGAAAGGCTCGCTGGTGGTCAATTCCAGCCAGGGCGGCGGCACCAAGGACACGTGGGTGTTGGACACATGACCGTGCTTAACTTCCACCGCAACCCGTATTTGATAGCGTAACCCGCATGCTTTCGCGCACCGCCGATAATCTGTACTGGCTCGCGCGCTACGTGGAGCGCGCCGAATATCTCGCGCGCATCCTGGAAGCGACGCAACGCCTCACCGCGCTGCCGCTGGCCTATGTGGGCTCGTCGAATGAATGGGAATCCGCGGTCGCGACCGCCGGCTGCGCGGCCGCGTTCGCGGCGGTGCACGACGAAGCCACTGAGGAAACCGTCACCGATTTTCTCGCCTTCTCGAGCGAGAACCCGTCCTCGATCCGCTCCTGCATCGAGGCGGCGCGCACCAATGCGCGCGCGGTCCGCACCGCGCTCACCTCCGAGATGTGGGACGCCATCAACGGCGCCTGGATCGAACTCAAACGCTTCGGCAACGGTCCGACCTCGCGCGAGGAGTTCGCCAATTTTTTGCGCTGGGTGCAGGAAATCTCGCTGCGCTTCGACGGCTCGGCTTACCGGACCATGCTGCGCAACGACGCCTACTGGTTCTCCCGGCTCGGCGTCTACATGGAGCGGGCCGACAACACCGCCCGCATCCTCGACGTGAAATACCACATGCTGCTGCCGGCCGACGAACAGGTCGGCGGACCGCTCGACTATTTCCAATGGGCCGCGATCCTGCGCTCGGTGTCGGCGCTCACCGCCTATCACTGGGTCTATCGCGACAGCCTGAAGCCGTGGCTGATTGCCGATCTGTTGATGCTCAACGAGCAGATGCCGCGCTCGCTGGCATCCTGTTTCGAGAACCAGGTCCGGTTCCTGGACGAAATCGCCAGAGCCTATGGCCGCCAGGGCCCGGCCCAGCGCCAAGCCCGGGCGATCCGCACAAGGCTGCAAAACAGCCGCATGGACGAGATTTTCCAGCACGGGTTGCACGAATTCATCAGCGAATTCGTCGCCGACAACAACCGCCTCGGTGCTGCCATCACCCAGCAATATCTGCTTTAATCCTGCCCTGGCCCCCCCATGGACAAGGCGGACGCGTTCGGGATCAATGGCTGACGGGATCGCGCGGCGCCGTCGCATCCGGTCCGACAGGATGACGAGGAGCCGATGCGTATCCGCATCTCGCACGAGACGGTCTATAACTATGACCAGCCGCCGAACGGCGTGATCCAGAATCTACGGCTGACGCCGCGCAACCATGACGGTCAGTTCGTGATCGACTGGCGCGTGGACGTGTCGCAGGATTGCCGGCTCGACGAGCATGAAGACGCCTTCGGCAATATCTCGCATGCCTTCACGGCCGACGGGCCGTTCTCCACGCTGAGCGTGCGGGTCGATGGCGAGGTCGAAACCCAGGACACCAACGGGTTCGTCAAGGGCGCGGTCGAACGCTTTCCGCCGAGCCTGTTCCTGCGCGAGACGCCGCTGACGATGCCCGACCCGGGCATTACCGCGTTCGCCGAGGAACTGCGCGCGTTGCCCGACAGCGCCGAGACGCTCGGCCTGATGCATACGCTGATGGACCGCCTGCACGACGACATCACCTACGATACCGATCCGACCAATTCCGGCACCACGGCGGCCGAAGCCTTCACGCTCAAGCGCGGCGTCTGCCAGGATGCGACGCATATTTTCCTCGCCGTCGCCCGCACCCTGGGGGTGCCGGCCAGATACGTCGGCGGGTATTTCCACCGCGCCGATGGCGTCACCGCGCAGGAAGCCGGCCACGCCTGGGCCGAAGCCTTTGTGACGGATTACGGCTGGATCGCGTTCGATCCGACCAACGGCATGTGCGCCACCGATGCCCACGTGCGTGTCGCGATCGGGCTGGATTATCTCGGCGCGGCGCCGGTGCGCGGCACCCGCTATGGCGGCGGCGCCGAGACCATGTCGATCGCCGTGCAGGTCGATCAGGCCGGGCGACAGACGCAGAGTTGAGGCTTCTTCGCCTCACATCCCCTTCGCCGGCACGCCCGCCAGCCACTCGCCCAACGGCTTCGCATAAAACTTCGCGTTGCCGGTGGTGCCGTGGCCGCGCGTATCTTCGCTGGCCGGGATCAGCAGCAGTCTGCCATTCTTCACGCGTTTCAATCCGCGCTCCATGATGCCGGTTTCCGGCGGATTGCGCTCGTCGTCGGCCGCATTGATGGCCAGCAGCGCGGCCTGAATGCGCTCCAATCCGGGCGACGCGTCGTAGTCGCTGGACGATTCCCACTGATAGAGAAAGTCGTTGGCGTCGGCGTTAAAGGGCGCTGACAGACGGTCGTTGAGCAGCTTGTCGGCGGCTGCGCGCGTCGGCGCCAGTTTCTGATAGGCCAGCGTGCCGCCATTGGCGGCGATGCCGTAGAATGTATTGGCGACGCGAAACGCGGTCGGCTGCGCGGTGTAGTCGCCATTGTTCCAGGCCGGATCGTTGCGCACCGCGTCGATCATCATTCGCCGCATCATCCAGTTGCGGCTGGCCATCGCGGTCGGCTGCGACGCCATCGGGGCCAGCGCATCCATGAACTCCGGATATTTCGCGCCCCAGGCCCACGTATGCATGCCGCCCATCGAATTGCCGAGCACCAGACGTAAGTGCCGCACGCCCAGGCCTTCCTTGACCAGCCGGTACTGCGCCGCGACCATGTCGTCATAATTATATTTCGGAAACTTCGCCCGCATGCCGTCGGACGGTTTCGACGATTTGCCGGCGCCGATCGCGTCCGGAAGGATGATGTAATGTTTGGCCGCGTCGAGCGGCTGGCCGGGGCCGAACAGTTCGCCCGCGAAGGCCGTTGTCAGCATGCTGGCGCCGGAGCCGGCGGTGCCGTGCAGGATCAGCACCGGCTGTCCGGTCGGCTCGCCAATGGTCGTGTAGTGCAGGCGAAGCTCCGGCATCACCTCGCCGGTCTGGAATTTGAAATCGCGGGCGATCCAGTCACCCTGCTTCGGCGCCGGATAGTCGGCCGCGCCGGCTGAACCGGTCAGCGCACATAAAAAAGCAACGGCCTTCAGAAACCTCATGCGACCCTCCCCAGCGCCTTCGCTTATGCGAATGGCTGTCACGCAGCTGCGGCGCGACGTTGCACGAACGCTACGCCAAGGCAAAGCGTTTCGGGAGGCCCTTCACACCGTCTTCAAGGAGGACAGGTTATCGCGGATAGGCCGCCGCCAGATCCTTGGCGCCCGGCGCATTGGTCTCACGATCCATCTTGGCATCCGTGGCGGCCAGCAGCTTGGCCACCGTATTGTTGCGGATCGCCACCGGATTGCGCTCATAGCCGTTGCGCTGGAAGAAATTCGACGTCGGCACCTGAGTTCGCATCTCGGCCGGCATCATCACCATGTCGATGCCGTTGCCGTCGCCGGTGAGATTCATCATTTCCAGTTCGGCGGCCGTCAGCGGACGTTCCATCCCATGGCGCTGCGCGAACACCACCGAGTCGAGCAGCTTCTGCGTCTGCAGCAGCGGCCCGACATCGACGTCCAGCACCAGCGCATGCATGCCATAGCCTTGCGGCGTCTTGGCGAGCTTTTCGTGCTGGCTCCATTGCCGCGGCACGGTGCGACTCGCCGTAATCATTCGCTTCACGATGGCGATCTTGTGCTCGAGCTTGGTCTTGTCGGCACCCGTCAGCCGTGCCGCCTTGGCGTGCAGCGATTTGAGGATACCGTCGCCGCGCTCGGCGAGCAGCGACACGCTGTTGATGTGCAGCAACTGATTATAGCCGAGCGCGGAGCTGATTGCCCGCGCGTCGGCCCGGTATTCCAGCCCGGCCTGCAAATCGTATTTGCCGTTGCCGCCGCATTCGAACACATAGACGCGCACGATCTGATCGCGGGTCAGGCCGGCCGCCGCGGCGGCCTGCGCATAGGCGCGTTTGTATTCCAACTCGTCGCGCGGGCGCTGCGGCACGAATTTGTAATGGGTCGCGGCGGCTTCCAGGAAATCGGCCACCACCGGCACATAAGCCCGCTGCGGCGCCTCTTCGGGCCGCGCCAGCGGATCGACCGGCCGCTTCGGGCCCGTGTAGGTCGGCGGCTGCGTCAGCACATAATCGTCGAAGTCGACCGGCTGGCGGTCGCGGCGCTTGGCGACGCGCAGCCGGCGCTTTTCGGTAATCGCCGCCCAATACGGCCCCGCGACCTCTTCATAGGCTTCGCGGGCCGCCGTATAGGCCGCCATCTGCTGCTGATACTGTGCCAGCGCGGCGTCCATATCGACCGGTGCCGTCTGCGCCAACCGCGGACCGGGGGCCGCGAGTGCGAGGCCGGGCGCGCCCAACAACAGCGCCAGTAACAGCGTACGGCCGGGAACCGATGCGAGCGCTCTTTGCATTGTTAAGTCCATGGTGAAGCGTGCCGAATCAGCCTTTATTTACCGTAAGCCGTGCCGGTTAAGAGAGCGTCGTATCGCCGCTGATGGCCGGCCGGGTGGTACCTTCAGCCGCCTTTGCCGCGTCGGTATCGGGTGTCGGCATTGCCCCCGGCGCGCAAAGGGCCGGATAACTGCCCCGGGGCCATGCCCTGCCATTGCCGCCCCCTTCCGGGCCTCGCTATAACTGCCCCGCTAGTTACAGGGATGGACCGCCCCGATCCGCTGCGGGTCGGCCGGGATCCCAAGGAGCGGACCGATGACCTATTGCTGCGGAATTCTGGTCCGCGACGGGCTGGTGATGATCGCCGACACCCGCACCAATGCGGGCGTCGACAACATCGCTACGTTCCGCAAGCTGCATGTGTTCAACAATCCGGGCGAACGCATCATGGCGATCGCCTCCTCGGGCAACCTATCGATCAGCCAGACCGTGGTCAGCATGCTGACCGAGGGCGTGCCGAATCCGGAAACCGGCGAACTCGAAACCCTGATGAATGCGCCGACCATGTTCCAGGCGGCGCAGCGGCTCGGCAGCGCGATCCGCAGCATCTATGACAGCGAGGGCAAGGCGTTCGCCGCGTCCGACGTGAAGTTCGATGTCGCGTTCCTGTTCGGCGGTCAGGTCAAAGGCGGCAAGCTGCGGCTGTTCATGGTCTATGCGGCCGGCAACTTCATCGAATGCACCACCGACACGCCCTATCTGCAGATCGGCGAGCACAAATACGGCAAGCCGGTGCTGGATCGCGCCATCCATTATGGCATCGATCTGTATGACGCGCTCAAGATCGGGTTGATCTCGGTGGACTCTACCATGCGGTCGAACCTGAGCGTCGGCATGCCGCTCGACGTGCTGGTGGTGCGGCGCGACGCCTGCGACGCCGAATTGGCCTATCGCATCGAGCCGGACGAGCCGTATTTCCGCGATCTGCGCGAGCGCTGGTCGGCCGCGCTGCGCGCCGCCCACATTGCTATTCCGCGCCCGCCCTATGGCACCGCGACGGGCGGCTGAGAGCGGTATGGATCGAAGCGTCGCTTCTTCCCCTCGCCACGCTTAGCGGGAAAGCGCGCACAGCGCCGGCCCGGCTTCTTAACTCCTGATTAACCCCACGCGGTAAAACGCGTACATGTTGGCGCAAATGGGGGCAGTCTTCGATTCCGGCAAGTTATTTGCAATTTTTGTGAACTACCTTGCCACCTCCACGCGAACGCAATCCAAAAGGGGGAGGTACGGGCCGTGGCAAGTTCGCCCCTCGGCGATAAGCGTCGGCCCTTCGAGTGGGACCGGACCCGCCTGAGCGTCGTAGCGCCGGTCTGCGTGATCGTGGCGCTTGCGATTACGTGCATCGTGGTGGCCGTGCTGACCTCGGCGCAACGCGCCGATCAGGTCGCGCTGGCCCATGAGGAGCAACTGTTCACCAAGGCGATCGCCGAGCAGGCCGCCGGCGTGCTGCGGCAGGTCGAAAGCGTCGCCACCACGGCGGCTTCGGTTGACAATATCCGCACCAGCTTCAATCGCGATTATGTCCAACAAAACGTCGGGCGCTGGCTGCAGAACTATTTCGACCACGACTACGTGTTCGTGGCCGATCCGCAGGACCATCTGATCTACGCGCGGCTCGGCCGCAGCAATATCGAGCCGGACCTGTTTGCCTCGGTGCGCCCCAGCCTCGATCCCATGCTCGACTATCTGCGCGGCCGCACCGCAACCGCGCCGACCGGCACCATCCGCATCGCGGCCGCGCCCGGCGGCCTCGGCAAGCCGCGCGCCCACGTCGCACTGGTGCAGAACTTCGTCGGCCGCCCGGCGATCGTCGCCGCGGTCGCCGTCACCGCGCCGTCGGACGGCACCGACAAAACAGCACCGGCCGTGCTGGTGGTACGCTTCATCGATGAAGACGTGCTGACCGGCATCGCGACCCGTCTGCAACTGCATAACCTCCGGCAGGTCGCGGATGGCGATCTGCCGTCCGGCGACTTCGCCTATGAAGTCGTCGACGGCCATGGCCTGCCGATCAGCCGGTTCGCCTGGACGCCGACCCGCACCGGCAGCGAAATCGTCGCCAGCATCGTGCCGTTCATCACCGTGGCGATCGGCGGCTTCATGCTGCTGGTCGGCCTGGTGCTGCGCTATATGCGGCGCACCGCCGCCACCATCGCGGCCGGCGAAAACCGCATGCGGCACCTTGCGCTGCACGACCCGCTGTGCGGCCTGCCCAACCGCATCTATTTCGGCGAGCGGCTGGAAAGCGTGATCAACGAAGTACGGCGCGGCGAAGCCGGCGCCTCGGTGTTCTACATCGATCTCGATCACTTCAAGGACGTCAACGATACGCTCGGCCACCCGGTCGGCGACGAGTTGATTCGCAACGTCACGCTCCGCCTCGCCCGCACGGTCACCGACCAGGATCTGGTGGCGCGGCTCGGCGGCGACGAATTCGCGGTGCTGCTGGCCGGCGATCTCGACGCGAATGAATTGCAGACCGTCGCGACCCGGATGCGCACGGCGCTGTGTGCGCCCTACGCGATCAACGACCAGACCATCGTGATCGGTGCCAGCATCGGCATCGCCATCGTCGATCAGCGCGTGCAGAGCGCCGCCGACATCATGCGCTATGCCGACATGGCGCTGTACCGGGCGAAGAACGAAGGCCGCAACCGCGCCTGCATCTACGACGCCGCGATGGACGCCGACCTGTCGCATCGCAAGCACCTGGAAAACGACCTGCGTGAGGCGCTGGAGAACGACGCGCTGCATGTCGTCTACCAGCCGCTGGTCAATGCCAGCGGCGAGCGGGTGATCGGCCTGGAGGCGCTGGCGCGCTGGACCCACCCGCTGCGCGGCGAAGTGTCGCCGGCCGAGTTCATTCCGGTCGCCGAACATAGCGGGCTGATCTTCGATCTCGGCGAATGGGTGTTGCGCCGCGCCTGCCACGAAGGCAGGCAGTGGCCCGGCATCACCATGGCGGTCAATGTGTCGCCGATGCAATTCCGCCGGCCGCAATTCGTCGAGATGGTGGAGCGGGCGTTGGCCGACACCGGCTTCGATCCGACCCTGCTGGAGCTTGAAGTCACCGAGAGCACGCTGCTTGGCAATGTCGACAGCGCCGAGGCCGCGATGCTGCGCCTGAAGGCGCTCGGCGTGCGGCTGGCGCTGGACGATTTCGGCACCGGCTATTCGAGCTTGCAGTATCTGCGGCGTTTCCCGTTCGACAAGCTGAAGATCGACGGCAGCTTCGTGCGCAGCATCGAAGGCGGCGCCGATGCGGCCGCCATCATCCATGCGGTGGTCAGCCTCGGCCGCGGCCTGCGCATGAAGGTCACGGCCGAAGGCGTCGAGACCGCCGAGCAGCATTTGTTCCTGCGCGCCGCCGGCGTGCATTCGCTGCAAGGCTATCGCTTCGGCCGCCCGGTGGCGCCCGAGCAGATCACCCTGCGCATATCCGGCGTCGCGTCGGCGCAGCCGGTGCTCAGCGATCCGATGTCGCTGGCCGGGTAGGCCGTCCTACTTTCATCCTCCCTGGACGCACTCCGCCGGCCGCGTTATCGAAGACGCCGGATCGGGTTTAGCCCGCATTAGCATCAGGGGGAGCGAACATGGCACCACAAAAAATCGCGATCGTCACCGGCGCGGGCTCAGGCGTGGGCGAAGCCGCCGCCTTGGCGCTGGTCGCCGACGGCTGGACCGTGGTGCTGGCCGGCCGGCGCCAGGAAAACCTGGACGCGGTGGCCAAGCAGGCCACGGGGCTGGGCGGCAAGACGCTCGCGGTGCCGACCGACATCACCGATCCGGCCTCCATTGCCGCGTTGTTCAAGAAGACCAAGGACACCTATGGCCGGCTGGATCTCCTTTTCAACAATGCCGGCGTCGGCGCGC
Source organism: Xanthobacteraceae bacterium (assembly GCA_028290465.1). Lineage (GTDB taxonomy): Bacteria > Pseudomonadota > Alphaproteobacteria > Rhizobiales > Xanthobacteraceae > FEB-22. Next base: position 19,279 of record JAQGJU010000100.1, on the reverse strand, counting down.
CGGCGGTGCCAATCGACGAGTTGCCGTACGAGAAGTGGAAGGCCGCGGTCGATACCAATCTGAACGGCTCATTCCTGTGCACGCAGGAAGCCTTCCGGATCATGCGGCACCAGACGCCGCGCGGCGGCCGCATCATCAACAACGGCTCGATCTCGGCGCACACGCCGCGCCCGAACACCATCGCCTACACGGCCACCAAGCACGCCATCACCGGCCTGACCAAGTCGACATCGCTGGACGGGCGCGCCTACGACATCGCCTGCGGCCAGATCGACATCGGCAACGCGGTGTCGCCGCTGACCGAGCGCATGGTCGGCGGCATGCTGCAGCCAAACGGCCAGATGGCGGCGGAGCCGCGCATGGCCGTCGCCGACGTCGGCAAGGCGGTCGCCTACATGGCCAGCCTGTCGCTGGATTCCAACGTGCTGTTCATGACCGTGATGGCGACCAAGATGCCGTTCGTCGGGCGGGGGTAGAGCGACTGGCTAATTCTGAATATGCAACGAATGCTGAGCGCTCCCTCTCCCTTTTAGGAAGAGGGTTGGGGTGAGGGTGTCTAGGATTCTCGATAGGCGATCCCCCCTCACCCGGCTCGCTTTGCTCGCCGACCTCTCCCCACCGGGGAGAGGTGAAGAGGCGCCTTAGCTCGCCGCCGCCTTCTTTTTCTTTTTCGGCCCGAGCCAGCGCCGGATCAGCCTCGGCTTGCCGGGCTTGCGGGTCAGCGTGATGTCGCTGACCAGCTTGGCGCCGCCGCGCTTGCGTTCGAGCACCAGCTTGCGGCTGTGGAATTGCTCCAGCTCCGGGCGATGGCCGACGCTGACGATGGTCGCCTCGCCCAGACGCTCGGACAGCAGTTGCATCAGATGATCCTGGCTTTGCGGATCGAGCGCGGCGGTCGCTTCGTCGAGCACGATGATATCGGGCTTGTGCAGCAGCACGCGGGCTACCGTCAGGCGCTGCTTTTCGCCGCCCGACAGGGTCTGGTCCCACGGGATTTCTTGTTCCTCAAGCCGGTCCTTGAGATGCTTGAGCCCGACCGCGTCCAGCGCCTCCGCGATCGTCTCCAGATCCCAGTCCTCGGCGGCGCCCGGATAGGCGACGGCGCGGCGCAGGGTGCCGAGCGGCACGTAAGGCCGCTGCGGCAGCAGAAACAGCCGCGCCCCGGTTTTGACATTGACCTCGCCGCCACCCCACGGCCACAGGCCGGCGATGGCGCGCACCAGCGTGCTCTTGCCAGAACCGGATTCCCCGGCGACCAGAACGCGCTCACCCTCCTTAATCATCACATCGGTGTCGTCGACGACGGCAGTGCCGTTATCCAGCGCGACGCTGAGATCCTTCAGGTGCAGCGCGCCTTGCGTGGTCTCGCCGCGTTTGATCCGGTTCATGCCCTCGCCGGTCTCGGCCTTCTCCAACGCGTCGAGCGACACCATCAGCGACGAGACGCGGCGGGCGGACGCGTTCCAGTCGGCCATGCGGGGATAGTTGTCGACCAGCCAGTTGAACGCCGCCTGCACGATGGTGAACGCGGACGCCGCCTGCATCACGGCGCCGAGCGACATCGAGCCGTCGAGAAATTTCGGCGCGCACAGAATGAGCGGAATGACCGGCGCCACGATGCCGGAGCCTTGCGACACCACGGTGGTGCGCATGTGCTGCATGCAGAGTTTGCGCCACTGCCGCAGCACCGAGGCCAGCGAGCGGTCGATGTCGGCGCGTTCTTCCTCCTCGCCGCCCAACAGCGCGATGCTCTCGCCGTTCTCACGCACACGCGTCAGCGCATAGCGATATTCCGCCTCCGCCTGGTTCTTGGCTTCCGACACCGCGACGAAGCGCCGGCCGACCACCAGCATGGTGCCGCTGGCCACCGCCGCGTACAGTACCGCCGCGATCACCAGAAATCCCGGGACCGTGATCGTCGTGCCGAACAGCGTGAAGGTCAGCGCGCCGCCGATGGTCCACAGCACCGTGATAAACGTCACGGCCGACAGCGCAGCGCTAGTCACGCCGAATGCGAAATCGACCGGCGCGTCGGTCGAGATGCGCAGATCCTCGGTCAGCCGGGCTTCCGGATTCTGGTGATCGCCGCTGACCAGGTTGAGCTGATAATAGCGCCCGTTCCGGATCCAACGATCAAGCACATGCTGGCTCATCCAGGCACGCCAGCGGCGCTGCAGCGACATGCGCGTGTAGACGCCCAGAACACCAAGACCGATGCTGGTCGCGGCCAGCGGCACGAAGATCACGGCCACATACAAGACGGTCGCCGCGTCGCGCTTTTCCAGCGCGTCGAAGATCGCCCTGTTCCAGAGATTGACGCCATACTGCGCGCCGACCGTCGCCACGACCAGCAACGCGAGACCGATCGACAGAAACCAGGCCAGCCGGTCGCCCCGGCGCTTCCAGAACCCGACCGCGGAGTGCCAGAACCGGCGCAGCAGATAGCGGCGCTTGAGTTTGTCACGCTCTTCGCGCTCGTCGGGATCGAGATCGTCCGGCGTTTCAACGATTTCCGCCGCGACCGCATCGTCCAGCGAAACATTGGGTTCGGCGCCCTCATCCGTGGCCGGCGGTGTGGCGGTGGCCGGAGGTGTGGCCGGGGTTGCCGGGATCTCTTTGCCGTCGGCGTCTGCTTCATTCGCTCGTTCGGCCACGCGATACTCCTGAAATCCGGGAAATCAACTTTTGAGGGTAATTATTCCTATGCGGAACCCTTATTTACAATCCGATCCGGGCAAATTGGTTCCTTGACCCATAATACCACGTACCACCCGACCGGTTTGAACCTACCAAAATAGGCCAACGAGACGGGCCGCGCGGCGGCAGACTACACTGCCGGGCCGGGGATTCGGGACACGGGGCAACATGCAAATTCTTCAGTCGGCGTTCGGCGTGCTGGCGCTGATCGCCATCGCGTTCGCATTCAGCGAGCAGCGCCGCGCGGTGTCGTGGCGGCACGCCGCCATCGGGCTGCTGGTCACCTTCCTGGTCGCGGTGTTGTTGCTCAAAGTGCCCCCTGTCCGGGCCGCTTTTGGAGCGGTGAATGGCGCCGTCGATGCGATCTCGGCGGCGACGCGGGCCGGCACTTCATTGGTTTACGGCTATCTCGGCGGCGGCGCTCTGCCGTTCGAGGCCAAGGATCCAGGCGCCACCTTTGTGCTGGCGTTCCAGGCACTGCCGATCGTGCTGATCATGAGCGTGCTGACCACGCTGCTGTTCTACTGGCGCATCCTGCCACCGGTGGTGCGCGGTTTTTCGTTCGCCCTGCAACGCACGATGGGCGTCGGCGGCGCGGTCGGCCTGTCGACCGCCGCCAATATCTTTGTCGGCATGGTCGAAGCGCCGCTGTTCATCAAACCGTATCTCGCGCGTCTGAGCCGTGGCGAACTGTTCGTGGTGATGACGGGGGGCATGGCCGGCATCGCGGGCACCGTATTGGTGATCTACGTAACTATCGTCGGCCCATTGATCCCCGATGCGGCCGCGCATTTCGTCATCGCGTCAGTGATCGGCGCGCCGGCCGCGATCCTGATCAGCCGCATCATGGTGCCGGACAGTGCGGGCGCGCATACCGAAGGCGAACTCGACGACCCCGAACCGGTCGCCGCGAGTTCGATGGACGCGGTTGTGCGCGGCACGATGTCCGGCCTGGAATTGCTGCTGTCGATCACGGCGATGCTGATCGTATTCGTCGCGCTGGCGCATCTCGCCAACGCGATCCTCGGGCTGTTTCCGAATGTCGCGGGCGAACCCGTGACGTTGCAGCGCGCGCTCGGCATCGTGATGGCGCCGGTGTGCTGGCTGATGGGCATTCCGTGGAGCCAGGCGGTCACGGCCGGCGGCCTGATGGGCATCAAGACCGTGCTGAACGAGTTCATCGCCTATGTGGAATTGGCCAAACTGCCTGCCGACGCGCTCGATCCGCGCTCGCGGCTGATCATGCTGTATGCACTGTGCGGCTTCGCCAATTTCGGATCACTCGGCATCATGATCGGCGGCCTCGCGACGATGTGCCCCGAGCGCCGCGACGAAGTGGTATCGCTCGGCTTCAAGTCGATCGTCTCGGGCACGCTGGCGACGTGCCTGATGGGCGCGATGGTCGGCGTGTTGAGCTAATGATTACTGCTGCGGCACGTTGGCGTCGGCCACCACCTTCTGCCATTTGGCGACTTCCGCCGCCACATGGGCGCGCATCTCGTCGGGCGTCGAGGCCCGGACCTCGTTGCCGATCTGCTCCAGCCGATCCTTAGCGACCGGCTGCGCCAATGCGTAGCGGATTTCCGCGTTGAGCCGCGCCAGCACGTCGGCCGGCACGCCTTTGGTGGTGGCGACGCCCATCCAGGAGCGCACATCGTAGTCCGGCACGGTGGCGGCCGCCGCCGGAATGCCCGGCAGGCTCGGCCACTCCTTCGGACTCGTCACCGCGAGGCCGCGCACGCCGCCGGACGCGATCTGCGGCGAGGTGACGGTCAGCGTGTCGATCATCACGTCGATACGCCCGCCCAGCAGATCGGTGACCGGCGCCATGCCGCCGCGATATGGTACATGCACCAGTTCGATGCCGGCCATGGACTGCAGCAACTCGCCCGCAAGGTGCTGGGTCGAGCCGATGCCGACCGACGAATAGGTAATGGCCTTCGGCTTGGCCTTGGCGGCGGCGATCAGATCGCCGAGGTTCTGAAACGGATGATCCTTGCGCACCGAAATCACGAACGGAAAATAGATCAGCGTCGAGATCATCTGCAAATCGTCGACCGGATGGAACGGCAGCGTCTTGTACAGCGCGCCCGACACCGCGTGGCCGCCGGTCAGCACCACCAGCGTGTGGCCGTCCGGCGTCGCCTTGACGGTTTTGTCGGTTGCCAGATTACCGCCCATGCCGACGCGCGGTTCGACCAGCACCTGCTGGCCGAGGCGCTCGCTCAGCACCGGCGCGATGATCCGGGCGACGGTATCGGAATTGCCGCCGGCGCCGAAGCCATGCGACAGCACAATCGGATGCGAGGGGAATTTATCTTGAGCGTTTGAATTCGCCGGCCCGAACGCCAGCGTGAAGCCGATCGCTGCCGTAAGAGCGGTGTGAATTCGCATCGTCATCCTCCCGGTCGCCGCTTTTGTGGACGCGGCGTTGTCGGGAGGATGGCCGCGCCGCCCGAATGTGTCCAGGCGCGACCAGCGCGTTCGCCAAAGTTCGTCATGCCCGGCCTTGTGCCGGGCATCCACGTCTTCATGATCTGACCATAAGCAAGACGTGGATGGCCGGGACGAGCCCGGCCATGACTGAGAACAAAGCGGGTCAGAGCGGCGGCGCACTCTCCGACGACTGGCATCGCTCAGTTCAGGTAGAATTCGCCGTCGAGCGACTTGAGTTCGGCGGGCTTGATCAGCTTGGAGTGCGCGACCATCACCGAGTGTAGCGGCCCCTCGAGCTTGCTCTTCCAGAACTCCAGGAAGCGCTGCAGTTCGGGGAATTTCGGGCAGAGATCGTAATTCTGCCAGACGTAGCTTTGCAGCAGCCAGGGGTGATCGGGGCGCCGGTAATAGATGTGCGCGGTGGTGAGGCCGTAACCTGCGACCTGCTTGCGGAAGTCTTCTGACACCATAACCAAGCCCTCCATTCTGTCGGACAAGCGTCCGAGGACACCTGTAGGCATTGCAAGCCCAAAAAATGAAGAAAGTGTTGTATTTCAAGGCATTAGCAGCATCCCGTAAGGGCTGCTACTAGGGTACGGTACTGGATGCCTTGCAAACGAGGCTCAGCCTCGCCAAGTTCCGCGAACCGGAACCACGATTTTTTGACCGTTTGGGATGGAACCGCCGTTAACGACGATCACCAAAATTGTGCCGTTGTATTTGCTAAAGATCACGCGCAAACAAGAGCTTATCCTCCCATTCGCGTAGCCCAGGCCGGTCCCAAACCGGCGCCCGCAAAATCGTTGTTGGCACTCGCGACGAGGAGTGCTAAATCAGCGCCGGCCCCCTTGTGGCCTAAACGGTCCGGCTTATGTGCCGGCAAGCGGTGCGCGGCATATAGCCGGCGCCTCGCCCCATCGAACAACCATTGCGCCGAAAACTATGGAGGATTCCATGAAGTTCCGTCCGCTTCACGACCGTGTCGTCGTCAAGCGCCTTGACGCCGAGCAGAAGACCGCCGGCGGCATCATCATCCCGGATACCGTCAAAGAGAAGCCGCAGCAGGGCGAAGTCGTCGCCATTGGGCCCGGCGGTCGCGACGAAGCCGGCAAGCTCATCCCGATCGACCTGAAGGTCGGCGACACCGTGCTGTTCGGCAAGTGGTCGGGCACCGAGGTCAAGATCGACAATGTCGACCTTCTGATCATGAAGGAAAGCGACATCATGGGCGTCATGGACGTCCCGGCGACCAGCAAGAAAAAGGCGGCGTAATTCGCTTCTCGTCCTGAGGCGGCCGCGTGGCGGTCGTCTCGAAGGACGGGGATTGAATCGCCGACGCATCCTTCGAGACGCGCCTGCCGCAAGCCTGCTCCGATCAAGTTTACTTGGATGGAACAGACAGCGACGCGGCGGCGCTTCTCAGGATGCACCCCAACGCAACAGAGGATTCACAATCATGGCTGCCAAGGAAGTTAAATTCTCCGTCGAGGCGCGCGACAAGATGCTGCGCGGCGTCGACATTCTGGCCAACGCCGTCAAGGTGACGCTCGGTCCGAAGGGCCGCAACGTCGTGCTCGACAAGTCGTTCGGCGCGCCGCGCATCACCAAGGACGGCGTCACCGTCGCCAAGGAAATCGAACTCGAAGACAAGTTCGAGAACATGGGCGCCCAGATGGTGCGCGAAGTTGCTTCGAAGTCCTCGGACTTCGCCGGTGACGGCACCACCACGGCGACCGTGCTGGCCCAGGCCATCGTCAAGGAAGGTTCGAAGGCGGTTGCGGCCGGCATGAACCCGATGGATCTCAAGCGCGGCATCGATCTCGCGGTCGAAGCCGTCGTCGAGCATCTCAAGGCCAACTCCAAGAAAGTCACGTCGAACGAAGAGATCGCCCAGGTCGGCACCATCTCGGCGAACGGCGACCGCGAAATCGGCGACGTCCTGGCCAAGGCCATGCAGAAGGTCGGCAACGAGGGCGTCATCACGGTTGAAGAAGCCAAGTCGCTCGAGACCGAACTCGACGTCGTCGAAGGCATGCAGTTCGACCGCGGCTACATCTCGCCGTACTTCATCACCAATGCCGACAAGATGCGCGTCGAAATGGACGACGCCTACATCCTGATCAGCGAAAAGAAGCTGTCGAGCCTGCAGGAACTGCTGCCGCTGCTCGAAGCCGTGGTGCAGACCGGCAAGCCGCTGATCATCGTCGCGGAAGACGTCGAAGGCGAAGCCCTGGCTACCCTGGTGGTCAACAAGCTGCGCGGCGGCCTCAAGGTCGCGGCCGTCAAGGCACCGGGCTTCGGCGATCGCCGCAAGGCGATGCTGCAGGACATCGCCATTCTGACCGGCGGCACTGCCGTCAGCGAAGATCTCGGCATCAAGCTCGAAAGCGTCACGCTGAACATGCTCGGCCGCGCCAAGAAGGTGATGATCGACAAGGAAAACACCACCATCGTCAACGGCGCCGGCAAGAAGGCCGACATCGAAGGCCGCATCAACCAGATCAAGGCGCAGATCGAGGAGACCACCTCGGACTACGACAAGGAGAAGCTGCAGGAGCGTCTCGCGAAGCTCGCGGGCGGCGTTGCGGTGCTCCGCGTCGGCGGCGCGACCGAGATCGAGGTCAAGGAGCGCAAGGATCGCGTCGACGACGCGATGCATGCGACCCGCGCCGCGGTCGAAGAAGGCATTCTGCCGGGCGGCGGCGTTGCGCTGCTGCGCGCCAGCGAAGTCCTCAAGAAGGTTAAGACCGCGAACGACGACCAGAAGCACGGCGTTGAGATCGTCCGCAAGGCGCTCAGCTACCCGGCGCGTCAGATCGCGTTCAATGCCGGCGCTGACGGTTCGATCGTGGTCGGCAAGATCCTCGAGAAGGATCAGTACAACTTCGGCTACGACGCGCAGAACGACGAGTACGTGAACCTGATGTCCAAGGGCATCATCGACCCGACCAAGGTCGTTCGTGCGGCGATCCAGAATGCGGCGTCGGTCGCCGGTCTGCTGATCACCACCGAAGCCATGGTGGCCGAGGCCCCGCAGAAGAAGGGCGCCGGCGGCGCTCCGGCTGGCGGCGGCGGCATGGGCGGAATGGGCGGCATGGACTTCTAAGTCCATTCGACCCGACGTCGAGAATAAGAAAGGCCCGGGCGCAAGCCCGGGCCTTTTGCTATTGGGTGATGCAAATATAAGTCGAGCCGAAGCATTAATCCGTCATCCAGAGGTGCGAGCGAAGCGAGCCTCGAAGGATGACAGCCGAGGCGTTGCAAATCGGGGCCGTCTATCCTTCGAGGCCCGGCTACGCCGGGCGCCTCAGGATGACGGAACAAATGCTGCAAGTGGCCTGATGACCGCGACGTCAGTACCTAAACGCGAAAGACCACGCACCTGAAACAGGCGCGCTTACATCCGGCGTCACCTGAGTCAGATCGTGGCCTGCGACCGGTGGCTGCGCCTGGGGGCGTGCATGGACCGGTCGACGCGCAGTGTTTCGCATACCAACATGACACGTCGATGACATGAGGCCCGGGCGCCAGTTCGATTGTCATACACCGCGTGTGACGCATGAGGGGCCGCCGCGCGGCGACCCCTCTTCGTGTCAGCCCGCCTGGGGCGCCTTGACGCGCACCAGGCCGGTCAGTAGCGCATCGAGGCCCGCGCCGTCCCCGGCGTGGAGATCGATGCGGCCGACCTTCTCGACCATCCGCTCGATCGACTCGAGCTCCTTCAGCCGCAGGAGAAGCGGGTTGTCCTCCATCAGCTTGGCGGTGTTCAGAAGCGAACGCGTCGCCGCGGTCTCTTCCTGGCGGCGGATCAGGTTGGCCTTCGCCGTCCGCTCCGCCTCCACCACCTTGTTCACGAGCTCGCGGATTTCGCCGGGCAGGATCACATCCTTTACGCCGAGCTCCGTCACCTCGAGGCCGGTCTCCGCGATGCGCTCGCGCACATAGGCGCGAAGCTCCGCGTCGAGCACGTTGCGGGCCGCCAGCACCTCGTCGAGCGTACGGCCGGCGACCGCCTCGCGGATCGCGAACTGCACCAACCGGTACAGCCAAGCATCCACGTCCGGCACCGTGCTCACCACCCGCTCCGGATCGACGATCCGGCGAAACGCGGTGAGCGTCACCCGCAGCGCGATGCGGTCCTTGGTCAGCATCTCCTGCGCCGTGATCTCGAGCGCCTGAGGACGCAGGTCGAGGCGCTTGACCTCGATCTTGCGGCCGACCGTCCAGAACGCATGCCGGCCCGGCGCCAACCGCTCGACCAGACGGCCCTCGACGAAGAGCAGACCGGCCTCGTGGTTCTCAACAACATGCTCGGCCGCGAGCGTGTTGCGCTCGCGCACGATCATCGTCAGATGGCGCGCGGACACCTTCGGGTCGACCGCCACATCGATGCGCTCGACATCGACACGGGTCGCGACCTTCCAGAACACGCGCTTCTGCCACGGCGCCATCAGATGCGTCGGACGGCCGTCGAGGCTGACGATGGCGAGTTCATCCGCCTTCGTCTCGACCACCTCGAACAGCTCGGCCGCGAGCTGCGGCTTCGCCGTCATCAGCACGGCGTGACGCTCGGCCGGGAATTCGGCACGGACGACGTCGTACACCTCGACCGCACGCGCATGCGCCGGGTCGAACAGACGGTGCCGGCCCGGCTCGAGCACACGCTCGAACTGTCCGTTGCGCGTCAGGAGGGCGCGCTGGCCGTCCTTCACCGTCACGCGCAGCATCAACAGGTGCCGGGTCATGACACATCTCCATCGTTGGCCGGCCGCGGGATTGCGGACAGCGTGCTTCAGATCGAGGATGGGTGACCGGACACGGCTTCCTGTCAGACGGACGGGCTAGGGCTTTAGCTCGCGGGACGGCAGGCGCACGCGTGCGATCGCACGCCGAAGCGCGCGGCCGAACGGCGAGCCTGACGTCCGCGCAGGCGGTATCCGCCCCGGCGCAGAGCCGGTCTCACAGTGTGTTGGTACGAGCGAAGAGCCTTGCGGCAAGTCGGCCGGACCGCGACTGAAGCGCGCGTCCGGTCCCCTGCAATGGGAGTCAGCTTTTCAGGCTGAACCGGAGCGTTGGAACGGGATTCGAACCCGCGTCACGATGATTACAAGTCATCTGCTCTACCACTGAGCTATCCTCGCAGTGTGATCGTATGCTTGGCATAAGCATGATCGTCTCCGTTTGGCGGAACACGAAGCCGCAGAGCGGCCCGCGCCAGCCGGGTCTCATCGAGCCCGGACACATGGCCTCGCGAAGGACGCGGCTTATGATGCAAACGGAACTTGAGCGCAAGAGGCCAAACGGCCCGTGTGCGAAAAAGCAATTAAATATGAGTGCCGCGCACCAACCGCGCACGAAAATATCCGTCGTGATGATGATGCACCGCGTTTTATTTCGCGATGAATCGCCAACCAAGACGGCAACGCGACCCCGATCAGGCCGTCAGGCTCGCATAAGCGGTTTTTGTCGCCAGTGCTTTTGTTGCCAAAGCGGCTGTTGCGGACTTGGCGCTGTCGGTAGCGTCGGCCTGGTCGGTGGCACTGGTGGTAGTCGACGTGCTGGTTGTCGATCCCGCACCTTGGCTGCTGTCATAGGCGGCCTGCTCCGACGCGGTGACGACGCCGTCGCCGTTAGCGTCGGCCGGATCGGCCTCTTCCGTCTTGCCACCACCACCGCCGCCGCCGCCGCCCGCCGGGCGGGCCGGAGGCGCGCCTTGGGCAGGAGGTTCGCCTTGAACCGGCGTTCCGTTGCTCACCATGCCGGCCATGCCGGCATTGGCGGCCGTGCTCTCGGCGAGGGCTTTCAGGGTATCGGCTGCGGACGTGGCAGATTCCTGCGCGCTGATCAGGGCGCTCTGCATTTCGGTCGACATATTGTCGAATGCCGACTTGAGTTCCGGGGCGGAAATCCGGCCGTCGCTGCTGCTGTCCGCGCTTTTGAAGAGGGCCGTCACATCGGTCGATGAGGCGCCGGAACCGCTCGCCGAGGTCAGTTCGGCGCTCGATATGCCGCCGCTGGCGTCGCTGTCAGCCTGCTTGAACACCCGCTGCAATAGCTGGCTGGACGCACTCGCGCTGACGGGACTGATATTCATGCAACAACCCAAACCAGGCCCGGACGCACGGTCCGGCCTGCTGGTACCTACAGGGCTGTTACGCTATTCATGGGACCTTCACGGGAGATTAACAGCACCATGCAGGAACGGATGCCAGTACGAGCGCAATTGCCGCGCGAGGTCCTGCCATGACCACGAAAAAGGCTGCGGCGCATATCCGCGTCGGCATCGGCGGCTGGACCTTCGAGCCGTGGCGCGGGGTGTTCTATCCCGAGGGCCTGGCGCAGAAGAAAGAGCTGACCTACGCGGCCAGCAAGCTGACCTCGATCGAGGTCAACGGCACGTATTACGGCTCGCAGAAGCCCGAGAGCTTCCGCAAATGGGCCAGCGAAGTGCCGGACGGCTTCGTGTTCTCGCTCAAGGGTCCGCGCTTCGCCACCAACCGCAAAGTGCTGGCCGAGGCCGGCGACTCGGTGAAGCGCTTCTACGATTCCGGCGTGCTGGAGCTGGGGGACCGGCTCGGCCCGGTGCTGTGGCAGTTCATGCCGACCAAGAAATTCGACGCCGCCGACTTCGGCGCATTCCTCGAACTGCTGCCGCAAAAGCTGGATGGCCGCGCGCTGCGCCATGTCGTCGAAGTGCGGCACGACAGTTTCTGTACGCCGGAATTCATCGCGCTGCTCCGCGAGTTCAAGGTGCCGGTGGTGTTCTCCGAGCACGCGACCTATCCGGCGATCCCGGATATCACCGGCGACTTCATCTATGCGCGCTTGCAAAAGGGCGAAGACACGGTCGAGACCGGCTACAAGCCGAAAGCGCTCGACCAATGGGCGGAGCGTCTACAGGCCTGGGCGAAGGGCGGCGCGCCCGCCGACCTGCCGCTGGTCGACGAGAAAAACAAGCCGAAGGCCGCGCCGCGCGACGTGTTCGCCTACTTCATCCATGAAGGGAAAGTACGCGCGCCGGCCGCCGCGATGGCGATGATTGAGCGGGTTGGGAACTAACCAGAGCCCCAAACGACAACGACCACGAATGGGTCACGGTGCGCGTACATCCGGCGTCACCGTTTCCTATCGTGGTCGCACTTCGTCGACGCCGTGAAGCGCCGCATCGGTTCTTGTAACCCGCATATGGTTAATTTTGTTCCAACGCGTGCGTGGTGTTGAAATGCCCGCGACGGTAGCTAGTTAGGTTACGTCCCCTGGCTTCAGGAGCTTACCGGTATGCCCGTGCTGCGCACCATCGGCTATGAGCAGGCTACGTCCGCCGCCGTGCTGGGCGAGCTCAAGCGCGCCGGCGTCGAACTGCTGGTCGACACAAGGGCGGTCGCGGCCTCGCGCCGACCCGGCTTTTCAAAGCGACAGCTTGCCGCCGGTCTCGACGAGACCGGCATCGCGTACATCCATCTGCGGGCGCTCGGCACGCCGAAGGAAGGCCGCGACGCCGCCCGCAAGGGCGACCTCGATACGCTGTGGCGGATTTACGAACAGCACATCGCGACGCCGCCGGCACAGGAACAACTCGACGAGCTGACCGCGCTGGTGAAGTCCGGCCGCGAGGTCTGCCTGCTGTGCTTCGAGCGAGATGTCGGCCATTGCCACCGCAAGCGCATCGCAGAGATCGTCAGCGAACGCACCGGCGTCAAGGTCGAGAATTTGGTGCCGAAGTTGTTTTAGCGCCGATAACGCGGCAATGCTGCGGGTGCCCGGTTGCACCCAAACGACATGTAGCATTTCACATAGCCGGCGCAGCCGAGCCTAAAAAATATGCGGAGCCAACCGGTGCAATGGAACGCCGGACGGCGTAGCGCATTCTAATGGCATCTGATCTCTCACATTGGAGCGTGCCATGCGCAAATTTGTTTTTGTAACGGCCGTGTTATTGGCCACCCCGGCCTTTGCCCAATCGGTTCCAGAACGGACCGGCGTCAATTCGACATTGGGCATCGCTCCCAAGACCGAGGATTTCGTCAAGCAGGCGGCGATCAGCGACATGTTCGAGATCGAATCCAGCAAGCTGGCGAACACTCGCGCCGACGCCAAGAGCAAGACCTTCGCGGCCAAGATGATCAAGGATCACACCGAAACCTCCACCGAGCTGAAATCGTTGGTGCAGGGCGGCAAGGTGAAGGCCGAAATCCCAGCGGCGCTGGACAGCGCCCACCAGAGCAAGCTCGACAAGCTGAAAGCGGCGCAAGGCGGCGACTTCGACAAGATGTATGACGACAATCAGATCGACGCCCACAAGGACGCCGTCAACATGTTCGAGCGCTACGCCAATGGCGGCGACAATCCGGCGCTCAAGGCATTCGCCAGCAAGCATCTGCCGCATCTGAAAGAGCATCTTCAGATGGCGCAAGACCTGAAGAAATAGCGCGAAGGGCGCATCATCGGCTGCGATGTTCTCCCGAGCGAATGCCCGGCGCCTCGGCCGGGCATTTATCGTTCAGAATTACTCCACCGCCTGCAAGTTCCGCGCCCGGCGCTTTTCAACGCCGGTCACCAGCACCGCGACGGCGGCGGTCGCCACCACGAAGCCGAGCGCCAGGAACGCCGTGGTTCCGAGCACCAGATCGAAGCCGCCGCGGCTGTACAGGAACGCGATCGCCGACACGGCGGCGCCGGATGACACGAAGGTGAGGAAATAGCGCACGGCATAAACGCGCCCGCGCCAGGCGTCCGCGGTGTAGCGCGCGATCACCACGTCGTTCACCGTCACCTGCCCGTAGATCGCGGCCATCGACACGGCGAGCGCCAGCAGCAACGTCAGGCCGCCAGTATGGGCCGCCCACCACACGCCGGCGAACTGCAGCGCCGCCACGCCGGCGAATAACCAGTGCGGCGGAAATTTTTCGACCAGCCGGCCCATCGCGAGCTGCGCCAGCGCGCCGCACAGGAACACCGCGGTGGCGACGCCGCCGACCAGTAGCAGCGGCATGTTCTCGCCGATCCGTTCGTCGACGATCTTCGGCAGCGCCACCGAAATGATGTTGAAGACGAGACCGGCCGACAGCGCGATCACGATGAACAGGCCGAACATCGTCGCCATCACGTGCATGCTGAGCGGCACGTCGGCCTGCTGGCTGCGGCTTGCGGTCTTGTGCCCGTCATCCGGCACCATGCGCAGATACAATACGCCGGTTACGAGGCACAGCGTTGCCGGCGCCAGGAACGCTGCGCGCCAGCCGAACCACGTCGCCAGCGCCGCCGTGATGCCGGCCGCGAGCGCCGCGCCGACATTGCCGCACACGCCGTTGAACGCCAGCGTGCGGCCACGGCTGGTCGCGGCCGCGATCAGCATCGGCATGCCGACCGGGTGATAGATCGCCGCGAACACGCCCAACAGAAACAGCGCGGCGGCCAGCAGAATGAGATTGGGTGCGAACGCGGCCAATGCCAGCGAGCCGCCGCAGCCGAAGTAAAACAGCGCCATCATGTTGCGCCGGCTCCAACGGTCGGCCAGCCAGCCGGCCGGCAGCGAGAACACGCCGAACGCAACGAACGACGCGGTGCCGAGCGCGATCATCTCCGCATAGGAGCGGCCATAGATCACCTGCAGTCCGATCACCAAAGTCGGGAAGATCAGGATCACATAGTGGTCGATGGCATGCGCCCAGTTCAGGAACGCAATTGAACGCACCCGTGCCTGCTCGTCCGCGTCGGTCGCGCTGTCGGTCAAGGTCGTCATTGAATCACCGGCTTGTCTGTAACGTCCGGGCAGTCTAGCTTTGCCGATCTGCGATGTTCAGTCGAATTTCGTCGCAAACGGGCCACCGTCTACATGGCTAGAAAAGCCGTCTACCGCCGCAATCTGGACGACGCCCCACGCCCGGTGGCCGCGATGGCCAAATCCTGGGTGGCTGGGGCGGAAATCCCGTTTCACATGCACCGGCGCGGCCAACTGCTGTACGCCGCCACCGGCATCATGCGGGTGGAGACGCAAGACGCCGCCTGGATCGTGCCGCCGGCCCGCGCGCTGTGGCTGCCGTCGCGGTTTCCGCATGGCGTGGCGATGCGCAGCCCGGTTGAAATGCGCACGGTCTATATCGACGAACCGGCCTGCGAAGGGCTGCCGGCGCGCCCGACCTTCATCGAGGTCGGCGGGCTGCTGCGCGAGCTGATTCTCGCGGCCTTGGAAGAACCGCCGGACTACGACGAGGACGGCCGTGGCGGCCAGATCGCGCGGCTAATCCTGACCGAACTCCGCCACATGCACGAGCGGCCGCTGTCAGTGCCGATGCCGCGCGATACGCGCGTGCTGCGGGTGGTGCGCGCGCTGCTCGATGCACCGGCCATCGACCACGATCTCGATCATTGGGCGGCGGAAGCCGGCGCCAGCCGGCGTACGCTGGCGCGGCTATTTCGGGCCGAGACGGGTTTAAGTTTCGCCGAATGGCGCGCGCATCTGCGGGCCATCGAGGGACTGGCTTTGCTGTCGACCGGCGCCAGCGTCGCGGCGTCGGCGCGTTCGGTCGGCTATGCCTCACCGAGCGCGTTCTCGGCGATGGTGCGAAAGAATCACGGCGCGCCGCCGTGCCTGCTCGCGCGGACCAACTAGTCCAGCGTCCTTCGAAAGCGCGAGACCGCGATGGTCATCGCGACCAGCGTCAGTCCGACCAGCGCCAATGAATCATAGGTCAGATCCGGCAGCGTCGCGCCCTTCAGCATGATCGCCCGCACGATGCGCAGATAATGCGTCAACGGCAGCGCCTCGCCGATCCATTGCGCCCAGACCGGCATGCCGGCGAACGGGAACATGAAGCCGGACAGCAGGATGTTCGGCAGGAAGAACATCATCGACATCTGCATCGCCTGCAACTGGTTCTGGGCGATGGTGGAAAATGTATAGCCAATCGCCAGATTGGCCGTGATGAACAGCGTCGACAGCAATGCGAGAAGCCCAAGGCTGCCGATCACCGGCACCCCAAACAACAGGACGCCGATGCCGATGATCAGCGCCGCCTGCACGAAGCCGACCAGCACATAGGGCACGATCTTGCCGAGCATGATCTCGACCGGCGTGATCGGCATCGCCAGCAGGCTTTCCATGGTGCCGCGTTCGATCTCGCGGGTCACCGACAGCGCGGTGAAGATCAGCATGGTCATCGTCAGGATGGTGCCGACGAGACCCGGCACGATGTTGAGATAGGTCGCGCCCGCCGGATTGTAGCGCGCATGCGCGCGGAATTCGAACAGCGGCGCCGCCGCCTCGGGCAATCCGTAGTCATGCGCCAGCGCGCTCTGCACGATCTGGCCGAGCGCGCCCATCGCCGAGCCGGCGGCCACCGGATCTGTCGCGTCGGCCGCGACCAGCAGCGCCGGCCGCTCGCCGCGCCGCACCGCGCGCTCGAACCCGGCCGGGATTTCGATCGCGAACAGCACCTGACCCGACGCCAGCACCTTGTCGAATTCGGCTTCGCTGGTCACCTGATGGGTGATCTTAAAATATTGCGTATTACGCAGTGCCGCCAGGATCGAGCGGCCGAGATCGCTGTTCTCCTGCAGCAGCACCGCGGTCGGCAGATCGCGCGGCGTGGTGTTGATGGCGTAACCGAACAGAAGAAGCTGCATCAGCGGCAGCATCACGATCATGGCGAACGACACGCGGTCGCGGCGCAACTGGATGAACTCCTTGACCAGCATCGCCCAGGTACGGTGCCAGAACGAACCGCGGTCGCGCGGCGGGTCCTTGGCCATGGGCAGCATCCGGCTCATTGGAAGTTGTCCCGCGCCCGCGTCATCAGGTCGATGAACACGTCTTCCAGCGTCGGCTTGGCGGGTTCGATTGCGAGGCCCGGCCGGTCGCGAAACGATTGCAGCGCGGCCTCCAACGCCGAAGCATCGCGGCCGCCGACATGCAGGCTGCTGCCGAACGGCGCCACCATGTCGATGCCGGGCCGGCCGTTGAGTTCATCGGCGATCTTGGCCAAGCCTTCGCCGTTGCTCGCGCTCACCGTGTAGGTCACCAGATGCGCCGACGCGATCACCTCGTCCACAGTGCCATGCACCAGCAATTCGCCATAAGCGATATACGCGATCTCGTGACAGCGCTCGGCCTCGTCCATGTAATGGGTCGACACCAGCACGGTGAGGCCATCGGCCGCCAGCGCATGAATCTCGTTCCAGAACTCGCGCCGCGCCTTCGGATCGACGCCCGCGGTCGGCTCGTCGAGCAGCAGCAGTTGCGGACTGGGGAGCGTGCAGGCGCCGAGCGCAAGGCGCTGCTTCCAGCCGCCCGACAGTTCGCCGGCGAGTTGCGCCTCACGGCCCGACAGGCCGATCCGCGAGATCATGTCACGCGCAGCATTTGCCGGATCCGGCAGGCCGTAAATGCGCGCGACGAATTCCAAATTCTCACGCACCGAGAGATCCTGGTACAGGCTGAAGCGCTGCGTCATATAGCCGACGCGGCGCTTGATCTTGTCGGCCTGCGTGCGGATGTTAAAGCCGAGGCAGGTGCCCTCGCCGGCATCGGGCGTCAGCAGCCCGCACAGCATGCGGATGGTGGTGGTCTTGCCGGACCCGTTGGGCCCGAGAAATCCATAGATCGAACCGCGCCGCACCTGCATCGACAGGTCGCGCACGACGGTGCGGGCGCCGAACTTCTTGGTCAGCCCGTGCACATCGATGGCGATGTCATTCTTCGCGATGCCATCTTTCGCAAGGTCTGGCGCCTCCGTCACGGCTTTGTCTCCTGCGGAGATCGCTCCTTCGGAGGCGTCTCTTTGGCCGTAAGCGCGATGTCGACCGGCTGGCCGACGCGCAACGCGGCCGGCTTGTTCGGCCGCGCCTCGATCAGGAACACCAGCTTGGCGCGTTCTTCCAAACTGTAGATCACCGGCGGCGTGTATTCGGCGCTGCGCGCGATGAAACTAACTTTAGCCGTGAGATCGCCCGCGCACCCATCGCAGCGCACCTGTATGTCGTCGCCGATGGACAGCGTCGGCAGCAGTGCCTGCGGCACGAAGAAGCGCACTTTCAAATTCTCGGGCGGCAGCAAAGCCAATACAGGCTTGCCGGCCGGGACCATTTCGCCTGGACGGTAATAGACCTGCTCGACCGCGCCGTTGACCGGGCTTGCCAGCTTGCGGCGCGCCAGCCGCGTCTTCGCGGCGTTCAGCCGGGCCTGCGTGTCGCGCAACGTCGCCTGCGCGGCGTCCAGATCCTTTTGCGTGCCGGCGCCGGTTTTGACCAATTTCTCCAGGCGATCGAAGGTCTGCTGCGCATTGATGAAGGCGGCCGTCGCCGACACGACATCGGCATCTTGCAGGTCCGCGTCGAGCGACAGCAGCGGCGCGTCCTTTTCGACGCGGTCGCCCTGACTGACGGCCAGGGTCTGAATACGTCCCGCCTCATCGGGGCCGACGAACACCAGATCGGCCTCGACCCAGCCCTGATGCGTCTTCGGCTTCTCCTGGCAGCCTGCCAACAGCACCAGGAAGAGCACGCCGAAAATGCTGGCCCGCGACATCGGTCTCATGCCGGCCTCCCGCCGTCCGCACCGAACAACAGATCGAGATGCGCTCGCATCAGGCCTTGGATGTCGAGTGGAGAAAACCGTTCGAATAGGCCGCTCCATAGGATCGCGACCAGACCGGGCGCGACCAGCAATTGCGGAAACTCCACCAGAGCGGCATGCCGCGCATTGCCGGGCTCGGCCGCCCGGGCCAACACGGCCCGCACGCCGCCCAGGGCCTTGGACAGCACCTCGAGATAATAGAATTCGGCGAGTTCGGGAAAACGATGACCTTCGGTGAGCATCAGCCGGATCACGTCGCGCCGGCGGGTATTGTAGATCTCGTGCACGAAGGTCTCGACGAACCGCTCGGCGATGGCGCGCATCGGCAGCCTCGCATCTGGCGCGGCCGCGATGGCGCCGAGCACCGGGCTCATCATGGTGCGCAACAGTTCCTGAAACAGGGACTCTTTATCCGCGAAGTGCAGATAGATGGTGCCCTTGGCGACGTCGGCGCGGCGCGCGACATCGTCGAGCCGCGTCGCCGCGTAGCCGCTCGCCGAGAACTCCTCCAGCGCCGCGTCCAGGATCGCCTCGCGGCGTTCGGCGCTGCGGGCCGCGCGCGGCAGCGGCTTG
>JAQGJU010000091.1 GCA_028290465.1 Xanthobacteraceae bacterium | reverse complement strand
AACGACCCGCGGCACCATGGCGCGCGAGTTGGAAGCCGCCCGAACCAATGTCGAGCAGGAACTGGCGAGCACGCGCAACACGGTATCCAGCGAACTGGAGTCGACCCGCAGCGAGTTGCGCCGCGGCGTCTTCGAACTGCCGCACGAGACCGCCGAGAGCGCGGCGCAGATGCGCCGCGTGATCGTCGACCAGATCGAAGCCCTGGCCGAACTCAACCGCATCGTCGCCCGTCATGGCCGCGCCATCGACATGGCCGAGCCGGCGCAGGCCCGGCGCAACGAACCAGTGCCGATGCTGGCCGCTTCCGGCGGCCGGGTCGAACCGTCGCGTGCGGTGCCGATGGCGCCAAAACGACCCGAAATACGGTCCGAGATGCGGTCCGATTTGACGCCCCCGCCGCCCGCGCCTGCCATGCAGCCGCAGACCCCGCCGCCCGGTGCGCCGCGACGGGCTGACTCGCCCTCGCTCAGCCCGGTCCAGGGCGGCCGCGGTGGCTGGCTGTCGGATCTGCTGACCCGGGCGTCGCGCGAGGATGGCGAACTGCCGCCGCCACCGGCGCGTCCGGCCGGCCGGGGCGAAGGACCGCGCGAGGTGCGCCGCACCGAACCGCCGCGCAACGAAGCGCCGCGCGGCGACGCCGGGCAAGGTCCGCTCATCGAGTCGCTGGATTCGCTGGCGGTCGATATCGCCCGCATGATCGATCACGACGTCGCGGCCGAGATGTGGGAGCGTTACAAGCGCGGCGAACGTAACGTGTTCACGCGGCGGCTTTACACCATCCAGGGCCAGAAGGCGTTCGACGAGATCAGCCGGAAGTATCGCTCGGAGCGTGAATTCAAGCAGACCGTCGACCGCTATATCGGCGAGTTCGAGCGCCTGCTCGACGACGTGTCGCGCGATGATCGCGGTCAGGTGGTGGTCCGCACCTACCTGACCTCGGAAACCGGCAAGGTCTACACCATGCTGGCCCATGCGGCCGGCCGGCTCGACTAGGCCCTTCGCCGAAAGACCAAAACAAAGGGCGCGTCACCGGCTGGTGACGCGCCCTTTTTATTTGGTGGCCTGGCTCAGCCAGACGACTATGCGATCAGATAACCCGCGCCGCCCACTGCACGAGGTCAATCGCCGCCCGGCCGAATGCGGCATTGACGGCCGACACCGCGCCGGCGCCTTCAGTGGTCGGCGTCGGGACGGTGGCGCGGAATACTTTCGCGGCAATCACCCGCCCCTCTTTGTCGGTGACGATCTTGGCGCCGATCTCGACTTCGGCAAACGGCTCCGTCGTCGCCGCGATGTTGAAGGCCCGAACGTCCAGCACCAATTGATAGTCGGGCGTCAGCCGGTCGCCCGGACGCCCGACGGCCTTGATGCGGCTGATATTCTCGAAGCTTTGGACGATCCGTGCTTGCAACAGCTTCGGCAGGCGATCGCTCCATTGCACGCCGGCGAGATGCGCCACTTCGCCGGCGGTCGGACGCACAACAATCTTTTCGGTATCCAGCACGGCGATCGCGGTCGGCTCGCCGACCACCAGTTGGCCCCGGGCCCCGCCGGCGACGCGCGCCGACTTCGGCGCGATCAAGTCGAAGGTCGAAGGCGGCGGCGCCGAAATACCAAGCGCCGCGCAGCCGCCGAGCATCAGCGCCAGCACCGCCAGGGAAGCCGCGCGCGTGACGCGGAGTGGACGCACGGTGACGCTCAAACTCAACTCCTCTGCGCCGTCATCAGCGCCCACGATACTCTGGCACGGTCTTTCCGCCGCCGAAAATCAACCGTTGGGGATTGCGGTCGAAGTTCTTCACCGTTCGCTCGATTTCCCCCAAGGTCCGACGGCCGTCCGCCGACAGAGCCTGGAATTCCCGCAATCCCGAACCGGTAAACCGCGTCAGCTCCGCCGTGATCGCGGCGGTGCGCCTGTCCAGGTTATCGGAGAGCTGGCGGAATGACTTGGCGGCCTGCTGGAATTCAATGGCGGCCACCTGGATTTCACCCTTATCGCCGGTCAGTTTTTCCAGTCCGGCCATCACGTTATCAAACCGGTCGGAATTGCGCGCCAGCGTCGTCGTTATCGTCTCGATATTGACGATCGATTTATGGACCGATTCCTGATTCTCGGCCAGGAAACCATCGATTCGCTTCACAAGTTCCCGGGCCGCCTGGGTGACATCCTGGCTGGCGCTCGGGTCGGCGCGCAGCACCGGCGGCGCGCCGTCCGTGGAGACCAGCGCCGGCCGGTCCATCGAGCCGCCGGACAGCGACAGGTTGGCGATGCCGGTCAGGCCCTGGAAATCGAGGCCGGCCTTGGTATCGGAACGGATCGGCGTTTTGCTGTCGACCGAAATCGTCGCGACCACTTGCGCCGGATTGCCCGGATTGAGCCGCAAGTCCGCGACTTCGCCGACGCGCAGCCCGTTGAACAGCACATTGGCGCCGGTTCGCAGGCCGGACACCGAGCCGTCGAACACCACACGATAGGTCGCCCGCTCGCCCCCGGTCCCGATGCTCTGGAACCAATAGATAAAGCCGAACACACCGACGATCACCGCCAGCGTGAACAGACCGATCAGGACGTAGTTGGCCTTGGTCTCCATTACGATGCCGCTCCGGGCCGCCCCGTTTCTTGGCTGGCTCGGCCCGCCCGGCTGCGCTTGCCGCGGAAGTAGGCCTTCAGCCAGGGGTGTTCCGACGCCAGCATGACCGACATCGGTCCGGCGGCGATCACCTTGCCGTCGGCCAGTACGGCGATGCGGTCGCAAACCGTGTGCAGGCTGTCCAGGTCGTGGGTTACCATGAAAACCGTCAGGCCCAAAGTCCGTTGCAGGGTCGCAATCAGTTCGTCGAAATCGCCGGCCCCGATGGGATCAAGGCCGGAAGTCGGCTCGTCCAGAAACAGGATATCCGGATCGAGCGCCAGGGCCCTGGCCAGCGCCACCCGCTTGGTCATGCCGCCGGACAGTTCCGCCGGATATTTATCGCCGACGTCCGCCTTCAGTCCGACCATTTCCAACTTGGCCATCGCGATCTCGTCGCGCAAGCGCGGCGAGATGTCGAGATATTCCCGCATCGGGAACTGGACGTTCTGCAGCACGGTGAGCGACGAAAACAGCGCGCCGTGCTGGAACAGCACGCCCCAGCGCCGCTCGATCGCGCGGCGCTCCTCATCGGTGGCGGCATCGAGATCGACATCCAGGACCGTGATGCGCCCTTCGCGTTTCGGCACCAGGCCGACGATGGTGCGCATCAATACCGATTTGCCGGCGCCGGAGCCGCCAACGAAACCGAGGATTTCGCCGCGCATCACGTCGAGCGACAGATGGTCGAGGATCACGCGTTCGCCGAATCCGACCACCACGTCGCTCACGCTGATGATGGCTTTCGGCGCCGGCACGCGGCCAGCCGCCGCTATGTTCATTTCGGTCGCGGCCATCGTCGTGTCCATGGTCATTTCCCCATCGACGCGAAGAAGATCGCGAAGAAACCATCGAGTACGATGACCAGAAAGATCGATTTGACCACCGAGGCCGTGGTCTGGCTGCCGAGAGAATCGGCGCTGCCCTTGACCTGCAGGCCTTCGACGCAGGCCACGATGCCGATCATCATCGCCATGAACGGCGCCTTGACCATGCCGACCACGAAATGGTTGAGGGAAATCGACTCCTTCAGCCGGGACAGGAAAATGTCCGGGTTCATGCCGCCATACAGCCAGCACACCAGGCCGCCGCCATAGAGCGCCGCCATGGAGCCGAGGAAGGTCAGGATCGGTACCGCGATCACGATCGCCACGATGCGCGGCAGGATCAGCACTTCGACGGGGTCGAACCCCATGGTGCGCAACGCGTCGATCTCCTCGCGCATCTTCATGGCGCCGAGTTCGGCCGTATAGGCGCTGCCCGAACGGCCCGCCACCATGATGCAGACGATCAGCACGCCGATCTCGCGCAGCACCAGCACGCCGACCATGTCGACGACATAGACCTCGGCGCCAAACCGGCGGAAATGAAAGATGCCCTGCTGGGCGATGATGGCGCCGATCAGAAAGGTGATCAGCAGGATGATCGGCACCGCCCGCCAGCCGACGCGGTCGAGATGATGCACCGTCGAGGTCAGCCGGAAGCTGCCCGGACGGATCAAGGCCCGCACCCCGGCATGGCTGACCTCGCCGAGCATCTGGGCCAGCAGCAGGAACGACCGGGTAACCTCGGCCATGGTGGCGCCGATCGCCGCCAGCCAGTTCAGGCCGAGAAGGTGGCTGTTGGATTCGGCCGGTTCGAGATTGACCTTTTGCAGATCCTCGATCAGACCCCGGCGGTCATCGCTGACGCCGACCAGAACGGCCTCCCGGCCATCGCTGGCCAAGGTCCGGCGCAACCGCTCCAGCAGCCAGGCCCCAAACGTGTCGAGCCGGTCGATGCCCGACATGTCGATTTCGACCTTGCGGGCGGCTGCGGGCGTTGCCACCGTCTCGTCAATGGTCCGCTCCAGCGCGTCGGAATGCGCGGCAGTCCACGGCCCAACCGCGGCGAGCACCAGCCGCTCGCCGTCGACCGCGCTCTTTAGTTCAGGTCCGCCGCTCACGAAGACGCCCCGCGTACAAATCCGAATTCTCGCCCTGCCTGACGGCAACCTTGAGCGACGCCATATCGTGCCGTCATACTTGAACATTAGCTCCGAGTCTGTCGAGAGTTCCACCGCCATGTCGCAGCCGGATACCACTCGATTTCCCTCACTTCTCGTACAGACCGAAAGCTGGCCGATCGCCGGATCGTTCGCGATTAGCCGTGGGTCGAAAACAGAGGCTCTGGTGGTCGTGGCCACGCTCTCCGACGGGCGCCAACGCGGGCGGGGCGAATGCGTTCCCTATGGGCGCTACGGGGAAACCGCGGCCGGGGTCGCGGCTGCCATCGAGGCGATGCGCGACCCGATCGGGCGTGGCCTCGATCGCGCCGGATTGCAGTCGGCGATGCCGCCGGGCGCGGCCCGCAACGCGCTCGACTGCGCGTTCTGGGATCTGGAGGCCAAGCGTGCGGGAAAGCCGGCTCACCTGCTCGGCGGTCTGCCTGTGCCGCGAGCGCTGACCACCGCGTATACGATTTCATTCGACACGCCGGAAGCGATGGCGCGAGCCGCCGCCAAAGTCGCCAGCCGCGCGCTGCTCAAGGTGAAGCTCGGCGGCGAGAACGACGCCGTGCGGATCGCGGCGGTGCGGGCCGCCGCGCCGCGCGCCGAACTGATCGTCGATGCCAATGAGGGCTGGACGGCGGCCAATCTCGCCGACAACTTGGCGGCCTGCGCGGCTTGCGGTGTTACGCTTATCGAACAGCCTCTGCCGGCCAGCGACGATGCGGCGCTTGCCGATACGGCACGGCTGATTTCGGTGTGCGCGGACGAGAGCGTTCACGCCACGGATTCGCTGGCCGCGTTGCGTGGCCGTTATGATGCCGTCAACATCAAACTCGACAAGACCGGCGGCCTGACGGAGGCGCTGGTCATGATCGCCAAAGCCGAGCGTCTCGGCTTTGACGTGATGGTCGGCTGCATGGTGGCGACATCGCTGGCCATGGCGCCGGCGCTGCTGGTGGCGCAACGCGCGCGCGTCGTCGATCTCGACGGGCCGCTGCTTCTGGCGCGCGATCGCGCCGACGGCCTGCGCTACCAGGACAGTCTCGTTTATCCGGCGACGGCGGCGTTGTGGGGATAGAAATCGAACGCCGCGCCGGTTCCCGTCGTCGGAACCGCGGCCTATTGCGTGCGGGCGCGGATTCACCAGAGCAAACGTAACCAAATCGATAATGTCTTGCGCTTGCGATTCAATAAAGTGGGGCACCCTCCAAAACCGTGTTCGTTTCGCAACGCTTCGCAACAATCGACAAAGTACGGCAACCTCCGGATATCGAACCAACCGAAATTCACGTACAAAAGTCAGGCTGGGATTTGCTGAGAATGCGGGGGTTGGCCATGCTTTGGCGCGCGATCTGTCTTGGCGTGGTGATGTCTCTTGGCGTGGCGATGTCTCCGGCGGGCACGACGCCTGCCGCGGCGGCCGTACGGATCGCCAACGATAATGGCGGTCAGATCGGTCCCTACATGGACCGGCTAACGACGCTGCGCTCGTCCGGCGAACAAGTCGTCATCGATGGCCCCTGCCTCTCGGCCTGCACCTTGGTGCTCGGTGTCATTCCCCGCGAACGCATTTGCGTCACGCGTCGGGCGCGCCTCGGCTTCCACGCCGCCTGGCGGCCGGACCAGGGCGGTCGGCCGGTGTTCAGCCGCGCCGGCACCCAGATGCTGATGGACACCTATCCCAATTCGATTCGCGGCTGGATCGCCAGCCGCGGCGGCCTGACACCCAAGATGATCTACCTGCAAGGCGCGCAATTGCGGGCCTTGTACACGCCGTGCCGCGACGACGGCGTGATCGCCCAGGCTCAGCCGGGCTGGACGGCCCCGGACTCAGAGGCCGGTCGCGGCGCCGGTGCGCCGCAATCGATAGGCCAGCAGCGCGCCCGCGCCGCCAGCCAGACCCGATAGCGCCATCGCCGCATAGGCCAGATCGCCATAGCGGGCGAACAGCCAGCCCGACAGGCTGGTGGTCATGGCCATGGTCAGCCCGAGCGCGATCGAGAAATAGCCCTGGGCGGTCGCCGCCTGACCGGGCGCCGCGACACGGGAAATAAACAGTATGGCGCCGAGGTGATTGGCGCCGAACGACAGCGCGTGCAGGATCTGCAGGAACGGCAGCGCCGCGAGCGGCGGATTGAACGCCATCGCGGTCCAGCGCAGCACCGCGCCACCGGCCCCGATCAGCAGCAATTCGGTCGGACCGATGCGCGACGGCAAGTGACCGGCGAGCGCGAACAGCACGATCTCGGCCAACACCCCGACGGCCCATAACAGGCCGATTGCGGTGCCGTCGATGCCGGCGGCGGTCCAATCCAAAGTCGAGAAGCCGTAATACAGCGCGTGGCTGGCATTGGTCAGGCTGGCGGCGCCGATCGCGACCAGAAAGGCCTTGTTGCGCAACAGCGCATGGCCGGACGGCGACGCCCTGTCGGGCGCGGCCGGGTCGGCCGGCAACGGCGTCAGCATGAAGGCCGCCAGCGCCGAAAGAGCCATCGCGGCGACCACCAGCCAGATCAAATCGCGCGCCGCGATCAGGTCGATCGATATTCCGGCCAGGAAACTGCCGACCAGGAACGCCCCGGAGCCCCACAGCCGGACCCGGCCGTAACTGCCGCCGATGCGCGCCAAGCCCTTCAGGGCGAACGCGTCGGCCAGCGGCATGGTCGGCGTGAAGGCGAGCGACACCAGCGCATAAACGACCGCGATGGCAACGAGACCGTTGGTGAGGCCGAGCAACGCATAGCCGAGCGTGGCCGCGACCGAGGTCGCCAGCAGCGCGCCGCGCAGCCCGTCGCGACGATCCGCCATGCGGGTCGCGGCCGGAATGGCGACGATCCGCACCACCATGGGCAGCGCCAGCACCAACCCGATGGCGCCGGCATTCAGCCCCTTGGCTTCCAACCACAGCGGAAAGAATGGCAGATGAATACCGGAATAGACGAACAGCGCGGCGTAAAATGAGGATAACCGCGCGCTGAATTTCCGGGCGCTCGGGACGTGGCGCGTGTCGGTCATTAAACTGATTGCGCGATTCGGTCGAAAATGCTGATACCGAAGCCCATTAGGGTGTGCTGCCCATGTCTGAAGATCCGCTGGCGTTATATTCCATTACATCGACGATGCCATCTTCGGATCCGTCGGTATTGCCTTCGGAATCCGACTATGAGGCGATTTGCGCCGCCGTGATGGAAACATTGCGCGGGCGCTGGTTCCTGGCCGAATACGCCCGCCGCAACCGCCATTCCGACACCAAAGTGGTGCTCTCCGCCATCGAGCGGATCGAGGCGATGATCCGCGGCGACAGCGTCGCGACGCCGGCCGACCGTTTCCGCATCGAACTTGCCGACATGGCGAAAGCGATTGCCCGCACCAAATCGGAAATCGCCGCGATCAAGCCCGAGGCGGAGCAGCCCGGCAAGATCCTCGAAGCCAGCGAAGAACTCGATTCGATCGTCCACGCCACCGAAAAGGCGACGTCGGACATTCTCGCCGCCGCCGAGCAGGTCCAGGAAATCGCCTGGACGGTGCGCGAACAGGATCTCGCCGCGCCGATCTGCGACCAACTCGATGGGCTCGCGACCGACATCTACACGGCCTGCTCGTTCCAGGATTTGACCGGCCAGCGCATCCAGAAGGTCATCCATGCGATGCGCTATCTGGAAGAGCGCATCAATACGATGATCGACATCTGGGACGATGGCGCGTCCGCCCAGGCCAGTTCGACATCCGCGGCCGCAGCAGCGCCGGCGGCAGCAGCGGCGGCCCACCCGGCCCATCACGACGTCGCGCAGGACGATCTCGACCAGACCGACGTCGACATGGTGATGGACCCGGTGCAGGCGGAAGCGGCCGTCAAAGCCGAGCCGGACGCCGGCCGGGTCACGATCGACCATGAGCCGCTGCAGCCCGCCGCGTTCGATCCGACGCCGGAGGCTGTCCAGCCCGAGATTGCGCCAGAGAGCTTCGCGCCAGAGAGCCCGGCACCAGAAACCCCCACGCCAGTGAGTTTGGCCGCGTCCGACGATACCGGGGAAGTCCCGCTCTTTTTCCGAGCCATGGAGCCGTCCGGCCCCGTGGACGAGGCGGTGCCCGCCGAGGATGCGCATACGCCGGTCGCGGACGCGACCTCGCCCCAAGCGACCGCTCCCGAGACTGCTGCCAATCCAGCGACAGATTTGGCCCCGACCATCGCGGCGGTCCGGGAAGCGCTGTTCGGCTCCTTTCCGGGGCTGGCCGAGCGCAAAGACGACGACGCCGAAGAAGCCGCGATGCCGGCCCCGGTCGGCGACGACGAGCCGGCCGCCGAACTGTTCGAGCCTGCGCCCGCCATGGCAGGCCAGTCCGTGGCCGAACAGACCATGTCGTACCAAGCGGTGTTGGACAAAGTGGTGCCGGACCAATTGGTTTCGGACCAAGGCATGGCGGCCGAGCCCCAAACAGAAATCGCATCGGTCGCTGAGCCCATCACCGACGAAATCGACGAACGCGCGACGCCGACCCTGGTGGGTCCGGCCGATTTCCTGCTGGAGCCGCTGCCGCCGCCGGCGTTGCGCGCCCTGGAAACCGTGGCGCCATTTTCCGAAACCGAGCCTGACACAGCCGAGGTCGCGGAGACGTCGGAGCCGGCATTGGCCGACGCCATCGCCGAGCCTTTGACGGCTCACGCCGCGTCCTTCGACGCGCCGATCGCGGAAGCCGCGCCGGAGCCGGCCGAGTCGATCGCGGAAACATCCGAGCCGGAAGCCGCCGCCGAACCGATCGCCGATGAGCCCGAGATCGACACGGTTGATATCGAAACGGTCGGGATCGAAACGGCCGAGATCGAAGTCGCGGCCATCGAACCTGTTGATTTCACAGAACCGGCCGAAACCGCTGGGCACGACGTCGTTGCTGTCGAAGCTGTCCGTGCGGAGCCCGTTGAAGCGGCCGGCGACACCGCTGAACCTGTCGCGGAAATCCCAGAGGCCGAAACTGCCGCAGTCGCGGTAATCGAGCCGGTGGAATCCGCCGAAGCGGTGGCGACATCCGAGCGCGAAACCGCCGTGATCGAAGCTGTTAGCCCAGAGCCGATCGAAGCGATCGATGAACCGGCTCAACCGGGGACAGCTTTTGAGGCTGCATCGCATACGGCTGAAGCTGCGGAGATCGAGCCCGCACAGATCGACATCGCAGGGGTGGAAACCTCTGAGATCGAGATCGTAGAGATCGAGATCGCCGAGTCCGAAATTGTCACCGTTGAAGCCGTCGAATCCGAAATCGAAATCGACGCGGCTGCGATCGAGGTTGTGGAAGCCGAAGCGCCGGCGCACCTGACTGCCGAACCTGAAGCCACCGAACCTGGAATCACAGCGCCTGAAGCGGCGGAAGCCGAGGCGGCTGAGCCCGAACTGGCTGCAACCGAAGTCCCGACTGAAGCGATCGAACTCGAGATCGTCGAAATTGCCGAGATCGAAGCCGTCGCGATGGCGCCGGTTGCGCCGGAGCCAGTCGCCGAAACGGACGCCGCCGAGCCCGAAGCCGAGGTCCAAGCCAAGGTCGAAGAGCCGGAGCCGGTCAAAGCCGACACCGAGGCAAAAGAACAGGCCGAAGACGAAGAACGGCCCGTGGCGCGCACGGCGATGCCCGAGGTGACGTTCGCGTCGATGGCTCCCATTATGATGCCGATGGAAGCGACGCGCGCCGAACCTGCCGGCGAACGTTTCGCTGCCGCCGCGACCGCTACCCCGACGCAGGGCGATTTCATTCCGTTCGGGCATGTGGCAGCCCAGCCGGCCGTATCGCCCCGGCCTGTCGCCGTCGCAGCGCCGTCGATCTATTCGACGTCGCCTTATCTTGAGTCATCGCGACCCGGCGCCGCCCATGTCACGCAGGCCGATCCGCTCGCCGCCATCACGGCGCTGACCGACGACGAGAAGATCGCATTGTTTAGTTAGTTCACCAGCCGGCCGAACAGTTCTGCATCGACATTGCCGCCGGACAGCACCGCGACCGCGATCCTGCCGCGCAGGTCGATGCGGCCGGCCAACAGCGCCGCCAGCGCCACCGCGCCGCCCGGCTCGACCACCAGCTTCAATTCGTGAAACGCGAACGCCACCGCGCGCCCGACCTCTTGGTCGCTGGCGGTGACGCCCTTCCCGACCAGTTCTCGGTTGATCGCGAATGTCAATTCGCCCGGCGTCCTGGCCATCAAGGCGTCGCAGATCGTGCCGCTCAGCGCCGCATTGGCTTCGCGCCGTCCGCTGCGAAACGAACGCGCATGATCGTCGAAGTTTTCGGGCTCGGCGGTGTAGAGCTGCACCTCGGATGCGCGCGCTTTCACGGCGAGCGCGATTCCGGCCGTAAGACCGCCGCCTGAAGCCGTCACCACGACAACATCCGGCGTAAGACCGAACGCGGCCAGATCGTCGACGATTTCGCGGCCGACCGTACCCTGCCCGGCGATGATCCACCGATCGTCATAGGGCGGCACCAGCGTGGCGCCGCGCGCCGTCGCGAGATCCCGGGCGATCGCCTCGCGGTCCTCGCGCTCGCGGTCGTACAGAATGACTTCGCCACCGAACGCGACGGTGCGCTCACGCTTGGCGCGCGGCGCATCATACGGCATCACGATCGCGGCCGGCATTCCGAGCAGCGTCGCCGCGTGCGCGACACCCTGCGCGTGATTGCCCGACGAGAACGCCACCACGCCACCCGGGCGACGCTCCGGCGGGATCGAGGCCAGTTTGTTGTAGGCGCCACGAAACTTGAACGATCCGGTGCGCTGCAGCGTTTCGGCTTTGAGAAACACACGGCCGCCCGTCAGCGCATCGAGCGCCGGCGAGGTCAGCAGCGGCGTGCGGATCGCGACGCCTTCCAGCCGCGCGGCGGCGGCATCGACATCAGCGGCGGTGGGGAAATCGAGGTGGGAAGGGTTTGCCATACCGGCAAGGTAGCGCCGGCAGGAAGGCGGGGGCAAGCTGTGACCATGCGGTTTGGATGTGGTGGCGGCACTGCGCGCTATGCTATTTCTACGGCGCTTACAACGACGGCGGCCGCAAGCCCGCCTACCAAACCACCCGCACCCCGCCCTTGCCGGACAAGGTCGTGGACGAATCGCTCGCGCTGGTGAATTCGCCAGCCGCGAACAGCGCCGTTCGCCCGACCTGCCAATCGAGACCGGCGCTGCCATAACCGCCGATGACGGTCTTTTGGTCCGGCGTAGTCGCGACCAGATTCTGCCCCAACAAGGCGAGATCGATCGTGCCATTTCCCGCACGCTGCTGGGCCAACGCGCCGCCTGTCACGCGATAAGTAACGCGGTTTTCGCCAAAGGTCTTAACCGTCGCCAGCGTCAACTCGGCGCGCTCTTCCAGTGCCTGCACATCGCGCGCGCCGACGGTGAGGTTGGCCGTGGAGCCGCTTTCCGAATAGCCGTCGAAATATGCCGCGACGTAGCGGACCTTGAGGGCCGGCGTGACGCTAAAGCCTTGTCCCAGTCCGAACCGATGACCGATCGCGGCAGACGGGTTGAGAAACCAGCCGTCGTAGTCAGCGCGCGCGGTTTCCAGCAACAGCCCGCCACCGATATTGCGCTTGGAGCTGTTGTCGAGATGCCCGCCGATCACCGCCAAGTCGAGAAACGTCGCGCCGGACGTGGCACGCGCATAGATCCCGCCGAATACCGTGTCGGTTTCGGTATTGCCGGCGTTCAGGTACAGTTCGGTCTTGTTGCTGCTGCCGCCCACGAAGCCACCGAGGCGCAGTCCGGGCGAAACGTGGCGCTCAACGCCCAACGCACCGCCATAGCCGTTGGTGACGCCGCCGATAAAGTGGCCGTCCGTGCTCTGCTCGCGCCGGCCGCCGAAGCCCTTGGCCCAGATGCTGTTGCCGTCCCGGTCGGTCGTGGTGCCGCCCTTGAAAACCGGCTCGGCGGGCGCATAGCCCATGGCGCTGGCCGGCAAACTGGCAAAGCCGTCGTCAATGCGGTTGGCGCTCGTGATCGCCGCGAAGGCATCCCCGGCGTCGCGATCAAACACCGGAGTGTCAGGCAGCACAGACGAGATCCAACCGACAATGTCCATCATGGCCCGGTTCTGCACGCCAAAGCCGGAGACGTCCGCCACCACGACCCGGTTCGCGGTCACCACATAAGGATTGCCGCCGGCATTGATGGTCGAGAGCCCTGCGTTAAAATTGGCGGTCTTAAGCGTCCAGCTTCCTGGACCGAAATTGACCTTGTCGGCGCCGTCACCGAAATCGATCGACCCGCCGAACCGCGCGCCCGGCAGAACGGTCACTATGTCGGCCGTCGGACCGCCATTGCTGGCGAAAGTAACATTGTCGACGATGGTGCCGGAGTTGATCAAACTACCCTGTTTGTCGAAAAGAATATTGCCCTTGATGTAGCCAGCATTATTCAGGGTGCTATTTGCAAAAAATATGAAGCTAAAACCGCTTCCAATCACGTTGCCGAAATTGGTCACGTTGCTGGCTTGTGGCGCGTCTACGGCCGCGATGCCGCCGAACAGGTTCGAGATCGTGCCGTAGTTGGTCAAATTTGTGAAGCTGGCACTGATGCCGTAGTTGCCTCCAGAGATGGTGCCGAAGTTGAAAACCGTTGTGCCTGTACCAAGATTGACACCGAGACTGGTTCCGCTGACCGACGCGCCCGCCTCAACCGTTAGCCTCACGTTGTTTTGGCCGTTGCCATAGCCATTGGTCGCTCCCGGACCTTGATTGACTGTAACGCCGGTGCAATTGGCAGTAACGCCGTTCGTGGCCCCCGGCGTACAGGCAGCAAGCGCGGCCTCGCCCGACATCGTTACGAACGCCAATGTTACGACAGCCAATGCGATGAGGCTCAACAGTGTCAGTTGAAATTTCTTCATTCCGCAAGGCCCCCATCAAACGCGCCGCAATTGCACGAGCGCTTGGATTTCGTCCATTTGACCGATCCACACTAGGAACGACCCGCGGTCTCGTCTTGGACTACCGTGAACACTCGATAGGCCTACAGCGCAGGATGAGCGGTCCGCACGTCCCTGTGTCCCCCGCGACACGATTGCGGCCGTCTACTCGCAAAGTTGAAGCCGGTGCTTCGCAGAGGATGAGGTGGCATAATCTGGAATAAGCGCCGACGCAGGACCAATGCGAGCGCCAAGCCCCGCCACGCTTCAGCTATTCGGGTGAGGCTATCGGACCGGTTATGGAATTCTGGCGTGAGGCATCTGCCGATTCGTAATGGCAGCGGATTGGCGCCGCTTACCTGCGGCGCCGCGAAGCCGCAAGGCGCGTGGATCACTCGCCGATTTATTAAATCGGACTACCCAATC
Source organism: Xanthobacteraceae bacterium (assembly GCA_028290465.1). Classification (GTDB taxonomy): domain Bacteria; phylum Pseudomonadota; class Alphaproteobacteria; order Rhizobiales; family Xanthobacteraceae; genus FEB-22. The sequence goes on along the minus strand of JAQGJU010000091.1, from coordinate 10,802 downwards.
GCGAAATCGATCAACAGTTTGATGTTCAACCCGGCGATCACCACGGCGATCAGGCCGGCGGACGCGATCAGCCAGCGCGGCGCGACAAGCTCACCCATCTTTGCCTTGCTGGCCGTGAACATAACCAGGGGGAACACCGCGAACGATAGTTGCAGGCTCAGGACGACTTGGGTCAGGATCAGCAGACGCGCGGTCCCGCTCTCGCCGTACCAGATCGTCACGATGGCGGCCGGCACGATCGCGATGGCGCGCGTGATCAGGCGGCGTAGCCACGGCGGTAGCTTGATGTCGAGGAAGCCCTCCATCACGATCTGACCGGCCAGCGTCGCCGTCACGGTCGAATTGATGCCACAGCACAACAACGCAATGCCGAACAGGGTCGGCGCGATCGCCAGCCCGAGCAGCGGCGCGAGCAGCGTGTGCGCCTCGCCGAGTTCGGCGACCTCAGTGCGGCCCGTCTTATGGAAGGTCGCCGCCGCCAGGATCAGGATCGATGCATTGATGGTGAGGGCGAACATCAAGGCGATGGTGGAGTCGATGGTGGCGTATTTGATCGCCTGCCGCTTCTCCGGGATGGTGGTCCCATAAGCGCGCGTCTGCACGATACCCGAGTGCAGATAGAGATTGTGCGGCATCACGGTCGCGCCGAGAATGCCGAGCGCGAGATAAAGCATCTCGGGATTGGTGATGATCTGCGTGGTCGGCGCGAACCCGACAATGACCGCGTGCCAGTCCGGATTGGCCATGGCGATCTGCACGGCAAAGCAGGCCGCGATGACGCCGAGCAGCGTGACGATCAGTGCTTCGACGTAGCGAAAGCCGAGCGTCTGCAGATAGAGGATCAGGAACACGTCCAGCGCGGTGATGATCACGCCGATTTCGAGCGGAATGCCGAAGATCAGGTTCAGGCCGATCGCGGTGCCGATGACCTCCGCGATATCCGTGGCGATGATGGCCACTTCGGCTAGTAACCATAGACCGACCGCGACCGGCTTCGGGAACGCATCGCGGCAGGCCTGGGCGAGATCGCGGCCGGACGCGATCGCAAGTCTCGCGCAAAGCGCCTGCAGAACGATCGCCATGATATTGGAAACGAGCGCGACGACGAGGAGCGCATAGCCGAACTTGGAGCCGCCGGCGAGCGAAGTCGCCCAATTGCCGGGGTCCATGTAGCCGACCGCGACCATATAGCCCGGACCAGCAAAGGCCGCGGCTTTCCGCCAATTCGGACCGGTGGCCGGGACCGCGATCGACCGATTGACGTCGGAAAGCGAGGCTTCGCCACGGGTTCGACGCCACCCTGTGAGACCGGTGGCCGCAGGCGAATCCACACGCTGGTCCATCATATTCTTTCAATCGCAATTGCAAATCATTCGCAATAGTACACGGCATAGCCAAACTTGCAAATGATTATCAAAAGAAGGGTGGCGGCTTTATAATACCCTTAAGCCGATGCCCTGGGCAGCGGGGCTCGCAGCCGTCGCGGTTTGCGCGACATCCAGAAGGCTGTGGGCGATCGGTCATGACCGCCCGCCGACGATGAGGCGCGGCCGGCGGCGACGGGGTTGCCGGGGAAAAGGCCAGCGGCTGCGAACTGGCCGCGCGCGCACCAAGAACGGTGACGCCGAACCATTGCAGTTCAGATTCCAGCGTGACCTGGCCCACGGTGCGGTGCGCGTCGCCCCCGACGCTTTGGCCCGTTAAAGGCTCGATTTTCACTAGATTCTAAGGCCCGCACGCCGGCAACGCGTATCAGGCGGCCTGCGCGGCGGCGACGCGACTTGGCGCGGCAATTTCGCTCTGCGTCCAGGTGATGATTTCGAAGTGCCCGTCGTGATGTTCGGCGACCGCCGTGCAACTCTCCACCCAGTCGCCGCAATTGATGTAGCGCACGCCGAAATCGCTGTGGATCACGGCGTGGTGGATGTGCCCGCAGATCACACCGTCGACCGCGTGGCGCTCGGCCTCGGCGACCAGGGTCTTCTCGAACGCGCCTATATAGTTCACCGCGTTCTTCACTTTCAGCTTGGCCCATTGCGACAGTGACCAGTACGGAAAGCCGAGGCGGCGACGCAACGCGTTGAAGACGCGGTTGGCCCCGATGGCGAAATCGTAGGCGCGGTCGCCGAGATGCGCGAGCCAGCGCGCCTGCGTCACGACGAGATCGAACAGATCGCCGTGGATGACCAAATAGCGCTTGCCGTCCGGACCGACATGGATGGCATTCTCCACCACCTCGATGCCGCCGAAATGCGTGCCGTAATAATCCCGCAGGAATTCGTCGTGGTTGCCTGGTACATAGATGATGCGGGTGCCCTTGCGAGCCTGACGCAGCAGCTTTTGCACGACGTCATTGTGGGTCTGCGGCCAGTACCATCCGTTTCTTATCGCCCAGCCATCGACGATGTCGCCGACCAGATAGATTTCGTCAGCCTCGTGCGTGCGCAAGAAATCGATAAGCCGTTCGGCCTGGCAGCCTCTGGTGCCGAGATGCACATCGGAGATGAAGAGAGTGCGGAAATGCCGCGTGTTAGGTTCGGCTTTCACGGCGCCCCGTTCTCATTGCCAACCGCCAAGACAACTCCATGTGACGCTCTCCTGCCTGATTTGCGTTGCAGTTTGATGACGCAGCCGTCGAACGACTGCATGCTTCCTAATTTGGTTAATCGAAGCAGTCTTTAGATCGCGGGCGTGAAGCCTTCGGACTTAGTTTTATTCCTGGACCAGATCGTCCAACGTCGGCGAAACAGGCTACCGTCACACGCATGTCACGCCTGGCGAGAGATACGGTGGGAATGACGCCTACGCTCCTCGTCGCGGCCGCGTTCGGCGGCCTGATCACCTTCCTGCATCTCGCCAGCGTTGCGCTCGCCGTCTGGCGCTGCCGGCCAAAGCCGCGTATGGCGCGGCCAGCGGATGGCGCACCGCCGGTGAGCATCGTCCGTCCGGTCTGCGGCATTGAGAACCACATCGCGGAGACGCTTGGTTCGTCGTTCGCGCTCGATTATCCGCGCTACGAATTGTTGTTCTGTGTCGCGTCGCCGGCCGATCCAATCATCGACGTGGTCGAACGCCTGATCGCCGCGCACCCTGGCGTTCCGGCCCGCCTGCTGATCGGCGACACCAAGATCAGTCCTAATCCGAAGCTCAATAATGTCGTGAAGGGTTGGCGCGCCGCGACGCATGACTGGATCGTGCTCGCGGATTCCAATGTCGCGATGCCGCCGGACTATCTACAGCGCCTGCAGGCACGCTGGCGCCCCGACAGCGGCCTCGTGGCTTCGCCGCCGGTCGGCTGCGATCCGGTCGGCTTCGCGGCGGAATTGGAATGCGCCTTTCTCAACGCCCATCAGGCGCGTTGGCAATACGCCGCCGACAGCATCGGTTTCGGGTTTGCGCAGGGCAAGACCATGCTGTGGCGGCGCGCCGACCTCGATCGCGCCGGCGGCATTGGCGCGCTGGCCGCGGAAGTCGCCGAGGACGCCGCCGCCACCAAGCTGGTGCGCGACGCCGGCCGCCATGTTCACTTGGTCGATGCGCCGTTCGGTCAGCCGCTCGGCCGGCGCAGCCTGAAGGAAGTATGGTACCGGCAATTACGCTGGGCGCGGCTGCGGCGCGCCAGCTTTCCTCTGTATTTCCTGCCGGAGATTCTGTCCGGCGCGCTGCCGCCGGCCATCGCGGCGGCCATCGTTGCCACGGAACTCGACCATCCTGTGGCTGCTACCGTCATCGGCTTCGCGGTCCTTTGGTATGGTGCCGAGTACGTGCTGGCGCGAAGTGCCGGCTGGCACGTCTCCTGGCGCAGCCCATTGTGCAGTTTGACGCGCGACCTGTTGCTGCCGGTGCTCTTTGTGATGGGCTGGACCGGCACCGCATTCGTCTGGCGCGGCAATGCGATGCAGGTTGCAAGAGCCGGCGAGACCCGCTGACGGCTCTTTGTCGGCTCCACTCCCCGCCTTGACCTTGAGGCTGCGGATCGGGACTATCCCGCCCGCAGCGCGCAGAGCCTTCCCGGCCGGGAAGGGCTTCGGGTTCGCGCTCTAAACCTTCAAGGAGTCCCATGGATCTCGGAATTGCCGGCCGCAAGGCCATTGTCTGCGCGTCGAGTCGAGGGCTCGGGCGCGCCTGCGCAATCGAACTGGCGAAGGCCGGCTGCGAGGTCGTGGTCAACGGCCGCGATCCGAAGCAGCTTGAAGCCACCGCCGCCGAAATCCGGCAGCTCACCGGCGCCGTGGTTCACGCGGTGGCGGCCGATGTCGGCACGCCGGAAGGCCAGGCCGCGCTGCTCAAGGCCTGTCCGGAGCCGGACATCCTGGTCAACAATAATGCCGGCCCGCCGTTCCGCGATTTTCGCGAACTCGACCGCAGCAAGATGATCGACGGCGCCGTCGCCAACATGATCGTGCCGGTCGAACTCATTCAGAAGGTGATCGACCCGATGATCGCCAGGAAATTCGGCCGCATCGTCAACATCACCTCGGGCTCGGTGAAGGCACCGATCGCCGGCCTCGACCTGTCGTCGGGCGCGCGGGCCGGACTGACCGCATTCCTGGCCGGCGTCGCCCGCACCGTGGCCGGCCACAACGTCACCATCAATTTCCTGCTGCCCGGCACCTTCGACACCGACCGGCTCAATTCGAATTTCGCCGCCAACGCCAAAAAGCGCGGCGTCTCGGTCGAGGCGATTCGCGCCGAACGCGTCGCCACCGTGCCGGCCAAGCGTATCGGTGATCCGGCCGAATTCGGCGCCGCCTGCGCCTTCCTGTGCTCGTCGCAGGCCGGCTACATCACCGGCCAGAACCTGCTGATCGACGGCGGCGCCTTCCCGGGCGCGTTCTGAACCGCAGTCACAGTCGCGCCGCATCAAACGACGAAGGCCGGCATCGCTGCCGGCCTTCTGCATTTAACCCGTCAGCCTGACGATCAGCCCTTGGTGATCAGGGGCTGCGCCGGTTCCGGGAATTTGTAGCGTGCGCCCACCGAGAAGATGTGAACATTCGCATTCACGTCGCCGATATAGGTGCCGGTGGCGTTGAGCCAAGGGTTGCCGGAGGCGGCCGAAATGTCGATGTGGGTGTCGACCACGTCGATGTAGGTGTAGGCCAGATCGAACACCAGACCGGGAAATTCGGCCGGCTTGTAGCTGGCACCGGCCGAGAACCAGTAGCGGTCATTGTCCGGCAGCCGCGGTGTGCGGACATTGTCGGTGACCGGGCTCTTTTCGTAGCCGATGCCGGCGCGTAGCGTCAGGTTCGGCCGCACCACATACTCGCCGCCGATCGAATAGAACCAGCCGTCGTCATATTGGAACGGCAGCGTGATTGCGGCGCCAGTCGGCGAAAGCGCCGGCGCGCCGGAAGCCTGCAGGACATTGGAGGTGCCGATCCGGCTCCAGTTGGTCCATTCAATGGTGCCGAGCAGGGTAAAGCTGTCGCCGATGCGCTGGCGAATGCCGAGGCTGGCGACGTCGGGCAGGTTGACGGTCAACTCGACCGAGCCGTTGGTGGCGGCGCCGACGCCGCCGGAAATGTTGCCATCCAGCTTCTGGTTAAGCGCCGAGCGATAGCCGAGGCCGATCTCGGTTCCGGCCAGCGGGGTCAGCGTCACGCCCGCCGTCCAGCCGAACGCCCAACCGGATCCGCTGAGGTTGAAGACGGTGGTGGGGACCGGAGACCCGAGTTGGCCATAGCTGGCCTTCATGTACTGAACCTGCAGGCCCGCGCCGACGCTGATCCAGTCATTGACCTTGACCGCGGCGCTCGGCCCAAACGAGTAGGTCTTCAGATCGGTGTCCTGCGCATAACCGGCGCCGGCCCATTGCTTGGGAAAGCTGACGCTGAGGCCATAGGGTGCGTTGACCGACATGCCGACCCAGAACCGGTCGTTGAACTGATAGGTCGTGTAGCTCGACGGCACGACCGCCCAATCACCGCTGTTTTCCGTGGTTGGGCCAAACAGCGCCGGCACCGCCGTCGCCAATGTGCTGCTGCTGTAGCTGTGCGACGCGTTCGGCACGATCAGCGCCGCACCGCTCTCAAAACTGAGGCCGTATTGCTGGGTCATGGTCGCCGGATTCCAGAACATCGACGAGGCGGCGCCGCCGGCGGCGACACCGGCGAAGGAGGCGCCCTGCCCGACCACGCTCTGCTCGCGCAGCGCGAAGCCGCCGGCCTGCGCGTCGATCGCCCCGCAGATCAGCCCCGCGAGAGCGGTGCCAGCGAGCCAAGCCGATGTGCGAATTTGACGAGACATTTGGACCCCCACCCTTTTTAGAACCGGCGCGCCCAGCATCCGGTACACTTTATGAGAGTGAAATCATGCCCTGAGAGTCACCGATATACAAAACGCGGGCAAAGACGACTGAATAGACTTTGGAACTCAGGATACTGAGTGCGAAAATCTAAAAAACGCCCAGATATTGCGGCGCTTCAAGATTTGACGCGACGCACCATTGACGAAATCAAGACGATTTCAGCAGAAATCAAAAAACAACGAGCGTTTCACCAAGAACTGCTCGCTAGGTTCCGTTCCTTTTGTTCACAGCTTCGTGAGTTCCTTTGTATGGGTTGCTTCTCTCCGTGCCAATTTTGCAACAGTTCCGTTAGCTCTCGATTTCCGTTAGAGAATTTTTCGATCGTTGCACGCCTCGCTTATCCAGAAATTGTCAGGGAGACACGTCCATGAAGCTCGTCCGCTTTGGCCCGGCCGGCCGCGAAAAGCCCGGTATCCTTGACGACGAGGGTCGTCTTCGCGACCTGTCGAAAGTGGTACCGGACATCGCCGGCGATGCGCTGTCGGCCAAGGGACTGGCCAAAATCCGCAAGGCCAACATCAACAAGCTCCCGCTGGTGCGCGGCGAGCCACGGATCGGGCCCTGCGTCGGCCATGTCGGCAATTTCATCGCCATCGGCCTGAACTATGCCGACCACGCCGCCGAGGCCGGCATGCCGCTGCCGAAAGAGCCGATCATCTTCAACAAGGCGCCGAGCTGCATCTGCGGCCCGAACGACGACACCATGATCCCGAAGGATTCGACCAAGCTCGACTATGAGATCGAGCTTGGCATCGTGATTGGCACGCGGGCGCGCTACCTGAAGAAGAAGGATGCGATGGACGCGGTCGCCGGCTATTGCCTGTCCAACGACGTGTCCGAGCGCGCCTTCCAGATCGAACGCGCCGGCCAGTGGACCAAGGGCAAGGGCAGCGAAACCTTCGGGCCGCTCGGACCGTGGCTCGTCACCAAGGACGAGATCAAGAATCCGCAAAAGCTTGAGATGCTGCTGAGCGTGAACGGCGAACCCCGTCAGCAGGGCTCGACCCGGACCATGGTGTTCGGCGTCGCGCACCTCGTCTGGTACTGCTCGCAATTTATGGTGCTGGAGCCGGGCGACGTGATCATCACCGGCACACCGCCGGGCGTCGCGCTCGGCATGAAGCCGGAACCGAAATTCCTGAAGGCCGGCGACATCGTCGAGCTCAGCATCGAAGGGCTGGGCGAGCAGCGCCAAAAGATCGTGAAGTTCAAGAACTGATACGTCGCCACGCATGCGACACAGAAAGCCCCGGTCAAAAGCCGGGGCTTTTTTATCGGCGTAATTTTATACTTAAGCCACCGATGCCCTGGCGGCGCGCAGTTCGATCAGAAAGTTCTGCACCTCTTGGCCGAGACGCTTGGCCTCCTGCGACAGCGCGTCGGAAGCGCTGAGCACGGCGCCGGCCGAAGTTTTGGTCTCGCCGATCGCGGTGTTGACCGTGTCGATGCTGCCGGCCAGCGTCCGGCTACCGGTGGCGGCGAGTTGAACGTTCTGCGAAATATTACGTGTGGCGGCGCCCTGCTGTTCGACCGCGCCCGCAATGGCCGCCGTGACCTGATCGATCTCCTGCATCGCCCGGGCGACATCGCGCACCGACTGCACAGCGCTCTTGGTCGAGGTTTGAATTTCCGCGACCTGCTGGGCGATTTCTTCGGTCGCTTTGGCGGTCTGGCCGGCCAGCGATTTCACCTCACTGGCCACCACGGCGAAACCGCGGCCGGCTTCGCCGGCGCGCGCCGCCTCGATGGTGGCGTTGAGCGCCAGCAGATTGGTCTGCGCGGCGATCGCCTGGATCAGCTCGACCACCGCGCCGATGCGAAGGCCGGCGGACGCCAGCGTTTCGATCTGGGCCGCCGACGCATCGGTGATGGTGCCGGCCTGGCGCACGACACCCGCCGCCTGCCCGACCTGACGCGAAATTTCCTGGATCGAAACGGCGAGTTCTTCGGCCGCCGCCGCCACCGTCTGCACGTTGTTCGACGTCTCCTGCGACGCGGCCGCGGCGACTTCCGCCTGACCTGACGCGTCGGCGGCGACATGGCTCAGGCCCTGCGCGGTCTCGCGCATCACGGCGGCGTTCTGGTCGACCGCGTCGAGCGCATGCCCGGCGGCGGTGCGGAACACTTCAACCGCGGCCTCGACCCGTTTGCCGCGCTCTTCGCGGTCCTTCGCAAGGCGCACATTCTCGTCGGCGTGCATCTGTTGCGCGAGCACATTGTTGCGGAACAGCGCCACCGACCGCGCCACGCTGCCGATTTCGTCGCCGCGCGCGGCGGTCTCGAAAGTCACGCTGGCGTCGCCGGCCGAAAGCCGCTTGGCATCGGCCACCAGTTCGGCGATCGGACGGGTGATGCTGCGGATCACGACCGTCAGCGCCAACACCACGACGATCAGCAGCGCCGCGATCAGCGTGAAGGTCGAACGCAATTGGCCGGTAGCATCATCGACGATCGCGCCTGAAACCTGATTGATCTTGTCGACCACCAGCTTCTCGATCTGGTCGACGATCTGCAGCCGTTTGCTGGCGTCGTCGTACCATTGCATGGCGGTTTGCTCTGGATCGTCATGGCCGGATTGCACCGAAAGCTGCGCCATCGTCCGCGCGTTTTCCAGCGCCTTGGTCTCCTTGGCCTTGGGCAGCGCCGCGACCGCGGCCGCGACATCTTCGCCGACCGCTTCGGCCGCGAGTTGGAGAAACGCGGACTGCTCCCCCGCATAGCGCACGAAATTTCCGTATACGTCGGCCGGAAACTGCGCGGTCGCAAAGCCGAGCACGCCGCTGGAGCGCTCAAGACCGGCGCGTTCGCGCGTTTCCATAATGGCGACGAGAGCCGTCAGCAACTGGCCGAGCCTGCCGTCGCGCGACACCGCCGACGCGCGATAGATCACGCGCAGCAGGTCGGCGACCATTGCATGATATTCGTCGATCACGGCGCCGGGCTTGGCCTTGCCGTCGGCCGCGCGCAACGCCGCCAGCCGCGGTTCGATGTCCAGCGCTTTGCTCAGCGCCGCGAATATCTCGGGGCCGATGTCGCCCGGCTGCAAGGCGGCCGCCTTGGCCTTGGTGTTGCGCAGCGCGTCGTCGAGCAGTTTGCGCTGCTCCATCATGCGCTGGCGCGACTTGGCGTCCTTCGCGGCCAGCACCAGGATGTCGAGACCCGCCTGACGCCGCAGATTGGCCGCGAGATCGCTGACCACCGGCGCAATGTCGGCGACCGTCTGCGCCCGCATCGCTTCGCGGCGCAGATTGACGGCCTCCAGGGCGTTTTGGGCGGACAGGTAGAGAAAGGCCAGGAGCGGAATCAGTCCGGCGACGATCAGCCGCGTGCCGACACGGGCATTTCGGAACTGACTGAATGGAAGGCGCATGCTCGTCCCCTGGCGATTAACCAATAGGAATACGAGCAGCGCGTCTAATTTCTATTAATCCGAACGCTATCCGTGTTCTGCTACCAGTAGTTTATGGGGCCAAAGTGGTTTCTAACGAAACTACCTACGGGATACTGCAACGCAGCACTGCGCTCGATCTACCAAATCCCGTGAAAATGATGCACCGGCCCGTTGCCGTGGCCGATGCCCAGGCCGTCCGCCGCCGCAATGGCGGCGCTGACATAGTCCTTCGCGGCCCGCACGGCGGTCATCAGGTCGGCGCCCCGCGCCAGGCCGGCCGCGATGGCAGAGGACAGCGTGCAGCCGGTGCCGTGGGTATTGCGGGTATCGGTCCGGATCGCGGCGAGCCGGGTCACGGCATCCTTCTCGATCAGGAAATCGACGGCCTCCGGGCCGTGGCCATGGCCACCTTTGATCAGCACCGCTTTGGCGCCGAGCTTGAGCAGACGCTGACCCTGCGCCTGCATCTCGTCTTCGGTCCCGGCGATGGGTGCGTCCAATAGCGCCGCCGCTTCAGGCAGATTGGGCGTGATCAGGAGCGCGCGCGGGAACAGCATGCGCTTGAGCACCGCAATGGCGGCTGGCGCCAACAGCCGGTCGCCCGAGGTCGCGACCATCACCGGGTCGAGCACCACGCTGGTCTGCTTGTAGCGCACCAGGCCCCGCGCCACCGCCTCGATGGCGGCCGGCTGCGACAGCATGCCGATCTTCACGGCATTGACCTCTAGATCGGAAAACACCGCGTCGATCTGCGCGGTGATGAATTCCGGCGGCACGTCGAGAATACCGGTGACGCCTTTGGTGTTCTGAGCGGTCAGCGCCGCGATCACGCTGGCGCCATACACGCCGAGCGCCGAGAAGGTCTTCAGATCGGCCTGAATGCCGGCACCGCCGGATGAGTCGGAGCCCGCGATGGTGACGGCGATCGGGGAGGTCATGACCCAACACCCTCTTCTTCACCTCTCCCCTGTGGGGAGAGGTCGGCGAGCAAAGCGAGCCGGGTGAGGGGAGATTGGCTATCGAGAGTCCCAGACCCCCTCACCCCACCCCTCTCCCCATTGGGGAGAGGGAGCGTGCAGAGTTTGCCTCGCGTCACCG
>JAQGJU010000074.1 GCA_028290465.1 Xanthobacteraceae bacterium | reverse complement strand
TCGGTCACGGCCTTCAGGTTGGCGTCGATATCGACCTTGCCGTGGCGCAGGGCGATACGGCCTTCCGTTGGCTTGTAGAAGCCGGTGATGCAGTTGAAGACGGTGGTCTTGCCGGCGCCGTTCGGTCCGATCAGCGCGGTGATATTCCCGCGCCGGGCGCTGAAGGAGAGATCGTCGACGGCGACGATCCCGCCGAAACGCATGGACAGATGCTCGACGCGAAGCGCGGAGTCTTGCGCGGCGGGCGTCATCCTTTTCCTTCCTGGATTAGATCGCGGGCGATCACCTTGCGCTCGCTCAGGAAGACCGACGGCTCGCGCGTCGAGATCAGCCCGCGCGGTTTCCAGATCATGATCAACACCATCGCAAGGCCGAACAGCAGCATGCGGTATTGTCCGGGATCGAAATCGTTGCCGAAAATGGCTTTCAGGAAATCAAGCTCGCGCATGATCTCGGTGCCGCCGATCATCACGATGGCGGCGAGCGCGATGCCGAGCGGGCTGCCGCCGAGCACGACGATCGACAGGATCGTTGCCGATTCAACGAAGGTGAAAGACTCCGGCGAGATGAACCCCTGGCGGGCCGAGAAGAACGAACCGGCGAAACCTGCCAGCATGGCGCCCATGGCGAAGGCAGTGAGCTTGGGATTGGTGGTGTTGATGCCGAGCGAGCGGCAGGCGATCTCGTCCTCACGCAGGGCTTCCCAGGCGCGGCCGACGGGAAGCCGCCGCAGCCGCATGGTGACGAAAGCCGTCAGCAGCGCGAGGCCGAGGATCACGTAATAGAGAAAGATTGTCCGGTAGAGCGGCGTGAATTCCAGGCCGAAGACCGCAGCAAAACCGTCATCGTTGGCGTTGAATGGAATCCCGAAAAAGGTCGGTCGTGGGATGCTGCCGATGCCCGCATAGCCCTTGGTGACGGGAACCCAGTTGATGATGACCAGCCGGATGATCTCGCCGAAGGCGAGCGTGACGATGGCGAGATAATCGCCGCGCAGGCGCAGCACTGGGAAGCCTAGCAGCACGCCGAACATCGCCGCCAGCATTCCCGCGATCGGCAGGCAGACCCAGAACGACAAATCGAAGCTGGTGGCAAGCAGCGCGTAAGAATAGGCGCCGACGGCGTAGAAGGCGACGTAGCCAAGGTCGAGCAGGCCGGCCAGCCCGACGACGATGTTCAGGCCCCAGCCGAGCATGATGTAGGTCAGAATCAGGATACTGAGGTCGAGGAGATAGCGGTTGCTGTAGAATACGATCGGCGCGATCACGGCGAACGTCAGCAGTGCCGGCGCGAAATAGGTCGACACATAGCCGGCCGCGGTTTTCAGGCCCGGCGGAATGTGGCTGGCGACGTTGTAGTCGCGGCCATGAAACAGCAGTTCGCGGGCCAATGTCCCAACGAACGCGATTGCGGCCAGGATGGCGACCGTGCCGAACCGCGGTTCAAGCTCTTGCGCGCCGCTCGGTCCGATGTCGGTGTGCATTCCGACCATCAGCGAGAACAGGCCGAACGCGACCAGCGCCGCGAGGGTCGCGCTTTTCAGCGCGGCCGCGATGCCGGGAAGGGAGAAGAAGTCAGGCTGGGCTTCTTGCGTCACGGATCTGTCAGACCTTCTCGATCTCCGGCCGGCCCATGATGCCGGTCGGCAGGAAGATCAGCACGATGATCAGGATCGAGAACGCGGCGACGTCCTTATACTCGCTGGAGAAATACGCCGCCCAGAAGGTTTCGATCAGGCCGATCAGCAATCCGCCCAGCATCGCGCCCGGCAGCGAGCCGATGCCGCCGAGCACGGCGGCCGTGAACGCTTTCACGCCGGCCACGAAGCCGATGTAGAAATCGATCGAGCCGTAATACAGCAGGTGCATGATGCCGGCGACGGCGGCCAGCCCCGCGCCGATGACGAAGGTCAGGGAGATCGTGCGGTCGATGTCGACGCCGAGCAGCGACGCCATCTTCAGGTCCTGCTCGCAGGCCCGCATGTCGCGGCCAAGGCGCGTCTTGCCGACCACCCAGGAGAACACCAGCATCGCGGTCAGCGTGGTGAGTACGATGAGGATTTGTACATTCGACAGCCGGACCGCGAAGGTCTCGCTGTCGATGAGTGTATAACCGCCCTCGATCAGCGGCGGCAGCGACTTGGTTCGCGCGCCCTGCACGATCTGGACGAAGTTTTGCAGGATGATCGCCATGCCGATCGCCGAGATCAGCGGCGCCAGCCGGAACGAATGACGCAGCGGCCGGTAGGCGAGGCGCTCGACGGCCCAGCCGTACAGCGAGGTCAGCGCCATGGCGATCAGCAGCACCAGGAACAAGACGAGCGGAATGGCCGTCAGGCCTAGCGCGATCAGGCACAGGAAGGCGATCAGCGCGATGAAGGCACCGACCATGAAAATATCGCCATGGGCGAAATTGATCATGCCGATGATGCCGTAAACCATCGTGTAGCCGATGGCGATCAGGCCATAGATCGAGCCCAGCGTAACGCCGTTGATCAACTGCTGGACGAAATACTCATACTGCATACACTCCTGTCCCCTCGCACAGGTGCCGTTGCGCGGATACCTTCGCGCCTCCCGTCGCGGCACGACGTCCCCACGTCATGCCGATTGCTAAGTATCTAGCAGGGCGAAGAAAGACCGGCAAATCGGCTGTTCCAGCGTGTTCTGCCGTGTTTTGCCGCAGTAAGCCGCTTCGACAGGCAGCGTTCATGAGGCCGAACACACCATCCAGGAACCTTGGTTCCGGCCGCGATTTGCCGCAAAAAAAATGTGGAACGGAGCCGGGGCCAGTGCGTTGATCTAAACTGGGGAGGCCATCACAGGAGTTGGAAATGGGTCAGCATAACGACCAGAACCAAGATCCGCGCAAAGACCAGCAGCAGAACCAGGGCAATCCGAAGCCCGGCCAGCAGCAGCAGGGCGGCGGCACCCAGAAGCCCGGACAGCAGACGCAGCAGCCCGGACAGGGCGGCCAGCAGGGCGGTCAGGGTCGCTAACTAGATTGGTCCTCGACGGAAGGCCTCGCCGCAAGGCGGGGCTTTTCGCGTTTTAAAGCTCTGGATGATCTGGGCGACGACTCGCGTCGACCGGACCGGCTCGTCTATGCTGGCCGCATGCCGTCCGCTCAAGCCCTGTCCGCGCAAACCCTGCCGCTGTTTCATCTGTACGGCGATCCGCCGAACGGCCGTGCCTTCGACTTCATCCATATCGAGACCATTGCGTCGCGCTCGTCGGTCCATGACTGGACGATCCGGGCGCATCGCCACGGTAACCTGTTTCAGATCCTGGTGATCGAGCGGGGCGGCGGCGACATGACCTATGAGGCGGAGACATTGGCGTTTCGCGCGCCGACCGCGATCCTGTTGCCGCCGGCCACCGCCCATGGCTTCGCGTTCCAGCCTCAGGTCACTGACGGCTGGATCGTCAGCTTCACCGAAGATGTCGCGCTGGCGCTCGGCGATCGCAACGGCGAGGCCGTGGCGCGGCTGCATGCATTGGCCGGCGAGCCGGTCATTCCGCTCGACGAGAGCGGCGAGTGGCAACGGCTCGCGGCGCTCTGCCGGGATCTCGACGCTGAACGTTTCCTGGCGCGCGAAGGCTATCGGCTGGCGATGCGCGGCCTGTTGGCCCTGATCGCGATCGAGGTCGCCCGGCTCGCGGCCAGCCGCGCCCGGTCCGGCGCCGTGACCTTGCAGCCGACCGACGCGACGCTCGACGCGTTGCGCAAACTGGTCGACGGGCATTTCCGCGAGCAGCGGCTGCTGGGTTTCTATGCGGATAAATTGTCGATGACGGTCGACCGGCTGAACGATCATGTGAAGCGGGCGACCGGCGTCACGGCCGGCCATCTGATCCGGCAGCGGGTGCTGACCGAAGCCAAGCGCCAACTGGTGTTCACGGCCGAGCCGATCCACCAGATCGCCTACGATCTGGCGTTCTCCGACCCGTCGCATTTCGCGCGGTTTTTCCGCAAGCAGACCGGCACGACGCCACAAGCGTTCCGCGATCAGCGGAACGCTTAGGAAGCCGATTCCGCGATCACCGGGGTGGTATTTCCCTGAATCAATGATTCTAAAGGTCTGCATGAACCCGTGCAGATCATTGAAAATACACGATAATTTTTTGGATTAAGGTAAACAAACGGTTTAAATTGCCCGGACAATGAGAACGGCCTTAGCTGCACCGTCTGTTGTGAGAGGTCGCCCGGGCTCGGAATTCCCTCCGCGTCATAGAGGCACGAAACAACAGGGGGGCCGCGATGCGTATGTTTCCGAACGCCGTTCAGGCGACGATCGTCGCGCTGGCGCTGTATTACGTTTTGACCTGGGGCTTCGAGGCGCTGTGGGCGCTGACGTCCCCGGTCTATGGCCTCGAGGACTTCACCCGCTCGCAGATCGTCTACAGCCTCGGCCGGCAGTTCGGCCTCGACGGCCCGGCGCTGATCAAGACGGCGGCGTTCCTGGCGACCATCAAACTCGCGGTCGCGGTGGTGCTGACCTATCACATCGTCGAGCGGGTCCGCGCGCTGGTCGGCCGCCCGCATGGCCATGACTTTCTCGACGCCGGCTTGATCCTGGCGACGCTGCTGATCCTCGGCTCGTCGGTCGCGCCGCTGCTGGAGAGCAACTCGGGTCTGATGCGGGCCAACGCCATGGACCTGCTGCTGATCGTGGCGCTCGCCATCGTGACGGTGCTCGACCGGTTGCTGGTGTCCGACCTGCCGGCGCTCGACGAGCGTGGCGTGCGCATGTCCGCATTGTCGCAGACCGAACCGGCGTATCAGTCCGGCTCGACGACTTCACTGGCGGACAATTTCGCGCCGTGGCTGAAGCGTCTGGTGCCGCATCATCCGGCCGACCCGACGTCTTAAAACTCGCAAATAGTTTTCGCGTTACGGCCCCTTTTATCCCTCCTCCTGAAAGGGGGAGGGTGGCCGGCTTTTGCCGGCCGGGTGGGGATCAGGCCGCCGCCTTGCCGATCGCCGCGTTGATGCGCGGCATCACCTGTTCGGCCATCAACTGCATCGACCGCTTGGCGAGCGCCGGATCGACCCAGTCCATGCCGGCATAGACGAGCTCGCCGAAATCGCCGGCCTCGTCGCGCAGTGCCAAAATCTGATCGACCACCTTGTTCACCGAGCCGTGGATGACGAGGTTGTCCATGATGAAATCGTGGGTGATGTCGTCGTCCGGCTGTTCCTTGTGCGACTTGAACACGAACAGCCGCTTGCTGCGGATCAGCTTGGCGTGCATCTGCTCGAAGTAGAAGCGGTACGGGCTCGACGACTGTTCGCGGGCGTAGCGGGCCGCGGTGGCGTCGTCGTCGGCGACGAAGATGGTGCGGGCGATGCGCCAGTCGTCGGTCTTGGCCTCGACGCCGACCTCGGCCTTGCCCTTGGCGTAGTTGTGCCAATGCGATTTCAGATGCGTCGACAGCAGGAAGTTGGCCGACAGCGGGTGGAAGTCGCGCTTGCCCATCAGCACCACACCCGGCGAGAATGGCGACAGCACGGTGCCGACGATTTCCGGACGCGGCTTCTGATACGGCTTGCCCATATAGCCGACGCCAAGATGCAGCGCGCTGGTCTTGCCGGTCGACACCTTGAAACGGTTGTCCGGGAAATCGATGTCGTAGGGCGGGTCGCGCTCCCAGATCGCCAGGATCACGTCGATCGCTTCGGCGAACATCTTGTTGCGGTCCTGGTCCAAGATGCCGAGCGCTTCGGCGTCCGAGGTCAGCGCGCCCGGGCTGATGCCGAAGATGAAGCGGCCCTGCGACAGGTGATCCAGCATCGCGGCCTGCGCGGCGATGATCACCGGAT
Organism: Xanthobacteraceae bacterium; assembly: GCA_028290465.1. Taxonomy (GTDB): domain Bacteria; phylum Pseudomonadota; class Alphaproteobacteria; order Rhizobiales; family Xanthobacteraceae; genus FEB-22. The sequence goes on along the minus strand of JAQGJU010000074.1, from coordinate 12,639 downwards.
GGATCTGCGACAGGTTGGACGTGCCGGTGGCGAGCTTGATGGTCTTGGTTTCCGGCACCAGCGTCGCCAGAAACAGCATGCTGTTGGTGATGGTCTCGCAGCCGTCGGTCAGATGCTCGCCGACAAACGCGTCATGGAAGCCAAGCTGATCGGCCAGGATGATGGCCGCGCGGTCTTCCCGGAGCGTTTCGGTCCAGCTGCGATGCAACGGGTGTACCGGCATCGTGAAGTAACCCAACCGCATGCCGTCTCTCCACGTTTCTTGTAAATTCTTGTAAATGCAAACGCCCGGCCGTCGGGCCGGGCGTCCCTGTGATTTAGCTTAGCAGACCAGTTGCTTGGATCGAAAGGGTGCGCTCCGTCGCAGGTGCATGCCACCCTGCAACGGCGACATGAAACTATTTGGCTTTGGCGATCTCGGCCATCACGTCGGCGGCTTCCTTGAAAGCATGATTAGCCGCCGGCACGCCGCAATAGATCGCCTGCTGCAGGATGATTTCCTTGATGTCGTCGGCCGTGAAGCCGCCTTCGGTCAGGGCGGCCCGCACATGCATGCGGAACTCGTCCCACTTATCGATCGCCAGCATGGTGCCGATCACCAGCACGCGGCGGGTGCGCTCGTCGTAATGCGGGCGCGTCCACACCTCGCCCCACGCATAACGTGTGATGAAATCCTGAAATTCTTCGTTGAGTGCGGTCTTGTTGGCGTTGGCCTTGTCGACCCACGCCGCCCCCAGCACCTGACGGCGGCGCGCCATGCCTTTGTCGTAGCGTTCGCGGTCGTCCATCGTTCCCTCCACTGACAGATGCTGTGGCGGGAACGCGTATCGATTTCCGCACCGTCTGACAACGCCGCGTCAGACGAGATTGAACTTACCCAACCGCGGCTTCGGCGAATTCGGACGGCGGCACCGTATAATGCGTCTGGTGATGCACCAGCGCCGCGACCAGATCGGTCAGCGCGGCCCCCGAGGTGCGGCGCGGATCGAAGCGGTCGATCTGGCAATGGGTCTGCAACAGCTCAGCGCTGTGGCTGCCCCAGGCCGCGGAAGCCATCCACCAGAAGGTGAAGCGGCGGCTGGTGATATAGACGTGCTCCAGCACGACGATTTCGCCATGCCGAGGATCCTCGGCGATCTCGTTATACAGTGCGGCGATTGCGGCCTCGTCGCCTTCCAGCACCTGACCGAACCAGCATGTATCGTAGATCATGCCGCCGGTTATCGCCGCCGAGCGATGCGTGCCGGCCGCCGATGCCAGGATGTCGGCGACTTGTTCGGCCATCCCGCCGGCCTGCGGCGAGATGCGATTTTCGGCGTAATAAACAAGCCGGACCAGGGCCATGGAACTCTCTCAGGTTGGGCACGCGGGAGGTGCGCACCCAACCTGACCAGAGATGCCCTAAGACTTCCCGAAAACTTCCAAGCGAGATTTAAGTAGTATTTTCGGTATCTTGCCGCTCCGAAACATCGATCCGATTAAAATCGGATCGATGTTTCGCGTCTTGTTTGCACATGATCTGTTCCGAAGACCGTTCCCACCCTCGGATCAAGTCCGAGGGTGGGCTTTTCGGGATCATGCTTTAGCGCTGCGTCAAAAAGCCCAACACGGTGTCGGCATACAGGCCGGGCAGTTCGACATTGGAGATGTGCGCGGCGTCGAGCAGCGTCATCGAAGCGCCCGGGACCCGGCTGCGGATGAACTCGGCGGCCTCAACGGTTGTGCCCATATCCTGGCGTCCGGCGATGATCAGAGTCGGCGCGGTGATGTTCTTGATGCTCTCCCGGTGGTCCATGTCGCGGATCGCCTCGGCACTGCCGATATAGCCGTCCGCCGGGCACTCCAGCAGCATCTCCTTCATGCGGGCGATGGTGTCGGGCGATCGTTCATGGAAATCCTTCGTAAACCATACATTCATCACGCCATTGGCGATGGCCGCGAGGCCGCCTTTCTGGATGGCCGCGATGCGGTCGTTCCAGGCTTGCGGGGCTGCGTAGTAACACGAGGTGTTGGACAGGATCAGCCGGTCGATGCGCTCCGGCGCGTTGGCGCCGAGCCATTGTCCGACCATGCCGCCCATCGACAGGCCGCACCAATGGACCTTCTGGGCGCCGACCGCGTCCATTACGGCGATGGCGTCGCGGCCGAACTGCTGCATGCTGTACGGGCCCTTTGGCACGCCGGACTTGCCATGGCCGCGCCGGTCGTAACGCAGCAGCCGGAACGCCGGGGTGAATGGCTTCACCTGATCGTCCCACATATGCAGATTGGTGCCGAGCGAGTTCGACAGCATCAGGATCGGTGTGTCTTGCGGCCCGTCGATTTCGAAATAGATCGGGCAGCCGTCGGATTGAATTACGGGCATCGGTTTCCTCGAGGTTTTTGCAGAGACGATTGTTAGGTCTTCGGTTTGGATGGTGCGATCTGGCGGTCGATGAAGGTCTGCGCGGCGCCCTGATACGACAGCGGGTCGAACAGCCGGGTGAGATCGTCCTTCGACAGATGTGCGGTGACGCGCACATCGCCGGCCAGCACGTCTTTGAGCGGCCGCTTGTCGGCGACGGCTTTCTTGCCGGCCTCTTCGACCAGCATGTGGGCTGCCGACTTGCCGAGCTTGACGGCGAGCGCGAACGAGACCGCCTCGGCCATGATCAGGCCGTGCGTCGCGTCGAGATTGGCGCACATGCGGGCCGGATCGATCTCAAGCCCTTCCGCGATGTCGACGATGGCCGCGAGGCCGGCGGATGCCGCCATCAGCAGCGCCGGGAAAGTCGGCCATTCGGCCTGCCAGCCGCCGGTGGCGCGCTCGTGTTCCTGGACCTGCGCGGCCAGGATGGTGGCGGCGAGTTGCGGCGCCAGGGTGGCGGCGGCCAGCGCCACGACCGAGCCGACCGGGTTGCGTTTGTGCGGCATGGTCGAGGAGCCGCCGCGCCCGGCCGCGGCCGGCTCGAAGGCTTCCTGCACGTCGGTCTGCATCAGCAGCGACACGTCACGGGCGATCTTGCCGCAGGTGCCGGCCAGGATGGCGAGCGCCGAGGCGATTTCGGCGAGGCGGTCGCGGTGGCTGTGCCACGGCGCGTCCGGCAGCGGCAGGTCGAGCTCCGTGGCGAGCTTCTCGGCGACTTCGAAGCCGCGGTCGCCGAGCGCCGCCAGCGTGCCGGCGGCGCCACCGAATTGCAGCACCAGCGCTTCTTTGCGCAACCTTCGCAGCCGGTCGCGCGTCCGGTCGAGCGCCGCCGCGTAGCCGGCAAGCTTCAGGCCGAACGGCATCGGCAATGCATGCTGCAGCCAAGTGCGGGCGACCGATGGTTGATTCCGGTGACGCTGGGCCAATGCCTTGAAACCCGCGATGGCCTTGTCGAGATCGGCGGTCAGCGCGTCGATGGCGGCGCGCAGATCCAGCATCAGCGCGGTGTCGATGACGTCCTGGCTGGTGGCGCCCCAATGGACATAGCCCGCCGCCGACTCATCGGCCTTCATGACCTGCGCGGTCAGCATCTTGACCAGCGGAATGGCCAGATTGCCGCCGCCGACCGAGGCTTCGGCGATGGCGCCGAGGTCGTAAAGTTTGGCCTGGCAGGCGGCCACGATCGAATCAACGGCAGCGGCCGGAATGACCCCGACCGAGGCTTCGGCGCGGGCCAGCGCGGCTTCGAAGTCCAGCATGCGTTGCAGCCGCGCGCGGTCGTCCAGGATGGAGCGCATCGCCGGGCTGGAAAACAGCGGGGCAAGCAGCGAGGGGGCGTTGGGGTCAGTCATGTGCGCGGCCGCCCATTAGAGCGTTTTCAAGCGAAGTGGAATCCGGTTCGCGTAGAGAAAACGCGTCCCTTTAATAGAGTTAGAGCGCGTATGCAGATAAGTTTACGCGATCTGCGCATGCCAGATCGCTTTCCGCAAAACCGGTGTCCACTTTTGCTGAACGCGCTCTAGCCGACACCCTTAGCCGGTAGGTGCCCGCCCGCCAACCCCGCCGGGCGCAGATCAGGCGTTCTCGACAATGCTCTTGTCCAGGGCGGTCGCAACGGCGTAAGTCGTGATCTCATCAGCCGCCATTTGGGCGCCCGACCGCACGGCACCGGCGCGGCGGCGATTTTCAGGAGAGACGTCAATGGCCATGACCATGAGCGGCGAGTATCAGCTTGCGGCCACCCCCGAAGCCGTATGGGCAAAACTCAACGATCCGGCCGTGCTCAAGGCCTGCATTCCGGGCTGCGACAGCCTGGAGGTTGTCGGCGAGAACGAATTCCTGGCGGTCGCCACCAACAAGATCGGCCCCGTCAAGGCGACGTTCAAAGGCCGGGTGAAGCTGACCGACCTCGACCCGCCGCACGGCTATAAGATTTCCGGACAGGGCGAGGGCGGCGTCGCCGGCTTTGCCAAAGGCGGCGCCTCCGTCAAGCTGGCCCCGAAGGATGGCGGCACCGTGCTGAGCTACGAGGTCGAGGCCCAGATCGGCGGCAAGCTGGCCCAGCTCGGCCAGCGCCTGGTCAATGGCGCGGCCAAGAAGCTGGCCGATGACTTCTTTGTGCGGTTTGCTGCCGCCGTTGTTGCGCCCGCAGGTTGAACTCCCTTGACCGCGCCGGCCGTGCGGGTTCAGACTTAAAACAGCTCGAAACTAGTAACGAGCCGAAATCGGCATAATTTCGCCCCCGGCGGCCCATGGATTTTTCCATTGGCTCCAAAAGCGGGGCGTTCGACCAAGTTTTTGATGGAGGAAGCCATGCCCGCGGTCGCAATGACGGTGAACGGTAAATCCGTCACCGGGGATGTGGATGCGCGCACCCTGCTGGTGCAATTCCTGCGCGAAAATCTGCGGCTGACCGGCACCCATGTCGGCTGCGATACGTCGCAATGTGGCGCCTGCGTCGTGCATATCGACGGCAAGGCCGTGAAGTCCTGCACCGTGCTGGCCCTGCAGGCGGCCGGCGCGCAGGTCGCCACCATCGAAGGTCTGGCTCCGAACGGCGCGCCGCTGCATCCGATGCAGGCGGCGTTCCGCGAGAATCATGGCTTGCAGTGCGGCTACTGCACGCCCGGCATGATCATGTCGGCGATCGATATCGTGAACCGTCTGGGCCACGATCTCGAGGACAAGACCATCCGCGAAGAGCTTGAAGGCAACATCTGCCGCTGCACCGGCTACCACAACATCGTGAAGGCGATCGCCGCGGGCGCCAAGGCCATGCAGGGCCAACCTGCGGGACAGCAAGCCGCTGAATAATAAGCGGCAACCTAACGTGGATCACATCTGTCTCTAGGGAGGAGACCGCCATGCACGCGACCGGAATCGGCGCGTCAGTGCGCCGCAAGGAAGATCAGCGTTTCATTACCGGCCAGGGTCACTACACCGACGACATCAACCGGCCGGGCCAGACCCACGCCTATTTCCTGCGCTCGCCGCATGCCCACGCCAAGATCAAGAACATCGACTCACAGGAAGCCGCCAGCGCGCCCGGCGTGGTCGCGGTGCTGACCGGTCCGCAACTTGCGACCGACAAGATCGGCAATCTGATCTGCGGCTGGATGATCCATTCCAAGGACGGCACGCCGATGAAGATGGCGCCGCATCCGGCGCTCGCGGTCGGCAAAGCCTGCCATGTCGGCGACGCGGTGGCGGTGATCATCGCCGAGACGCTGGCGCAGGCCAAGGACGCGTCCGAGAAGATCAAGATCGACTACGAGGTGCTGACCGCTGTGGTCGATCCGGCGAAGGCCCAGGCCAAGGGCGCACCGCAGATCCACGAGATCGCGGCCGACAACACCATCTATCAGTGGCATCTCGGCGACCCGAAGGCCGCCGAAGCCGCATTCGCGTCGGCGCATCATGTGACCAAGATCGACCTCATTAACAACCGGCTGGTGCCGAATGCGCTGGAGCCGCGCGCCGCGCTGGCCGAATACGATTCCGGTACCGATCAACTGACGCTGTGGAATACGTCGCAGAATCCGCATGTCGCGCGCCTCGTCATCGCGGCCTTCGTCGGCATGGCGCCCGAACACAAGTTGCGCGTCATCGCGCCGGATGTCGGCGGCGGTTTCGGCTCGAAGATTTTCATCTATCCGGAAGAGGTCGTTTGCCTGTGGGCGGCCCGCAAGGTCAACCGTCCGGTGAAGTGGACGTCGGACCGCTCGGAAGCCTTCCTGACCGACGCGCATGGCCGCGATCACGTCACCCATGCCGAAATGGCGTTCTCGGCTGAGGGCCGCATTCTCGGCCTGCGGGCCAAGACCGTCGCCAATCTCGGCGCCTATATGTCGACGTTCTCGTCGTCGGTGCCGACCTATCTATATGCGACGCTGCTGTCGGGCCAATACGACATTCCGCAGATCTATTGCGAGGTCGACGCGGTCTATACCAACACCGTGCCGGTCGACGCTTATCGGGGCGCCGGGCGCCCGGAGGCGACCTTCGTGGTCGAGCGGTTGGTCGAGGTCGGCGCCCGTGAGTTGGGGCTCGATCCGGCGGACTTACGCAAGCGCAACTTCATCAAGTCGTTCCCGCATCAGACACCCGTGATCATGGCCTATGATGTCGGCGATTACGGCGCGACGCTGAAGAAGGCGATGGACGTCGCGGACGTGAAAGGCTTCGGCAAGCGCAGGCGCGAGTCGGCGCGCCACGGCAAGCTGCGCGGCCTCGGCTATTCGGCCTATATCGAGGCCTGCGGCATCGCGCCGTCGCAGGCGGTTGGTTCGCTGGGCGCCGGCGTCGGCCTGTGGGAATCCGCCGAGGTGCGCGTCAATCCGACCGGCAGCGTCGAAGTGCTGACCGGCTCGCACGCGCACGGCCAGGGCCACGAGACCACCTTTGCCCAACTCGTGTCGGAGCGCCTCGGCATTCCGATGGACAACATCAGCATCGTGCACGGCGACACCGACAAGGTGCAGTTCGGCATGGGCACCTATGGGTCGCGCTCCGGCGCGGTCGGCATGTCGGCGATCGTCAAGGCGCTCGACAAGGTCGAGGCCAAGGCCAAGAAGGTCGCGGCCTATATGCTGGAAGCGGCCGAGGCCGACATCGTGTTCCAGGACGGCAAGTTCACCGTCGCCGGCACCGACAAGTCGGCGGCGTTCGCCGACGTCGCGCTCAATGCCTATGTGGCGCATAAATTCACCGGCGCCGAACTCGAGCCCGGCCTGAAGGAAGGCGCGTTCTACGATCCGACCAACTTCACCTTCCCGGCCGGCTGCCACATCTGCGAGGTCGAGGTCGATCCCGAAACCGGCAATACCGAAGTGGTGGCCTGGACCGCAGTCGACGACTTCGGCGTGCTGATCAATCCGATGATCGTCGAAGGCCAGGTCCATGGCGGCATCGCGCAGGGCGTCGGACAGGCGCTGCTCGAAGGCGCGGTGTATGACGCCAATGGCCAGTTGCTGACCGGCTCGTTCATGGATTACTGCATGCCGCGCGCCGAAAACTTCCCGACCTTCCGGGTCGAGACCACCGAGACCAAATGTCCGTCCAATCCGCTCGGCATCAAGGGCTGCGGCGAGGCCGGCTCCATCGCGGCTCCGGTCGCGGTGATCAATGCCATCACGGATGCGATCGGCAGCGAGGATGTGATCATGCCGGCGACGCCGTCGTCGGTGTGGCAGACGCTGCAACGCATCGGAGGCCGCAAGGCCGCATGAGTTTCAACCCCGTCGCCGCGCGTGGCAACGGGACGATCAATACGGAGGAATTTCGATGTACGCTTTCACCTTCCATCGCCCGACCTCGGTGCGCCAAGCGGCCAATCTGCTCGGCAAGCATGAGGACGCCAAGCTTTTGGCCGGCGGTCACACGCTGCTGCCGACCATGAAGATGCGGCTGGCGGCGCCGGCGCATCTCGTCGACCTGTCGCAGATCGAGGGCCTGTCCGGCATCGAACTCAAGGGCCGCTCGATCTCGATCGGCGCGCTGACCAAGCATGTCGAGGTCGCGAATTCAGATGTCGTAAAGAGGAACCTGCCGGCGCTGGCGGAACTGGCCAGCCTGATCGGCGATCCGGCGGTCCGGCATCGCGGCACCTTGGGCGGCTCGGTCGCCAACAACGATCCGACCGCCGACTATCCGGCGGCCTTGCTGGCGCTCGGAGCTACCGTCGTGACCAACAAGCGCAAGATCGCGGCCGACGACTATTTCAAGGGCATGTTCGAGACCGCGCTGGAGCCCGACGAGATCATCGTCAAGGTGACGTTCCCGATCGCCAAGAAGGCCGGCTACGTCAAGTTCCGCAATCCTGCGTCGCGCTACGCGATGGTCGGCGTGTTCGTGGCCAAGCGCTCGTCGGAAATCCGCGTCGCCGTGACCGGCGCTGGCGGCAATGGCGTGTTCCGAGTGCCGGCCTTCGAGGAGGCGCTGAAGAAGCGCTTTTCACCGAAATCGCTGGAAGGCCTGACCATTCCGGCCGAGGGCCTGAACAGCGACATCCATGGCAGCGCCGAATACCGCGCGCATCTGGTCGGCGTGATCGCCAAGCGCGCGGTCGCGGCGGCGGTCGAGACCCCTGAGGTGGCGGTCTCGGACGCGCCGGAAAACGGCGCATAACCCGGTTGCGCGCGGCCCCCTCGCGGCGAGGGCCGGTCTGGCCTATATGCTAGGGGAATTAAGACGCGCGGACGTCTACGCCGCGCGTTGGCCCGTATTCGAGATCAGCCGCGCATGACGTCTCCTAAAGCCAAACAGGCATTGCCGGCCTCGATCGACGGCACCCTCGACCTCCTGGCCGGCGCCGACTATCTGGCCGACCGCTCGCTGGCGACGGTGTTGTTTCTGGCCCTCAAAATGGGCCGGCCGATTTTCCTCGAGGGCGAGGCCGGCGTCGGCAAGACCGAGATCGCCAAGGTGCTGAGCGCGACGCTCGGCCGGCGGCTGATCCGGCTGCAATGCTATGAAGGCCTCGACGTCGCGTCGGCGGTCTATGAGTGGAATTACGCCGCCCAGATGATCGCGATCCGGGTCGCCGAGGCCGAAGGCGGGGTCGACCGCGAGCGGCTGTCGCACGACGTGTTCTCCGAGCGGTTCCTGATCAAACGCGCGCTGCTGCAGGCGCTGGAGCCGGATCCGGCCGGCGCGCCGGTGCTGCTGATCGACGAGATCGACCGCACCGAAGAGGCGTTCGAAGCGTTCCTGTTGGAAATCCTCGCCGACTTCCAGGTCACCATTCCGGAACTCGGCACCGTGAAGGCGGCGCAGCCGCCGATCGTGGTGGTGACGTCGAACCGCACCCGCGAAGTGCACGACGCGCTCAAGCGCCGCTGCCTGTATCACTGGGTCGGCTATCCGAAGGCGTCGCGCGAACTCTCCATCGTCCGCGCCAAGGTGCCGGGCATTGCCAAGAAGCTGTCGGCGGAAATTGTTTCCTTCGTGCAGGCGCTGCGCAGTCAGGATCTATTCAAATCGCCCGGCGTCGCCGAGACATTGGATTGGGCCGGCGCGTTGACCGAATTGGATGCTGTGGCGCTCGATCCGGCGATGGTGTCCGACACGCTCGGCGTGCTCTTGAAATACCAGGACGACATCGCGCGCATCGAAGGCTCCAAGGCCAAGGAAATGATCGATCAGGTGCGCGCGGAGCTGAGAGCGGCGGAGTGAACAAGGCCTTACCCCATGCACGGCGCGCTCCCTCCCCCGCGAGCGGGGGAGGGTCGGGGAGGGGGAAGCTGAAGTGTCAGAAGAGATGAGCGAAAAGAATGCGCCCTCCCGACCCGGCTTCGCCGGGCCGACCTCCCCCGCAGGCGGGGGAGGTGAGGAGCGTGACGGCCGCCTCGCCGAAAACATCCTGTACTTCGCGCGCGCGCTGCGCGCCGCCGGCGTGCCGGTCGGGCCGGGCGCGGTGCTGGATGCGCTGGAAGCCGTCAAGACGGCCGGCGTCGGCGAGCGCGACGATTTTTATTGGACGCTGCACACCGTGTTCGTGAAGCGGCGCGAGCATTCGGTGCTGTTCGATCAGGCGTTCAAGATCTTTTTCCGCCGACGCGGCTATCTCGACAAGCTGATCGCCGCGATGACGCCGCAGGCGCCGCCCGGCGAATTGCAAAAGGCGCCGCCGGCCGCGCAACGCATTCATGACGCGCTGTTCGGCGGCCTGAATGAGCAGAAGGCCGAAGAGCGCGAAGTCGAGATCGACGCCAAGCTGACGGTGTCGGACCGCGAGACCCTGCAGAACAAGGACTTTGCGCAGATGACGACGGCCGAGATCGCGGCCGCGATGGCGGCGATCAAGCGCCTCAAACTGCCGCTCGACGAAGTCCGCACAAGGCGCCTGAAGCCAGACCGCCACGGCCATGTGGTCGACCTGCGCCGCACCTTGCGCGCCAGCATGAAGGCCGGCGGCGCATTCATCGATCTGAAATATCGCGGGCCGAAAACCCGGATGCCGCCGATCGTGGCGCTGGTCGATATCTCGGGCTCGATGTCGGAATACACAAGGCTGTTCCTGCATTTCCTGCATACGGTCACGGACGCGCGGAAGCGCGTTCATACGTTCCTGTTCGGCACGCGGCTGACCAATGTGACGCGGGCGTTGCGCGAGCGCGATCCGGACGAGGCGCTGGCGGCCTGCACGGCGAGCGTCGCCGACTGGTCGGGCGGCACGCGCATCGCGTCGTCGTTGCACTTGTTTAATAAGCTATGGGCGCGCCGGGTGCTGACCCAGGGCGCGGTGGTGCTGCTGATCACCGACGGGCTGGAGCGCGACCCGGACGCCTCGCTGGCCTTCGAGATCGACCGGCTGCATCGCTCGTGCCGGCGGCTGATCTGGCTCAATCCGCTGCTGCGCTATGCGGGATTCGAGGCCAAGGCCAAGGGCGTCAAGACCATGTTGCCGCATGTCGACGAGATGCGGCCGATCCATAATCTGGATAGCATGGCGGCCCTGGTGGCGGCGCTGTCCGGCGGCGACGTGAAGACCGGCGATCCGCGCGAATGGCTGCGCAAAGCCGGCTAAGATAACATTATCGCGTTCCGCTGGGCGGGACGTCGGACAGAAGGAGACGTGACATGCTGGCACGCGACGAGGACATCCTGACGGCGGCCGAAGAATGGAGCAAGGCGGGGCGCGGCGTTGCGCTCGCCACCGTGGTCGAGACTTGGGGCTCGGCGCCGCGGCCGGTCGGTTCAAACTTGGTGATCGACCGGGAAGGCAATTTTCTCGGCTCGGTGTCGGGCGGCTGCGTCGAAGGCGCCGTGGTCACCGAGGCGATCGACGTGATCGAAAGCGGCAAGTCGAAGATGCTGGAATTCGGCGTCGCCGACGACACCGCCTGGAAGGTCGGGCTGTCATGCGGCGGCACCATCCGGGTGTTCGTCGAAAAGGTAGGCTGACGTGAAACTCGATCTTCTCAAGACCCTCAACGAAGAGCGCGCCGCGCGGCGCGCCACCATCGTGGTCACCGATGTCACGACCGGCACGCAGCGCCTGGTCAAGGGCGCCGACGTGGCGGCCGATCCGCTGAAAGACGTGCTGCAGGAAGCCATACGCACCGCCAAGAGCGGCATGGTCGAGACACAGGACGGCAAGGTGTTTCTCACCGTCTATGTGCCGTCGCCGCGCCTCGTCATCACGGGCGCGGTGCATATCAGCCAGGCGCTGGCCCCGATGGCCGCGATGCTCGGCTATGACGTCGTCATCGTCGACCCACGCACCGCATTCGCCAGCATCGAGCGCTTCCCGGACGTGAAGATCATCGCCGAATGGCCCGATGAAGCGCTGCCGCCGCTGAACGTCGACAAGTACACGGCGTTTGTCGCGCTGACGCATGACCCGAAGATCGACGATCCGGCGTTGCAACACGCGCTGGCGCGCGACTGTTTCTATATCGGCGCGCTCGGCTCGCGAAAGACCCATGCACGGCGCGTGACGCGCCTGACCGAGGGCGGGTTGAGCGAGGCGAGCGTGGCGCGCATCCATGCGCCGATCGGTCTGCCGATCGGCGCGATATCGCCGGCCGAGATTGCGCTCGCCATCTTGGGCGAGATCACGCAGCGCCTGCGCCAGAAGCCGGAGGCAGCGAAGTGAAGTTCGGCGCCGTAGCCCCGGCCGATGCGATCGGCGCCACTGCCGTGCACACGATCCGGCAGAACGGATTGGTGTTCAAGAAAGGCACGCTGATCGGCGCGCGCGAAGTCGCCGCGCTGCAGGAGGCCGGCGTAACCGAGGTTACCGTCGCGCGGCTCGAGCCCTGCGACATTTCCGAGGATGTCGCGGCGGGCGAGATCGCGGCCGCCATCGCGGGCGATGGCGTGCGCGTCGACAAGGCGTTCACCGGCCGCTGTAACCTGTTCGCCGACGAGGCCGGCATATTGGTGGTCGACAAGGACGCCATCGATGCGCTGAACCGCATCGACGAGGCGATCACGCTGGCCACCTTGCTGGCGTTCAAGCCGCTGGTCGCCGGCGAGATGATCGCGACCGTGAAGATCATTCCGTTCGCGGTGCCTGGGGCTGCGCGCGACAAGGCCTTGGCGATCGCCGCCAAGGCGAAGCCGCTGGTGCGGCTGGCGCCGTATCGGCTGCGCAAGGTCGGCGTCGTCTAGACGCTGAAGCCCGGCCTGTCATCCAAGGAGATCGACAAGACGCTCAAAATCACCGCCGAGCGGCTCGCGCCCACCAAAGCGATGATCGTGGCCGAACGGCGCGTGCCGCACGAACA
>JAQGJU010000071.1 GCA_028290465.1 Xanthobacteraceae bacterium | reverse complement strand
AACCCTCCCCCTTGCGGGGAGGGTCGTTCGGCGCAGCGAAGCGAAGCCGAACGGGGTGGGGGTCGTATCGTCGACTGCGAACTTGACCCCCACCCCGCTCGCTTCGCTCGCGACCCTCCCCGCAAGGGGGGGAGGGTTAAGAAGCCGAGTTCAAGCTGCTACGCCTTAGCTTCGCGTAATCTCAATTCTTCCCCAACCAGCGGCGCGTGAACACCTCAAACGCGGCAAGCTGCTGCTTGACGATGTCGATGGTCGGCGCATCGGTCAGTTCCAGCGTCTTCTCGTCGAACTTCTTCGCTTCGAACGACACGAAGATCTCCGGCTTGCCGAACATCACGGCGTCGACGAAGGTCAGCGACTGGCGCAGGTGATACTGCATGCGGGCGCCGCCGAGCGGACCCGACGCGCAGGACTGCAACGCCACCGGCTTGTCCTTGAACGGCTGGTCCTTGATCCGCGACACCCAGTCGATGGCGTTCTTCAGCGCGCCCGGAATGGTCCAGTTGTATTCCGGCGACACGATGATCACGCCGTCGGCGGCGCGGATCGCATCGGCCAGCGCCGTCACGTCGGCCGGAAAGCCGATCGTGTTCTGGATGTCGGCGTTATACAGCGGGAAGCTCGAAAACGGCGGCGCCGCCGTGATGCTCATGCCGGCGGGCGCTAGGCCCGGCAGCGCGCGGGCCAGCGCGCCGTTGAACGATTCCTTGCGCAGCGAACCGCAGATCGTGATCACGTTCAGCTTGTCGGCCATAGTGTTCCCCTAAAGCAAAGCGTCGGCCACGCCGACAGCGAAATCCACTGGTATGCCTATTGTGGGTATCCCTATCATGCGACGATGGCCGGCGCGAGCCATGCGCCGATTGGTGAGGCAACTCCCCTCCCCCCGCGCGTCGCAGGCTAGTTTACGCAGCCTACGTAAACTAGGCTGCGGGCGCGTGGTGGGGAGGGGTCGGGGGTGGGGGGAATTATCTTGAATTCTTCAGCGCCCCCCACCCCGGTTCACATCGCCTGCGCGATGCGAACCGACCCTCCCCGCCACTTCGTGGGGGGAGGGTAAAAGAAAAGCGCTTACGCCTTTTCATCTTCGACCGGATTGCGCAGCACGCCGATGCCTTCGACCTCGATCTCGGCGACGTCGCCGGCCTTCATCCACAGCGGCGGCTTGCGCGGATGGCCGACGCCCGACGGCGTACCGGTCACGATGATGTCGCCCGGCATCAGGGTCATGCCCTGGGTCAGGTACACCAGCGTCTCGATCAGCGGAAACATCATGTTCTCGGTATTGTCGTTCTGTAGCGTCGTGCCGTTGAGCCGGCTCTGAATCTTCAGCCCCTTGCCGCCCGGCGGCAGTTCGTCGGCCGTCACCATCCAGGGGCCGAAGCCACCGGTCTGGTCGAAATTCTTGCCCATGCCCCACTGCGTGGTGTGGCGCTGGAATTCGCGCACCGAGCCTTCATTGCAGCACGAATAGCCGACGATGCATTCAAGCGCATTCTGCGCGGTCAGGTGCTTGGCCTTCTTGCCGACGACGGCGACCATTTCGGCCTCGTAGTCGAACTGTTCGGAAATGCGCGGACGGATGATCGCCTGCTCGTGTGCGGCCATCGAGGTCGCGCAGCGCAGGAAGATGCTGGGGAATTTCGGGATATTGTCCTTCTGCGGACCTTCCTTGACGTGGTCGAGATAGTTCAGACCAAGGCAGATGATCTTGCCCGGATTACCGACTGGTTGCGCATACTTGATGCCCTGGAGCGGACGGCGGGCGCCGCTCGGCGCACGGCCAACCAGATCCTTGATGGCCGACAGGTCGCCATTGGTCTTGGCGAGAACTTCGCCGAGATCGCCCGGCAGCTTCGGATCGACTTCCTGCAGGTCGATGACCATGTCGTTTTCAACGACGCCGAGGCGCGTGCCCGTGCCGCCCTGGAATGCAACGATCTTCATGTTCGATACTCCGTGAAAGGGAAAAAGATTCAGCCCGCCACAGAGCGGACGTGTTGTGCAATCTCGCCACGCGTGGCGACCCAGATATCGTCACGCTTGGCGGCCTTGGCCGCGATCTCGGCATAGGCCCAGACGTTCGGCGCGCGGCCATAGCAATGGCCATGCGCGGTCACGTCCATCATGGTGGCGTCGTCGTCCTGTACCATGTGGGAGAGCGCATCGTCGAACAGCTCGACGAACTGGCGCGGCGAGCGGCCGAACCGCATCGCATGCGGCAGGTCGTTGACTTCCATGGTCAGCGGAATGGCAACGATGCGCTTGCCGTCGTCGAAATGCTGCACATAGGGCCGGTCGTCGTCGAACACGTCGCCCTGCCAGACATAGCCGGCCTCGACCAGCAGCCTTGCGCTGTCGGGATGCGGCGTGCCGCGCGGGCTGATCCAGCCGCGCGGCGTGACGCCGGCCGCGGCTTTAAGCTCCGATGTCGTCCGGTCGATGTCGGCCTTGGCCTCTTCGGCGGTCAGTCGCGCCGGAATGATGTCCTGCGCATAGGCGTGCGCGACAATTTCATGGCCGGCGTTGGCAATCGCCTTCAGCATGCCAGGCGCCTTTTGGGCAACGATGCCGTTGACCATCACGCTGGATTTCAGCTTCGCCTTGTCGAGCGCCCGCAACAGCCGCTCGATGCCGCGCGCCGGGCCGAAATGGCCCCAAGACAGCGCGTTGGTGTCGAAGGTACCGGCCGGCAGCGGATTGCCCATCGGACCGATGCCCGGGGCCTTGCCGTCGGACCAGATCTCGAAGGCGATATTCATCACCACCGCGACCTTGCGCCCGCCGGGCCAGCGGAAATCCGGTCCCAGCCGGGTGACGCGCGCGCCACGCGCCACGGCATCGATCGCATCGGGCATTCCGTCCCCTTCCAACCCTGTTGGTCAGCCCGAAGATGGGCTGGAACGGGCCATTGGCAGCCCGCCGGCGACCTTATAGTTGGCGGACGGGATCAGGTCGAGGTCGACGAAAAACCGTCAAACCTCATCGGAACGTCGCAAGGCGTGCACCGAAAAATATCCGGCGGCGTCGGTCCACACGTCGAGCGGGTCCCAGCCGGTACCGCGCGCCAGACAGCGCAGCGAGTCCACCGAATATTTGTAGCTGCATTCGGTGTGGATAGTCTCGCCGGCCCGGAACTGGAATGAGGCGCCGTCGATCCGCACCCGCTGGCGGCGGGCGCTGACCAGATGCATCTCGATGCGGGATTTGTGCGCGTTGTAAAACGCATGATGCGCGAACGCCGACAGGTCGAAATCGGCGCCGAGTTCGCGATTGAGGCGAACCAGCAGGTTGCGGTTGAACTGCGCGGTGACGCCGGCCGCGTCGTTATAGGCCGCGTGCAGAAGCTCCGGCGCCTTCACCAGATCGACGCCAAGGATCAGCACCCCATTGGCGCCGACCATCTCGCCGGCATGGCGCAAAAACGCCGAGGCTTCGTGCGGCTCGAAATTGCCCAGCGTCGAGCCCGGAAAGAATCCGGCGCGGGGCAGCGCCGCGATCGATTCCGGCAGACTGAATGGCTTGGTGAAATCGGCCTCGACCGGCACGACGTTCAACTGCGGGAAGTCCTGGCGCAGCGCCGCGGTTTCCTGGTGCAGATATTCGCCCGAGATATCGACCGGCACATAGGCGCCGAGCGTCCGCAGTTCGCGCAGCAGCAAGCGGGCCTTGCGGGTCGAGCCGCTGCCGAATTCGATCAGCGCCGCGCCTTCCGGGATCAGTTTAGCGATGTCGCCCGCATGGGCATCGAGGATTTCGAGTTCGCTGCGGGTCGGATAGTACTCCGGCTGCTGCGTGATCTGTTCGAACAGTTCGGAGCCGGCCGCGTCGTAGAAATATTTCGGCGGCAATTGCTTGGGATGCGCCGACAGCCCGGCGATCACGTCCGCGGCGAGGCCGGCATTCGGCTCATCGGACAATTTCTGGCGAACGATGCGGCGGGCATGAGCCGTCATGCTAATTTCTCTCTATACGTAATCTGAAAGACGAAGCCCGGTGAATTGCCAGCGCGCATGCGCCGGGAAGAAATTGCGATAGCTCAGGCGCGCATGGCCCTCCGGCGTCGCCAGCGACGAGCCGCGCAGCACCATCTGGTTGATCATGAACTTGCCGTTGTATTCGCCGAGCGCGCCGGGCGCGGCGCGAAAGCCCGGATACGGCGAATAGCTGCTGCGGGTCCATTGCCACACGATGCCGAACGCATCGTCCAGCAGATCGGCGCGCGCCGCGACTTCCCACTCGAACTCGGTCGGCAGATGCTTGCCCGACCAATTGGCGAAGGCGTCGGCCTCGTAATAGTTGACCTGACACACCGGCGCATCCGGATCGACCGGCACAAGGCCGCGCAGCGTCATATGATGCCAAGTGCTGCCATGTGCGCCGTCCTGCTCGATCCAGTTGCCGGGCGCGTCCCAACCTTCGGCCTCGACCTGCGCCCAGCCTTCGGACAGCCACAGCGCCGGGTCGCGATAGCCGCCGCCCTGCATGAAGGCCAGCCATTCGCCATTGGTGACCAGCGCCCGCGCAATCTTGACCGGCTGCACCAGCACCTGATGGCGCGGGCTTTCATTGTCGAACGAGAAACCGTCGCCGTCATGGCCGATCATGTGCAGGCCGGACGGCAGCGACACGTAATCCGCATTGGCCTTGTCTGCGGCGATTTTCGCCACCGGAAAACGCCACGCGGCGTCGTAGGCCGGATGCGTCGGATTCTGGGCGAACATGTGCAAAATATCGGTGAGGATCAGTTCCTGATGCTGCTGTTCGTGGTGCAGGCCGATCTCGACGATCGAGGCCACCTCGGCCAACTCCGATTCCGGCACGGATTCGATCAGCCGCTCAACGGCCGCGTCGACGTGAGCCCGATAGGCCGCGACTTCGTGCGCATCCGGTCGCGTCACCAGACCTCGTTTGGGCCGGGCATGGCGCGGACCGGCCGCGACATAGTAGGAATTGAACAGAAACGGGAAACGTTCGTCATAAATCGCGTATTGCGCGAGCTTGGGGACCAGTAGGAAGGTCTCGAAGAACCAGGTCGTATGGGCGCGATGCCATTTGGTCGGGCTGGCGTCCGGCATCGACTGGACCACCTGATCCTCGGCCGACAGCGGGGCTGCACGTCGTTCGGTCTCGGCCCGCACGGCGCGAAAGGCCGCCCGCATCCGCTGGCGCGGCGATTCCTGCGCGATTTCGGTGGATGCTTGCAGCGAGGTCGCGGTGTTGAGCGGCATTCTCACCTCTTGGTCGCTTCGCACGCGACGCCACGGGCCACCACGTATCGCCATAAATTCGCGAAATGGCCGAAGGTTCCCGCCGGCAGGATAGCAGAAAAGAACCCCCGCTTGAGCCGCCGACATTCGAACGGCATAGTCCCCGCTCTAGGCAGTTCTTAACGGGCGCTGTCCTAACAGGTAAGCATTCCGCCCGTGCCCGCCACCCCCGTTCACAAGATCGAGATATGTCCTCATGAGCCAACCGACGAGCCCATCGATGCTGCCCCGCGAACGCTCCGACTATTCGGCGATTGTCGACCGCCCGCCCCTGAAGCTGCCGGGCAACGCCCGCATCATCTTCTGGACCATCGTCAATCTGGAGGTCTGGGACATCAAGAACCCGATGGCCCGCCAGGTGCTGCCGCCGCCCACCGGAATTCCGATGCAGCCCGACATTCCGAATTGGAGCTGGCACGAATACGGCATGCGGGTCGGTGTCTGGCGGTTCTTCGACGTGATGCGCCGCTATGGCGTGAAGCCGACACTCGCCATCAATGCGCGGGTCTGCGAGGACTACGCCCGCGTCGCCCAGCAGGCGGTGACCGACGGCTGGGAGTTCATGGGCCACAGCTACGAGCAGGGCCCGATTCACAAGGAAGCCGACCAGAAGGGCATGATCAAACGCTCGCTGGACGTGATCGAGAACTTCACCGGTAAGCGTCCGGTCGGCTGGCTCGGACCGGGCCTGACCGAAACCATGGAGACGCCGGACCTGTTGGCCGAAGCCGGCATCAAATATATCGGCGACTTCGTCTATGACGACGAGCCGACCATGATCCGCACCGCCAACGGCCCGCTGGTCACCCTGCCCTACACGGTCGAGCTGAACGACATCCCGATGATGATCATCCAGCATCACGAGAGCGACTATCTGTACAAGCGCATGGTCGATCAGTTTGACCGGCTGTACCAGGAGGGCGCCGAGCGGCCGAGAATTTGCGCGCTGGCGATCCATCCTTATCTCAGCGGCCAGCCGCACCGGATCAAATATCTCGAGCAGATCTATGAGTACGTGTCCAAGTTCGAGGGCGTGCTGCACTGGAACGGCGAACAGATCATGGATTGGTATCTGAAAGAGACCGGCCAGACGGTCGGGAAGAAGGGGTAAGCACAGGCCGCTAGAGCGTTTTCAAGCGAAGTGGAATCCACTTCGCGTGAAGAAAACGCGACTATCTAAACACTTAGAGCGCGTCCAGACGCAAAACCGGTGTCCACTTTTGCTGGACGCGCTCTAGACTCTGATCCGATTTGGTTGAATCGGATCAGAGTCTAGGCTCTTGTTTGAGCATGATCTTTTCCGAAAACCGGTTCCCACTTTTCGGGATCATGCTCTAACCGACCCATGCGTCATCGCCGGGCTTGCCATCGCACATCGCGTTTACGCGATATACGCACCACTACGCAGAACTCGGGCAAGCCCGAGTTCTGATGCGATCCATCGCTTCGCGAGAACGTTTTTCTCAAATAAACGTTTTTCTCAAAGAGATGGATCACCGGGTCTCGGTGCTTCGCGCCGGCCCGGTGATGACACCGCGATTTACTTCGTACGCTGACCGCCTACTTCAGCGCCGCGACTCCGGCCGTCGATGTCAGGCCGTCCTGCTGGCCGGTGCCGCCGCTGGAGCCGACCGCGCCGATCAGCTTGCCATCGACAATGAGTGGAATGCCGCCTTCGGACGCGATGATGCCGTCGAGCGTCAGCAGGTAGATATTGGCCGGATTGGCCGCCAGACCGTCTTGAAACACCTTGGTCGGACGCCGGAACGTCGCTGCCGTGCGGGCCTTGTGTTGCGCGATGGCGATCGAGGCGTATTGGCAGGTGTCCAGCTTGCGGAAGTAGATCAGGTCGCCGGACGGGCCGACCACCGCGATGCACATGCCCCAATTGTTCTTCTGCGCCTCGGCCTGGGCGGCAGCGACGACTTTCATGGCGTTGTCGAGCGAAATAGGTGCGCCATAGGCCGGTGGCGGCGGTGGGGCAGCCGGCGCCGCGGCAGGAGCCGCGCCGGGCGCTGGAGCCGGCGTTGCGGCCGGCTGTTGCGCGAAGGTGCTGCCGGGGGCCAGCAGCGAAGCCATCAGCGCGAGCGCCGACATCAGTTTCTTGGACATGTTGAATCCTCCCATGGGTGTGCGCCGCCCGGCGACGGCGTCTATTTGATTGACGATGGGATAATGGTCGGGGCTTGAAATCCGTGCCGGACCGGCTCTGGCATCCTCCCCTTTTGGCCTCGACACGGCTTGTTATTCGCCGGTGCAAGGTATCGAGAGCATGACGCGCGGCGCGTGTGGCCGCAAGGGCCTGACATTTTGCATTGCACTTGACTGGTGTCAGCCGGCTGACACAGTGCCGCCGGTCCGATTCAAGAACAGGCGACAGCGATGCGTGGAAAATTCCTTTGGCCAGTGCTGGCGTTCGGCGCGCTGCTATCGTTGACCAGTGTAACGGCTTGGGCCGCACCGGCGCCGTGCCGCACCTCCGGCAGCTTCGAGAAGTGGCTGGAGGCGTTCAAGCAGGAGGCGCTGGCGCAAGGCATCTCGCGATCCGCGATCCAGGCCGCCGCGCCGTATCTCACGTATGACGCCCGCATTGTCGGCATCGATCGCGGTCAGCGCATCTTTGCCAACACCTTCCTGCAGTTCTCCGACAAGCTGGTGCCGAAGCATCGCCTCGACAACGGCCTCCTGCAGATCAAGAAACACGCCGCGACCTTCGCCAAGGTCGAGCAGCAATATGGCGTGCCGGCGCCGGTCATCACCGCGTTCTGGGGCCTGGAAAGCGATTTCGGCACCAATATGGGCAAGGATCATTCGATCCGTTCCATCGTGTCGCTGGCCTATGATTGCCGGCGCGCCGACATGTTTCGCGGCCATTTGTTCGACGCGCTACGCATCATCGAGCGCGGCGACCTCAAGCCGGAGGAGATGATCGGCTCTTGGGCCGGCGAACTCGGCCAGACCCAGATGATGCCGTCCGAATATCTCAAGAACGCCGTCGACTATGACGGTGACGGCCATCGCAATCTCTTGAAAAGCGTGCCGGACGTGATCGCGTCGACAGCCAAATATCTCGACGAACTCGGTTGGAAGCGCGGCGAGCCGTGGCTGGACGAAGTCCGGGTGCCGGCCAACCTGCCGGCTAACTTCCCTTGGGACCAGTCCGACCTCGCGATCCAACATCCGCGCTCGAAATGGTCCGGCTGGGGCGTCACCCGGACCGACGGCCGGCCGCTGGCCAACGACAACCTGCCGGCCTCGCTGGTGCTGCCGATGGGCCGGCATGGGCCGGCGTTTCTGGCCTATAACAATTTCCAGGTTTACCTGAAGTGGAATAACTCGCTGGTCTATTCGACCACGGCGGCGTTCTACGCCTCCCGCCTCGCGGGCGCCGGCCCGATGCGGCGCGGCAGCCCGGACATTGCGCAGCTCAATTTCGAGCAGACCAAGGAATTGCAGCAGATTTTGACCCGGAAGGGCCATGACGTCGGCAAGGTCGACGGCCTGCTCGGCTCCGCGAGCCGCGTCGCGGTCAAGAAAGAGCAGATAAAAGTGGGCCTGCCGGCCGATTCCTGGCCGACCCCGGAATTGCTGGAGCGGCTGCGGCGCTGATCGGTTCACGGGCTTCGCGGGGTATTTCGCGTTAGTTCATACTGGAATTGAACTTTCCGACTTCAGAACCGTTTCTGCCTATGCCTTGCCCGGGGCGAATTCCGGCGATGGCTTTGCCGCGCCCCGAACTTTTCGAGACCGACCATGAAGCTTTTCGAATGCCAGCATTGCGGCCAGCCGCTGTATTTTGAGAACTCGCGCTGCGAAAGCTGCGGCCGCCAGCTCGGCTATCTGCCGTCGAAGGAGACCATCACGGCGCTGGAGCCGGCCGGCAACGCGCAGCGCGCGCTGGCCGATCCGAAGCGCCGCTATCGGCTGTGCGCCAACGCGCAATATGATGCCTGCAACTGGCTGGTGACGGCTGACGGTCCGGAAATATTTTGCGCGGCCTGCCGGCACAACCGCCACATTCCGGACCTGTCGATTACCGACAATTTGATCGACTGGCGGGCTATCGAACTCGCCAAGCACCGACTGTTCTACACGCTGCTCAAGCTCGGTCTGCCGCTCAAGACGCGAACCGAAGACCCGAACGGGCTGACCTTCGACTTCCTGTCGCCCGAACTGCCGGCGCCGGACGGCACGCCGCATGTGCTGACCGGACACGCGGACGGCCTCATCACCATCAATCTGGCCGAGGCCGACGACGCCCACCGCGAACGTCAGCGTCGCCAGATGGGCGAACCGTATCGCACCCTGCTCGGGCATTTCCGCCACGAGATCGCGCATTATTATTGGGACAAGCTGATCCCGAACAACGCGGCCAATCTGGAAGGCTTTCGCCAGCTTTTCGGCGACGAGAGGCGCGACTATCAGGAAGCGTTGCAGCAGCATTACCAGAACGGCCCGCCCGCCGACTGGACCGAGCATTACGTCACGTCTTATGCGAGTTCGCATCCATGGGAAGACTTCGCCGAGACCTGGGCGCACTATCTGCACATGGTCGATACACTGGAGACCGCCAGCAGCTTCGGCCTCACGGTGCGCCCGCGTCTGCATAAGGCGGCCGCGCTGAGCGCGGCGATCGACTTCGACCCACATATCGCCGAACTGGACCAGTTGATCTCGACCTGGCTGCCGCTGACCTTCGCGGTCAATTCGGTCAACCGCAGCATGGGACTGCCGGACCTCTATCCGTTCGTGCTGTCGCCGCCGGCCATCGCCAAGCTGGCCTATGTGCATGAACGCATTCGCGAGAACCGCAGCGGCCGAAGGGCTAACAATCCGTTGCGCGCGATCATCGCCGGGTTACGTCGCCGGGTCGGCGTGCCGACCAACTAAATCTTGGTCGGCAGGTTCTTCTGCAATACACGGGCAACCAGTTCGTCGGCGCGCGACAGGAAACGCTTGAGCAGCGCCGACGTATTCGACTTGTTGTAGCCCATCACCAGATCGATCGTCGGAGCCTCGCCCTGTAGCGGGCGAATGACGACGGCCGGCGACAGCAAATGCTGCGTATACAGCGGCAGCAACGTTACGCCACCGGTCGACGCGACCAGCGACATCGCCATCAACAGGTTCTCGGCTTCATATTCCGGCTTCAGCACGATGCCGGATTTAGCCGCATAGCGGTCGATCACCGCCTTCAGGGCCGGCGCCCCCTTGGTCGGCGTGATGTAGGTCTCGCCAACCAAGTCCTGCGGCCGAATGGTCTTGTGCGTGGCTAGCCGATGCCCGGTCGGCAGCACGGCGACCAGCGGCTCCTTGATCAGACACTTGAACGCGAGGCCCGGCGTCTGCTCCTCGCGCCGCAGGAACGCCACGTCGACCTTGCCCCGCAACAGCCCGCCGGTGAGTTCGGGCGACGACTGGCTGGACAAGGTGATCTCCACGCCTGGCGTTTCCTCGCGCAGCACCCGCAAGGCCTCGGGCAGCCACATCACTTCATGGCCGGTCAGAAAGCCGATCACGAAAGCGGACTTCTCGGGCTTGCCGACCCGCCGCGCAGCCTCTCCGGCCATCTCGACCTGGAGCAGCGCCAGCCGGGCGTGATCGAGAAAGACCCGGCCGGCCGGCGTGAGTTCGATGCCGCGCGCGCCACGCGACATCAGCTCGACGCCGACTTCCAGCTCCAGGTCGCGAATCTGCCGGCTCAAGGACGGCTGCGCCGTGTGCAACCGCCGCTCGGCCGCATGGGTCAGACTGCCCTCCTCGGCGACGGCGATGAAATAGCGCAGATGGCGTAGCTCCATATTGCCTATCCATACTTATAAGGCATGGCTTTAGCCTAAAAAGTCTTGGTTGTGAGGGCAATGGCGTTCCATCTTTATGTCCACAGGCCATGCCTCTGCATCAACAGCGTAAAGGAACGGAAAATGGCATCGCTGATGAATAAGACCGCTGTCGTCACTGGCGCGTCGCGCGGCATGGGCCGGGCCTCTGCGCTCGCCCTGGCGGCGCTCGGCGCCCGGGTTGTCGTGCATTACGGCCGAGGCGCCGATGAGGCCAAAGCCGTCGTCGATCAGATCCGGGCGGCCGGTGGCCGGGCGGATGCTGTCGCGGCGGATCTCACCGCGCCCGACGGCGCGCACAAACTAGCCGCACAGGTGCGCGATCTCGTGGGCGACCGACTCGATATCGTCGTTGCCAATGCCGGGATCTCGAAGGCGGCGACCATCGAGGACACCACCGTGAAGGACTTCGACGACCTGTTCGCCGTCAATGTCCGCGCGCCCTACTTCCTGGTCCAGCAATTGCTTCCAATTCTGGGCGACGGCAGCAGTGTCATCCTGGTGTCGTCGCTGGGCGCGCATGCGGTTGTCGGCGCGCTGTCGGCCTATTCGGCCACCAAGGGCGCGGTCGACACGCTGGTCCGGCAGTTCGCCTCCGTACTTGGGGCGCGCGGTATTCGGGTGAACGCGGTTGCGCCCGGCGTGATCGATACCGATATGTCGAGCCTCTCCAAAACTGAAGAAGGCCGCGTGGCGATCTTCGGCATGCAGGCGCTGAAGCGAATCGGCCAGCCGGCGGATGTCGCTTCGGTCGTTGCCTTCCTGGCATCGGACGACGCGCGATGGATCACCGGCGACACCATTCGGGTGGACGGTGGCTCCAAGCTTTGATCTGACGGCGCAACGATGACTTGCCCCCACACTGGAAATATCGATGACCAACTGCACCGACTGCGTCCGTCAACCTTCCCGCGCATTGCTATCGAACACGGCGACCAAGATCATCGCCGTGTTCGCCGCGATGACGATTTCGGCTTGCGGGGCCGCGCCGACGCCACTGTTCGCGCACTATCAAGAGACCTTCGGTCTGACGCCGTTCATGCTGACGGTGATCTTCGCCGCCTATGTGGTGTGTCTTCTGCTCGCGCTACTGACCACGGGCTCGCTGTCGGACTATATCGGCCGACGCCCGGTGATCCTCGGGGCCCTGCTACTGAATATCGTCGCGATGGCGATGTTCGTCGCGGCAGGTTCGCCTGCCGCATTGATTGCCGCGCGCGCCGTCCAGGGTTTTGCCACCGGGGTGGCCACGACAGCGCTCGGCGCTACCATCCTCGATACGGATCGCACCAACGGCCCGGTGCTGAACAGTGTCACGGCCTTCATGGGACTGACAGCCGGAAGCCTGAGCGCGGCCGTGCTGGTCACCTACGCGCCCGCACCTGAACAACTCATCTATTTCGTCCTCGCGGCCATCACGGCCGTTGAGGCCGCCGCATTGTGGTTCATGCCGGAAACCGCCGCGCCCAAGCCGGGCGCAATGGCCTCCCTCATTCCGCATGTCAGCGTGCCGCCACAGGCTTGGCGGATTTATGTACAGCTCACGCCCGTCTCCATCGCGATCTGGGCACTCGGGGGATTTTACTTTTCGCTGATGCCGTCCGTGGTCCGCGCCGCCACCGGCCTGCACCTTCCGATCGTCGGCGGACTGGTGGTCGCCGCCCTGACCTGCAGCGCGTTCATCAGCGTGCTGTTCGTGCGGCACGTGTCCGCCAACAAAGTACTTTCATACGGCATCGTTGCCTTGGCGAGCGGCGTCGCTATCACGCTCGTCGGCGAGCATACGCACACGATCGCGCTGCTGCTGTTGGGCACGGTCGTGGCCGGCGCGGGATTCGGCTCAACGTTTTCGGCCACGCTGCGCCTGATGTTGCCGCAAGCGAAGGCGGATGAACGCGCCGGACTGCTCTCGGCGATCTATGTCGAGGGCTATCTCGCCTTTGCCCTGCCCGCGATCCTCACCGGCCTGCTGGTGCCGATCGTCGGCCTCTCGGTCGCCACGGACACCTATGGGGCGGTCGTCATCATTCTGTCGGTCGCGTCCCTCATCGCCACGCTGGTCTCGCGCGCAGACGCTTAATTCTCACGCCTCGACCACAGCCGCGAGCGTGCCGAGGATCTTGGTCCAGCCTTCCTGGGTGCGGCTTGCCCATTCGGGCAAAACTTTTTCGTGCGTCAGCGTCAACTCGCAGCCCGTACCGACCGGCACGATATCGATATTCACGATGGTCTTTTCCGCCGAGAATTTCGGCACCGCGAAAGTGAACACCAAGCGGCGCGGCCGATCGATCTCCAGATACTCGCCGATATGCTCGATGTCCTCGCCGTCGCGCCGGTCGACCAGAACGAACTTGCCGCCGACCCGCGCATCGATCTCGGTGCGCACCATCTGGCCGGTCGGCGTCGTGAACAGAAACCGGCAGGCCAGTTTCGGATCGAGCCAGGCATCGAACACGCGCTCCGGCGAGGCGCGAAACCGGCGTTTGACCTGAACGACGGCAGGCGTTTCAGTGTTCATCGGCTTTCCCTTCCATTTCATTGGCCAAAGCCCGATCCTGCTCCAGCAGCACCGCGTCGAGCGCGTCCAGGCTGGCCGTCCAGATCGTCCGCTGCGCTTCGATCCAGGCCGCGGCTGTGTCCAGCGGCGCCCGATTGAACGACAGCAGATGCTCGCGCCCGGCCCGCCTGCGGCGCACCAATTGGGCGCGCTCCAGGATCTGGATGTGCTTCGACACCGAATTGAGCGAGATCGAAAATGGCTGCGCTAGGTCGGTCACCCGCGCCTCACCGGCTGATAGCCGGGCCAGGATGGCGCGCCGGGTCGGGTCGGCCAGCGCCAGCAAGGTCAGGTCGAGCGTTGAAACAGCGGTAAGATTCATTTATTCACCCTAAAGGATGAATATATTTTTTACCGCCGTGAGGCAAGGCCGATTAAGCGGCTAAGCGCTATGACTGCAGGATAGAGCGGTTTCGGGACACCGACCCGGCCTGGAATTTGCATATTTCCAGGGCTCGGGGCCTTATTATCGGGTCCATTCCGCAGTGCGGTAGATGCAGGTCGCAGGTTCAGTCCCATGTCGCTTCAAGCCCGCCTCCACCATGTGACGCGCTACACCTATGACCGGCCGGTCGCGCTGGGGCCGCAGGTAATCCGGCTGCGGCCGGCGCCGCATTCGCGGTCCAAAATCCTGGCCTATTCGCTCAAGGTCACGCCGGAAGAGCATTTCGAGAACTGGCAGCAGGATCCGCTGGGCAATTGGCTGGCGCGTTGCGTGTTTCCGGAAAAAACTCAAGAGTTCAGCATCACGGTCGATCTGCTGACCGACCTGACGGTGTTCAATCCGTTCGATTTCTTCGTCGAACCGTATGCGGAGAAATTCCCGTTTATCTACCCGGACGAAGTGGTCGAGGAACTGGCCGGCTATCTGAAACCGGAGCCCGCCGGTCCCAAGCTCAGGAATTTCGTCGCCGGTTTCTCGCGCGAACGGCGCACCACCATCGATTTCCTGGTCGAGCTGAACCAGTACGTCCAGCGCGCGGTCAAATACATGATCCGCATGGAGCCCGGCGTGCAGACGCCGGAGGAAACACTCACCACCGGGTCCGGCTCCTGCCGCGACTCCTCGTGGCTGTTGGTGCAGGTGATGCGTCATCTCGGCCTGCCGGCGCGCTTCGTGTCCGGCTATCTGATCCAGCTCAAGCCCGACATCGTGTCGCTCGACGGTCCGGCCGGGACCGATGTCGACTTTACGGATTTGCACGCCTGGGCCGAGGTCTATCTGCCGGGCGCTGGCTGGGTGGGTTTCGATCCGACCTCGGGCCTGCTGTGCGGCGAAGGCCACATTCCGCTGGCGGCGACGCCGCATTATCGCTCGGCCGCGCCGATTTCCGGCGGCGTCGATCACGCCGAGGTCGAATTTTTCTTCGACATGCGCATCGACCGTGTCAACGAGAAGCCGCGCGTCACCCGGCCGTTCTCCGACGAGGCGTGGCACAAGCTCGACGCGCTCGGCGACAAGGTCGACAGCGACCTCAATGTGCAGGATGTCCGCCTGACCATGGGCGGCGAGCCGACCTTCGTGTCGATCGACGACTACGAGGGCGCGGAATGGAATACGGCGGCGCTCGGCAAGGACAAGCGCAAGCGCGCCGACGGCCTGATCCGGCGGCTGCGCGACCGTTTCGCGCCGGGCGGCTTGATGCATTACGGACAAGGCAAATGGTATCCAGGCGAAGAGCTGCCGCGTTGGGCATTCTCGCTGTATTGGCGCCGCGACGGCAAGCCGATGTGGCGCAACGCGGCGCTGATCGCCAGCGAGGGCGAGAGCCGCGCGCCGACCAGCGAAGACGCCGAGCGTTTCAGCAAGCGCATCGCGGTGCGGCTCGGCCTCGCGCAGCAATACGTGCAGCCGGCCTTTGAAGATCCGGCCGAACGGCTGCTGCGCGAAGGCGAACTGCCCGCCAATGTCGATCTGACCGATCCGAAGATCGACGATCCGGTCGAGCGCGCGCGCATCCTGCGCACCTTCGAGCGCCATCTGTCGAAGCCCGCCGGCTATGTGCTGCCGGTGCAGCGCTGGAACGTGCAGGCCGGCGGTGCCAATTGGATCAGCGAGATCTGGCAGACGCGGCGTGGCAGATTATTTCTGGTCGCCGGCGACAGTCCCGTCGGGCTGCGCCTGCCGCTCGCCACCCTGCCCCACATCAAGGCGTCGGATTATCCGCATTTGACGCCGGCCGATCCGATGGAAGTACGCGGCGACCTGCCGGACCCGGCCGCCGCCGCCGAAGCCTTGGACGCCGCCGTCAACCGCGCGGTCCAACCGGCCGCGCCGATCCGTGGGACCACCCGCGCCACGTCGGCCGCGCCTGCGCCGTCGCAGCGGCTGGCGCTGGCGCCGAATACGGTCGATCTGCCGGTGCGTACCGCGATGGCGATCGAGCCGCGCGACGGCGTGCTGTGCGTGTTCATGCCGCCGGCCGAACGCGTCGAGGATTATCTCGAACTGCTCGGCACCGTGGAGAGCACCGCCGCCGAACTCGGCCTGCCGATCCGCATCGAAGGCTATCCGCCGCCGCACGATCCGCGCATCGACGTCATCAAGGTCACGCCGGATCCCGGTGTCATCGAAGTCAACGTGCATCCGGCCCGCAGCTGGCGCGAAGCCGTCGACATCACGCAGAGTCTGTACGACGACGCACATCACACGCGGCTCGGCACCGACAAATTCATGATCGACGGGCGTCATACCGGCACCGGCGGCGGCAACCATGTCGTGCTCGGCGGCGCCAATCCGGCCGACAGCCCGTTCCTGCGCCGGCCCGACCTGCTCAAGAGCCTGCTGATCTATTGGCAGCGCCATCCGTCGCTGTCCTATCTGTTCTCCGGCCTGTTCATCGGCCCGACCAGCCAGGCGCCGCGCGTCGACGAGGCCCGGCTCGACCAGCTCTATGAACTTGAAATCGCGATGGCCCAGGTACCGGCCTACGACACGCTGACGCCGCCCTGGCTGGTCGACCGGCTGTTCCGCAATCTGCTGATCGATGTCACCGGCAACACCCATCGCGCCGAGATCTGCATCGACAAACTGTTCTCGCCGGACAGCGCGACGGGCCGGCTTGGCTTGGTCGAATTCCGCAGCTTCGAGATGCCGCCCGACGCCCGCATGAGTCTGGCGCAGCAATTATTGCTGCGCGCGTTGGTCGCGTGGTTCTGGCGGCAGCCGCAGGAAGGCAATCTGGTGCGCTGGGGCACAGCGTTGCATGACCGCTTCATGCTGGAGCATTTCGTCTGGGCCGATTTCAAGAGCGTGCTGGAGGACCTGACCCGCGCCGGCTATCCGTTCGATCCGGTCTGGTTCGACGCGCAGCGCGAATTCCGCTTCCCGTATTACGGCGAGGTCGAGCGCGGCGACGTGCGCCTCGAACTGCGTCATGCGCTGGAGCCGTGGCATGTGCTCGGTGAGGAAACCGCCGGCGGCGGCACCGTGCGTTTCGTCGACTCGTCCGTCGAGCGGCTTCAGGTCAAGGTCGAGCGGCTGAATCCGGTGCGTCACGCCGTTACCGTCAATGGCCGCCGCCTGCCGCTGGTCTCAACCGGCCGCAACGGCGAATACGTCGCCGGTGTGCGGTTCAAGGCCTGGAAGCTTGAATCCGCCCTGCAGCCCAACATCGACGTGCATGCGCCGCTGGTGTTCGATATCGTCGACATGTGGCATCAGCGCTCGCTCGGCGGCTGCGTCTATCATGTCTCGCATCCGGGCGGGCGCAGCTACGACACCTTCCCGGTGAATTCCTACGAAGCCGAGGCCCGTCGCCTGTCCCGCTTCCAGGATCACGGCCATACGCCCGGCACGATCGCACCGCCGCGCGAGGAGCGATCGTTGGAATACCCGACCACGCTTGACCTGCGGCGCCCGACTCAGAGCTAACAGCCACTATGGTCACCCCACGCGAAACCGCCGTGACGGCCGATTTTCCGGCCGGCACGCCGTTGATCGCGAACTACCGGCCGTTGCCCGGCGTGTTCGACGAGATGATGGATGGCGCCGGGCGCGTTCGCGCGCATTGGCGGCCGTTCCTCGGCATGCTGGCCGCCCTCGGGCCGGACGAGATCGAGCGGCGCTTCGCGGCCGCCGACCGACACCTGCGCGATTCCGGCGTGTTCTACCGCGTCTATGAGGATAAGGCCGGCGTCGAACGGGCATGGCCGCTCAGCCACGTGCCGCTGGTCATCGATCCGGACGGCTGGCGCTCGCTCAAGGCCGGACTGGTCGAGCGCGCCGAACTGCTCGAAACCGTGCTGGCCGACACCTATGGGCCGGCCAATCTGGTGCGCGAGGGCCGGCTGCCGGCCGCCGTGATCGCCGGCAACCCGGAATATCTGCGCCCGCTGGTCGGCGCGGCGCCGGCGAGCAGCAAATATCTGCAATTCTACGCCGCCGATGTCGGACGCGCGCCGGACGGCTCGTGGTGGGTGCTGAGCGACCGCGCGCAGGCGCCCTCCGGCGCCGGTTTCGCCATCGAGAACCGGCTGGCGCTCGCCAGCGGCCTGCCGGATATCTATCGCGCGCTGCGGGTCGAACGCCTCGCATCGTTCTTCCAGACCTTTCAGGCCGATCTCGCCGCGCTGAACCGCCGCGACGATTCACGCGTCTGCCTGCTGACACCCGGGCCGTTGAACGAGAACTATTTCGAGCACGCGTACCTCGCGCGCTATCTCGGCCTGCTGCTGGTGCAGGGCGAAGACCTGACGGTGCGGCCGGATGGCGTGTTCATCCGCACCGTGTCCGGCCTCAAGCGCGCCGATGTGCTGCTGCGCCGGCTCGACGCCGATTTCTGTGATCCGCTAGAGCTCAACGCGCGCTCGCAGCTTGGCGTGCCCGGTCTGGTGCAGGCGGTGCGCGAGGGCCACGTGACGATCGCCAATGCGCTCGGCGCCGGCATCATCGAGGCCCGGGCCATTCTGAGCTTCCTGCCCGCGCTGGCGCCGTCGCTGATCGGCCGCAAGCTGGCTTTGCCGAACCTCGCGACCTGGTGGCTGGGCGACCGGGATGTCCGCGCCGACATTCTCGGCCGCCTCGACAAGGTGGTGATCGCGTCCGCGTTCCAGGGCGAGTTGCCGTTCGCGCCGGGCGCCTCGCAGGTGCTGGGCGCCAACCTGCAGCCGGCGAACCGCATGCTGATGTCGGACGCCATCACGCGGCGCGGCATCGATTTCGTCGCCCAGGAGGCGGCGACGCTGTCGACGATGCCGGCCTGGCACAATGGCCGGCTGGAGCCGCGCCCGTTCATCCTGCGGCTGTTCCTGGCGCGCAGCGGCGATGGCTGGACCGTGATGCCGGGCGGCTTCGTGCGCGTCGCCGACGACATCGACACGCGGGCGATCAGCCTGCAGCAAGGCGGCCGCACCGCCGATGCGTGGATCCTGGCCGAAGGACCGGTGTCCGACACGACGCTTTTGCCGCGCCCCGAGCGCATCGTCATCCACCGCGCGTCCAGCACGCTGCCGAGCCGCACCGCCGACAATCTGTTCTGGGTCGGGCGCTATGTCGAGCGCGCCGAGGCGACGCTGCGGGTGGTGCGCGCATTGATCAACCGCGCGATGGAGAGCGACGACACCGCGCAGCCGGACATCGAGAAGCTCGGCGAATTGCTGCGCGTGTGGGAAGCCGTGCCGACCGACCTGCCGAACGCGAAGCCCGCGCTGCTGGCCGCCGCTGCGCTGCAACGGACCGATCTCGCCGGCGCGGTGCCGAGCCTCGTCGCCGGCGCGCGCGCCGCCGCATCCGTGATCCGCGACCGGCTGTCGCCGGACGGCTGGCGCGCGGTCACTGACCTTTACGACATGACCCATGTCCCGCTCGGCCCCAATGCCGACGAGAGCGTGCTGATCGAACGGGTCCAGGCCGCGCTGCGCATCGTCGCGTCGTTCTCCGGGCTGGCGCAGGAGAATATGAGCCAGATCACCGGTTGGCGGTTTCTCGAACTCGGTCGGCGCATTGAACGTTCCATCGCGACCTGCCGGTTTATCCGCCAGTTCGCCTATGGGCCGCTCGCCGAGGGCGGGCTCGATACGCTGCTGGAATTGTGCGACAGCCAGATCACCTACCGGGCGCGCTATGTGATGATCGCGGCGCGCGCGCCGGTAATCGACCTCGTCGCGCTCGATCCGGAAAATCCGCGCTCCCTCGCCTATCAGGTCGGCCGCATCGAGACACATTTGGCGACGTTGCCGAAGGAGAACGCCGACAGCCGGCTCTCGCCCGCCGAGCAGATCGTGATCGCGCTCGCCACAACGCTGCGCACCAGCGAGCCGAGCACGCTGACCAACGAAAGCTTCGCGCAGGCCAGCCAAGCCATGATGTCGCTGGCCAATCATATCGCGGCGGCCTATTTCACGCTGCGCGAGCGCATGGATGCCGGGACCGCCGGGACCGAGGAACTCGGATGACGACCTACGACGTCCGCCAGTCGACCGCCTACACCTACGCGTCGCCGGTGCCTTATGCGCATCACGCGCTGCGGCTGACGCCGATCGACCGCGACGGCCAGCGCGTCCACGCCGCCTCGCTCGATATCGTGCCGGCGCCGGTCGAGCGGCGTGATGGTTTCGATTTCTTCGGCAACCGAATGACCTGGATCACCATCGATGAGAGCCACGAGACCTTCACGGTGAAAGTCTCGGCCCGGATCGCGGTCGAGCCTCCGGTCGATCCGGCCACCCTCATCACGCCGGCCTGGGAAGAGGTGCGCGACGCCGCCTTCGCCAGCGAAGACCTCACACCGGAGTCGCCGGTGCATGGCCTGTTCGCCAGCCGGCAGGTGCCGCTCGATCCCGAAATCCGCACCTATGCGCAGCCGAGCTTTCCGGCCGGACGGTCGATGCTGGACGGTGTGATCGAATTGACGCGGCGGATCAAGGTGGACTTCGTCTACGAGGTCGGCGCCACCAATGTGCGCACCACGCCATCGATGTCGTTCGCGCTGCGTCGCGGCGTGTGCCAGGATTTCGCCCACATCATGATCTCGGGGCTGCGCGGGCTCGGCATTCCGGCGCGCTATGTCAGCGGCTATCTGCGGACCTACGCGGCGCCCGGCAAGAAGAAGCTGGAAGGCGCCGACGCGATGCATGCCTGGGTGTCGGTATGGTGCGGCCCCGAGGTGGGCTGGCATGGCGTCGATCCGACCAACGGCATTCATGCCGGCGAGGACCATGTCGTGCTGGCGCTCGGCCGCGACTATGCCGATGTGGCGCCGATCGACGGCGTCGTATTCGCGTCCGGCCGGCAGAAGCTCAAGGTCGGCGTCAGCGTGACGGCGGTCGATGAGGGGTAAAACCCGCCAAATCGGCCGCCCAGCCCCTGCGCCTTGACAGTTTTCGGCCTGACTCCTTATATCCGCTCGCTCCGGCAATGCCGGATCGTGGCGGGGTAGCTCAGCTGGCTAGAGCACGGGAATCATAATCCTGGGGTCGGGGGTTCGAGTCCCTCCCCCGCTACCACGAATTCAGTATAAATATCATAGACTTACGAACGCCCCACGAGGGCTGAAATCGACGGTAAAGGCACGCCGGTCGTCTCTGTACCAATTGCTTACCAGCCCAACTTTTTGAAACCGCGGACGCCAGGTATCGGATGCGTGCTAATAAATAAGACCTAAGACTGGCAGGCGAGCTTCCCGAGTCTTAGCGAGTGGCTTCATCGGCAAGGCGCTGCGCGACGAGATTCGTATGGGGTGCAGGCATCCACTGTCCCGGCTTGGCTTGCGTTTTTCTCGGTTAACTTGAGAACGATGAGTTCCTGGATAGTCGACTCGGCAGCTTGGATGTCTGATTGAACTCGCCACCGCCCTAAGATCGCTGCGCGAGACGAGCCACACTCCACCCTCCACTCGATAATTGGCCCGAATCCCCTGCCCGCCCCACGTGACATGATCGTCAACGCGCCTTCGTACTGCGCTGGTTATCGGGAAGAGTTCACCTTCGCGTATCGGGGATTTAGTCCAAGCTTGCGAGCGTAGTGCTGTCGCCACTGAACCGGCGTCACCAAAAGCTTGGTGCCCTTCTCGGTGAAGAACTCCTCACCCTTGAGCGTACATAGGAATGGGAGGGAGTAAATGCCCGATCTCCTACGGCAGTAACACATCATGAGCGTTATCAGGGTCCGCCTTAAATTTGCTGGCCAAGAAGCGGGTTGATCGAGGTCGCAAACTATATGAAATGGCGCACCGACTTGAAGCATTCGCTGAAACAATCTCTGCAGATGGTTGCATTGGCCGAAAGCTGGAAGCGATTGAAAGTCGCTTAGCGACGCAGGCAGACCAAACTAGAATTGCTAGCAGTGATCACGCGTTGCGAGCGGCGGAAATTGGCTTGCATGTAAATAGTTTGAAGACGCGGTGTTTAGAATGTCAGCGGCGCGCAGCACACATCGGTCAGCGCCGCGGGCGCCGCATAGCTGAACGCCGATCGGCAGGCCATCGCGCTCGACCACACCGGGAATCGAGACGGCGGGAAGGCCTAAGGCATTGGCAAAGGCGGTGAAGACGGCGTGGCCGCGCGGCCCCACGGGGCGGCCAGCGATGGTCGCGGGATGCGAGACGCCGATCGGCCATGGCTGGGCCGCGGCCGCCGGCAAAAGCATCAGATCGAAGCGTGCGAACAAGGTTGTGAATTCCTGGTCGACGGCAGCGATGGTTTGCAGCATGCCAAGATAGTCCCGCGCCGTATATGTCCGGCCGCGGTCGGCCATCGCTGCGATGCCGGCGCCGATCGCGTTGCTTCTGCCGGGATGCTGATCCAGCAACCAGGCCACGCCGGTTTCGCCGACCATGGGCCAGATGTCGTTGATTGGCTCGGCCAACACAAAATCATCTAGGCGCTCGACCCGATGCCCCAGTCCGGCAAAGGTCGCAGCTGCGGCTGCGACACTGTCGGCTATTTGCGGATCGACCGGCGCGTTGGAGAAGGTCGGGATGTAGGCGATCCGCAGTCGCTCCACATTGTCATGCTGCGCCATCGACGCATGGTCGGCGATGATGTCGAGCATCGCAGCGACGTCGGAGAGGCTGCGTCCGATCGGTCCGGCCACCTCGAAATTGTTGAGGATCATCGGCAGGCCATATACGCGCGGGACAAGATCGCGTGACGGCTTAAATCCGATCAGGCCAGTATGTCCGGCGGGCCTGCGGATCGAGCCGCCGCCATCGGTACAGAGCGCGAGCGGGCCGATGCCGGCGGCGACCGCTGCGACCGCCCCGCCGCTGGAGCCGCCAGGCGTGAGCGACAAATCCCATGGGTTACGCGTCGGACCAAACAACGCATTGTCGGTGATGCCTTGGACCGTGAATTCCGGCACGTTGGTCTTGCCCAGAATGATGGCGCCCGCATCGCGCAGCCTTGCAACCGGCGTTTCATCCCGCGCCGGAACGCAATCGGCATAGAGCGGGCTCCCCCAAGTGGTGCGCAGACCCGCGACATGGACGTTATCTTTGATGGAGATCGGGACGCCGTCGAGCGCGCTTTTGGCGCAATTGTTGCGCCAGCGCGCGGTGCTTTGGGCAGCGGCAGCGATGGCGCCATCGCGGTCGAGTGTCACCACGGCGTTGATCTGCGGATTGACGGCGTCATGGCGGGCCAGCACCGATTCAAGCGCCTCCATCGGCGTCGCGATTCCCGCCGCATAGGCCTGGACCAGGTCGGCTGCGGTTAGCGTCCAGAGCGGGGCTGTGCCGCTCATACCCGGACGATCGCGGCGATCGGCGCTTCGCCCGGCGCACATTGATGTTCGGTCCCACCGGAAACGAAAATCGCGGGATCCGATGTCACCGACGCGATCACGGCGCCGAGCGCCGCACGGGCGTGCCGTTCGTAGTTGATATCGGCATCCGACAGCATCGTATTGCGGTGTCCGCGAATCTTTCCGTTCGGGCTTGCTTCTGCCTTGGCGAAGATCGCCGCGATCCGGGAGGTTTCCGCGACGGATGGTTCCGCGGAAAGAACGAGCCCCGCACTGGCCAGCGCACGACGGACGCCGCCGGCATCAATGGCGTCGGCCAGCACGGCGTGACCGATGCGAAACGGACTGGTCGCCTTGGTTGAATTGCCAAACAACAGGATCTCGCAACTCTTCAATTCACCGCCGGCGGAAGTCGATGCCACCGCGGAATAAAGATCGAGATCGCCGGCGATCTTTGCCCCGTCGAACGCTGCCTGGGTGATCTCGCCGAGGCCGAGTGCCACGCCCAGCGCCATGGCGCCGCGGGCAAAAGCCTTGGAGGCATTTGGATCGCGCGTCGCGGTGGTAACGCCGCGCTGGTCCGCATCTGCAATGCCGGCCGGCGTCAGCAGTGGTCCCTTCACCTGGACGTAGTGGACATCCTCGGCCCGTTCGATACCGGCTTGGACCAGGGCCTCCCTGACGGCGACCGCGACCGCCGACGCGTGATATTTCGTACCGATTAGCTCGGGTGCGATCGTGCCCGTCAGGGCAATGCCGAGCGCCAGCCGCTTGCTGCCGTCGGGGGCGCCCTGGGCAGGCGTCCGGGTCAGGATAGTCGCATGGGGTGCGAGCACGCCTTCCGTACCACCGGACCAGACGAAGGCGATGCGCTCCCCGATGGCTTCGGGCGAGATAGCCAGATGTCTTGCCAGCAGCAACTGGTACGACAAGGTAGCGAAACCACGCGTGAAATCGTTGGCGCCGCCGTTGCCTTCGGTCTTGCCGATTAGTGCGATGATCGTTGCGGGATCGACCGCGCCGGCGTCGATGAGGGCCGCCAGGCCCGAAACATCGCTCGGCGAGGCCATGTCGACTTTGTGAACGTTGATATGCATGGAAAATTCCTGTCGATCGAACGTGTTCGGGGTGACGGGTTCAGTGGCGAACGAACGGGATGCCGATCGCGGCCGGCAGGCGCGCCGAACGTCCCATGCCGGCGAGCAAAGCCAGCGCCAGGCAATACGGCATCATCTGCATGACATAGGAACTGACCGGCAGGCCCCAGCTCTGGGCGCGCAATTCCAGTGCTGAAACGAAGCCGAAGATCAGACAGCCGGCCATGGCGCCGACCGGCGTCCAACGGCCGACCAGAATGGCCGCCAGCGCGATGAAGCCACGGCCGTTGGTCATACCGTCGGTGAAACTGCCGACCTCCTGGAGGGCGAGGACCGCGCCTCCAAGACCGGCCAATGCGCCGCCGGCGACAATCGCCAGCATGCGGATCAGGACCGGATCGTAGCCGGCAGCAAAAGCGGCTTCCGGATTTTCGCCGACCGCGCGCAGTGCCAGTCCGGCGCGGGTCTTTGACAGGAACAACGCCACCGGAACAACGAGCAGAAAAGCGAGATAGACGACCGGCGGCTGGCGAAACAGCACCGGTCCGATCCCAGGCAACTCCGACAGCCATGACACCGGCCACGCGCTCGGCGGCGTCAACCGGATCACGGGCGCGCGTCCGCCGAACAGGCCGCGCAGCAGGAAGCTCGACAAACCCAGCACCAGCACGTTGATGGCCAGGCCCGCCACCATCTGGTCCGCCCTGCATTTGGCGGTCGCGACGGCGAGCAGGCTGCCGACCATGGCGCCGCCCAGCGCCGCCATGACGAAGCCAAGTGCGACGCTGCCGAAGCTGAAGGCCGAAATGGCGCCCGCGAAAGCGCCGGCCAGCATCATGCCCTCGATGCCGACTGCGAATGTGCCGGCCCGTTCGCTGAGCAGCCCGCCCAAGGCGGCGAACAGCAACGGCGTCGAGATCCGGATCGTCGCGGCAGCAATATCGGCAATCAACGACAGATCCATGGTCACACCTTGGTCCTCTCGCCGCGCAATCCCAGCGCGCACAGCACGAAGACCATGGTCAGGCCCTGGATGACGAAGACCAGCGATGACGGCACGCCGACTTCGCGCTGCATGGCGAGCGCCCCGGCTTCAAGGAAACCGATGAACAGACCGGCGGGCAGAACCGCGAGCGGGCTCAGCGACGCCAGCAGCGCAACGCCGACGGCATTGAAACCAAATCCGGCAGAGAACCCTTCGATCAGTCGGTAGTGCACGCCCAGCACCTCGACGCCGCCAGCCAGTCCGGCCACCCCGCCGGCGAGCAGCATCACGCTCATGGTCTGCCGAAACCGGGAGATGCCGACATAGCGCGCGGCATCCCTGCTCGCTCCCATGATGCGCAGGCGAAAACCAAAGCTCGTGCGCCACAACAGAACGTGGCAAGCAAATGTTGCGACGACCGCCAGCACGATGCCGATGTGCAAGTCAGTCCCCGCGATAGGTTTTAGCAGCCAGAGCGGCCGCGGCAGCAGCGGCGATTGCGG
>JAQGJU010000060.1 GCA_028290465.1 Xanthobacteraceae bacterium | reverse complement strand
CAAATTGGAAAAAAGAATGCAGGCACCCGCCCGGTTAGTCGCTACCAGGGTCGTTCGGGTTCATCAGCGTCGAATTTCGATAAGTCCGATGGCGGACGGAGTGGGCGGTCGATGACGCGCCAGAGAGTTTTCTTAACGTGAAGAAAATGCGTCCATCTAAACACTTTGAGCGCGTACGCAGGTAAGTTTACGCAATCTGCGCAAGCTTGATTGCTCCCGCAAAACCGGTGTCCACTTTTGCTGGACGCGCTCTAGGCGCGGCGGCTTTTGGTTCCGCCGGATATCCGGGCCGCCTGAATCGTTAAGCCGGTGCCGTCTTCATACGCGTCATCCCACCAGATGCACACTTGGTCACATAAAGCCCGCCGCAATCGCGCCGGCCATATGCATGTACCGCCATCACATTGCCGATTTCGTTCGTTATCAGCCAGTATTTGATTATAATTGGACGCGTTGGTAAGGCGTTCCTGGATCCAGAGGGCAAGGCGGCTGATGAACTTATTTCGATTTGGCGCGCTATTTTCGTCGCTGTTGATCGCGACGGCATGGTGCGGTTCAACCGCTTTGTTCGCGCAGACCGCCCCGGCTCCGGCGCAACCGGCCGCCAAGCCGGCGCCGGCGAAGCCCGCGCCTGCGAAACCGGCACCGGCCAAGCCCGCCGCCGCGAAGCCGGCGCCGGCCAAACCGGTTGCTGCTGCGGCGCCTGCCGCAGGGCCGCTGGCCGGTTCGCCGACGCTGCTCGGCCAGTTCGGCGATTGGGGCGCCTATACGGCGACGCCGGGCGGCCGCAAGGTCTGCTTCGCGCTGTCGAAGCCGGCCAAGTCGCAGGTCACGCCGCCCGACCGCAAGCGCGATCAGGCCTACATGTTCGTGTCGACGCGTCCCTCCGAGAAGGTGAAGGAAGAGATCTCGCTGGTGTTCGGCTATCCGCTGAAGCCGAATGCCGATCCGAGCGTCGATATCGGCCCGGCGAACTTCGCGATGTACAGCCAGGCCGACGGCGCGTGGATCAAGAACGCCGCCGACGAGACCAAAATGATCGAAACCATGCGCAAGAGCGGCGACATGGTGATCAAGGGCGAGTCGCCCCGCGGCACCAAGACGACGGATACCTATTCGCTCAAGGGCGTCGCGCAGGCGCTGGACAAGATCGCGCAGGAGTGCCCGTAGGGCATTTCCAGACGCAATCCGGGGCGCTGATCGGCCGTTAGCTATTCCGGCAGACCGGGTAGCATTTGTGCGATGCGGCCCTCATTTGTGTTAGAAGCCGCCGGAGCCCGGCTCCGCGCGCTTTGCGCCTGAATCATAAGCGACATCGCATGACCGTTACGCTTGAAACCACTGAGACTGCGCCGATCCCCGGCTTCGTCGAGAAGACGGCGCTGGAGCGCTATGTGGCGCCCGCCAAGCCGTCGCTGGTCGGGCTGTCGCGCGTGGCGCTGGCCGAGGCGCTCGGCACGGTCGGTGTGGCGCCGGCGCAGCAGAAGATGCGGGTCCAGCAGCTCTGGCACTGGATCTATGTGCGCGGCACGCAGGATTTCGCCGAGATGACCAGCGTCTCGAAGGAACTGCGCGCGACCCTCGACGCGCACTTCACGCTGGCCCGGCCCGAAATGGTCGCCGAGCAGATCTCGGTCGATGGCACCCGCAAATGGCTGCTGCGGCTGCCCGGCGAATCGCAAAGCGGACGCGCACACGAAGTCGAGTGCGTCTACATCCCGGAAACCGGGCGCGGCACGCTGTGCCTGTCGAGCCAGGTCGGCTGCACGCTGACCTGCAGCTTCTGCCACACCGGCACGCAGCGTCTGGTGCGCAACCTGACGCCCGGCGAGATCGTCGGCCAGGTGATGCTGGCGCGGGATCGCCTGGGCGATTTTTCTTCAGCCGCGTCGCCCAGCGAAGGCAGCCGGCTGGTCAGCAACATCGTCATGATGGGCATGGGCGAGCCGCTGTATAATTTCGAGGCGGTGCGCGACGCGCTGCTGGTGGTGTCGGATGGCGACGGGCTCGGCCTGTCGCGGCGCCGCATCACGCTGTCGACCTCGGGCGTGGTGCCGATGATCCAGCGCGCCGGCGACGAGATCGGCGTTGCGCTCGCGGTGTCGCTGCATGCGGTGCGTGACGATCTGCGCAACGAGCTGGTGCCGCTGAACCGCAAATATCCGATCGCCGTGCTGATGGAGGCGTGCCGCAACTATCCGGGCCTGTCCAATGCACGGCGCATTACGTTCGAATACGTGATGCTCAAGGGCGTCAACGATACGCTGGCCGACGCCAAGGAATTGGTCCGGCTGCTCAAGGGCATTCCGGCCAAGATCAATCTCATCCCGTTCAATCCGTGGCCCGGCACCCATTACGAATGCTCGGACTGGGACCAGATCGAGAAATTCTCCGAAGTGGTGTTCGATGCCGGCTATGCGTCGCCGGTGCGCACGCCGCGCGGCCGTGACATCCTGGCCGCCTGCGGCCAGCTCAAGAGCGCGACCGAGAAGATGTCGGCGCGGGAGCGGCTCGCCTTGCGGGCGATGGCCATGACCGATTGATGTGACCGACTGATGGGCACGTTCGGCCGTTTGTTGCTGCGTCTCATCCTGGTCCCGCTCGGGGCTTTCGTGGCGACATTGGTCTGCGTGCTGATCGTGATCGTCGGCCAGTGGAATGCATTCGTCGCCACTGTTTCGAGCCAACCCGATCAGCAGGCGCATTTTTTCGCGGTGCTGTTTTTGGGGCCGGTGATCGCGCTGGCGATGGCCGGCGCCGCGCTGATGATGCTGATGCCCGGCGCGATCGGCGTGGTGATCGCCGAAGCCTTCGCGATCCGCAGCTTCCTGTTTCATGTCGGCAATGGCGTGCTGTCGATGTGGGTCGGCCGCCAGATGGTGGCGGGCGCCAATGACCCGTTTTTCGCCAATCCAACGCTGACCATCGCGGCCGGCGCCGGGGCCGGGCTGGCCTATTGGCTGATCGCCGGCTGGACCGCCGGGCTCCGGCCGGTATTTCGCGAACCGGTGCTGTCCGGCATGCCGGTCGCTCCGGCGCCGAAGCCAGATGTGCCCGCCAATCCGGCACTTCCGCCACCCGCCGGCAAGCCGGAACTCTGATCCGGCCGGAGCATTTCCAGGCGAAGTGGAACCGGTTCGCCGCGGGAAAATGCCACCCAAGTGTGGATTTTGGAACAGCCAGCGCTGCGCGGCGTTGACGGTCGTGATCTTCGCGGTGTGCGCCGGTCCCGTCCGTGGACCCGACAGAGTTGCGCCGTCCAGCAATCCGGAGGCTTCATGACCGATACCCACCGCGAGCGGCATAGCGATCTGCACCCCCACACCGTCACGGGCAACGAAGCCCGTGCCGGCACCGGCGGTCAGCAAACCCGCTATGTGATGGTGGTCAGCACCCTCGGCGCCGCGATCGCGATGGCCGTGGTGCTGATCTATTTGTGGAATAGCTGGGGCTGAGGCCGGCTTAATGTGGTTGCCGCGCTTCCTTGCGTCTAACGGAAACAACGTGCGGAAATTGACGAATATCAAGGGCCTTTGGAATCAGGCATATTATGCGGACTGGCGTCTCTTCCCGAGACGTTTCCTCCCAGACTTGACCCCGCTCCGGCGGGGTTTTTTCTTGCCCTTTTTCCTGATTTTTTACTTACGTGGAGCTGCCGAAGCCGGCGCTCATCGCGCGGTTAAGGATAGATGTGGGGGGAACCGGCGCCAAATGTGCGGTGGGGTTGTACTCAAATCCCAATTATTGGATGATCCGCCCGGGCTGAGGGGGACATCATGCGTTTTGTTGCGTTTGTTGCGTTGGGGCTGCTCGTGGCCGGCTGCGCCAGTGTAACCAGAGGCACCACGAGCCAGGTGCAGATTCAATCCGAGCCGCCGGGCGCCGAAGCCCGCACCTCGATGGGCCACACCTGCGTGACGCCGTGCACCTTGCAGTTCAGCCGCAAGGACGAATTCACCGTCACCATCACCAAGCCGGGTTTCCACATCGCCCAGGTTCCGGTGATTACGCGGGTCGCGGGCGCCGGCGCCGCCGGCTTCGCGGGGAATCTCGTGGTCGGTGGCGTTGTCGGCATGGGCGTCGATGCGGTCACCGGCGCCACGCTGGAGCATTTCCCCAATCCGGTCAGCGTGACGCTGCAACCGGTCCCGAAGGGCCAGAAGCCCCGGACCATCGAGATCGTACCGGCCCCGCCGCCGGTCTCGGCCGAAGAGCAGGTACCGCGAAGCTGAGGCATCGCGGTTTAGCTGTCCGTCAGAGCGCCAAGCTGTCGTCGTTTTCAGCTGGGCTCAGGTTGGTGAGCCAGGCCGGCCGGTCCGGCTTGCGCCGCAAGGCTTTCCCCCTATAGTCCGCGCGAAATTTCCATCCAGACAAGACGTGGATGGCCGGGTAGGCGAGCGAAGCGACACCGTCCTTCGGACGGTTATCCCCGGCCATGACCAGCAAGGAGAAGGCGCTTGGCCAAGGGCGACGTGAAGAAGGTGGTGCTGGCCTATTCGGGCGGGCTCGATACCTCGATCATCCTGAAATGGCTGCAGACCACCTATGGGTGCGAGGTCGTGACCTTTACGGCCGATCTCGGCCAGGGCGAGGAGCTCGGTCCGGCGCGCGACAAGGCGCTGATGCTCGGCATCAAGGCCGAGAACATCTTCATCGAGGACCTGCGCGAGGAATTCGTGCGCGACTACGTGTTCCCGATGTTCCGGGCCAACGCGGTCTATGAGGGCACGTATCTCTTGGGCACCTCGATCGCGCGGCCGCTGATTGCCGCCAAGCAGATCGAGATCGCCCGCAAAGTAGGGGCCGACGCGGTGTGTCATGGCGCGACCGGCAAGGGCAACGATCAGGTCCGCTTCGAGCTCGGCTATTACGCGCTGGAGCCCGGCATCAAGATCATTGCGCCGTGGCGTGAGTGGGATTTCAAGGGCCGCGACGACCTGCTGGAATTCGCGCGCCAGCATCAGATCCCGATCGCCAAGGACAAGGAAGGCGAGGCGCCGTTCTCTGTCGATGCCAATCTGCTGCATTCCTCCTCCGAAGGCAAAGTGCTCGAGGACCCGGCCAAGGAAGCGCCAAGCATCGTCTATCAGCGCACCATCTCGCCGATGGAAGCCCCCGATAAGCCGACCGAGATCACCATCGGGTTCGCCAAGGGCGACGCGATCAGTCTCAACGGCGAGAAGCTGTCGCCGGCCACGATTCTGACCAAGCTGAACGCGCTCGGCCGCGATAACGGCATCGGCCGGCTCGATCTGGTCGAGAACCGCTTCGTCGGCATGAAGTCGCGCGGCGTCTATGAGACGCCCGGCGGCAGCATCCTGCTGGTGGCGCATCGCGCCATCGAGAGCATCACGCTGGATCGCGGCGCGGCGCATCTCAAGGACGAGTTGATGCCGAAATATGCCGAGCTGATCTACAACGGCTTCTGGTTCGCGCCGGAGCGCGAGATGCTGCAAGCTCTGATCGACAAGAGCCAGGAGCATGTCGAAGGCGAGGTGACGCTCAAGCTATACAAGGGCAACGCGATCGTCACCGGCCGGTCGAGCCCGAAATCGCTGTACTCGTCGACGCTGGTGACGTTCGAGGACGACAAAGGCGCGTACGACCAGAAAGACGCGCAGGGCTTCATCAAGCTCAACGCGCTGCGGCTGCGCACGCTGGCGCAGCGCAAGCGGCAGTCTGAGAAGAAGTAACCCTCAGAGTTTTGAGGCAATAAAAAAACGCGGGCTTTTAGGCCCGCGTTTCGTTTGTGTCAGACGACGTGCGATCAGCGCGGCGGAGGTGCCG
Organism: Xanthobacteraceae bacterium; assembly: GCA_028290465.1. Classification (GTDB taxonomy): domain Bacteria; phylum Pseudomonadota; class Alphaproteobacteria; order Rhizobiales; family Xanthobacteraceae; genus FEB-22. The sequence continues at coordinate 1,323 of JAQGJU010000060.1, read as the reverse complement.
CAGCCGCATTCTGCCCGCTCAGCAGCGGCGTGATGCGCCGCACCGTGACGCGGCGGTTGGTCCGCTCGGCTTCCTGCGTGTTGACCTTCAGGTACTGCTCGCCATAGCCCTGCGTGGTCAGGTTCTCGGCCGGCACGCCAAACTGTTCGGTCAGCACCAGGGCCACCGCTTCGGCGCGGCGATCCGACAGCGACAGATTGTCGAGATCGGGACCGATCGCGTCAGTGTGGCCTTCGACCAGGAACACCTCGTTCGGGTTGGCCTGCACCGCACGCATGATGGCGTCGGCGACGCCCTTCAGCCGCGCGGCTCCGTCGGGCGTCACTTCCCACGATCCGGTCTCGAAGTTGATCGTGTCGACATCGACCCGCCGCATCCGGTCCCGCAGGGCCGGGCTGTAGCGCACTTCGTCGAGCGAATAGCCGCGCTCGATGCGCTCCAGCGGCGGCGCCATGAAGGTCTCGTAGATCACGGCTTCATCGGCATCCTGGGCTTCGACGATATAACGCTCGCGCGGGATGCTGATCCGCGGCGGCGGCACATTGACGAAGAAGTTGTTGCGGTCGCGGCCCGGCGGACCGCGGTAGGTGTTGTCGATGATGACGACGTCGCGATTGTTGCGGTCGCGGCGCAATCGGCGCAGCAGCCGTCCATCGGTGTCCGTCATCGTGACGATGCGGGTGCCGTCCGATCGTTCGACGACCGTCACCGTATCGGTGCCGCGTCGTTCGGTCCGCACATTTCGGGCGTTGATCTCGAAACGGGCGTTCTCGTTGCGGCGGATGAACGTACGGTCGCCATCGCGGATGATGGTGCGGCCCGGCTCCTGAATCACCGTGCGATTGCCGTCGCGGGTTTCGCGGCGCTGACCCGTGAAGCTCTGAATCGTGGCGCCGCTGCCCCGCGTGGCGGCCGGCGCCTCGGGCGGCGGAGCGACCTTGCTTTGCGGACCGGCGGTGCCGGAGCGCTGCACCGGAGCGGACTGGGTCAGCGGTGCGATGGGAGGCGCGACCGTCGGTGGAGTGCCGGGGGCTGGCGTCGTCGTCGGAGGAGCCGCAGACGGTGCCGCGCCCGGCGGGGGCGTGGGGGCCGGCGTTGTTGGCGCGGGCGTTGTTGAAGGCGCCACCGTTGACGGTGCCGGAGCCGGTGCTGCCGACGGCGGCGGTGTCGGGGCGCCAGGGCGCGGCTGATCGGGCCTTGCGCCGGGACGCGCACGCTCCCCGTCCGGCCGGCGGCCGGGCTCACGTGCCGCAGGCGGAGTCGCGGCAGGCGGGGTCGCAGCGGGTGGCGTCGCGGCCGGCGGCGTTGCACTCGGCGCGGTCG
>JAQGJU010000034.1 GCA_028290465.1 Xanthobacteraceae bacterium | reverse complement strand
CCGATCCGGCGCCGATGCAGTTCCTGGCACCGTTCGCCGGCTGCACCATGGGCGAATATTTCCGCGACAACGGCATGCACGCCGTCATCATCTATGACGATCTGTCCAAGCAGGCCGTCGCCTATCGCCAGATGTCGCTGCTGCTGCGCCGCCCGCCGGGTCGCGAAGCCTATCCGGGCGACGTGTTCTATCTGCATTCCCGCCTGCTCGAGCGCGCTGCCAAGATGAACGACGTCAAGGGCGCCGGCTCGCTGACCGCGCTTCCGATCATCGAGACCCAGGCCAACGACGTGTCGGCCTACATCCCGACCAACGTGATCTCGATCACCGACGGCCAGATCTTCCTGGAAACCGACCTGTTCTATCAGGGCATTCGTCCGGCCGTGAACGTCGGCCTGTCGGTGTCGCGCGTCGGCTCGGCGGCCCAGACCAAGGCGATGAAAAAGGTCGCCGGCAAGATCAAGGGCGAACTGGCGCAGTACCGCGAAATGGCGGCGTTCGCGCAGTTCGGTTCCGATCTCGATGCGACGACGCAGCGCCTGCTGGCGCGCGGCGCGCGCCTGACCGAACTTCTGAAGCAGTCGCAGTTCTCGCCGCTGAAGATGGAAGAGCAGGTCGTGGTGATTTACGCCGGCGTCAACGGCTACCTCGATCCGATCCCGGTCAACCGGGTGCGGGCGTTCGAGGACGGCCTGCTGAGCCTGCTCCGCACCAAGCATGCCGATATTCTGGACGACGTGCGCAAGACCAACGATCTGACCGACGCCACCGGCGCCAAGCTGAAGGGTGTGGTCGACGGCTACGCCAAGTCTTTCGCTTAAGGTCGTTCGCTCAAGCACTTGTTCGGAAAAATTTCGGCCAGTCACTGGCTGGTCGCTGAGGTAGAGACGGAATGGCCTCTCTCAAAGACATGCGCAATCGCATCGCCTCGACCAAGGCGACGCAGAAGATCACCAAGGCCATGCAAATGGTCGCGGCGTCGAAGCTGCGCCGCGCGCAGGTCGCGGCCGAGGCCGCGCGCCCGTACGCCGAGCACATGGACAAGGTGCTGGGCAACATCGCGGGTTCGGTGGCCGGTCTCGATTCGGCGCCGAAGCTGCTGGCCGGCACCGGCGGCGATCAGGTCCAGTTGCTGGTGGTCTGCACCGCCGAGCGCGGCCTGTGCGGCGCGTTTAATTCCTCGATCGTGCGTCTGGCGCGCGACAAGGCGCGCGCCCTGATGGCGGAAGGCAAGGAGGTCAAGATCCTCTGCGTCGGCCGCAAGGGCTACGACCAGCTTCGCCGCCTGTTCGAGAAGCAGATCATCGAGACCATCGAACTGCGCGGCGTGCGCAATCTTGAATTTCAGCACGCCGAGAAGATCGCGCAGCGCATCGTCGAGCTGTTCGATGCCGGCGCCTTCGACATCGCGACGCTGTTCTTCTCGCGCTTCAAGTCGGTGATCTCGCAGATTCCGACCGCGCAGCAGATCATTCCGCCGGTGTTCGCCACCGAAGCCGGCGACGCGGCCGACCACATGGGCGGCGCCGCGTACGAATACGAGCCGGAAGAAGAAGACATTCTGTCGGACCTGTTGCCGCGCAATCTCGCCGTCCAGGTGTTCCGCGCGCTGCTGGAAAATGCCGCGTCCGAGCAGGGCGCCCGCATGAGCGCGATGGACAACGCGACGCGCAATGCCGGCGAAATGATCCGCAAGCAGACGCTCATCTACAACCGTACCCGCCAGGCGATGATCACCAAGGAACTGATCGAGATCATCTCCGGCGCCGAGGCGCTCTAACCGTAGCCGCGCCCGCAACGCATTCGTAAGAGGACGATCCATGGCCACATCAGTCGGACGCATCACCCAGGTCATCGGCGCCGTCGTCGACGTACAGTTCGATGGCGATCTGCCGGCAATCCTGAACGCGCTGGAAACCAAGAACCAGGGCAACCGCCTGGTGCTCGAGGTCGCCCAGCATCTCGGCGAATCGACGGTGCGCACCATCGCGATGGACGTGACCGAGGGTCTGGTGCGCGGCCAGGAAGTCTCCGACACCGGCCTGCCGATTACGGTGCCGGTCGGTCCGGGTCTGCTCGGCCGCATCATCAACGTCATCGGCGAGCCGATCGACGAAGCCGGCCCGGTGCAGTCCGAAGGCACGCGCCCGATTCACGCCGAAGCGCCGGCCTATACCGAACAGTCCACCGAGGCGCAGATTCTGGTCACCGGCATCAAGGTCGTCGACCTGCTGGCGCCTTACGCCAAAGGCGGCAAGATCGGCCTGTTCGGCGGCGCCGGCGTCGGCAAGACCGTGCTGATTCAGGAACTGATCAACAACGTCGCGAAAGCCCACGGCGGCTATTCGGTGTTCGCCGGCGTCGGCGAGCGCACCCGCGAGGGCAACGATCTTTATCACGAGTTCATCGAATCCGGCGTCAACAAGAAGGGCGGCGGCGAAGGCTCGAAGTGCGCGCTGGTGTTCGGCCAGATGAACGAGCCGCCGGGCGCCCGCGCCCGCGTCGGCCTGACCGGCCTGACCCTGTCGGAATATTTCCGCGACCAGGGCCAGGACGTGCTGTTCTTCGTCGACAACATTTTCCGCTTCACGCAGGCCGGCTCGGAAGTGTCGGCCCTGTTGGGTCGTATTCCTTCGGCGGTGGGTTATCAGCCGACGCTCGCGACCGACATGGGCGCGCTGCAGGAGCGCATCACCACCACGACCAAGGGCTCGATCACCTCGGTGCAGGCGATTTACGTGCCGGCCGACGACTTGACCGATCCGGCGCCCGCGGCCTCGTTCGCGCACTTGGATGCGACCACCGTGCTGTCGCGCGACATCGCGGCCAAGGGCATCTATCCGGCCGTGGACCCGCTCGACTCGACCTCGCGTATGCTGTCGCCGCTGGTCGTCGGCGAAGAGCATTACGCGGTCGCCCGTCAGGTGCAGCAGATCCTGCAGCGCTATAAGGCCCTGCAGGACATCATCGCCATTCTGGGCATGGACGAACTGTCCGAAGAGGACAAGATCGCGGTGTCGCGCGCCCGCAAGATCGAGCGCTTCCTCAGCCAGCCGTTCTTCGTCGCCGAAGTGTTCACCGGTTCGCCCGGCAAGCTGGTCGATCTCGCCGACACCATCCGCGGCTTCAAGGGTCTGTGCGACGGCAAGTACGATCACCTGCCGGAAGCCGCCTTCTACATGGTCGGGACCATCGAAGAAGCGGTCGAGAAGGGCAAGAAGCTCGCGGCCGAAGCGGCGTAACGAAAGAATCTCCCTCTCCCGCTTGCGGGGGAGGGTCGGGGAGGGGGCTCTTAGGTAAGCCCGCTCCCGAGCCCCCACCCGGCGCCTGCGGCGCCGACCTCCCCCGCAAGCGGGAGAGGTGAAGAACGGCAGAGCAAGACCCATGGCCAACTTCCACTTCAACCTCGTCTCGCCGGCAAAGCTGCTGTTTTCCGGCGACGTTACCCAGGTCGACGTGCCGGGTCTCGAAGGTGATTTCGGCGTGCTGGCCGGCCATGCGCCGATGGTGTCGTCGCTGCGGCCCGGCATCCTGACCGTGCATGTCAACGGCACGCAGGAACAGATGGTCGTGCTGGGCGGCTTCGCCGAAGTGTCGGCGGCCGGCCTCACCGTGCTGGCCGATCTTGCGACCTCGGTCGGCGATTTCGACCGCGACCTGCTCAAGACGCGTATCTCCAACATGGAAGAGAGCGTCAAGCAGATGGAGCCCGGCAACGCGCTGGACCGCGCCATCGAGCGGCTCGATCATTACTACAAGATCGACAGCCACCTGGCCGGCACGGCGATGCACTAATCCGTGCGATGGATGACGCGTTGAGCGCTCTGTAATCAGCCCTACGCGAACTTCCCGAATTCTTGAACCACCCGCTCGTAGATCGCGCGTTTGAACGGCACGACGAGGTCCGGAAGGTTCGCCAGCGGTTCCCAGCGCCAGTCGGTGAACTCGGCTTTGTGCGCGCCATGCGCCGGATGTGCGACGTCGATCTCAGAGTCTTTCCCGATAAAGCGCAGCGCGTACCATTTCTGCTTCTGGCCGCGATAGCGGCCCTTCCAGGCCTGCCCGAGAATTTCCGCCGGAATGTCGTAGGCCAGCCATTCGGCGATCTCGCCGAGCGGTTCGACCGAGCGGATATTGGTCTCCTCGTATAGTTCGCGCAGCGCCGCCTGATAGGGATCCTCGCCCGGGTCGATGCCGCCCTGCGGCAACTGCCAGACATGGGTCGCATCGACATGCTCGGGGCCGCCCTTGCGGCGGCCGACAAAGGCGCGGCCGGCATGGTTCAGTACCAGTAGGCCGACGCAGGGGCGGTAAGGCAGATCTTCGATGGGGGTCATGTCGTACCTGTCGGGCGAGGGGCAGAACGAGCTAAAGCGTTTTCAAGCGAAGTGGAATCCGGTTCACGTGAAGAAAACGCGTCAAACCAATAAGAAGTTTAGCTCGATTTCGCCTTGCCGACGACGGCGCTGAGCGGCACCAGCAGGATGCCGCGTTGCGCGGCGCCCTTGGCCCATTTCGACAGGCGCTCGATGGTCACGGGCAGCGATCCGGCGGTGCCGACCGCGACGCCACGTTCGCGCGCCGCCGCTTCGAGACGGCTGAGCGCGCGGTCGATTTCGCCCGGCGCCGGAACGGCGTCGACCACCACGCCGGCTTTGACGAAGGGCAGGCTGTTGGTGCTGGTAAGCTGACTGGCCAGGCTGCGCGCCGAACTGCTGTCGTCGAAATAGATCAGCCCGCGCTTGGCGGTTTCGCGCAGTATCGGCGCGAACGAGGCTTCGGTGCCGGTGAAGCGCTCGCCCATGAAGTTGACGACACCGACATAGCCCTGGAACCGGCTCAGCAGCCAATGTAGCCGGTCGAGATTCTGGTCGGCGGTCAGCGACGTCAGCAGCGTCTGCGGGCCGGGATCGTTGTCCGGATAGTCGAACGGCTCCATCGGGACTTGCAGCAGCAATTCATGGCCTTCGCTGCGGGCGCGCGCCGCCAGCCGTTCCAGGTCGGTGGTGTAAGGCGAGAACGCGAAGGTCACGGCGCCCGGCAATTTGGCAAAGGCGTCGGAGGTGCCGGCGGTGCTGACGCCGAGCCCGGTCACCACCAGTGCGATGCGCGGCGCGTCGGGTTTACCCGGCAGCGCTACGACGGCGCGGCCATAGGCGTCGGCCGGCCTGGTGCCGTCCGGCGCCAGCTTTGGAATGAGACCGTGGCGGGTGGATTCTGACAGGCGCTCGTCGAGCGCCGCGGCCGGGGCCTGGCCCTCGGTCGGCGCATTGCCGGGGATCACCACTTCCTGACGTTTGCCGCTGCTGCCGTCGATGATGGTGACGGTCTTGCTGCCGGGGGGCGGAGTCGCCCCCGGCGACCCGCCGGCCGGCCCTTCTGAATGTCTCGGTCCAGCGACGGGGTCGACGCCGTTGGACGGGGCGGCGGCGGCCGGCGTCTTCTTGGCGGCGTCGGGTTTAATCGGCGGCGGGCCGTCTTCCGCCGTCGGGGCGACCGCGACCACGACCATCGGCTCGCCGCCGAACGGGTTGTCGCCGAACAGGGCCCAGCCGCTAAACGCGGTAATAAACAGCACCAACCCGACGAGGCCGGCCTGCTGCCCTGTGATTGGAAGCCGAAGGAACTTTTTCTTCTTCGCCGAGGCCTGGCCGAGCGGCGCGTCGAGATCGTCCGGCAGCGGAGGCGCGTTGAGATCATCCGACACGAGCAAAGCCCTCGTGAGTTACGGGCGTGAGCCTATCACGACGTCCCTCGTGGCTGGTTCGGTCGGATCTCCAAGGCATTAACGAGGCGTAACCCGGCATGGTTAAAGGTCGCTTAATGCGAGCCGCCGTGTGGGCCATTGGCCTGTAAAAGACCCCCAAAATGCAAACGGGGCGGCCCAATGGACCGCCCCGCGCAAATCAACAAACCGACGAACGATCAGTTCGGGACCGGCGCCTTCGGGTTCGGCGGGAACGCCGCGTTGGTTTGGATGCCGCGCAGCAGGTCGACGGCCTGCTTGAGGGCCTTGTCGTCCTTCGGGTCCGGCGGGATGTAGGACTGCGAGCCGGTCTTCTCGTCGCCTTCGGCGGCCTTCAGATGGCCGCGCAGCGAAGCCTCGCCCTTGGTGTCGGTACGAGCCTTGAGCTCTTCCGGCACGTCCTGCAGCACTTCGATATCCGGCGTGATGCCCTTGGCCTGGATCGAGCGACCGGCCGGCGTGTAGTAACGGGCCGTGGTCAGCCGCAGCGCGCCATTGCCGGCGCCGAGCGGGATGATGGTCTGCACCGAGCCCTTGCCGAACGAACGCGTGCCGATCAGGGTCGCGCGCTTATGGTCCTGCAACGCGCCAGCGACGATTTCCGACGCCGAGGCCGAACCGCCATTGACCAGCACGATGATCGGCTTGCCCTTGGTGAGGTCGCCGGCCCGCGCGCTGAAGCGCTGAGTCTCTTCGGCATTGCGGCCTCTCGTCGAGACGATCTCGCCGCGATCGAGGAACGCATCCGACACCGAGATCGCCTGATCGAGCAGGCCGCCCGGATTATTGCGCATGTCGAGCACGTAGCCCTTGATCTTGTCGTTCGGGATCTTCGCCGAGATGTCGGTGATCGCCTTCTTGACGCCTTCGGTGGTCTGCTCGTTGAACTGCGTGACGCGGATATAGCCGACGTCGTCGCCTTCCTCGCGCGAACGCACCGAACGCACCCGGATGACGTCGCGGGTGATCGACAGTTCGAGCGGCTTGTCGCCGCCCTTGCGCATCACCGTCAGCTTGATCTTGGTGTTGACCGGGCCGCGCATCTTCTCGACCGCCTGATTCAGGGTGAGGCCCTGCACCGCGTCGCCGTCGAGATGGGTGATGATGTCGTTGGCCATGATACCGGCCTTGGCGGCCGGGGTCTCGTCGATCGGCGTGACGACCTTGACCAGGCCGTCTTCCATCGTGACTTCGATGCCGAGCCCGCCGAACTCACCGCGGGTCTGCACCTGCATGTCGCGGAAGCTCTTCGGGTCCATGTAGCTGGAATGCGGGTCGAGGCCGGCCAGCATGCCGTTGATCGCCGATTCGACCAGTTTGCTGTCGTCGGGCTTTTCGACGTAGTCGGCGCGTACCCGTTCGAACACGTCGCCGAACAAATTGAGCTGCCGATAGGTGTCGGCGGCGGCCGCCTTCGCGCTCATGCCCATGAGCCCGACGCGTGGCGAGGATGCGACAAGCGTTAAGGCTGTGCCTGCCGCGGCACCGAGAAGAATGAGAGAGGTCTTGCGCATCATCCGCGAACCTTTTCGCCTTCGCTGTTCGCCCACCATGGGCCTGGATCGACTGGAGTTCCATCCTTGCGGAACTCAACATACAGAACCGGCTGACTGACGCCGGTTCCGGCACTCGGCGACCCGTTACCCATGATCGCCACCGGCTCCCCGGTCAATACAAACTGCCCGAGTTCGACGGATATCCGCTCCATCCCGGCCAACAGGATATGATAGCCACCGCCGGCATTCAGGATCAAGAGTTGTCCGTAACTTCGGAACGGACCCGCATATACCACCCATCCGTCGTTCGGGGCCGTTACTTGGGCACCCGCGCGGGTTGCGATCGATAAACCTTTTTCCAACCCACCGACCGAATCGGGCCGGCCGAACTCCCTAATCCGGACGCCATTGACCGGCATCGGCAGACGCCCGCGGATCGACGCAAAGGCCAAAGCCGGGGCTAAACGGCCCGGATCCGTCAGCGCGGCCAAGCCGGGCCGGCCTTCAGTGTTGGTTTTGACGTCTTCCGTGGACCTTGCGGCCTCCCGGGCGGCGCGCGTGCTCTTGTCGAGGCCCTGTTCGAGCTTGCCGATCAGGTCCTTCAGATTGTCCACTTGCCGCGCCAATACGGCGGCATGTTGGCGCTGGTCGGCCAGCGCCTTTTCGCTGGCGGTCTGGGTCTTCTGGCGTTCCTCGACCAGCAGCGCGAGACGCTCACGATCGGCCGACATCGACGCCAGATCGGCGGTAAGCCGGGAGCGTTCCTCGGCGATGTCCTTGCGAACCCGCACCAGCGCGGTCAGCTCGCCGATCAAGGTTTCGGCTTCGGCGCGCATTTCCGGCAATACAGCACCGAGCAGCATCGCGGTCCGGACCGATTGCAGCGCGTCTTCCGGCCGGACCATGACGGCTGGCAGCGGCCGGCGCCCGATCCGCTGCAGCGCGGCCAGCACTTCGGCGATAATGGCGCGCCGTCCGTCCAGCGACTGCCGGATGGTGCGTTCCTTGTCGTCGAGCGGCTTCAGCCGTTCTTCGGTGGCGGCGATCCGGCTCTCGACATCGCGCACCCGGCCGGCGGTATCGATCAGTTGCTGATTGAGCGCGCTGCGGTTCTCGCCGAGTTCAGTAATCTCGCGCTTCAGCTTGGCCTGGGCTTCGGTGGCCTTGCGTTGGTCGGCGCGGATCGCCTCGAGCTCCTGGTCGCGCTGCTTGAGATCTTCCTGGCTCGGCGCGCCCGTGATCGAGGGTTTCAGTCCTTGGGCGCCGGCCGGCGCGACCGTCCATCCGATTGCCATTGTGCCGGCCAACGCTGCTCTCAGCGTCCGGCCTGTGGCGAATCGAAGAAGTCGCAATCCGTTCATCGAATCCAAAGTAGCGGCCGCCGGCCCCAAGGCAACATAACAATGCGTAACATTAGCCGGCTGAATTCATGCCTATGCGCGATGATACGGATGTCCGGACAGGATGGTGGCGGCGCGATAGAGCTGCTCCAGAAGCATGATGCGCACCAGTTGATGCGGCCAGGTCGCGGACCCGAAGGCCAGATGCAACCCGGCGCGGTCGCGCAGGCTGGCCGCAAGGCCATCCGGCCCGCCGATCAGAAAACTGAGCGCCGGCTGTCCGGCATCGCTCCAGCCGCGCAACTTCGCCGCCAATGAAGCGCTGTCGAGCGACTCGCCGCGCTCTTCCAGCACGATGATGGTGCTGCCTTCCGGGATCACATTGGCGAGCGCGATGGATTCTTCAAGTTTGCGCCTGTCGGTCTCCTGCGCGCGGCTTTCGCGCAATTCGACGACTTCCAGAGGGCGCCAGCCGAGCGCGCGGCCGGTCTCCGTGGCGCGCTTGGCATAGCGCTCCGCAAGCTCGCGCTCCGGGCCCTGTTTCAACCGTCCGACGGCGGCGACGATGAGGCGCATAGCGCGCCGCCTTCCGGCTTAGTTTGCCGGCCGATCGGCCGGTGGGCCGCCGGTCCACATCTTCTCGAGATTGTAGAAGCTACGCACTTCCTCCCGGAATACATGGACGATGACATCGCCCGCATCGATCAGCACCCAGTCGCATTGCGGCACGCCTTCGACCCGCACCCCGCGAACTCCGGCTGCGCTGAGATCCTTGAGCACGTTGTCGGCGGTCGAACCGACATGGCGCTGCGACCTTCCGGTGGCGACCACCATAAAATCGCAGAACGATGTCTTGCCGGTGAGATTGAGAGTGACGATGTCCTCGGCCTTCATGTCGTCGAGCGTGGCGAGGACGAGGCGGAGGGTCTCCTTGGCGTCAGGGCGCTTAGGGGAGACCGGAGCGGGCGCGCGACGGGGGCGCGCGGCCCGGGAGAGTGCAGGAGTGGCCAGGGGTTCGTATCCTTTCGCTGCAACAGCCGCCGGTTCAGGGTCCGGCGCGCGTATTAAGATAGGCACGCACCCGCTCCGGTTTCAACCTTTGTCCGCAATTTCTCGCCCAGTGCGCAGCCGGGTGGACGATAATTGCGATTTTAATCCGTGCAGGAACACCCAGGTCGGGGCCCGACGCATCGGCAGCGTCCTGGCGGCGTGCTCGGGAACACGATATCGGCCGAGCGACTGCGCGGCCCGTCCGGCGAACGCCGTCAGGCTGGCCTCGGGACGGTCGACCACGGCGATCGGCAGGCGGTCCGCGATGCCGCGCCAGTCCTTCCAGCGGTCGAAATGGCGAAGATTGTCGGCACCCATCAACCATACAAAGCGCACATTACGGGCACGCTCTAACAAGGTCGTGACGGTGTCGACGGTGTAGTTGGTGCCGAATGCTGCCTCGATACCGGTGACGTCGATGCGCGGATGCCGGGCCAGCGCCCGCGCGCTTTCGATGCGGTCGCCGAGCGACGGCAGGCCGCCGTTAACTTTCAGCGGATTGCCCGGCGTCACCAGCCACCATATCCGGTCGAGACCGAGCCGCTTCATGGCCAGCAGGCTGACAGCCCGGTGCGCGGCATGCGGCGGATCGAAGGTGCCGCCGAACAGGCCGATCTTCATTCCGGCGGCATGCGGCGGCAATACCAGCCTCGTGACCGGCGCCTGCGCCGGACGCGAACTCACGGCCGGATCTGCCCGGCGCCGCGCACCCGGTACTTGAACGTGCAGAGCTGTTCGGCGCCGACCGGTCCGCGCGCATGCATGCGGCCGGTCGCGATGCCGATTTCCGAGCCAAAACCGAACTCGCCGCCATCGGCGAACTGGGTCGAGGCGTTATGCAGCACGATCGCGGAATCGACCTCGGCGAGGAATTTTTCGGCCGCCTTGGCGTCGGCCGTGATGATCGCGTCGGTGTGGTGCGAACCGTACCGCTCGATATGGGCGATCGCCGCATCGATGCCGTCGACGACCTTGGCGGCGATCACCGCATCGAGATATTCGGTGCCCCAATCGGCCTCGCTCGCCGGTTTGACGCGCGCACCGACGGCGCGAACGTCCGCATCGCCGCGCACTTCGCAGCCGGCATCCAGCAGCATCGCGATCAGCGGCCGGAGGTGCGTCGCCATCGCGGCGCGATCGACCAGCAAGGTCTCGGCGGCGCCGCAGACGCCGGTGCGGCGCATCTTGGCGTTGAGCACGATGGACTTGGCCATGTCGAGGTCGGCGGCCTTGTCGACAAAGACATGACACACGCCTTCGAGGTGCGCGAACACCGGAACGCGGGCCTCGGCTTGCACGCGGGCGACGAGACCCTTGCCGCCGCGCGGCACGATGACGTCGATATCGCCGTCGAGGCCGGTCAGCATCATTCCGACGGCGGCACGGTCGCGGGTCGGCACCAACGAGATCGCGGCTTCGGGCAAGCCTGCCGCGCGCAGTCCTTCGGCCAGCGCCGCGTGGATGGCGCGGGCCGAGCGGTGACTGTCGGAGCCGCCGCGCAGGATCACGGCGTTGCCGGCTTTGAGGCACAGCGAGCCGGCATCGGCCGTTACGTTCGGCCGGCTTTCATAAATCACCCCGATCACGCCGAGCGGCACGCGCACGCGCTCGATGGTCATGCCGTTCGGCCGGGTCCAGGACTCCATCACGGTGCCGACGGGATCGGGCAGGTCACGCACCACCTCTATACCCTCGGCGATGGATTCGATGCGCTTGTCGTCGAGCCGCAACCGGTCGATCAACGACGCCGCCGTGCCGGCCGCCTTGGCGTCGGCGATATCCTCGGCATTGGCGGCCAGGATCGCGTCCGAATTTGTCCGCACGGCGTGGGCCATCGCGGTGAGCGCACGGTTTTTCTGCTCAGTTGGCGCCAGGGCCAGCGTTCGGGCGGCGGCGCGCGCTTCGCGCCCCAGGTTCCGCAGGGTCGCGGCGATGTCGCCGGTGGGCTCGATGCTTTTCAGGGGCTGGATCATGGCTTTCCGTCCGTAACTGGACACTTTCCTACCATGTCCATTGTTTGCCTGCGAGAGATGGGTTCCGCGTCAGGGCTGTGCAACGGCAGTGAAGTGGTAGCCGAAACCCGGCCCCCAAAAAAAGTCTGAAATGCCTGGAACGCCTCAAAAGCTTGGCCGTTAACGAGTCACGCCGGGCGGATCCCCCCAGCCCCTTCCCGCACCGTCCGGTGGCAAGACCCTGGCAACCTTCGGGTGGCCGGGGTCTTTGTCTTTTGGGCCTTCGGTCTTATTCGGTGCTCATCACCAGATCGTCCCGGTGCACCATCACGGAGCGGCCACCGATCCCCAGGATGGTCATGATGTCCGGGGTGGATTTTCCCCGCACCCGCTCGGCATCGTCGATGTCATAGGCCACCAGCCCGCGCCCGACTTCGCCGCCATCCGGCCCGCGCACGATGACCGCGTCGCCGCGCGCGAACGCGCCCTCGACCCGCACCACGCCGGCCGGCAGCAGGCTCGATCCGCGCCGCAGCGCCGCGACCGCGCCGGCATCGACCGTCAGCACGCCGCGCGGCTCCAGCGAGCCGGCGATCCATTTCTTGCGCGCGGTCACCGGATTGGCGGGCGTCAAAAACCACGTGCAGGTCGCGCCGTCGATGATCGCCGACAATGGATGCTCGACGTGCCCGGACGCGATCACCATGTGGGTGCCGGCCGTCGTGGCGATGCGGCCGGCCTCGATTTTAGTCCGCATGCCGCCGCGCGACAGTTCGGACGCGGAGGCGCCGGCCATCGCCTCGATATCGGCCGTGATGCGCGGCACCACTGGCACCAGCTTGGCGTTGGAGCCGGCGCCGGGCGGCGCGTCGTATAGGCCGTCGATATCGGACAGCAGCACCAGCAGGTCCGCGCTCGCCATGGTGGCGACCCGGGCGGCCAAACGGTCGTTGTCGCCGTAGCGGATTTCGGTGGTCGCCACCGTGTCGTTCTCGTTGATGACCGGGACGCTGCGCCATTCCAGCAGCTTGTCGATGGTCTCGCGGGCGTTGAGATAGCGGCGCCGCTCCTCGGTGTCCTGCAAGGTCACCAGCACTTGGCCGGCCGTGATGTCGTGGCGGCCGAGCGCCTCGGCCCAGGTACGGGCCAGCGCGATCTGGCCGACGGCGGCGGCGGCTTGGCTCTCTTCCAGCTTCAGCGGTCCGCGGGGCAGTTTGAGCACCGCGCGGCCGAGCGCGATCGAGCCCGACGACACCACCAGGATATCGCGCTTGTCCGCGTGCAGCTTGGCAATGTCGGCGGTGAGCGACGCCAGCCACGCTTCCTTGACGCGGCCGGCCGCGGAATCGACCAGCAGCGACGAGCCGACCTTCACGACGATGCGGCGGAAATCGGTGAGGGCGGGGATTTTGGCGGACATGGGGCTGAAGACTTAGCTTGGTTCATCTGTGGGCCGGGCCTTCTAGACCATGATCCGGCTTGAGCATCAACCAATTCGCCACATTGGCGTTAGCGGATCGCGGAACGGCCCGGCGCCGCCAAGCGTTGCCGTGCCGGTCAAGCGTTCAGCGGTAAAGCGTGTGGTGCGCTATGAGCAAGATCAGTATCGGAACGTCCGGCTGGACCTATGACGGTTGGCGTGGCCCGTTCTATCCGTCGGATATCCCGAAGAAGAAATGGCTGCAGTTCTACGCGTCTGAATTCCCGACCACCGAAATCAACGGCTCGTTTTACCGCATGCCTAGCCTCGAAGCCGTCCACGCGTGGAAAGAACAGACGCCGCCGAGCTTTGAGTTTGCCTGGAAGGCGTCAAAATTCATCACTCACTGGAAGCGGCTGTCGGAAAAATCCGACAACAGCATCGAGCTCTTGGTGACGCGGCTCAAAGCCTTGGGGCAAAAAACCGGTCCGGTGCTATTCCAGCTTCCGCCGCAATTCACGGCGAACCGGGAACGGTTGGCGTCGTTCCTGAAAATGCTGCCGAAGCGCTACAGCTACACGTTCGAATTTCGCCACCCGAGCTGGTACGAACCGGCGATCCTCGATGTCTTGCGCGACCGTGATGTGGCGCTGTGCATCTCCGACCACCACGATGCGCCCTCGCCCTGGGAGGTCACCGCCAGCCACGTCTACGTGCGCGGACATGGGCCCGACGGGCGCTATCGCGACCACTATCCGGACAAGACGCTAAGAGCCTGGGCGCGGAAAATCCGCGCCTGGAAGCGGCAGCGCCGCGATGTGCATGTGTATTTCGATAACGACCAGAAAAGCGCGGCGCCGGCCGATGCGAAGCGCCTGATGGCGCTGCTGGACGGCAAACGGAAAAAACCGGCTAGCTGATCGTCAGAAGCTCACGGCCGCCAGCCGGCGTCGACGCTCTCTTGCGTCGGGGCCGGGGCGGTCGCGGCCCGGGTATCGCCGATCACCTGGAACAGCGCGCGCAGCACGGCCGGCACGCCTTCGCCGATCGCCGCCGACATCACCAGTGGGGTCTGCTTGCTGGCGCGCTTGAGCCGCGCCACCTGCTGCTTGATCTCTTCCGGGGTGAGCGCGTCGGCCTTGTTGAGGACGACGATTTCCGGCTTGTCGATCAGGATATCGCCATAGGCCTCAAGCTCGGTCCGGATCGTCTTGTAGGCCTTGCCGGCATGTTCGACAGTGCCATCGACCAGATGCAGCAGCACGCGGCAGCGCTCGACATGCGCCAGGAAACGGTCGCCGAGCCCGATGCCCTCGTGGGCGCCCTCGATCAGGCCCGGAATATCGGCGAGCACGAATTCGCGGCCGTCGACCAACACCACGCCAAGCTGCGGATGCAGCGTGGTGAATGGGTAGTCGGCGATCTTCGGCCGGGCGGCGCTGACCATGGACAGGAACGTCGATTTGCCGGCATTCGGCAGACCGACAATGCCGCTATCGGCGATCAGCTTGAGCTTCAGCCGGACGATCATTTCGATGCCGGGCTGGCCCGGATTGGCGTTGCGCGGCGCCCGATTGGTCGAGGTCTTGAAGCGGGCATTGCCGAAGCCGCCATTGCCGCCTTTCGCCAGCACCACGCGCTGCCCGACCTCGGCCAGATCGGCCAGCAGGGTCTCGCCGTCCTCTTCATAAATCTGGGTGCCGGCTGGCACCTTCATGAGGCAGTCGGCGCCGCCCGCGCCATGGCGGTCCTTGCCCATGCCGCCGGTGCCGTTCTTGGCCTTCTGGTGCTGCTGGTAGCGATAGTCGATCAGCGTGTTGAGGCCGTCGACCGCCTCGACGACCACGTCGCCGCCCCTGCCGCCATCGCCGCCGCTCGGGCCGCCGAATTCGATGTACTTCTCGCGGCGGAACGCCACACAGCCGTTTCCACCGTCGCCGGAGCGAATGTAAACCTTGGCCTCGTCGAGGAATTTCATGTCGGTTGTTTACCCGTCGTCGGCCGGCTTGTCGCGGCGCAAGCTGGCCAGCGCATATTTAATGATCGATCTTGGTCAACCGGTGGCGTGGCTGGTTAAAACGCCAGCCACGTCACAGGTCCCATGTGGGCTCACACGACGCGGCGCGCCATGCCCCAGGCCTTGAGCGAGGACCACAGTCCTCGGTCGAGGCGGAAGCGGTCGATCGGCGCCGAGGAATTCAGCGCGCGAATGCGATACAGCCCGACGCCGGTCCACTGGAAGCCGCATTTTTCGAGCACCCGGCGCGACGCCGGATTGGTCACGCGGGCGCCGGCCTGCAGCGCGTCATGGCCGCAGTCGTCGAACGCGTAGTCGATGACGGCATGCACCGCCTCGGTGGCATAGCCCTGGCCCCAATAGGCCGAGCCCAGCCAATAGCCGATCTCGGGCGCGCCTTCGCGCAGCAGGCCGAAGCCGCAGGCGCCGATCAGCGTGCCGTCGGCCAACGTGATGACGAACGCGGTCTCGCCGGCATGATCGTTCAGTTGGGCGTTGACCGATGCGATCCATTGTGCGGCGTCGTCGGCGCCATACGGATGCGGAATGCGTGCGGAGTTTTCGGCGATGCGGCGGTCGTTAGCGAGCGTCGCAACGGCTTTTACGTCCCCGTGACGCGGCGCGCGCATTTTGAGCCGCTTGGTCTCGAGGACGGGGATACTTCCTTCCCGCAAAGTCTCCGAGCGAACGGATTCGAGTAAGGTCATGGCCTGGGCTCCTTGCAACGTACCGCCCACCACGAGCGGTACAAAAGCGAAAGGGGGAGGCCGGTATCCGGTCTCCCCCTTTTTGGAACCCAATGGGCCCTGCCGGTGGACTGGATACCGGCGGACCTCCTATTGATCCACCGTCTTATTCGGCCGCAGCCTCCGTCATCGGAAGTACCGATACGTAGCAGCGGCCTTTGGCTTTAGTCTGGAACTCAACGCGACCGTTGATCAGCGCAAACAACGTATGGTCCTTGCCCATCCCGACATTCTGGCCGGGATGCCACTTGGTGCCACGTTGACGCGCGAGAATATTGCCCGGAACGGCGATCTGGCCGCCGTACAGCTTCAAGCCGAGGCGCTGGCCCGCGGAGTCGCGGCCGTTGCGGGAGGACCCGCCTGCTTTTTTGTGAGCCATAACTAGTTTCCGTGTTCCATTGACGTGTAACCCGAATCCGCGACGAAATCATCTGAAATCGACGCGAGACGGACGGACAATTGTGTCAGCCGCCCCGGAACGTGCCGGAGCGGCCGGAATTTGCCGAAAGCTAAGTCTTACTTCTTGGCCTTCGCGGCGGCTTTCGGCTTGTCGGCCTTCTTGGCGGCGGCCTTGGCCGGAGCCTTCTTGGCCGCCGTCTTGGCGTTCTTGGCCTTCGGAGCCGGGGTCTCGCCGTCGTCGCTGGCTTCCACCACCGGCTTGACCTTGGGCTCCGGCCGGGGCTTCGGGCCCTTGGTCGGCTTGGCGCCGTCGGTCAGGAACTCGCTGATGCGGACCAGCGTGAACTCCTGGCGGTGACCGCGCTTGCGGCGCGAATTCTTGCGCCGGCGCTTCTTGAAGGCGATGA
>JAQGJU010000022.1 GCA_028290465.1 Xanthobacteraceae bacterium | reverse complement strand
TGAAGTCGCTGCCGAGCCGCATCGGAATGCTGCTCGACATGACGCTGAAGGATCTCGAGCGGATTCTGTACTTCGAGTACTACGTCGTCATCGAGCCGGGCCTGACCCCGCTCGAGGACCGTCAGCTGCTCAGCGAAGACGACTATCTGCGTGCGCAGGACGAATACGGCCAGGACAGCTTCACGGCGCTGATCGGCGCCGAAGCCATTCGCGAACTGCTCAAGGGCATGGACCTTGAGAAGATCGCGGCCGATCTGCGCGTCGAGATCTCCGAGGCGACCACCGAACTCAAGCCGAAGAAGCTCGCCAAGCGCCTCAAGCTGATCGAGGCCTTCACCCAGACCGGCAACAAGCCGGAATGGATGATCCTGACCCAGGTGCCGGTGATCCCGCCGGATCTGCGTCCGTTGGTGCCGCTCGACGGCGGCCGCTTCGCGACCTCGGATCTGAACGACCTGTATCGCCGCGTCATCAACCGCAACAACCGCCTGAAGCGTCTGATCGAGCTGCGCGCGCCGGACATCATCATCCGCAACGAGAAGCGCATGCTTCAGGAAGCGGTCGATGCGCTGTTCGACAACGGCCGTCGCGGCCGCGTCATCACGGGCGCCAACAAGCGCCCGCTGAAGTCGCTCGCCGACATGCTCAAGGGTAAGCAGGGCCGGTTCCGCCAGAACCTGCTCGGCAAGCGCGTCGACTATTCCGGCCGTTCGGTCATCGTCGTCGGTCCGGAGCTCAAGCTGCACCAGTGCGGCCTGCCGAAGAAGATGGCGCTCGAGCTGTTCAAGCCGTTCATCTATTCGCGGCTCGACGCCAAGGGCCTGTCGACCACGGTGAAGCAGGCCAAGAAGCTGGTCGAGAAGGAAAAGCCGGAAGTTTGGGACATCCTCGACGAGGTGATCCGCGAACATCCGGTGATGCTGAACCGCGCGCCGACTTTGCATCGTCTCGGCATCCAGGCGTTCGAGCCGGTGCTGATCGAAGGCAAGGCGATTCAGCTGCATCCGCTGGTTTGCGCGGCGTTCAACGCCGACTTCGATGGCGATCAGATGGCCGTGCACGTTCCGCTGTCGCTCGAAGCGCAGCTGGAAGCGCGCGTGCTGATGATGTCGACCAACAACATCCTGCACCCGGCCAATGGTCAGCCGATCATCGTGCCGTCGCAGGATATCGTGCTCGGCCTGTATTACCTGTCGATCATGCGTGAGAACGATATCGGCCAGGGTTCGCTGTTCGGCGACCATGCCGAGATCGAACACGCTATCTACAGCAAGGCGATCACGCTCCACACCAAGATCAAGTATCGCTGGTACGGCACCAACGAGAAGGGCGAGACCTACTCGAAGTGGTTCGAGACCACGCCGGGTCGCGTTCTGCTCGGCCAGTTGCTGCCGAAGAGCTGGAAGATTCCGTTCGACGCCGTCAACAAGCTGATGACCAAGCGCGAGATCTCCAACACCATCGACGCGGTCTATCGTCACTGCGGTCAGAAGGAGACGGTGATCTTCTGCGACCGCATCATGGCGCTCGGCTTCCATCACGCGTTCAAGGCCGGCATCTCGTTCGGCAAGGACGACATGGTGGTCCCGCAGTCGAAGTGGAAGTTCGTCGAAGAGACCCGCACGCTGGTCAAGGAATACGAGCAGCAGCAGAACGACGGTCTGATCACCCCCGGCGAAAAGTACAACAAGGTCGTCGATGCATGGTCGAAATGCACCGACAAGATCGCCGACGAGATGATGCGCGAGATCTCGACCGTCAAGAAGGACAAGAACGGTCGCGACGAGCAGATCAACTCGATCTACATGATGGCCCATTCTGGAGCGCGCGGTTCGCCGGCGCAGATGAAACAGCTCGCCGGCATGCGCGGCGCGATGGCCAAGCCGTCCGGCGAGATCATCGAGAGCCCGATCATTTCCAACTTCAAGGAAGGCCTGTCGGTTCTCGAATACTTCAACTCGACCCACGGTGCCCGTAAGGGCCTCGCCGATACCGCGCTGAAGACGGCCAATTCCGGCTATCTGACGCGTCGTCTGGTCGACGTGGCGCAGGACTGCATCATCACCGAGTATGATTGCGGCACCTCGGCGGGCATCAAGGTGCGGGCCATCATCAACGCCGGCAACGTCGTGGCCTCGCTGGGGATGCGTATCCTCGGCCGCACCACGGCCGAAGACGTGCGCGATATGGCCTCCAACAAGGTGGTCGTGAAGAAGGGCACCTTGATCGAGGAGCCGCATGTCGAACTGATCGCCAATGCCGGCGTCCAGGAAGTCCGCATCCGTTCGGTGCTGACTTGCGAGACCAAGTCGGGCGTGTGCGGCGCGTGCTACGGGCGCGATCTTGCTCGCGGCACTCCCGTCAACATGGGCGAGGCGGTCGGCGTCGTCGCGGCGCAGTCGATCGGCGAGCCGGGCACCCAGCTCACCATGCGTACGTTCCACATCGGCGGCGCTGCCCAGCTCTCGGTGCAGTCGTTCATCGAGTCGAACTTCGACGGCACCATCAAGATCAAGAACAAGAACACCGCCCGCAACTCCGACGGCGACCTGATCGCGATGGGTCGTAACATCGTGGTGGCGGTGGTCGATCCGGACGGCACCGAGCGGGCGGTTCACCGTCTGCAGTCGGGCGCCCGCATGCGGGTCGACGACGGCGACAAGATCAAGCGCGGCCAGCGCATCGCCGAGTGGGATCCCTATACGCGTCCGATCCTCACCGAGGTCGAGGGCATCGTCGCGTACGAGGATCTGGTCGAAGGTCAGTCGGTGACCGAGACCCAGGACGAGGCCACGGGCATCACCAAGCGCGTGGTCATGGACTGGCGCTCCGGTTCGGTGCGCGGGCAGCAGGATCTGCGGCCCTCGATCGTCATCAAGGACAAGGATGGCAACATCCTGAAGCTCAGCCGGGGCGGCGAGGCGCGCTATCAGCTTGCTGTCGACGCCATCATCTCGGCCGATCCGGGCACCAAGGTTAACGCGGGCGACGTCGTCGCCCGTATCCCGACCGAAAGCGCCAAGACCCGCGACATCACCGGCGGTCTGCCGCGGGTGGCGGAGCTGTTCGAGGCCCGTCGGCCGAAGGAAGCGGCGATCATCGCCGAATGCTCCGGCACGATCCGGTTCGGGCGCGACTACAAGAACAAGCGCCGGCTCTCGATCGAGCCGAGCGAGAAGGATCTTGAGCCGGTCGAGTACCTGATCCCGAAGGGCAAGCACATCCATCTGCAGGATGGCGATCTCGTCGAGAAGGGTGACTTCATCGTCGACGGCAATCCGGCACCGCACGACATTCTGGCGATCAAGGGCGTCGAGGAACTCGCCGCCTACCTGGTCAACGAAATCCAGGAGGTCTATCGGCTGCAGGGCGTGAACATCAACGACAAGCACATCGAAGTGATTGTCCGGCAGATGCTGCAGAAGGTGGAGATCACCGACGCGGGCGACACCGAGTTGCTCGCCAGCGAGCAGATCGATCGCACGGAAATGGACGAGATCAACGTGCGGATGAAGGAGGAGGGCAAGAGGCCGGCTTCCGGAAATCCAGTGCTGCTCGGCATCACCAAGGCGTCGCTGCAGACCCGCTCGTTCATCTCGGCAGCGTCGTTCCAGGAGACCACGCGGGTGCTCACCGAGGCCGCCGTCAACGGCAAGATCGATACCCTCGACGGCCTCAAGGAGAACGTCATTGTCGGCCGGCTGATCCCGGCCGGTACCGGCGCCACCATGAATCAGCTGCGTGAGGTTGCGACCAAGCGCGATCAGCTGATTCTCGACGAACGCGAGAAGGAAGCGGCCATCAAGGCCGAGGCCCAGATCCCGAAAGTTGCCCTGCCGGCGGCCGAATAGGCCCCGAAAGGTTTACGCGGGTAGACTCTCGGTCGAATCGCTGTCACAAGGACGAACGCCGCCCCACGGGGCGGCGTTTTTACCGGCCCCTCCGGTTTCTTTCGATCTCGACGGTGCGGGGGTGCTGGGAAAACGGCCAAATGGCCGATCTACCTAAGGGTTTACGCGGCTGCGGCCTTGACTTGAGGGCCGTGCGCCGATAAAACCCGCCCACTTTACGGCAGGCGGTGAGCTTCGTCTGCTTCGGAACGGCTGCCTGGGTCCATCAAGCTTCTGAAAGTCCAGTACTTTCATTGCTCCCGGATCTGGCGCTCTCACCTCGAAGCAAGAAGCTCAAACGCTGTCGAGACAAGCCTGTGTCAGGTTGCTGAATAAACATGACCGCGGTGCGTTACCGCCCTGTGGTCCTCTGTTCACGGAGCAGCGCCCGTCCGCCTCTTGGAGGCAGATGGCGCGATTTCGCTTTGCGCGGGCGTTTCCGCGTGGGGACACTTTTAGGGCCGCGAGGCCGTAACGAGGAATAAAGGCAGGCGATGCCGACGATCAACCAGCTGATTGCCAAGCCCCGGCGGCCGGTCAAGGCCCGCAACAAGGTGCCGGCGCTGCAGCAGAGCCCGCAGAAGCGCGGTGTCTGTACGCGCGTCTACACGACCACGCCGAAGAAGCCGAACTCGGCACTTCGTAAGGTCGCCAAGGTGCGCCTGACCAATGGCTTCGAGGTGATCGGTTATATCCCGGGTGAGGGGCATAACCTGCAAGAGCATTCGGTGGTGATGATCCGCGGCGGCCGCGTCAAGGATTTGCCGGGCGTTCGCTACCACATTCTGCGCGGCGTGCTGGATACCCAGGGCGTCAAGAACCGTAAGCAGCGCCGTTCGAAATACGGCGCGAAGCGTCCCAAGTAATCGGAGCCTGAACGATGTCTCGTCGTCACAGCGCCGAAAAGCGCGAAGTTAACCCGGATCCGAAGTTCGGCAATCTGGTCGTCAGCAAGTTCATGAACTCGATCATGTACGCCGGCAAAAAGTCGGCGGCCGAGGCCATCGTCTATGGGGCGCTCGAGATCATCGAGGGTAAGACCAAGGCGAACCCGGTGTCGGTGTTCGAGCAGGCGCTGGACAATGTGATGCCTTCGATCGAGGTGCGTTCGCGCCGCGTCGGCGGCGCCACCTACCAGGTGCCGGTCGAGGTGCGCACCGTTCGCCGTCAGGCGCTCGGCATCCGCTGGATCATCACGGCGGCTCGCGATCGCAACGAAAAAACCATGACCGAGCGGCTCTCCGCCGAGTTGCTCGATGCGTCCAATAACAGGGGAAACGCCGTCAAGAAGCGTGAGGATACCCACCGGATGGCGGAAGCCAACCGGGCGTTCTCGCACTACCGCTGGTAAGCCTGGCGAACTGACGGATCAAAAGGACTCCCCATGCCCCGCATTCATGCCATCGAGGACTACCGTAATTTCGGCATCATGGCCCACATTGATGCCGGGAAGACTACGACTACGGAGCGGATCCTCTATTACACCGGCAAGAGCCATAAAATCGGCGAGGTGCACGAAGGCGCCGCGACGATGGATTGGATGGAGCAGGAGCAGGAACGCGGCATCACCATTACGTCGGCCGCGACCACCGCGTTCTGGAACGACAAGCGCCTGAACATCATCGACACGCCGGGCCACGTTGATTTCACCATCGAAGTAGAGCGCTCGCTGCGCGTGCTCGATGGCGCCGTTGTCGTGCTCGACTCCAACCAGGGCGTTGAGCCGCAGACCGAGACGGTCTGGCGCCAGGGCGACAAGTATAAAGTGCCGCGCATCGTGTTCGCCAACAAGATGGACAAGATCGGCGCGGACTTCTTCAAGTGCATGGACGACATCGTGAAGCGGCTCGGCGCCAAGCCGATTGCCATTCAGCTTCCGATTGGCGCCGAAAACCAGTTCAAGGGCCTGATCGATCTCGTCCGCATGAAGGGCGTGATCTGGGAAGACGAGGCGCTCGGTGCCAACTACAAGGACATCGAGATCCCGGCCGACATGGCCGACCAAGCCGCTGAATACCGCGAGAAGATGATCGAGGCCGCGGTCGATCTCGATGACGACGCGATGGCGGCGTATCTCGACGGCGTCGAGCCCGACGAGGCGACCCTCAAGCGCCTGATCCGCAAGGCTGTGATCACCGGCGCGTTCTATCCGGTGCTGTGCGGCTCGGCCTTTAAGAACAAGGGCGTGCAGCCGTTGCTCGACGCCGTCGTCGACTATCTGCCGTCGCCGGTCGAAGTGCCGCCGATCAAGGGCGTTGACGAGAAGGGCAACGAGCTCATCCGCAAGCCGGACGATCGTGAGCCGCTGGCCCTGCTGGCGTTCAAGATCATGGACGACCCGTATGTCGGCACGATCACGTTCTGCCGGATCTATTCGGGTATTCTGTCGAGCGGCACCGGCGTGGTGAACTCCACCCGTGAGCGCAAGGAACGTGTTGGCCGTATGCTGCTGATGCATGCCAACAACCGTGAAGACATCAAGGAAGCCTATGCGGGCGACATCGTGGCGCTGGCCGGTCTGAAAGAGACCCGCACCGGCGACACGCTGTGCGATGCCGACCATCAGGTCATCCTGGAGAAGATGGAATTCCCGGAGCCGGTGATCGAAATCGCGATCGAGCCGAAGTCGAAGGCCGACCAGGAAAAGCTCGGCGTCGCGCTGGCCAAGCTCGCCAACGAAGATCCGTCGTTCCGCGTTTCCACCGATCCGGAATCCGGTCAGACCATTCTCAAGGGAATGGGCGAGCTGCATCTCGACATTAAGGTCGATATTCTGCGCCGCACCTATAAGGTCGACGCCAATATCGGCGCACCGCAGGTCGCTTATCGTGAGCGGATCAGCAAGAAGGTCACGGTCGACTACCAGCACAAGAAGCAGACCGGCGGTACCGGTCAGTTCGCGCAGGTCAAGATCGAGGTCGAACCGCAGCCGGCCGGCACCGGCTTCATTTTCGAAAATGACGTTGTCGGCGGCGCTGTGCCGAAGGAATACATCCCGGGCGTCGAGAAGGGTCTTAATTCCGTGCTGGGAGCTGGCGTGTTGGCCGGCTTCCCGGTGGTCGACCTCAAGGTCACGTTGATCGACGGTCGCTACCACGACGTCGACTCGTCGGCGCTCGCCTTCGAAATCGCCTCGCGCGCTGCGTTGCGCGAAGCGCTGCAGAAGGGCGGTTCGGTGCTGCTTGAGCCGATCATGAAGGTCGAAGTGGTGACCCCGGAAGACTACACCGGTTCGGTCATCGGCGATCTGAACTCGCGGCGCGGCCAGATCCAGGGCCAGGACATGCGCGGCAACGCCAACGTGGTCAACGCCATGGTGCCGCTCGCCAACATGTTCGGCTACGTCAACAATCTGCGCTCGATGAGCCAGGGTCGTGCGACCTTCACGATGCAATTCGATCACTACGAGCAAGTGCCGCAAGCCGTGGCACAAGAGGTTCAGGCGAAGTACGCCTGATCCAAGACTTTCACGCGCCGAACGGAGGTCCGTTCGGTTGCTTTCATCTTCTGAGACTGCCTGAGAGACGGAGCGTCCCAAATGGCCAAAGAGAAATTCGAGCGTAATAAGCCGCATTGTAACATCGGGACGATCGGTCACGTCGATCATGGCAAGACATCCCTGACGGCGGCGATCACCAAGGTCCTGGCGGAGTCGGGTGGGGCGACCTTCACGGCGTACGACATGATCGACAAGGCGCCGGAAGAAAAGGCGCGCGGCATCACCATCTCGACCGCGCATGTCGAGTACGAGACCGCGAACCGCCACTATGCCCATGTCGACTGCCCGGGCCACGCCGACTATGTGAAGAACATGATCACCGGCGCCGCCCAGATGGACGGCGCGATCCTGGTGGTGTCGGCCGCCGACGGCCCGATGCCGCAGACCCGCGAGCACATCCTCTTGGCCCGTCAGGTCGGCGTGCCGGCGCTGGTCGTGTTCATGAACAAGTGCGACCTGGTCGACGACCCGGAACTGATCGAACTCGTCGAGATGGAAATTCGCGAACTGCTGTCGAAGTACAACTATCCGGGCGATGATATTCCGATCATCAAGGGCTCGGCCGTGATGGCGCTGGAAGGCAAGGAGCCGAAGCTCGGTCACGACGCGGTCTTGGAACTGATGAAGGCGGTCGACGCCTACATCCCGCAGCCGGAACGCCCGATCGACCAGCCGTTCCTGATGCCGGTCGAAGACGTGTTCTCGATCTCGGGCCGCGGCACGGTCGTCACCGGCCGCGTCGAGCGCGGCATCGTCAAGGTCGGCGAGGAAGTCGAGATCGTCGGCCTGAAGGCGACGCTCAAGACTATCGTGACCGGCGTGGAAATGTTCCGCAAGCTGCTGGATCAGGGCCAGGCGGGCGACAACATCGGCGCGCTGCTGCGCGGCACCAAGCGCGAGGAAGTCGAGCGCGGTCAGGTGCTGTGCAAGCCGGGTTCGGT